>NZ_JAYKYU010000004.1:0-892711 GCF_035818515.1 Nocardia sp. CDC153 | reverse complement strand
ATCACCGCAATGAATTCGTCATCGCTGACACCGTCGAGCGAATTCGCGAGCAGGGCGTCGGTCGCGGCCGAGAGCATCGCGACCGCTTGCGCGATCGTGATGCTCTCGGAAACCGCTCCACCCCAGGCCATACCCCTATTCTACCCCAATTCGAACGCCATTTCGATCGAATTATAAAGTGATACAAGCATTTTCAATTAAACCCCCAGCGCCGCCGCGAATAATGGCCAAGAATCATGCAAATCATCTTGCCAATAAGGCCATGCATGAGTCCCATTGCGATAAGCCACCTGCGCCGGAATCCCCAACGAATTCAACCGCCCAACAAGCGAATCCGTGCATTCCCTAACTACCGACTCCATAACCCCACCAACCGCCATCCGATCCGCCAACCTCCCCACGTCCCCCGCAATGGACGGATCGAAGAGCCCTTCATGCACTCCCGGACTCCCGTTCCCCGCGGAAATGTAGAGCGCCACACCCCGCAGCCGCTCCGCGTTGAGCACCGGATCGTGCGCGGCCCAGGCCGGATTGTCGTCCGCGCCCCACATATTGGTGGCATTCGCACCGAACGTGCCCAACTCGGAGCGGACATAGGTGCGGGCCAGTGCGTCGCTCGTCCGCGGGCAGCCACTGTAGGAGCCGACCGCTTGGTACATGCCGGGTGCGTCGAGTGCGAGATCCAGCGCGGACGTGGCCGACATCGATGCGCCCGCCACCGCATTGCGCCCCGTCATCTGGAAGCGCGATTCCAACAGCGCCGGGAGTTCGTGAATCAGGAAGGTGGACCACATATTCCGGCCGAGGGTGGGATCGTCGGAGATCCAATCGGTGTAGAAGCTGGCCCGGCCGCCGATCGGCGTGATCACATTGACCGGCTTGTCCGCGAAGAACTGCGCGACATCCGTGCGGTTGGACCACGGGCCGCCGCTTTCGCCCCCGTCCACCGCATTGAGCAGGTAGAGGGCCGGGGCGGGGAAGTCGGGGTGGGAGACCCACACCGGGATGGTTCGGTTCATTGCCGGGGAGTAGACGGTCACCTCGTACAGGCGGCCGCCCAGCGGACGCACATCGAGGATGGCGGCACCGTCGCCCGGGGCCGCCGAAGCGGTGGCGGCGGTGACGGGCATGAGTGCAGCAAATGTGGCGATCAGGGCAATGAGGGAGCGCGACAGCCGATGCATGAATGGAGTATCTCGCCGCTAGCGCGCATTTTCCGTCATCACCGCGCGTGTTCGTCGGCGGAATGTGCGCGCAGTGCGGTGATCTCGCCCGCCTCTGCTTCGGATACTCGCATCCGCTCAGCTATCGAACGACGGAGGTTGCGGGGGAGGTCGGGGGCGAGCTGGGTGAAGTAAGCGTAGAGCCAGTCCGAGCGGGCCGCCAGGAACGGGAAATCCGTGCTCATCATCGCTCGCAGCACCAACATGGGAAGCGGGGCGTCCAAAGGATGGAAGTCGCGGTCCCACAGTCCGGGCACCGCACAGCCGGGATAGAACTGGCCGAGCATCATGCCCTGGGACACCACCTCGGTCTTGCGGCTCTGATGGACCGCATCGATCAGGTCGTAGCGGGTGAGTCCCGGGAAGGCGGTGACGAGCGTCAAACCGCGAGCATCGGCCGGATTAGCCTGCCGCAGAGCGCGATACAGCTCGAAAGCATCCTCGATGACGAGGCTCATGCGTTCGATGGGCAGCTCGTCGCCACCCTCGACGAGCCCGGCCCAGAACAGCTGCCGTCCCACACTGCTCCGCACGAACGGGCAGACCGGCCCGGGGCGGCCCAGGTCGGGATGGGGTCGCATGAGGTGGTCGGTCACCCATCGGGTGAGGATTCCGGCCGCCTCGCCCTGGCGATCCCACTGCTCCGGATCCTCGTAGACGTTGAACCATCGCACGTCCGTGCGCGATCCGGTCCTCACGCGCGGCCTTCGAGGTGGGCGGCCAGGATCGGGCCGATGACCGCGACCACGTCGGCATTGGTGAGCTGGGCGTGGGTGGCGGCGACCGGATGCTCGGTGAGGGTTCCGGTGACGTAGGGACGCCAGATGCCGGAGTCGATCGACTCGGTCATGCCGCGGGTCGCGGAGAAGTAGAGGAGGTCGCCGTCGAAGACGGCCGGGCGGTATCGAGCCGACAGTTGGACGCCGTCGACGTAGCCGCGATGCAGGCGGGTCAGTTGTTCGGCGGTGAGGCCGGAACCGAAAGACGCTCCGGACGTGGCCAATTCGGCGGCCGCCTGCTCGGCCGTCACCTCGGGGAGGTCGTCGCCGTCCTCGGGCTCATCGCCGAGCAGGTGCGTGAGCAGATCACGCATGCGCGGGATGGGCGGGGGCGGCATGTCATCGGGGAAGACGATGCTGTCGAGCATGGCCAAGGTGGCGACGTCCGCACCCCGGGCGCGCAATCGGACGGCGATGGCATGGGCGATCTGCCCGCCCAGCGACCAGCCGAGCAGGTGATACGGCCCCTCCGGCTGGACACGCAAGATCTCCTCGACATAGCCACCGGCCAGGTCGTCGATCGAGCTGGCGGGCTGCGGGTCACCGCTCGAATCGAGAGCCTGGAGGCCGAATACCGGCCTGTCGTGGATGTATTGGGCCAGACCCGCGTAGCACCAGGCCAGCGGGACGGCCGAATGCACACAGAACAGGGGAGCGCCGGAACCATTGCGGCGCAAGGTGAGTACCGCGCCCAGGGCATCGTCGGAGGCCGTGGTGCCATCGTGGGCAGCCATCCGCTCGGCGAGCTCGGCAACGGTGGGGGCGGTGTAGAGCCAGCGCACCGTGACCGGCAGGTCGGTGGCCGCCGACAATTCGGCCGAAACTGCCACGCCCAGTAGCGAATTGCCGCCGAGTTCGAAGAAGTCGTCGTCGAGCCCGACGCGCTCGGTCTCAGTGGCCGAGGCGAAATGCTCGGCGACCAATCGCTGCAACTCGGTTTCGGGAGCACGGTACTCGCGGTGGGCGCTTGGTGGCGGTGGCAGTGCGGCGCGGTCGACCTTGCCGTGCGCGGTGACCGGGAGACGATCCAGTTCCACGAGTTGCGCGGGCACGAGGGCTGCGGGCAGCAGCGTGCGCAGGCGGCGAACCAATGCGGTGGTGTCCAGGCGAACGTCTTGTGCCGCAACGACGTAGCCGATCAACCGGACGCCGGTCGTTGCGTCGTCCACCGTCACGACCGCCTGCGATATCTCGGGCAGGGTCATGAGCGCCGCCGCGACCTCACCGGCTTCCACCCGCCGTCCGCGCACCGCCAGCTGATCGTCGGCACGGCCGAGGAACACCAGGCTGCCGTCCACCTCGCCGCTGACGAGATCGCCCGTGCGATACAGCCGTTCGCCGATTCCGAACGGACTGGCAAGGAATCGCTCGGCAGTCGCGCCAGGCCGACGCAAATATCCCTGGGCCACGCCCGGACCGCCCAGGTAGAGCTCGCCGTGGCCGCCGGGTGGGACCGGGCGGAGCTGGGAATCGAGAACGAACGCTTGCACACCGGGCAGGGCCGGGCCGATGGTGACCGGCCGGTCAGGACTCAATGCCGCCGACTGCGTTGCCATGATGGTGGTTTCGGTCGGCCCGTAGCCATTGAAGAGACTCACCGTAGGTGCCCAACGCCGAACCAACTCGGCGGGGCATGCCTCACCGCCGACCACGGCGGTCCGTAGTGTCGGCACGTTCGACGGGTCCAGCGTCGCCAGCACCGCCGGTGTGGTCAGGAAATGGGTGATGCGCGCGGCATTCAGCAATCGCGTCAGCTCGACCCCGGCGACCACGCCCGTCGGCTCGACAATCAGCCGCGCTCCCGCCGCGAAGGCAGCAAGCAACTCCAGCAGGTGCGCGTCGAAGGATGGCGCGTGGGCATGCAGCACATGCGAATTCGCATCCACCGCATAGTGGTCGACGATGTAATCGGTGAGTGATCCGAGCCCGCGATGATTGACCACCACACCCTTGGGCGTACCGGTGGTCCCGGACGTGTAGATCAGATACGCCGGATGCTCCGCGTGCAGCGGTCGCGTTCGGTCATCGTCGCGCACGGGCGCACCCGACCGCTGTGCCACCCGCGCACCGAGTTCGGGATCGTCGAGTTCGAGCCAGATCGGCTCCTCTGGCAGGTCGGCGTGCACCGAGGACACCGTGATACCCACCCGCGCACCCGAATCCGCCGCGACCGTCCGCAAACGCCGTGCCGGATCGGTGGGATCGATCGGCACGAAGGCCGCCCCGCTCTTCGCGACCGCCCACACCGCCAGCACCGATTCGGCAGACCGCGGCACGGCCACGAGCACGAATTCGCCAGGGCCGACACCGTTTTCGATCAGCTCGCGGGCCCAGCGTGAGGACAGCTCGTCGAATTCGCGGTACGTCCAGGTCCGTGTGCCGTCCTGGAGCGCGACCGCATCCGAATCGGGGGAGCGGACGAGGTTCGATCGCAGCAGGTCCGGCAGTAGTCGATAGGTCCGATCCTGCGCGGCGACCGGCGTGGGCCCCGGCAGTTCGATGCCAGGCACCAGCTGCCTCAGGTCCGACAGGAACCGTTCGAGATACTCCAGAAACCGCTCGTGATGCCAGACCAGCGTCTCCCGGCTGTACAGCTCCGGATTCGCCTGCATATCAAGCGTGATCGTCCGCTCATCGGGCCCCAGCTGATACCCGTTGACCAGCAGATCCTCCACCGGCCCCAGCGACAACAACCGCACCTCGGCGCTCAGCGGCCCGACCCGCGGCTGCTCGACGAACCGCAGCATATTCACCACCGGCCCGAAACTGCCCCGCACCGTATGGTTTTCCCCGCTGTCGCGCAGCATGTCCTCGTACCGATACCGCTGATGCCGCAGTGCCCCGACCACCTTGGCCCGCACCTGCTCGATCACCTCGCCGCCGGTCGCGGTGCGAATCCCGGTCAGCCGCAAGGGCACCACATTCGACACCGTCCCGGCCGAACGCCGCAGCGCCGCCGTCGGGCGCGCGGGCACGGGCAGCGACAGGACGATCTCGTCGGAGCCGGTCATTCCGGCCAGATAGCAGGCGAAGGCCGCGATGGTGAGCTCGGGGAAGGCGATTCCCGCGTCCTGGCGCAGCTCGCGCAGCCGGGTCGCGATCGTCTCCGGCACCTCGGCGGCCACCCGATGCGGTCGCGGAGCCGGGGCGGCGGGGGAGGAGACCAGGCGGGCGGGCTCGGCCATTCCGGCCAGTTCCGCCGACCAGTACGCGCGATCGGCGCGGGCACGCGCGGAGGTGAGGTACTCGCGTTCGTCATCGAGGATGTCGGCGACCGTCAGGAAAGCGGGCTCGTTCCTGACCTTTGGGTCGGAATCGAGTGTGGCGCTGTACAACTCGGTGGTCCGGCGCAGCAGCGCCGCCGCGCCCAATCCATCCAGGACGATGTGGTGACTGCGCAGATACAGCAGATGCCGCTGCGGTCCGAGCCGGAACACCCTGGCCACGGTCAGCGGATCCGCGAGCAGGTCCAGGGGCGAGCCGTAGTCCCGCTCCATCCATTCCCGCGCGGCCGCCAGCGGATCGGGTCGATCGGTCAGATCCACGAACGGCGCGGGCTCGAACGCGTCCGGGTCCGTGTACTGCCGCGGATACCCCTCGACCAGCCGGAACCGCAGTAGCGGGGATTCCAGCTCACGGGCCGCCCGTGCGCCGCACTCCTGGAGCAATTCCCGCTCCAGCGCCCCGGTGAGGTCCATGTACATGGCCACGGTGTTCGGTACCGCCGGGAACAGCTGTTGGGCCACCCACCAGCGCAATTGGGCCGCGGACAAGGGCAGGTCAGTGCGGAGCGCCGTTCCGCTCCCGCCACCGTCGGCCCGCGCCACCCTGCCTCCTCGCCACCCGAACCGCTCTCCGGACACGTTCGGTGGCAAACCTACGGCATCAACCACGCCGACGGCCCGTAAGCAGGGCCGTCGGGCGTGGTTCGGAGGATTTTCAGATCATGGCGCGCAGTGGGCCCTCGGGTTCGACGCCCATGATCGTCAATGCCGTTGAGTGATACAGCGATCCGGGCGTGTGAATCGCGTGCTGCAATCCCACGTGCGCGTCCCGCCAGAACCGCTGCATGACATTCTGCCGCCGCACCGCATTGCCGCCCGAGCGCGCGAAGATCTCGTCCACCGCCGACACCGCCCGCCAAGCGCAGCGAACTTGATTGCGGCGCACGAGGGAACGATCGGCGAAGGTGATCTCCTCGCCCGCCTCGGCCTTGTCGTACAGACGGCTGACACCGTCCAGCAGCTGGGTGCGCGACGCCGCGATATCGGCCGCGGCCTCCGAAATGGCCGACAGCACGTACGGGTCGTCCTTGATTCGGGTGCCCATGGCGGTGACGCGATCGCGCTGGTAATCCAGATGCGCGGCGAGCGCCCCCTCGGCAATGCCGACCACCGCCGCGGTGATCCCGAGCGGGAACATGGCCCAGAACGGCAGCTTGTACACGGTGTCGGTGCGCCCGGCCCGCTCGGCGGCGATCTCGCCCTCGGCGACCGCGTCGAACTCGATGGTCCGATACGACGGAATGAACGCCCCGTCGACGATGATGTCCTTGCTGCCCGTGCCCTGCAGCCCGATCACATCCCACGAGTCGTCCACGATCGTGTAGTCCCTGCGCGGCAGCACCACGTGCATGACCTTGGGCGGCAGGATCGGATTGCCCTCGGCGTCACCGGTCAGCGCGCCCAGGAAGATCCAGTCGCAGTGGTCGGTGCCCGAGGAGAACTGCCACCGCCCGCGCAGGGTGAACCCGCCGTCGACGGGTGTCGCGACACCTTGCGCCGCGTACGGCGAGGCGATCCAGGTATCCGGATTCTCGCCCCACACCTCGTTCTGCAGCCGCCGGTCCATGAGCGCCATCTCCCACGGATGCACCCCGCCCACGCCGCACACCCACCCGGTCGATCCGCAGTGCTTGGCCACGGCCATGACCGCCTCGGCGAAGTCGCGCGGATGGGCCGCGTACCCGCCGAAGTCGGTGGGCTGCAGCAGCCGCATGACCCCGGCCTGCCGGATCAGCTTCACGCTCTCGTCGGCGAGCTTCCCCAGCCGCTCGGTCTCGTCGGCGGTCGCCGCCAACTGCCCCGACAGCTCCTCGACCCGGCTCACTACCTCGTGCGTCATCGCCACTCCTGACTCCCCTATTAGAACGGGTTCTAGTGGAAGGTAGCGCCAATCCGGCCGTCGGCGAGGGGGATTCCCGGTGATCGGTACCGGTCCTTGTCCTGGTCGCCGCGGGGTGTGACGGACGAGACGGCCAGATGCATTGTGCACAATCTAATTGTTGGCTACTTTGTTGGACATGGCAGAAGAGCAGGTGCTGGAGAACCAGCTGTGCTTCGCGCTCTACGCGGCATCGCGAGCGATGACGGCCATGTATCGACCCAAGCTCGACTCGCTCGGCGTCACCTATCCGCAATACCTGGTCCTGCTCGCGCTCTGGCAGCGCGACGGCCGGACCGTGGGCGATCTGTGCTCGGCGCTGGAATTGGACTCCGGCACGCTGTCGCCCCTGCTGAAACGGCTCGAATCGGCCGGTTTCGTCGCGCGTCGGCGTTCGACGGCCGACGAGCGCCGCGTCGAGATCACCCTGACCGAGCGCGGTCGTGAATTGCGCTCGGCCGCATGCCATATCCCCGGGCAGTCCGAGGAGATCACCGGCATGTCCCTGGACGAACTGTCCGAACTCCGAACCACCCTGCGCCGACTCACCGAGGCGCTGACCACCCATACCCGATCGAAGGAGAACGACCGATGAGCGTGCTCTACACCGCCGAGGCCCTGGCGACCGGTGACGGCCGCAACGGGCACGTCCGCACCGATGACGGCAAGGTCGAATTCGACCTGTCGATCCCGAAGGAGATGGGCGGCAACGGTATCGGCACCAACCCCGAGCAGCTCTTCGCCGCCGGGTACGCGGCCTGCTTCCACTCGGCGCTGCGCACCGTCGCGCGTGCCACCAAGGAGAATGTCGACGATTCGGCCGTCGGCGCGAAGGTGGGCATCGGCCCCAACGAGACCGGCGGCTTCGGCCTGACCGTCACCCTCGAGGTGTCGCTGCCGCATCTGCCGCTCGATGCGGCGCGGGTGTTGGCGGACAAGGCGCACCAGGTGTGCCCGTACTCCAATGCCACCCGTGGAAACATCGATGTCGACGTCATCGTGGTCGAGGACTGAGGAGGATGAGCATGCGTGCGGTAGTCATCGAACAGTTCGGCGAGCCCAAGGATGTCTTGACTGCGGGTGAGCGGCCCGTGCCCGAGCCCGGACCGGGCGAGGTGCGCATCGCCACCACGCTGGCCCCGATCCACAATCACGACCTGGCCATTATTCGTGGCATCTACGGCTATCGGCCGGAACTGCCCGCCGTGCCCGGCACCGAGGCCGTCGGTCGCGTGGACGCCCTCGGCGAGGGTGTCACCGGCCTGGAAATCGGTCAGCGCGTGACGGTTTCGGGTGTGCAGGGCGCGTGGGCGGAATACTTCGTGGCCAAGGCGGGCGGCGTGGTGCCGGTGCCGGACTCGGTGTCCGACGCGACCGCCAGCCAGCTGCTGGCCATGCCCTTGAGCGCGCTCATGCTGCTCGAGGATCTGAATGTCGAAGCCGGGCAGTGGATTGCGGTCAATGCGGCCAATGGCGCGGTCGGTCGCCTGCTGAACCTGCTCGCGCGGGCTCGCGGTGTGAAGGTGCTGAACCTCGTGCGCAGCGCCGCGTCCGCGAAGTCCTTGCGGGAGTTGGGTTTCGAACCGGTACTCGACACCGAGTCCGAAGGCTGGCAGGAGCGCGCCGCGGAACTGACCGGCGGCGAACCCATCGTGCGCGCCGTCGACCAGGTCAGCGGCAAGGCCGCCAATGACCTGCTCTCCCTGCTCGGCCCGCGCGGTGAACTCATCACCTTCGGCGCGCTCTCGGGCCAGCCGATGGTCCTCAACCCCGGCCCGCTGATCTTCAAACAGGCCGTGGTCAAGGGTTTCTGGGGCTCCAAGCGCGCCGAGGAGATCGGCGGCGACGAGCGCCGCCGCCTCATCACCGAGCTGGTCACCCTGGCCGCCCAGGGCGTCCTGGACCTCCCCGTCGAGGGCACCTACCCGCTCGAGGAAGCGGCCGAAGCCGCCGCCGCCAGCGAGCGCCCCGGCCGCAACGCCAAGATCGCCCTCAGCGCGGCGCGCTAACCGGCGATCAGCACGGCGATCAACGTGATCGCCCCCGGCAGCGCCTGCACGAACAGAATCCGACGATTGGCGGTCGCCGCGCCGTAAAGCCCGGCCACCACCACGCAGGCCGCGAAGAAGATCTTCGCGGCCTGCCCCGTCGGATCCGAAGCGATCAACCCCCAGATCAGCCCCGCCGCCAAAAACCCGTTGTACAACCCCTGATTCCCGGCCAACGCCTTCGTCTCCTCGGCGAACTGCGCCGTCGTCCCGAAGGCCGCCCGCCCCCGCGGTGTGGTCCACAAGAACATCTCCAACACCAAGATGTACACATGCAACGCGGCCAACAACCCAACCAGGATCTCCGCGACCAACCGCATGACCGACCCGCCTCTCGTGAGGTTCGCATAAACAGAACGTTGGGTCTCATCGTGGCAGACGCGCCGCCCGCCGCGGCGGCGCGCGCACGGTCGCCTCGGGGTGTCGTCACCACCCTGTCGGCCCGGTCCGATCACGCCGGCGGCATGGCGTGGTGAGGACTTCGGTCCCGCCGAGGACTGACTCGATGCCCTTGGATCGATCTCCCGCGAAGAGTGAAATCCGTTGTGTCGGAATCATTGTGCTCTTCGGAGGAACGATCATGAGTCTGTTGCCCGCACACCGCCAGCATGTCCCGATGCTGTCGGACTTCAACGATCTCTGGAACAGCATGCTGCGCCCCGCGTCCCCGGGCTTCGGGACCTTCCTGCTCCGGCTCGAGGACGCGGTGGAGGAGGGCCGGTATGTGGTCCGGGCCGAGATTCCCGGGGTGGAGGATCCCGCCAAGGACATCGAGGTCTCGATCCAGAACGGCCAGTTGGCGATCCGGGCCGAGCGCAGCGAGCGGCATGTGGAGAAGGGCCGGTCGGAGTTCAGCTACGGCTCGTTCGTGCGGGCCGTGACCCTGCCCGCGGGCGCTCAGGACGAGGGCGTCGAGGCCACCTACGGCAAGGGCATTCTCACTGTCACGGTGCCACTGGCCGAACCGCAACCGGCCGCCAAGTCGGTGGAAGTCAAGTCCGCGGAATAGCCGTCATGCGGTGGTACGACGACTACCTGCGTCGGCTGTACCGGTCGGGGCGGCCGAATGCCTTCGCGCGCCTGCAGAATCGGCTCGGTGCCGGTCTGTTCGCGGCGGGCATTTGGCCGCGCCGGGTGGCGGCGCTCGGGGTGCGCGGCCGTCGCAGTGGCCGGATCATCTGGTTTCCCGTGGTCCTCACCGAATTCGAGGGACGCCGCTACATCGTGTCCATGCTGGGTCCGCGCACCAATTGGGTCCGCAATCTGCGGGCGGCCCAGGGCCGGGCCCTGTTGCGTCACGGCCGACGCGAGCAGGTCGAGTTGACCGAGGTCGCGCCCGAACGGCGGGCGCCGATCCTGTGGCAGTATCTGCGCGTCGCGCCCGGTGCGCGTCCGCACATTCCGGTGGGCCGCGACGCCGCACCGGCCGAGTACGAGCGAATCGCGCCGGACTATCCGGTGTTTCGGATAGACGCGCCGACGGGCTAGTCGATAGCGAACAGGTGCGCCGCGTTGTCGTGGCAGACGCGGCGCAGCCAATCCTCGCCCAGGCTCAGGCGTTCGAGGGCTTGGAGGGCGTGGCCGTACGGGTAGGGGATGTTGGGGAAGTCGCTGCCGAAGAGAATGCGATCGCCCAGGGCTTGCAGGCGGGGGAGTTCGGTCACGGGGAACTCGGCGGCGTCGAAGAAGTCGGTGAAGTTCATCGTGGTGTCGAGCAGGACACCGTCGTAGGACTCGGCCAAGTCCAGGAACTCGCTGTATTCGGGTGCACCCATGTGGGCGATGATGGGGCGCAGTCGCGGGAAGCGGTGCAGCAGTTGGGACATGGGTCCCGGGCCGGTGAATTCGCCCGGCGCGGGGCCGGATCCGCAGTGCATGACCACCGGGATGGCGGCGTCCTGGATCATGGACCAGACCTCGTCCAGGAGTGGGTCGGCCGGGTGGTAGTGGCCGACCTGGATGTGCAGCTTGAAGATTCGAGTGCCGCCCTCGATGGCGGCGCGCACGTACTCGGCCGCGCCGGGCTCGGGGTAGAAGGTCGAGGTGTGGAGGCAATCCGGGGTGCGGGCGGCGAAGTCGGCCGACCACTGGTTGAGCCAGGCCGCCATGTCCGGCTTGTGCGGGTAGACCATCGAGGTGAACGCGCGAACCCCGAAGCCGCGCAAGGTCTTCAACCGCACCTGCTCTTCATCGCGATAGGTGATGGGCCACTCGCGGTGGCCGATCAGCGGCCCGGCCGCGTCGAAGTAGCCCCACACCTTTCGCAGCACCTGTTCGGGCATGAAATGGGTGTGGACGTCGATGATTCCGGGCAGTCCGAGCCGGGTCCAGAAAGCGGTGACGTAATCCAGGTCGGGCTCGTCGGTCACTTGCTGGCGTCCTGATCCGCGAACACCGTCCGCGCGTAATCGCCGACCCGGCTGATGAGCCGGTCGAAGAACGCCTCCGGATCGGTCGCGACCACGATGTCCGCGTTGGGTTCCCGCCCCCACATGCCCGCCCAGTCGGCGACCGTGGTGGCGCGGGTGATGGTCCCGGCCAGCTCCACGTCCACGGTCGCGGGCTTGGTGACGGCCAGACTCGGATCCAGGGCGACGGCCGCCGCGAACGGATCGTGCATGTGCGCCAGATAGCCCTGGTCGTAGAGCTTGTGGAAGTCGAAGTAGAACCGGACCGCATCGGTCAGATACCGGACCAGCGGATTGCTCGCCGCCGACCGCTGTTCCGGCGGATCGTTCTCGGTGACCAGCTCCACCGGTGTGCTCCCGGCCCGTTCGGCCAACAGCGCCAGGTGTTTCGGCCGCATCTCGATGGTCTCGGTGATGTCGAGCGCGCACACGATGGGCCGCCGGTCCGCCGGCGCCGCGGAGAAGGCGTCGAAGACCTCCTTGGCCGCCTCCGGGTCGACGTGCACATTCCACTCGTTGGTGGGGGTGGTGTTGCCCGGATGGTTGAACGCGCCGCCCATGATGACCAGCCGCCGCAACAGTTGCGGCAGTTGCGGTTCCATCCGCAGCGCCAGCGCCAGATTGGTGAGCGGGCCGGTGCACAGGCCCACGATCTCGCCGGGATGTTCGCGCACCAGGTCCACCCACAGCTGCGCCGCCGACCGGTCGGACAGGGTCCGGGTGGTCGGCGGCAGCTCGGCGTATCCCACGCCCTGCGGACCGTGGGTGTCCTCGGTGGTCCGCAGCGGCACCGCGAGTGGGGTCAGCGCCCCCTGGGCCACTTCCAGCTCGGGGGCGCGAACCAGGTCGAGCAGGGCGAGATTGTTCGAGGCCACCTGCGGCGCGGGCACATTGCCCGCGCTGGAGGCGATTCCGACGATCTCGGCCTCGGGGGAGGCCAGGAGGTAGAGCAGGCCCAGGGAATCATCGATGCCGGTGTCGTTGTCCATGAGGATCTTCTGCCGCACGGTGTCGAGGGTAGCGGGCACGGTGCTGGCACCGCAGAGGCACGGTGCTGGCGGCGTCGACAGCACCGGGTTCTCAGTACGTCGGCAGGACGTAGTCGGCGGTGGCGGGGGCGAAGAGCTTCTTGGTGATCGGCAGCATCGCCTTGGAGCTCATGACCCGCCAGTTCATCCGCGCCATGGCCGCTCCGAACCGAGTGGTCGGCAGCATCATCTTGATGCCGCCACCCGGCAGCTCCTTGGCCTTGTCCAGGAACGGCGTGATCAGCTCCTGGTACCGGGCCTGCGCGCGCCCCAGATCGCCCGGGGTGGCGGCGATTTCACCCGCGAGCAGGTACGCCCCGACCATCGCCATGGCGGTCCCCATCCCGGTCAGCGGCGACCCGCAGTACCCGGCATCGCCGAGCAGGGTGACCCGCCCCTTGGACAGTTCCGGCACATCGATGCGGGCCAGCTGATCGAAGTAGAAGTCCGGCGTGGTCTCCATGGCCTCGAGGATGGTCGACGCCTTCCAGCCCGCGCCCGTGAGCATTTCGCGAATCCGCGCCTGCTGTGCGGCCGGATCCCGGCGCAGCGCCGGGTCGTAGTCCTGCCGCAGGGTGATGATCGCCTTCGAGGTGGCCGGATCGCGGTCGGGGCGAATCGCGAAGGAGGCGCTGGGAATCGAGCATCCGGTCAGCCAGCCCTCCTCGGCATCAGCCGGGGTCGGCATGGTGAAGAACGCCATGTAGCCGCCGACGTGGGTGGCGAACTGCTCCTCGGGACCGAAGACCATGCGCCGGGTGGCCGAGTGCACGCCGTCCGCGGCCACGACCAGCTCGAAGCGTTCGGTGCCGCCGGAGGCGAAGGTGACATCGACCCCGGTGGCGTCCTGGGCGATGTGCTCGACCCAGTCGCCGTAGCGGTAGTCCAGCGGACCGCCGACCTCCGCGATCCGGTCGAGCAGGACCTGGTTGAGGTCGCCGCGCGAGATCTCGATCTCGGCCGCGGGTCCCTCGCCGTCGAAGGAGGCCACGTCGATGCGGGCGTAGGTCTTGCCGCTCTCGTCCACGTAGGCCCAGCCGCGCTCGTCGACCTGCAGCTTGCGGATGCCGGGCATGAGTCCCATGCGTTCGGCGACCTCGCGGCTGGCGGTGCGCAGGTCGACCGCCTGGCCGCCCGGTCGGGGAGCGGTGGCCCGCTCGACCACGGTGGTGGCGATTCCGGCCCGGAGCAGTTGCAGCGCAAGGGTATTGCCCGCGATGCCGCCGCCGACGACGAGGATGCGGGGAGTGGTGTTGCCGGTCATGTCGATCTCCAAGGTGTGGGGTGTACGTCCGTCTAAGACATATGTCTAACAGACTTTGGCACGTCTGTCTAGAACAAATGTCTAAGACGCTGGTAGGGTGGGGTTATGGGAAATCGAGAAGACCTCTTGGAAGGCGCTCGCCAAGCCGTGCTGGCCCGCGGTCTGGCCAAAGTGACCGCCCGCGATATCGCCACCGCGGCCGGGGTGAGCCTGGCCGCCATCGGCTACCACTTCGGTTCGAAGGATCAGTTGGTCACCGAGGCCATCACCATCGGCATCGGCACCCGCATCGGTGACGACATGGAGGCGGCCATCCGCGACGCGGGGGAGGGTACGTCGCTGTGGGAGTCGCTGGCCGGTATCTGGAACGGTTTCGTCGATGTCGTGCGGCGCAATCGAGACGGCCTGCTGCTGAGCACCGAGAACGGCATTCAGATCGCCCGCGACCCGGAGCGCCAGGCGTTCATGGTGCAGGCGAGCGCGGTGGCCCACCGCGATATCGCCACCAGCCTGCACGCGGCGCACCCGGAATTGAGTGAGGAACAGGCGGCGGCCGTGGCCCAGTTGTTGTTCCTGCTCTTCCAGGGGCTCGCCATTCAGAAGCTGGTCGCCCCCGATGCCGAACTGCTGGACGGCGATTCCCTGCGCACGGCCGTCGAGGCGATGCGCGGCAAGTAGGAACCGCCTAACCGGGCGGCACGTGCCGCAGCCGGGTCATGGCGATGACCGCCAGCAGCAGCGCGGCCCCGGCGGCAATGCCCGCGGTCAAATGCATTCCGGTGAGAAACGCGTGCTTGGCCGCGGCGGCCACCGCGCTCCCGACCTTGTCCGGCAGCGTCCTCGCGACTTCCATTGCCGCGCCGAGCGTGTCGCGCGCCGCGTTCGCATCGTTGCCCTCCAGCCCGTAGGGCAGGCTGGCATTGAGCTGGCTGCGGTAGATCGCGATGCTGATGCTGCCGAGGATCGAGATCCCCAGCGCGCCACCGAATTCGGCCCCCGTCTCCGATAGCCCCGAGGCCGCGCCCGCCTGCTCCGGCGGCGCGGTGCCCACGATGAGTTCGGTGGTGATCCCGAAAACCGGTGCGAGCCCGAAGGACACCAGCAGCGAGGCCGCGATGGTCAACTCCACGCCACCGGTGGCGGTGATCTGGGTCAGCAGCAGCAGGCCCGCCGCCGCCATGGCCATGCCGATCCCGATCATGTACGCGGGTCTGACGAACTTGCCGATGCGCGGCCCCAACTGGGATCCGATCATGAATCCGAGTCCGGCCGGGATGGTGGCGATTCCGGCGCGCAGCGGCGACATGCCCAGCACCAGTTGGAAATACTGCCCCACGAACAGCGCGTAGCCGAAGGCCACGAAGATCGCGACCATATTGATGGTGAGCGCGGCGCGGAAGCTGCCGAGTCGGAACAGCCGCAGATCCAGCATGGGCTCGGCCGTATTGAGCTGTCGCTTGACGAAGACCGCGCCGATCGCGATACCCACCGTCAAGGCCGACATGGCGGCGGGCCCGGGCCCGTCCTGCGCGGCCTTCTTCATGCCGAACACCACCAGCAGCACCCCGCACGTGCACAGCGCCGCGCTGATCAGATCCAGTCGCCCGGCGTCGGGATCACGGTATTCGGGCAGCACTCTCGGGGCGAGCACGATCAGCAGCAGCATGACCGGCACGGCCAGCAGGAAAACCGAACCCCACCAGAAGTGTTCGAGCATGATGCCGCCCGCCAGCGGGCCGATCGAACCGCCGACCGAGTAGGCCCCCACCCACACCCCGACCGCGACCGATCGCTGATTCGCATTGGGAAACATGGTGAAGATCAACGAAAGGGTCGAGGGCGCGAGGGTGGCCCCGGCCACGCCGAGCAGGGCGCGGCAGCCGATCAGCACCGGGGCGGAGGGCGCGAATGCCGCGATCACCGAGATCAGGGCGAAGGCGGCGGCCCCGACCATCAGGAGTCGGCGGCGTCCGATGCGGTCGCCGATGGTCCCCATGGTGAGCAGCAGACCGGCCACCAGAAACCCGTAAACGTCGATGATCCAGAGCAATTGCGAGCTGGTGGGGCGCAGGATCTCGCTGATCTGCGGTACCGCCAGGTGCAGGACGGTGAGGTCCATCGAATACACCAGGCAGGCCAGCGCCAGCACCGCCAAACCGGCCCATTCCCTTCTCCCTACCGTCGTACCGGCACCGTCGGCAGCGGTGAGCAAGGGAGTAGGTGTGTCCACGGTGACGTCCTCCATCCACATGTCGACATAGGGGTCGACAATATAGGTGTCGGTTTCAGGGTCTCATTTATTAACGTCACGCGGGGGACAAGCACGGCGTGTCGAATGGCCTCAATTGCAAGGGAATTCGCCTAATTCGCGAATGCAATTGCGGGTGTACGTGCAGCGGGTTGTATACATACGGTCCGTCTACGAACCTTCCGGTCGGTCTTTCCACTCGGCTGTGTCCGAACCGTAATCCCGAGCGGGCCAAGGGTAGTCTGGATACCCGGTCAGCGCGGGCCCGGCGGTGGTCACCGCGCCATGCGACACGCCAAAGCTCGGATCGGGTGCCGCTGCCGGTTCATGGTCCGGCGTTCGACCCGACGCCCCGAGCAGCCAGGATGCCGTACGCGCCAGGGCGACTCGGACATCGCGGCCGCCGCCGTCGGCCTGCCGGGCCCGCAACGCGTCCAGCACGCCCGCGGCGAGCAGGTAGCCGCTGGCATGGTCGAGCGCCTGCGCGGGCAGTGCGCCCACGGATGGTTCGCTGGACGAATTATCATGTGCGCCTTCGATGAGCGATATTCCCGAGGCGGCTTGCACGATGCTGTCGAAACCGCGCCTATCACCCCAGGGTCCCGTTTCGCCCCAAGCCGAAACTCGGCCATAGACAATTCCCGCCCGCATTTCCCCGGGCCGTACTCCGAGCCGTTCCAATCTGCCCGGTCGGTAACCAGAGATGATTATGTCCGCATTGCTGATCAATTCGCGAAAAACGGGAAGATCGGTACGCAAATCGGCTACAGTGCTCCGCTTCCCCTGACAGGTGTCCAAGTACTGCCACCCGATCTCGGGCAGGAACGGCGGATCGATGCGCAGCACATCGGCTCCTAACAGCGCCAATGCCCGCGTCGCCACGGGCCCGGCGATCACCCGCGTCAGATCCAGCACGCGCAGACCGCGCAACGGCAGCAGCCGTGTTGCCGCCGTGGGGGATTCGACCGCACCCGTATCGGCTCGCCGTTCGAGGGCGACCAGGGGGCCGGAGGCGGCGGCCTTGCCCTGCGGGCTGTCGGCCCACTCCTGCTCCGCACGGACCCGCACCGCGATGGCCCCGTGCTCGGCGGCGCGCTGTTCGATATCGGTGGCGCTCAGGGTCGCGACGCGGCGGACGAAATCCGCCCGGGTCGCGGTGGCGGGCAGCGCGACTGCCGTCAGCAGGCGGTCGCGGTGGTGCGAATAGTTGGCGTGCGTGCGCACCCATGCGTCCGCAGCGCGAAAGAATCCGGACAACTCTGCGAAGATGCTCGGCCGCTCACCGTCGATCCGGAACAGGCGTTCGCTGGAGAACGAGGCCGCGACCCGGTCGGGCTCGACGACGCCGCGCAGCGGTTCGACCCCGATCGTCTCGCGCCAGCGGTCGGCGGCGGTGGCGAAGGCCGCGACCGCCCCGCCCGCCAAGGCCCAAACCGGCAGTGTCGCAGCCAGATTCGCACCGGGATCGACCGGGGGCAGCGGTGTTGCGTCGACCCCGACACCGGCTTCGTACGCGCGGACCAGCTCGTCATAGGTAGCCACCGTCCGACTGTATCGCCGGGACCGGGCGTCACCGCCGTGGCGATTCTCACGGCATACTCGTTCGCGTGACTGTCACCGATCTCACCGGAACCACCTGGCTGCGAGAACTGAAGTCCGATCCGAACCCGAGCACCGTGCTGGTGTGCTTCCCGCCCGGCGGCGGCTCGGTCACCGCCTATCGAACCCTGGCCCAGCGATTCGGCTCGGGCACAGCGGTATTCGGGATCCAGTACCCGGGGCGGCAGGACCGCCTCGGCGACGCCCTCGTCCCGGAGCTGACCGAACTGGCCGACCGCATCGCCGCGGACCTGCTGGCCTGGCCGAAAGACGTGCCCCTGGCCATCTTCGGGCACAGCATGGGCGCGATGGTCGCCTATGAGACCGCGCGCCGGGTGGAGGCGGGCGGGCGCGTGGTGTCGCACCTGTTCGTGTCGGGCCGTCCCGCACCGGATTTCGAGGAGCCCGGCCGCCTGCACGAGGGCCCCGACGAGGGCCTCATCGCCCAGCTCGAACTGCTGTCCAACGATCCGGAATCCGTCCGCATCCTGCGCGACGAACCGAGCCTGGCCGAACTGGTCCTGCCCGCCCTGCGCAACGACTACCGCGCGGTCGAGACCTACCGGCACCGCCCCGGTGAGCCCTTACGCACGCCGATCACCGCCCTGGTGAGCAAATCCGACCCGACCACGACGGCCGAACAGGCCGAGCGGTGGCGCGCCTACACCGCCGCGGATTTCGAGCTGGCCACCTTCGACGGCGGCCACTTCTATCTCGACCTGCCCGAAAACCAGCCCGCCCTGGTCGATTTGATCGCACGCACGCTGTCGGCGGTGGCGGGCCGCTCGAGCTGACGCCCGTGTGAACCGGTCGATGGCGTCCCTAGACCGTGCACCGCTACGCGATCAGGCGCGTCCAGCAGCGGATTGGTCGTCCGGGACGTGCTCACCGGGCAGGACGACGGTGCGCAGCAGCCGCAGCGTGCGGCCCGGGGCCGGGCCATTGCCCACGAACGGCGCGAACGCCTGCCCCAGCCTGGCCGCGAAGTCCGTGAATTCGGTGTCGTCGAGCCACAATCCGGTCATGCGGTAGCCGACGCCGTCGCGGACGTAGTCGATATCGCCGCGTGCCAGGTAGCGGTCGAAGTCGCCCACGAGTCCGGCCACGAAGGCCATGAAGGCGCGGCGCTGCTCCTCGGTGCTCATGGCGGCCAGGGCTTCGTGATCGACCTTTGCGGCGGCCGGGCGCAGACGATAGGTGCGCTCGACCGTGCCGCGCACGCGACGCTCGGCGACGACCTCGAGGACTTCGGCGTTCACCAGTCGCGCGATATGCCGGTAGAGGCTGCCCGGTGGCACGTCGTCGAGTTCGGCATTGAGTTCGGCGGTGGTCAGGGTCCGGTCGCCCAGGAAGGCCTGCACGATCCGGAGCCGAACCGGGTGCAGCACAAGTTCGACGGAATCCACGGTGTCGACCGTAGCAGCTTTGATCACAAGCTTGATAATGTTCACAAGTGTGAGAACAATGGGATCGGGGGCGGACTAGGAGAGGAACCGCAGTGTCGAACATTCCGGTCGCCGCGCTGATACCGCTGATCGTGGTGGGGCTGTGTTTCGTCGCGTTCTGCTGGTACGACCTGAGTCGCGCCCGGGTCAAATACCTGCCGAAGTGGGTGTGGGCCATCATCTGCGTGATCAGCGTTCCGCTCGGCGGGATCATCTACCTGGTGGTGGGCCGGGACGGTGCCGTCGACCGTGGCTGAGCCCTACCTCGAAGTCCGGGATGTGTCGGTGCGTTTCGGTGATTTCACGGCACTGGACAAGGTCTCCTGGAGCGTCGATGGTCCCGGGGTCGTCGGGCTGATCGGACTCAATGGCGCGGGCAAGACGACCCTGATCCGCACCATTCTGGGATTGCAACCGGTCGGTTCGGGCAGCGTGTGCGTCCCCATCGGGCTCGGCGCACTCGGATACTGTCCGGACACACCGGGTTTCGAGCCCTGGCTCACGGCGCGGGAAGTGCTCCAACAGTCGCGGGCCATCGGCTCGGCCCGGCCGGACAGCGCCTGGTCGATCGACGCCGCGCTCGAGGCCGTGGACCTCCAGCGGCACGCCCATCGCCGCGCCGGGGGATTCTCCCGGGGCATGCTGCAGCGTTTGGGCATCGCGGCCGCGCTGGTGCGTGCACCCGAGGTGCTGATACTCGACGAACCCACCAGCGCTTTGGATCCCGAGGGCCGGGCCGCTGTGCTGGCGTTGATCCGGGACCTGGGCGACCGGATGACCGTCGTGTTCTCCAGCCACCTGCTCGCCGATGTCGAGGATCTGGCCGACCGGTTGCTGGTCCTGCATCGGGGGCGCACGGTATTCGCCGGTCCGACAGCCGAATTCCTGGACCTGCACGCTGGCGCGCCGACCCTGCGCATCGCCATGAACAGCGGCCGGATCGTCGAGGCCGAACCGGCCGCGTGGGGCCCGGCCCTCGCCGACGCCGCCGCGCACAGCGGTGAGATCGCCGATATCCGGCTCACCCGACCGAGCCTGACCGACGCGTTCTTCACGGCGATAGGGGAGAGGGGATGAACCGCACCGTGTTCCGCGTCGAATGGTATCGATGGCTGCGCACCCGGCGGCTGATCGCGCTAGTAGCCGCCTTCGTTCTGTTCGGCTTCGTCTCGCTGCTGGGCGCGAAGTACCTGCCCGACCTCATCGGGCAATCCGGTGAGATCCAACTCGTCCGCCAGCCCGACTGGCGAGATGGCTTGCAGCAGTACGTGAAGAACACCGGCCTGCTGGTGGCGGCCGTGGCCATGGTGCTCGCCGCGCAAACGTGCGCACTGCGCAATACCGAGCCGATCGGCATCTACTACCTCAGCCGGGAAGTCTCGCCCGTGCGCCTGTTCCTGCCGCGAATCCTGGTCGCGGCAGGACTGATCGCGGCGGCCGCACTGGTCGGGGCCGCGGTCGCACTCTACGAATGCTGGGCATTGTTCGGATCGTTCCCCGTGGCCTCCGGCGCGGGTTGGCTTGCGGTGCAGGCACTTGCGGTGGTGTTGTTCGCGGTCTTCGCGGCTTCCCTGGCCGCGCGGCTCGGCTCGGCGGGCTCGGCGGCTGGCATTACCGCCGGGCTCTATGTGCTCTGCCTGCTGATCTCGACCGTTCCCAAGGTCCAGCCTTACCTGCCCACCACCGCCCTGCAACCGGCCATCGACGCCACCGGCTTCGCCTTCGGGGACGCGGTGAAATCGCTACTGGCACTGCTGCTCCTGACCATGGCCGCGCTCGCGACCGCCCTGACCACACCGATCCGATCGATCAAGACCGCTGCGTGACCGCCCGCCGCCGGGACAACAGATACAGACCCACCCACGACACGACGACACAGATCACCACGAGCACCCGCACTTCCTCGAGCGCACTGCGCGGATACAGCACTCCGGTGATGTAGTGATCGATGAACCCGCTCGACGGCAGCCCCGCCTCACCAGCACGATGCCGCGCCCAGTTCTCCAGATTGGTCAGCGGGCACTCGAATTTGAACAGCACCGTACTGAATCCCCATGCGAAGGCCAGCACGTGTAGCCAAATGGTTCGCGGCCACCGCCACGCGATGAACCCGCCCAGCACGACGTAGGCCACGAACAGGAAGTGCGCGACCGCGGTCGCATCGGCGAGAAGCCGGTAGCCCATGGACCCAGGATAGGAGCGGTCAGCCCAGGTATTCCGATTCCAGGACGAGATCTTTGAGCAGTGACTGGTACTCGGTGTGGGTGTGGTGCTCGACGGTGCGCCAGCTCGTGCCCTCGGCGTCGCGCATGTAGCGGCGGTAGTCGGGCGCTCCGGGAATGCCGACGTTGTCGGCGACGACCAGGCTGCCCGGATGCAGCCAGCCCGCCTCCAGAATGGTCTTCAAGTCGGGCAGATAGGCGCTCTTGTCGTGGTCGAGGAAGACGAAATCCACAGCGCCGGGCCCGAATCCATGCTCCTCGATCAGCCTCTTCACGGTGTCGCCGCCGTCACCGATGGTCCCGACCACCACACTGACGCGATCGGCCAGCCCGGCATGAGCCAGCAGCGCGCGAGCGATCTCGGCATTGTCGGGACTCATTTCCACCGACACCAGCCGGGCGTCCGCGCTCAACAACCGTGCCGTACGGATCGCGCTGTACCCGCAGTAGCCGCCGAGTTCGAGCAGCAGCGTGGGTGTCGTCTTCCGCAGTGCCGCATCGAGAATCAGCCCCTTCTCGTCCCCGATATTGACCAGCAGGCTGTGATTGCGCGCGAAGTCGTCCAGGGCTGCGAGCACGGCGTCCGGGTCGCCGGTGGGGGAGAGGGCCAGCACGTAATCGCGGGCCACGCGCTCCCGACCGTCACCCACCTGCCCGGTCTTCACGAAAGTCCGCCCGCCCAGCGCGAATCGGAGGACCGACCAGCGCAGGAAGGGGAGTCGGTCACGCAGCGTCGAGGCGAAGGATCGTCCGCTCATGAGATTCCGCCTGGTTCTCTTCGAGGGAAGGTGGCTCGATTATGGCCCTGAGCAGTGGGTCCGGGGTAGACGAAGAAACAAACATACCGTTACGGAAATATGCGCATCTAAACATGAATCACCTATTTCAGACATTCTTACGACCCGGCCCCCTCACCTCAAAAGCAGCCAAGAAGAGAGGGGGCCGGTCTGGTTGGGTTGGTTACCAGTTGGAGGGTTCGTAGTCCTTGAGGAAGCAGCCGAACAGGTCTTCGCCCGCTTCGCCGCGCACGATCGGGTCGTACACCCGGGCCGCGCCGTCGACCAGGTCGAGGGGTGCGTGGAAGCCTTCCTCGGCGAGGCGGATCTTGGTGTAGTGCGGGCGTTCGTCGGTGATCCAGCCGGTGTCGACGGCGGTCATGAGGATGTTGTCGGTCTCGAACATTTCGCGAGCGCTGGTGCGGGTCAACATGTTCAGCGCGGCCTTGGCCATATTGGTGTGCGGGTGGCCCGCGCCCTTGTAGCCGCGGGCGAAGACGCCTTCCATGGCAGAGACGTTCACGACGTACTTGCGGCGGGCGGGCGCGGCGGCCATGGCCGGGCGTAGGCGTGAGATGAGGATGAACGGCGCGACCGAGTTGCACAGCTGCACTTCGAGCAGTTCGGTGGGGTCGACCTCGCCGACGTTCTGCACCCAGCTGTTGGTGTGGGCGAGGTCGGGGACCAGGCCGCCGGCGTCGATGGCCACGCCTTGCGAAATGCGTTCGGGGGTGGCCGATCCGGCGACGAGGGCCAGGTCGGTGATGTCTGTGGCGGTGAGGTCCGGGGTGAGCGAGGCGGTCAGTGCGGTCGGGTGGGCCTGCATGGTCTTGCCGAAGCTGACCACGTCGGGCAGTTCGCCCGCGGGCAGCGGTCCGTTCTCGGCCTCGACGAGGGCGCTGTAGGCCCCGGCGCTGCGGCGCACGGTTTGGGCTGCGTTGTTGATGAGGATGTCGAGGGGGCCTTGGGCGGCAACGTCATCGGCGAGGGCGACGACCTGGGCCGGATCGCGCAGGTCGATGCCGACGATGCGGAGGCGGTGGATCCAGTCGGCGCTGTCGGGTTGGGCGGTGAAGCGGCGGACGGCGTCGTTGGGGAAGCGGGTGGTGATGGTCAGGTGCGCCCCGTCGCGCAGCAGGCGTAGGGCGATGTACATGCCGATCTTGGCGCGGCCGCCGGTGAGCAGGGCGCGGCGGCCGGTGAGGTCGGTGGCGGCGTCGCGTTTGGCGTGGCTCTTGGCGGCGCAGTCGGGGCAGAGCTGGTGGTAGAAGGCGTCGACGCGGGTATAGCGCTGTTTGCATATGTAGCAGGGGCGCGGCTTGAGCAGGGTTCCGGCGCTGGCCCCGGTGGTGGGCGAGCTGATCAGGATTCCGGCGGTTTCGTCGTCGATCCGGTTGGGTGAGCCGGTGGCGGTGGCCGCCACCACCTGCTTGTCGGCGGTGGCGACGGCGTCGCGGGCGGCAATGCGCTTGTTGCGCTTGAATTTCTTGAACATGTGGCCGACGGCGCGCTGCACGGTGACCGAGTCCGGGTGTTCCTTGTCGAGCTGTCCGGCCTGTTCGAGGACGCGCAGGCAGATGGCCAGCTCGTCGGGGTCGATGGCCGGTGCGTCGGTGGGTGGTGCCGGGGTGGTCTGCTCGGCCATCGGAAGCTGTGGTGATCCTTCGTGCGGGGGTGGTGGACGAGCAATTGTCTCAGAGTGCCGCGATGAGCTCGAGTTCGCCCGCTTCGTCGTCGAGGCCGAGTTCGCGGGCGCGTTCGGCGACGCGGGCGCGGGCGTGGGGTTCGAGTGCGTGGGCGAGGGGGATCAGGGTGGACCAGAGTCCGGCGGTGTGGGCTTGGTCGATGAGTTCGCGCAGGCGTTCGTCGGTTTGGTCGGCGACGCGGGTGGCGATGAAGGCGCGTTGTTCGGTGGGTAGTTGGGAGGCCAGGGGGAGCAGGTTGACCCATTGGCCGCCGTCGAGGGCGGCGTCCATGATGGCGGCGAGGTTGGTTTGGTCGTGGACGGCGGGTCGTTGGGCGAACAGGCGCAGGCTGTGTTCGCTCATGGCGCTGGTGATGGGTAGCAGGGTGGCCCAGGCGTCGAGTTCGGCGACGGCGGTGATGAGGGCGTCGAGGACTTCGCCGCCGAGTCCGGCGGTGATGTCGCCGATCCAGGCGCGGTTGTGGGGTGCGATGGAGTCGAGCAGGTCGATGCCTTCGGCCCACATGTTCTGGTCGTAGGCGGAGCGGATGATGCCGGCGACGCGGTCGGCGACGATGTGCAGGACGTTGTCGATGGCGGTTTTGTCTTCGAGTAGGAAGCCGATGCGCAGTAGGTCCGGGTCGCTCATGACGGGTGCGGCGGCGCGCAGGGCGGGTTCGGGGACGACGTGGACGAAGCGGCCCATGGTGATGTGGTCGCCGCGGGAAAGCAGTTCGCGCGCAACGTCGGTGACCATTGTGGGTGGGACGGCGGCGATGATGTCGGCGGTGCGGCGGGGGTCGAGTTGGACGGCGCATTCCGCGAGGAAGGTGGGGGTGAGGTTTTTGGCGATGTCGAGGGCGCGTTGGGGTTCGACGGCGCTGGCGACGGCGGCGCACAGGACGGGTCCGAAGGCGCGTTCGGCCATTTTGGCGCTGAGGGCGACGGGCACGATTTTGCTGGCGGCCGCGATTCCCTTGAGTCGCTTGGTGTCTCGGTCGAAGAGTCGGTCGGTGACGCGTTCGCGGTAGGCGCGGATGGCGGCGGGTGGCAGGTCGACGAGGAAGTCGAGTTCGGTGGGGTCGGTGATGCCGAGTACGCGTGCGAGTTTGGTGGTTTCGGCGACGGCGGTGAGGTGTTCGCTCATAGTCCCAGTGCTTTCTTGATGGCCGGGCGCATGAGGCGCGGGACGATGTCGAGGGAGTTGGTGATGGCGGCGTCGAGGTGGTGGCCGCGGCGGGTGAGGGCGTCGCGCAGGAGGCGGTCGAGGTCGGCCAGGTCGGTGTCGGTGAGCTGGTCGAAGGCGTCGGGTAGGGGTGCGCGCAGGGTGTCGCGGAGTTGGTCTGCTGCGTGGGACATCGTCGTCTTTCCGGTTGTGCGTACTGCCGGTACGGTGATCGATACTGGCAGTACGGTATGTCCGAAATCAAGCCCGGAATACGAGCACTGACCTGGCGTACCGCTGGTACGTGTATGGTGTGCGGGTGGTTCGGAGCAGTGCCGGTGCGGCGTCGGTGACCCGGGAGGACATCGTGGACGCGGCGATTCGGGTGATCGATCGGGCGGGTCCGCGTCCGAGCATGGAGGACATCGCGCGGGAGGCGCGGATCACCAAGCCGCGGTTGTATCGGCAGTTCGCGGACAAGGGGGATCTGTTCACCGAGATCGCGGCGCGCATGTCGCGGCAGGCGTTTTCGGCGGCGGGGGCGGATATGACGTTGCTGTTGCAGCCGCCGCGGGTGGCGTTGCGGCGCATCTTCTCCGAGTACGCGGCCGGGATTCTGGAGCATCCCAATGTGTTTCGGTATCTGGGGCAGGCGCCGGTGGTGCAGCAGTCGGGTGCCGGTGTGCTGCAACTGGATCTGGGGCGCGAGGCGGCGCGGCGGTTGGAGAAGTTGGCGCGGTCGGTGGCCGAGGCGGTGCCCTTGGAGACGGCGGGGTTGGATTATCTGTCGCGGGCGTTGATCGGGTCGGTGGTGTCGATGACGGATCTGTGGCTGTCGGATTCGGATACTCCGTCGGCGGAGCAGACCGCGGAGTTCGTGGGGCAGGCCACGGAGTTGGTGTGGGGTTTGATCGATGGGTTTCTGCGGCGTCAGGGCATCGAGGCGGATGCGGACACGCCGATCTTCACGGCGTTCGCCGAGGTGGGTCGGTCCCGGTCGACCGACCATTGACGCATTGTTGACACTTCGCCAATAGCCGTGCACGCTGAGGGGCGAGGCGCTGCGGCGCACCCGTAGGCAAGCGAAGGAACAACACCATGGCACGCCCCGCATGGAGCGACGACGAGGTCGAGGCGGTACGCGGACTGGCCACCACCTTCTTCGAGAAGGAGGTGATCCCGCACACCGAGAAGTTCATCGCCCAGGGCCACCCGGACCGCAAGCTCTACAACCGCGCCGGGGAACTGGGCCTGCTGTGCGCGGCCATCCCCACCGAATACGGCGGTGGCGGCGGCACTTTCGCCCACGAGGCGGCCATCATCGAGGCCCAGACCCACGCTGGGGACGGCTCGCTGGGCATGTCGGTGCACTCCTCGATCATCGCCCCCTACATTCACCACTTCGGTTCCGAGGAGCTCAAGGCGCGGGTGCTGCCCAAGGCGGCCTCGGGTGAGATGGTGCTCTCGATCGGCATGACCGAGCCGGGCACCGGATCGGATCTGCAGAACATCAAGACTCGCGCGGTGCGCGAGGGCGACGAGTACGTCATCACCGGCTCGAAGATCTTCATCTCCAACGGCTGGCTGTGCGACGGCATCATCATCGCCGCCAAGACCGACCCCACCCAGGGCGCGGCCGGTGTCTCGCTGATCTTCGCCGAGGTCGGCGACGACGTGCCCGGGTTCAAGCGCGGGCGCATCCTGTCCAAGATCGGCGGCAAGGCCCAGGACACCGCCGAGCTGTTCTTCGACGGTCTGCGGGTGCCCGCGGCCAACCTGCTGGGCGGGGTCGAGGGCCAGGGCTTCTATCAGATGATGCAGATGCTGGCCCAGGAACGCCTGGTCACCGCGATTCTGGCGGTGGCCATGACCGAGAAGGCCGTCGAGCTGACCATCGACTACACCAAGGGCCGCGAGGCGTTCGGCAAACCGCTGTTCGCCATGCAGAACACGCGCTTCGAGCTGGCCGAGTGCGCGACCATCGCCAAGGTCGGGCGGGTGTTCCTCGACGACTGCATCAGCAAGCACCTGCGCGGGGAGCTCGATATCCCCACCGCGGCCATGTCGAAATACTGGTTGACCGATCAGCTCGGTAATGTGGTGGATCGCTGCCTGCAGTTCTTCGGCGGCTATGGATACATGACCGAATACCCGATCTCCCAGCTGTACACCGGCGCTCGGGTCCTGCGAATCCTCGCGGGAGCCAACGAGGTGATGAAGGATCTCATTGCCCGCTCACTCTGATATCGAGACCACCATCGAGCCGAGCGTGTCCGAGGACACCGCGGACGCCCCGTCGCGTCGGCGTCGGCTCGAGCCCGACGAACGTCGCGCGCAGATCCTGTCCTGCGCCATCGACATGTTCGGTGAACGCCCCTACGCGGCGGTGTCCACCGCCGAGCTCGCGCAGCGGGCCGGGGTGGCGCGCGGGTTGATCAACCACTATTTCGGCAACAAGCGCGACCTGTACCTGGCGGTGGTGCGGCGCATGGTGACCCTGCCGCGGCCGGAGAAGATGGTCGTGCCCGACGGGTCGACCCGGGATCGGGTGGATGCCAGCGTCTCCTGGCTGCTGGACACCATTTCCGAGCACGGGTCGACCTGGGTCAAGGTCACCGGGCACGAAGGGATCGGCGACGACCCGGAGGTGCAGCGCATCCTCGACGAGGCCGATTACGCCGCCGCCGACCGGATGGTCGCCATGATGGGACTCGACGATTCCCTGCATTCGGGCGAATTGCGGGCATTGGTGCGCTGTTACGGCGGACTGGTCAAGGCCGCCGGGCGCGAATGGATCGTGCGCGGCAGCCTGACCCGCGAACAGGTGCACCACCTGCTCGCCGACGCGCTGCTCACCTTGGTGACCGATACCTTCCCGAAGGTCGACGCGGGTCACTAGTTTCGGGCGGGGAGCTCCTCGACCTGCCATTTCACGCCGGTGGTGGCGAGGTGGTCGAGGAAGCTCGCCGCGTCGAAAGCCTGTGCCGCAGCCAAGGTTCCGGCGGGCGCGCCGTCGGTGGCCAGGCGGCGGGCGGCTTCGACGGCGATGACCGCGGTCGAGCCGTAGGGGTCGAACCCGGTGACCCAGCCGCGGGCGCGGCGACCGTCGAGGGCGGTGGCCTCGGCGAGCATGAACCATTTCGAGGTGGCGAGCGCGTCGGAATCCGGGATTTCCGGCAGGGTTTCGGCGACCTCGGCGGTCAGCGAGGCGAACAGGGCCGCGGCCTCACCGCGGATCACCCCGCGCACGTGTGGGGTGTCCACGTGGCGGGGGATCGTGTACACCCCGGGTAGGGCCAGGGCGCTGACCGGCACCGGGTCGGGTTCGCCGGGCTCGGTGAGGGTGGTGTCGGCCACGTGCACCGATTGCCAGGCGCGGTCGCGGTATTCGACCTGGTCGAGGACCATGATGGCGGCCATCGAGCGGGCGGTGCCGCGCGAGGCCGCGCCCGGGCGGCGCAGGTCGGCGATCACCATCTCCTGGATCGGGGCGTGCAGGTGGGCGGCGGTGAGCGCGGCGATCAGGTCCCCGGGCAGCCCGTCGTCGGTGATGGCCGGAATCACCGCGACGCCTGCGTTTTTCGCCGGTTCGTCGTAGGTGGACAGGATCTTGTGCAGGTAGGCGGGCTCGCCGGTGGTGTCGAGGTAGGGGCGAGCGGCCGCCAGGGCCGCACGCACGACCGGCTCGCCCCACAGGGTGAACGGTCCGGCGGCATTGACGACCACGTCGGTGTCGGCGAAAGCGGTTGCGAGGGCGTCGATATCGTCGAGGGCGGCCACCCGCACCTCGGCGTCGGGGCGGCCCGCCCGCTCGGCGACCCGGTGCAGGCGCTCGGCGTCGCGGCCGACGAGCACCGGGGTCAGATCGCGGCGCACGAGTTCGGTGACGATGAGGGAGCCGGTGAAACCGCTCGCGCCGTGGACGGCAAAACGCATGGGAGACAACTCCATTGGGTAGATGGTCGGCCGGGAATCGGCCCGTGTCCCACGCTATGAGCGGCCGCCAGGACGATCCATGCTCGATACTCCGGTTTCGATGTCCGATCGTCCGGGCGAGTGGGCGGCGCGGGTACGGTGAGAGGGTGGATGTTCTCAGCGACGCGGTCGCGGCCATGCGCACCGGTGTCCCGCATTCCAATCGCACGCTCGCCCGTGCGCCGTGGCGCACGCATTTTCCGGCCTCGGGTAATTCCGCCGGTTTCCATGTGGTGCTGCAGGGTTCGTGCTGGTTGCTGCCCGACGGCGGGGAACCGGTGCACCTGCAGGTCGGTGATGTCGCGTTCCTGCCGCGCAGTCGTGGACACGCCCTCGCCGACAGCCCGGGCGCAGCGAACCCGGGCGGCGAGCCCGGGGCCGAGACGGTATTGCTGTGCGGCGCATACGCTCTGGACTCCGCGCGGGAGCATCCCGCGGTGGCCGAGCTGCCCGATGTGATTCACTTGCCCGCCCGCGTCGGACAGTATTCGCCGCTGCGGGCCGCGATCGATCTGCTGGGCCACGAAGTCGACACCCGTGACGGGTCCGGGGCGATCGCGCCGCTGTTGGAGGTGTTGCTGCTGTTCCTGCTGCGCGCCTGGCACGAGGCGCATCCGGCGGACTCGGGATGGGTTGCCGCGCTACGGGATCCGGCCATGTATGCCGCGCTGGCGGCCATTCACAGCGAGCCGGGAGCGCCGTGGACGGTGGGGTCGCTGGCCGCGCGGGCCGGACTGTCGCGGTCGGTGTTCGCGCAGCGGTTCACCGCCACCCTGGGCACCGGGCCGCTGACCTATCTGACCTGGTGGCGCATGACCTGTGCGGCACAGCTGCTGCGTGACACCGACGAACTGGTGCGGGTGGTCGCCGAAAGGTCCGGGTACACCTCCGAATACGCGTTCGCCAAGGCGTTCAAACGCGAATTCGGGGTGGCGCCGGGACGATTCCGCGACCAGGGGCGCACCGCAGCCTGAGCGCGACTATTCCGCGTTCGGAAGCGATTGCGGCAGCCCGAATGCAGGCAGAATCGTGCTCTCGAAGCGGGTCATGGCCGCGATGCCGTCCCCGGTGAGCGTGAGCACGAACAGGCCCGAGCCGTGGCTGCCGATGCTGGGGTAGCGGTAGATCCCGAACGCCGGTTGACCATTCGCGCGAGTCGGTATCAGCTCGAAGCGCTGGGCCGAGCCGAAAACCATGGCGAAGAACCGTGCCACGGCGTCGCGGCCCCGGTATTCGAGGGGGATCGGTGGCATCGACATGAACACGTCATCGGTGAACAAGGCGACCAACGCGTCGATATCGGCGGATTCGTAGGCGCTGACGAACTTCGCCACCATCGCCTCCTCGGCCGCCGAGTCACCTGACTGCGCGCGCTCAGCGTGCGCGGGCAGCCGCTGCTGCATGCCCGCCCGCGCCCGTTTGAGCGCGCTCTTCACCGATTCGACCGTCGTATCCAGCATGTCGGCCACTTCGCCCGCGTGAAAACCGAGCACATCACGCAGGATCAGCACGGCGAGCTGGCGCGGCGGCAGGATCTGCAGAGCGGTCACGAAGGCCAGGGAAATCGATTCGGTCTGCTCATAGCGTGCCTCCGGTCCTAACGGCACACTGATCGCCCCGTCCAACAGCGCGTCGGGATAGGGCTCGAGCCAAGGGATTTCCCCGAGCGAGGTAGGTTCGGGCAGGTCGACACCCGGGACATCCCATTGTTTGGCGGGTCGGCGACGCGCGGCGCGCAGCAGATCCAGACAGCGGTTGGTGGCGATGCGATACAGCCACGTGCGCACCGAGGCTCGCCCGTCGAAACCGTCCAGACCCCGCCACGCGGCCACCATCGTGTCCTGCAACGCGTCCTCGGCATCCTGAAACGACCCGAGCATTCGATAGCAGTGCACCTGTAGCTCGCGTCGATGCGGCTCGGTCAAGACCCGAAACGCCTCGCCGTCACCGGCTCGCGCCCTCGATATCAGGTCCGTGCGCGCCACCGTCACTACCGCCACCTCGCTCCTCGGGTCCAGGTCCATCCTGTATGGACGTCGGCCGGGGCGCGAAGGGGGCGCGCCCCCTTTCGGTTCGCCGCGACGTCCACTCCGGTGCAGACCGACAACCTCGTCGAAGGAGCACCCACCATGGGAAAGATCGTCATCACCTCGAACGCCACCGTCGATGGCGTGGTCCAAGACCCCGACGGCGCAGAAGGATTCGAGCACGGCGGCTGGTTCCACAAAGCCGCCACACCCACCGACCTCGCCGCCTGGGCCGCCCGCGAAACACAGGAAGCACTCGCCGCCGAGGCACTGCTGCTGGGTCGACGCAGCAGCGAATGGTTCGAATCCCGCACACCGCAGTTCGGAGCCCGCGTCAGCCAGGACTGGGCCGAGCGCATGAACAGCCTGCCCAAATACATCGTGTCCTCGACTCTCGAGCAGCCGCGCTGGCACAACACCACCGTCCTCACCAGCGATGCGGCGAAAGAGGTTTCGGAACTGAAGCAGAGAATCGACGGGGAAATCCTGGTCTACGGCAGCTATCAGCTCGCGCGGACCCTGATCGCGCAGCACCTGGCCGATGAACTGCGCCTGGTCGTATTCCCGATCGCGGTCGGGTCCGGGCTGCGCCTGTTCGACCAGAGCAGCGACAACACGCCGCTGCATCTGGTCGACACCCGACAGTTGAGTGCGGGCTTGGTGTTCCACACCTACGAATTCGCCTAGGGGAGCAGAACGAGACGGCCGCGCAGACCACCGCGCTCGAAACGAGCGTGCGCGTCGGCGGCCTTCTCCAACGGATAGGTCTCGGCCACACGCAACGTGAGCGTGCCCGCCTCGACCAGGTCCACCAGCTCGGCCAGCCGCGCGCCATCGGGAGCCTGCTGCACCGTCGTCACCGTGATCCCGCGCTCCGGTGGCGGCGCGACCGGCGGCAACAACGCCACGAACGCCCCACCCTCGCGCACGACCGGCAGCAGCGCCGCCCCGACCAACGCGGCATCGATCACCGCATCGACCCGACCCGCACCCAGGCGTTGGGCCAGATCGTCTCCGCGCGTGAGGAATTCACTCGCACCCAGCGATCGGAGCAACTCCTCGTCGCCGGGCCCGGCCACCGCGATCACCCGCGCGCCCCGCGCGGTCGCCAGCTGCACCGCGTACCCGCCCACACCCCCGGCCGCGCCGGTGATCAGGACCGTGCGCCCGGGCGCGGCCCCGGCCTGGGAGACCGCCAGATCCGCGGTGATGCCATTGAGCGGCAACGTCGCCGCCGCGGTCAGATCCACACCGCTCGGCGCGGCGGCCACCAGATCGGCCGGAACCGCCACATACTCGGCGTCGGCACCGGTGAAGGTTTCGAGCCAGGGCAGCAGCCCGATCACCGGCTGCCCGATCTCACGACGCGGAATATGCTTGCCGACCTCCTCGATATAGCCCGCGAACTCCACGCCTGGCACATAATGCGCACGCTGCGGCAGCAGCGCCGCGAACGCCCCGGCTCGCGCCCCGATATCGACCGGATTGACCGGCGCGGCAACAATTTTCACCAACACCTCATCGGCTTCGGGCTCGGGGACGGGCACCTCGAACACCTCGAGGACCTCCGGCCCGCCGAAACGGGAGAAACCAACAGCACGCATGACAAATGCTCCTGTGAAAGGGAAGAAGGGGAAGTCCACCGGTGGGTGACTTCACCGTAGAACCGGACGCTCACCCCCGGCCAGAAGGCACCCGAAAGTGCCCTGGTCACCGCCGCGAGAGCACACGGACCGAAATCGGTGCCCGCGAACGGGAATGCCCCACCCCACCGACATCGCTGTAGAGACCGTGACGACCACCACCGCCGCACAACGCCGCGAACAGGCCAAACACGACTACAACGCCTTCCTCGCGGCGTGCCCCACCCATCAGATGCTCGACACCATCAGCGACAAATGGGTGTGCCTGATCCTGGCCGCACTCGGGCCGGGCCCGCTGCGCTACGGCGAGATCCGCACGATCGTGGCCGCGGTCAGCAACAAGATGCTCACCCAAACCCTGCGCACCCTCGAACGCGACGGCCTGGTCACCCGCGCCATGACCGCGCAAGTGCCGGTGCGCGTGGACTATTCGCTCACCCCCCTCGGGCAGACCCTGTTGCCGGTGCTCTCACAGCTGCAACAGTGGGCCGAAGGCCACATGGACGACGTGCTGGCCGCGCGCGCAGAATTCGATATCGCCGCCAGGGAATGACTCGCAACCTCGAGCTGTTGGTGGCCGGTATGGCATTCGACCACCTGGGAAAGTTCGGTGCATGGCAGTTCTACACGCAATTCACGCCCGAATCGGTGCGTGAACTCGAAGAACTCGGATACGGCGCGGTGTGGCTGGGCGGTTCGCCACCGGCGGACTGGGAAGGCTACGAGCAACTGCTCGCGGGCAGCGCATCGATCACCGTGGCCACCAGCATCGTCAATGTGTGGGGCACCCAGCCCGAGGCGGCCGCCGACACCTGGCTGCGGCTCGAGGAGAAGTTCCCCGGCCGGTTCCTGCTCGGTATCGGTGTCGGGCACCGCGAACACACCGACGCCTACACCAAACCCTATGACGCACTGACCCATTATCTCGATGTCCTCGACGCGCACGGTGTGCCCCAGCACGGGCGTGCGCTGGCGGCGTTGGGTCCGCGGGTGGCGAAGCTGGCGCGCGAGCGCAGCGCTGGTGCGCTGCCGTACCTGACGGTGCCCGAGCACACCGCCGAAGTGCGCGGCATCCTCGGCCCGGACGCGCTGCTGGCCGTCGAACACAAGGTGGTTCTCGACACCGACGCCGACCGCGCCCGCGCGGCCGGACGCGACAAGGCCGGGTTCTATCTGGGCCTGATCAACTACGTGAACAACCTGCGCCGCTTCGGTTTCGACGAGACCGACCTGACCCAGCCCGGCAGTGACCGTTTCGTCGACGCGGTGGTCGCCCACGGCAGCGCCGAGCAGGTCGCCGACCGGCTGGCCGAGCATGTGCGCGCGGGCGCGAATCATGTCGCCCCCCAGATCATCGGCGAGGACTACCGGTCGGCGCTGCGCACCTTGGCGCCGCTGCTGGCCCAACGACTCAACTGAGACTCTCGAGAGCCTTGTGGAGGCGGGAAGCCCGGGTTTTCGGGCTTCCCGCCCGATACAGCTCGAGCACGATCGCGTACTGGCGAGTCCGATCCAACGCCTCGAACACCGCTCGCGCCTCGGGTTTCGCCGCGAGCGCGGCCGCCAGATCCGGCGGCACCGTGAACGCCGATTGCGGGGGATAGGCCGCGGCCCAGCGGCCGTCGGCCTGGGCGGCGGCGACCTCGGCCAATCCCGGTGCCCGCATACGGCCTTCGGCGCTGAGCCGGGCGACCTTGTCCACATTGACCTGCGACCAGGCGCTGCGCGGGCGGCGCGGCACATACTTCTGCAGGTAGTACTCGGCGTCGAAGCCCTTGCGCTGCCCCGAGATCCAGCCCCAGCACAAGCCGACATCGACCGCCTCGTCCTCGGTGAGCGAGGCAATCCCCGACCCCTTCTTCGCCATGCGAATCCACACCCCTTCCGGGCGTGCGTGATTGGCCGCCAACCAGGTGTCGAAGGCCGCCGCGTCGGCGAAACTCACCGCATCCATACCCATCATGGTGGCAGCGGGCACCGACAAACAGAACGAACACCAACCGTCATAATTGTCTCAGACACATCTTGTGGCGGGTGTGGTGGCCCGGCTACCGTTGATCGATGACGACCTCGCACTCCGCCGCCGCTGCCGGACTGCCCACCGGGATACACGGCACCGCCGACCCCCGATTCGCTTCCGCGGTCACCACATTCGCTCGATTCTTCGCCCACCGCCGCACCAACGGTGCCGCCCTGGCGGTCTACCAGCACGGCGAACCCGTCGTCGACATCTGGGCCGGCTCGGCGGACGCCCACGGCACCGCATGGACCGCCGAGACCGGGGCGATGATCTACTCCGCCTCCAAAGGTGTCTCGGCCACCGTGCTGGCGCGCCTGGCCGACCGCGGCCTGCTCGACTACTCCGCACCGGTCGCCGAATACTGGCCCGAATTCGGTGCGAACGGCAAGTCCCGCATCACCGTCACCGACCTGCTCAGCCACCGCGCGGGCCTGTCGGCCCTGCCCGCCACCACCCCCGCCGAAGTCCTCGACCACGAACTCATGGAAGCACGCCTGGCCGCCGCGACACCCGATCACCTGCTGGGCATCCCGATCTACCACGCCTTGACCATCGGTTGGCTCATGACCGGGCTGGCGCGCGCCATCACCGGCCACGACATGGCCCGGCTCTACCGCACCGAAATCGCCGAACCCCTCGGCATCGACGGCATCCACCTGGGCACCCCACCCGCGGGCTCACCCACCCACGCCGCCGACCTGGTCGGCTCCCTGAAAACCCTTGCCGAACGCACTATCCCGAGCCCCGTCGCCACCCTCGTCCCGCGCCTGCCGCACCTGCTGCGCGACCCGCTGGCCGCGCTGTATGTGCCGGGCTTGGAATCGGTGTTCCGTGGCGAGCATCCCGCGATCCTGGCCACCTCGCTGCCCGCGGGCAATGCCGTGTGCACCGCGCGCGCCCTGGCGCTGATGTACAGCGCGCTGGCCTGCGACGGTTTCGTCGACGGTCGCCGCTTCCTGTCGGCGCGCACGGTGCGCGAACTCGAACGCATCCGCACCCGACAACTCGATCACACCCTGCTGATCCCGATGTGGCACTTGGGATTCCACAGCCTGCCGCTTCCGCGTGCTCCGCGCGGCTACGGTCACATGGGCGCGTTCGGGTCCACCGGCTGGACCGACCCGGACTCGGGTATCTCCGTCGGCTTCGTCCACAACCGCATGTCGCTGGGCTGGAGCGCGATCGACCAGATCTTCGTCGTCCCGCTGCTGCAGCTGATCCTGCGTGCGGCCCGCCGCCCCGCCGCCGAGTTCGCCCAGCCCGCCGCCGGGGCAGCCTGAGCACTCACCCACGGCGACAGGACAGCTCGCCACCACACCCTCGAGATCATTGCGGGGCAAGGGATCCGGGGTCAGACGAGGTTGGCCTCGATCAGCAGCGGCCAGATCTCGGACTGGTCGACGACCTGCACACCCAGCTTCTCGGCCTTGGCCAACTTGGCATCGCCCACGCCCGCGCCGGTGATGAGCATGTCGGTATTGGCCGACACCGACGACGCCGCCGTGGCACCGGCGCGCTCGCACAGCCGCTGGAAGGTGGGACGGGCGACCTTCTCCCCGGAGCGCGGATCACTGATCGCGCCGGTGATCACGACCGTCTTACCCTCCAGCGGCGCGCCCGCCGCCACGACCGGAGGCAGATCTTCTTCCCGCACATCCAGATTCACCCCCGCCTTGCGTAGGCGTTCGAGCTCGGGGCGCAGCCGCGTCAGATGCGCGGCCAGCGAGGCAGCGACCTTCGGGCCGATATCGTCGACGGCCACCAGGCGTTCCTCGCCCGCGTCGGCGACCTCCTCGAGGCTGGTGAACCCGGCGCGCGCCAGGCGCGCGGCGGTGCCGTCGGAGGCCATCGGGATCGCCAACCCGATCAGGGCACGCCGCAACCCGACCCCACGGCTGGCGTCGATCGAATCGATCATCCGCTGCGCGGACACCTCACCGATCCGGTCGAACTCGAGCAGACGCTCCTTGGTCAAACCATAGAAATCCGACGGGTTTTCCAGAATCCCCGCCTCGGCCAGCCGCTCGATCCACACCCCGCCGATGGCATCGATATCGGCCGCGGCCCGCGAAGCCCAGTGGATCAGCCGGCGCACGGTCTGGGCGGGGCAGGAGACGTTGGTGCAGAACAGTTCTCGACTGTTGCCCTGCTCGGTCACCGCCTGCCCACACGACGGGCACACCGTCGGCGGAATGATCTCGCGTTCGGCCCCGGTACGCCGCGAAGCATCCAAAACCCCTGCCACGAACGGGATCACATCGCCGGCGCGGCGCACCAACACCGTGTCACCGATCTTGATGTCGCGGGCGCGGATCACCTCCTGATTGGCCAGGGTGGCGCGGGTGACGGTGGTGCCGCCCACGAACACCGGCTCGAGCCAGGCCACCGGCACGATCTTGCCGGTCTTGCCGACATCCCACACCACATCCGCGAGCAGGGTGGTCTTCTCCTCGGCGGCGAACTTGAACGCCAGCGCCCCGCGCGGGGAATTCGAGCGAGTTCCCGCCGCCGCGTAGGCCGCTCGATCGGCCAGCCGCAACACCGCGCCGTCCAGGTCGTAATCCAGATCATTGCGGCCCGCCTCGATCGCGGTAATGGCGGCTTGGGCCTCGGCCGCATCGGCGCAGTGGCGCATGGCCGCGCCCGCGATCCCCAACCCCGCCAACGCCTCTTCCAGATCGTGGGTGGCGCTCTCGGGGTTGGAGTCCAGATCGAAACCGAAGAACTGCAGGCGACGCTCGGCGACGGTGGCCGGATCCTTGGCGCGTAGCGTGCCCGCCGCGGCATTGCGCGGATTGATCAACGGCTTGTCCGGGTGGGCGAGGTTGTAGGCGGCGAAGGTCGAGCGCAGCATCACCGCCTCCCCGCGCACCTCCACCCGCCCCGGCGCATCGATACGCTCGGGCACCCCGTCGACCAAGGCGCGCACCAACATCGTGACGTCATCACCGGTGGTGCCGTCGCCGCGGGTGATCGCCCGCGCCAGCCGCCCCTCCTCGAACACCAACGCCAGCGACAGCCCGTCGAGTTTGGGCATCACCACCACCGACTGGCCCGGGAACCGCGCGAAGAACGCCTCGACCTGCTCGGGTTTGGTGGCCTTCTCGAGCGAGAGCATGGGACGCGAATGCCGGATCGGCGCGTGCAGCACCCCGGGCGCGCCGACCTGATCGAGCGGATTCGGGTCCGGCGTCCACTCCGGATGCGCGGCCATCAACGCCCGCAGTTCGTCCTCGACCGCGTCATAGTCGGCGTCGGCGACCAGCGGCGAGCCCTGATAGTAGGCCTCGCGCAGCGTCACGATCCGGTCGGCGAGCTCTTGGATGCGTTCCCCAGTGTCCACACCCCAAGACGCTACCCACCACCACCGACACCCGAGGCACTGGTCGGTGCTGTCTTTCAAGGTCGGGCGCTGTCTGACTAGTCGGTGCTGTCCTTGCGTGCCTTGGACGGCTGCACCCGCGGCGGCTCATTGGGCATCTTCGGATACACCGGGGGCCACGGCGCATCCATCAACCCCGCCGCCATGTCCTTCTCCGACATCTCCGACAGCGGCGCGATCGACTGCGGCACCCGATCCGCCCACGGATCACCCAACTCCGCCACCCGCGCGGGCACCGTGGCGATGGTCAGCTCATCGGGCACGATCGAGGCCAACGCCTCCCACGACACCGGCGTCGAGACCTGCGCACCCACCTTCGGGCGCACACACCACGCCCCGAAAACCGTTTTGTGCGGGGCATTCTGGTTGAAATCCACGAACACCCGCGACCCGCGCTCTTCCTTCCACCAGGCGGCGGTGATCTCGCTCGGATGACGGCGCTCGAGTTCCCGCGCCAACGCGACCGCGGCCGCGCGCACCTGATACCCGTCCCAATGCGGTTGCAGCAGCGCATACAGGTGCAGGCCCCGCGACCCGGAGGTCTTCACCCGCACATCGATACCCAACTCCGTGCACAGCGCGCGCACCGCGAACGCCGCGCGACGCAGATCCTCGAAACCGATGCCGGGGGAGGGATCCAGATCGATGCGCAGCTCGTCGGTGACCCCGGTGGGCGGCAGCACGTTGCCGGCCGCGTCGAGCACCGGCGGGAACGTGCTGGCCGCCTCCGCGCCCGCGTGAGTGGGCCAGACGTGAAAACCCAAGCAGCCCAAGTTGACCGCCCACAACAGATGCGCCATATCGACCGCGACCAGCGCATCGGATTCGGTGCCGTTGGGGGTGGACACCACCGTGGTCTGCAACCAGTCCGGCACCGACTTGGGCACGCGTTTCTGAAACCACGATTTGCCCGAGGCCCCATCGGGGTAGCGCTCCAACAACACCGGACGCCCGCCGATGGTCCGCATGATCGGATCCGCCACCGCCAGATAGTAATTCACCAGATCGAGCTTGGTTTCCTGGCGTTTGCTGAAGTACACCTTGCCCGGATTGGAGATGGTGACGGTGTGTCCGGCCACCTCGAGCTCGAGCGAATCGCTCACCGCGCCGACCCTTTCGCCGCTCTGGCCTCGGCGAAGATATCGGCCAACTCCGCCGGGGCCACCTCGTCGAGCTGGGCGTAGGTGCATGATTCGGGGGTGCGGTCGGAGCGGAAGCGCACCAGCCGCCCGCCGTGGCGCAGCCGCCCGGCCATCACATGCTCGTAGCGGACCTCGGCCACCAGCTCCGGGCGCAGCGCCTCCCACGACAGATCCTTGCCGCCGGTCCAGCGGCTCACCCCGCCGGGCATCTTCCCGTCGGCCTTGGCTTGCGCGGCCGCATCGGCCCACGAGCGCCACGGATGATTCTCGAGGGCGTTCTCGCGCAGCGGGGCCAGCTCGTCGACGAGTTCCTTGCGCCGCGCGGCGGTGAAACTCGACGCCACCCCCACATGGTGCAGATTGCCCTCGTCGTCGAAGAGCCCCAGCAGCAGCGATCCCACCCCTTGCCCGTCCTTGTGCCAGCGGAATCCGGCGATCACACAGTCGGCGGTGCGCTCATGCTTGATCTTGAGCATGACCCGCTTGTCCTGCAGATACGGCAGATCCGCGGCCTTGGCCATCACCCCGTCGAATCCGGCGCCCTCGAAGCGGGTGAACCAGTCCGCGGCGGTATCGGCGTCGGTGGTGATCGGGGTCAGGTGGGTGCGCGAAAACTGGCCGTCGAGCACGGTTTCCAGCAGTGCCCGCCGTTCGGCGAAGGGCCGCTCGGTCAAATCCTCGTCCCCCAACGCGAGCAGGTCGAAACCGACGAACGACGCCGGTGTCTCCACCGCCAGCTTGTTGACCCGCGAGGCGGCCGGATGCAGCCGCTGCTGCAGGGTGTCGAAGTCCAGGCCGTTCTCGGTGACGACCACGATCTCCCCGTCCACCACGCACTTTTGCGGCAGCGCCTGACCCAGCAGTTCCACCAGTTCGGGGAAGTACCGGGTCAGGGGCCGATCGTTGCGCGAACCCAGCTCGATCTCGTCGCCGTCGCGAAACACGATGCAGCGGAAGCCATCCCACTTCGGTTCATACAGCAGTCCGGGTTCGCGGGGCAGGTCGGAGACCGATTTGGCCAGCATCGGTTTCACCGGTGGCATGACGGGCAGTTGCACACGACCTCCTCGGTAGGTGGCACCGCAACCGATCGTAATGCGAACCGGTCAGTTTTCGAGCCACCCGTGCTGATCCGCGAAGGCGGTGAGCCGATCCCGGATCGTGATGATCTCCCCGGCCGTCAACTGCGGCGACGCGTCCAGTAGCAACTCCGTGATCAACCGTCGATGTTCCGACGCCGTGAGCTGCCCGGACCCGCGATGATCCTTGTTCTTGTGCCGGGCGGCCGCGGCCGGGGCGCTCTGCCCGGGCACCACCGCCAGGTTGATCGCCTTGGGTCCGCGATCCCCCTCGGTCACATCGAATTCGAAAACCCGCCCCTGGCGCAGTTCATCCTCGTCCAGCCCGATGTCGTTGACGTGCACGAACACGTCCGGTCCACCGTCTTCCGGACGGATGAACCCGAAACCCCGAGAGCTGTCGAACGACACCAATTTCCCGATGGACACCTAAACACCCGCTCCTCGTCGCCGCGTCCCTCTCGCGGTCACTCTAGTCCGCGGGCTGATCATTGTTGGAGGAAAGTGCCTTTTGCAACGAATTGAAGACGGTCAGGCCTTGGCCCACCATGCCGTTGACGATCTCCGAGACCCCGTCGGGGCCGTTGAGCACGGTCAGATTGGCCTTCGACAGCCCGCCCGCGGCCTGCTTGACGATCTCGGGCAGCTGCTCGATCAGCAACTGGTCCAACGCGATCCGATTGTTCGACGCCGCCGCCTCGGCCTGAATGCGGGTGCGGTCGGCCTCGGCCTCGGCCAGGATGCGTACCCGTTCGGCCTCGGCCAGCGCCGGTTTGACCACCTCGGCCTGCAACTGCTGCTCGCGCAGCTCGGCCTGCTTGCGCGCCTGCTCGGCCTGGGCGGTGAGCACCTCCTGCAGGGCGTTGGCCTGCGCGAGCGGACCCGCCTGTGCGGCTTCGGCATTGGCCTTGTCGATGTCGCGCTGGTACTGCGCGCGCAGAATCGCGGTCTCGCGCTGGTATTCGGCCTGCTTGCGCTGGGACTCCTGCTCGGCCTGGGCGGCCAGCTGCGCGGCGGCGGCCTGGGCGATCTGCGCGTCGCGCTGCACCGCGGCATTGTGCGGGGCCGCCAGGGCCGCGATGTAGCCGAGGTTGCCGTCGTCGATGTGCTGGATCTGGAACGAGTCCACCCACAGCCCGATATTGCTCATCTCCACCTTGGAGGCCACCAGCACCTCGTCGGCGAGCTTCTGGCGTTCGCGGATGATCTCTTCCACCGTCATCGAGCCCACGATCGAGCGCAGGTGGCCGGAGAAGATGCGCCCGGTCAACACGCTCATCTCGCGTTCCTGCTCGGACAGGAACCGTTGGGCGGCATTGACGATCGACTGGGTGTCGTTGGCGACCTTGAACGCGATCACCGCGCGCACATCGAGCTGAATGGCCTGCTTGGTCACGCAGCGTTCACCGATCTCGGCCTCGAACATGGCCAGCGACAGGTACCGCACCTTGCGGAAGAACGGCATCACCCAGGTGCCGTGCCCGATGATCACGCGAAACGGCGCGCCGCCGTCCTTGCCGTGGCGGCCGCCGCTGACCAGCATCGCCTCGTCCGGGTCCGGTACGTGGTAACCCAACATCGTTGTCTCCCTCTGTGGGTGGATAAGGAATCGTGTCGATCTATCGATCGCCCGGAAGGGGAATCCACGCAACAACATCGACCACGCGCCCCGGATGGGCGGCCACCACGAGCACGGTGACACCGGCCGCCAATGGCTCCTCGGCGCGCGCGATATAGAGCTCGGTTCCCCCTCGGATGGCGATGCGCACCTCCCCGAGAGATCCCTTGCCCCGGATCGGCGAGGTCAGCGTACCGGTCAAGCCCACTACCGGGTCGGTCATCGCGCGTGAACTCCTCGCATCGATCGCTGAGAAAGCCCAGCGTACGCGGGCGGGGCGGGGCGGCCTGCGGTGCCGACACATTGCCCAAAGATAGCTACCGCTCGGTATGATCGGGGGCGGCTCGAGGCGATACTCCCCTGCGTATCGAGAGGACTCAGCACATGAGCGGCGAGCGTATCCCGGTGGATCCCACCGATTCCGAGGGCAGAAGTGATGTGCGCGAACCGAATCCGGGAAATCCTTCCGAATTCGACGTGCGCGCCGAGGCCGCGGCCGACGCGGGCGCGCAGGACCTGCACACCGAGGGCGGAGCCTGGGGGATGGCCGATGAATAGTTCGCGCGCAACGCTGCGGCGTCGCCCTGCACGCGCCGATGCGAAAATGTGCTGGTTTCGTCACCGACCGGCTGGCAGGCTGAAGCGGTGACCACTCCTCCGGATACCGCGTCGGCCGCTTCCGCCGACGACAAGCTGGACATCGGCGTCCTCAAAATCGCCGGCGTCGTGGTGCTCGGCGCGATCATGTCGATCCTCGACGTGACCGTCGTGACCGTCGCCATCCCCACCTTCCAGGACAAATTCCACACCACCACCGCCATCGCGGCGTGGTCGATGACCGGCTACACCCTGGCCCTGGCCACGGTCATTCCGCTGACCGGCTGGGCCGCCGACCGATTCGGCACCAAACGCCTCTACATGATGGCGCTGGTGTTCTTCGTCATCGGCTCGGTGCTGTGCTCGACGGCCTGGAACATCGAGTCGCTCATCGCCTTCCGCGTCGTCCAGGGCCTGGGCGGCGGCATGCTCATGCCCCTGGGTATGACGATCATGACCCACGCCGCGGGCCCGCAACGCATCGGTCGCGTCATGGCCGTGCTGGGTGTGCCCATGCTGCTGGGCCCGATCATGGGTCCGATCCTGGGCGGCTGGCTCATCGACTCGTTCTCCTGGCACTGGATCTTCCTGATCAACCTGCCCATCGGCATCATCGCGCTGGCGTTGGCGTTCATCGTGTTCCCGCGCGACAACCCCGAGCCCTCGCAGACCTTCGACTTCGTCGGCATGCTGCTTGCCTCGCCGGGTCTGGCGGCGTTCCTGTTCGGTGTGTCCTCGATTCCCGGTGAGGGCACGGTGGCCTCGGCCAAGGTGCTCATCCCGGCGGTGATCGGGCTGATCCTATTGGTGGCGTTCGTGTTCCACGCGCTGCGCACCGAGCATCCGCTCATCGACCTGCATCTGTTCCAGAACCGCTCGCTGCGGTTCGCGGTGCTGACCATGACGTGTTTCGCCATGGCGTTCTTCGGATCCGGGCTGTTGTTGCCGACCTATCTGCAGCAGGTGCGCGGTGAGTCCACGCTGATGGCCGGTCTGCTCATCGCCCCGCAGGGTTTGGGCGCGATGTTGACCATGCCCATCGCGGGCCGACTGGTCGACAAGATCGGTCCCGGCAAGATCGTGCTCACCGGTATCGCCGTGATGTCCCTCGGTATGGCGTTCTTGACCCAGGTCAGCGCCAGCACCCCGTATCCGATGCTGTGCGCGGTGCTGTTCGTGATGGGGTTGGGCATGGGCTGCACCATGATGCCGACCATGACCGCGGCCATTCAGACCCTCACCCACGCCCAGGTGGCGCGCGGGTCGACGTTGATGAACATCGTCAACCAGACCGCCGGATCCATTGGCACGGCCACCATTTCGGTGGTGCTGACCACCCTGCTCAACCGCGGCGACACCCTCGGTTCGCGTGGGGTTCCGGTGCCGCCGGGCGTGGCCGATCCCTCGCTGGCCAACGCTGCGATCGGGTCGCGCCACAGCGAGCAGCTCGCGCATCTGCCGCAGTCGCTGCTCAGCGAGGGCTTCGATCTGGCGGCGCGCGCGTTCTCCCACACCTTCGTGGTGTCGCTGTGCATCCTGGTGGCCACGCTGATTCCGGCGTTCTTCCTGCCGCGCAGCAAACCCGCCGTGCCCGCGGACGCGAGCGACGCACCCGTGGTCGTGCACTGAGCGCGACAGTGCACTCGATGCCTGCTGTGGCCCATCCGGAAGGCGATTCCGGATGGGCCACAGCGCGTTTCAGGGCAGTTGTGAGCCGGTGGTGGACAGGTGCTCGCCGTAGAAGGCGATCAGACCCGTCGCCGAGGCGATCGCCGCCAGCAGCCAGAAGCGGATGGTGACCGTGGTCTCGGGCCAGCCGGTCAACTCGAAATGGTGATGGAAGGGAGCCATTTTGAACAACCGGGTCCGGGTGGTGCGGAACATGACGATCTGCAACAACACCGACAGAATCTCGGCCACGAACAACGCGCCCACGGCCACCATCAACAACTCGGTGCGGCTGGTGATCGACAACCCCGCGAGCAGCCCACCCAACCCCAGCGCACCCGTATCACCCATGATGATCTTCGCCGGAGCCGCGTTCCACCACAGGAATCCCACACACGCCGTCGCCCCGGCCGCGCACACGATCGACAAATCCAGCGGATCACGCACCGTATAACACCCCGGCACCGCCCTGAGTGCACACGAATGGCTGTACTGCCAGAACGTGATCAACACATACGCACCCAACGTCAACCCCATCGAGCCCGCGGCCAACCCGTCCAGGCCGTCGGTGATGTTGACCGCGTTCGACCACGCCGCCACCAGAATGCAGGTCGCGGCCAGAAACCCGATCAGCCCCAGCGACACCGTCGAGACGTCCCGCACGATCGAAATCTGCTTGCTGCCCGGCGTCAACCCGCCCCCACCCCGAAACTGCAGCGCCAACACCCCGAAAACCACTGCCGCACACAGCTGCCCGAGCCACTTGCCCGACGCGGTCAACCCCAGACTGCGCCGCTTGGACAACTTGATGTAGTCATCGAGAAACCCCACCGCACCCAGCGCGGTCGCCAACCCCAACACCAACAACCCCGACGCCGTAGGCCCGCTCTCACTGTCATGGCGCCCGATCAGATGCGCCCCCAAATACCCACACCACATCCCCAACAAAATCGCCAACCCACCCATGGTCGGCGTCCCCCGCTTGGCCAAATGCGTCCGCGGCCCATCCTCCCGAATCGGCTGCCCCAGCCCCCGCCGCGCGAACACCCGGATCAACAACGGCGTCACCGTAATCGACACCGCCAACGCCACCATCGCCGCCACCAAAATCTGCCGCATCCGCCCCCCTCGAGACCCAATCCGGACACATGCTAACCGCCCCACCCCACCCCGGCCGCCCCACAACACCCCGCCCGCACCACCCACCGCCGGACACCGCGGCTCTCCTGTCGGAGCCCCTGTCACGTCGAATTCGGTGCGATGGGCCTATTCGTGCACAAATCGCTGTGGGAGGACAGGTTTCTGTCAATTCAGCGATCATTGTGCAGGTTTTGGCCCGTGATCAACTTCGGGTGGGGCGGATTGGGGTGGCCGCCAACGAGAGTGAGGGCTCGGGGCTCGGGGACTCCCAGCATCAGCAGGGTGGTGATCGTGGCTGGGCGAGGGTCGGGGGGTTCGGTCGACAGGGTGTGGTCGGCGATGGTGAAGACGGCGCTGTAGGCCAGTTGGCTCAGGATGGCTGGGGGGAGGTGGTGGGCGAATGCGCCGGTGTGTTGGCCTCGTTGGACGAGGTTGGCGAGGAGGTCGTCGATCGGGCCGAGCAGGCTGTGGATCTCCTCGCCGTATTCGCCGCGGCGCAGCGCGACCAGGACTCGGTAGCGGTGCGCCACCGGCCACAGGCGGGTGATGAATTCGGCCCATGCGGCGTCCGCGGCGGTGTCGGAGGTGTCGACTTCGGTGAGCACGGCGGTGATTTCGGTGACCGCGCGGCCGGTGAGTGTGCGCACCAACTCCAGGCGCGAGGGGAAGTGGCCGTAGACCGTGCGGCGGACGACACCTGCGGCGGAGGCGATTTCGCCCATTCCGGCGTCGGGGTCCTCTCCCAGCACGGTGAGAGCAACCTCGAGGATGCGGTCGCGTGTGTCGTTCATCGCGCGCGCTCGGGAGGACTCGGTAGACACCACACCATCATTGCACACTGGTGTGCAACGGAGCAGTTTGCACACCAGTGTGCAATGAAGAGTTGTGCTTCGAAGCTCAGGAGAAGGCAATGCCCGCTCAGAAGGCAACGGCCGCTCAGAAGACAATGGCCGCACCGACATCCCCGCTCGTACGCCCGTTCACCATCTCGATCCCGGACACCGAGATCGACGACCTGCGGCAGCGACTGGCCAGAACTCGATGGCCGGATCCGGAAACGGTGGGGGACTGGTCGCAAGGGGTCCGCCTGGCCAACGCCCAATCGTTGATCGACTACTGGCAGCGCGGCTACGACTGGCGGCGCCTGGAATCCGAACTCAATCACTTTCCCCAATTCCTGACCGAGATCGATGGGCTCGACATCCATTTCCTCCACGTCCGCTCCCGGCATCCCGGCGCGATGCCGCTGCTGCTCACTCACGGCTGGCCGGGCTCGATCCTCGACTTCGTGAAGCTGATCGGCCCGCTCACCGATCCGGTGTCCTTCGGCGCGGACGCCGCCGACGCCTTCGACGTCGTCGTCCCGTCGCTGCCCGGGTTCGGGTTCTCCCAGAAACCCACGCGCACCGGGTGGACGGTCTCGCGCATCGCCAGCGCGTGGGTGGAGCTGATGCAGCGGCTGGGCTACTCGAAATGGGTTGCGCAGGGCGGAGATTGGGGTGCGGTCGTCACCACCGCCCTCGGCGCCATGCGACCGGAGGGGCTGCTCGGGATTCACCTGAACACCCAATACGCTTTTCCCACACCGATACCCGACTCCCTGTCGCCCGCACAGCGCGACGCCGTGGAGTCCCTGGCCCGCTACACCGGCGAACTCGGTGGGTCCAATCACCTGCAGGGCACCAAGCCCCAGACCGTCGGCTTCGCGTTGGCGGACTCGCCCGCCGGGCAGGCCGCCTGGATCTACGAGAAGTTCCAATCCAAGACCGACAACCACGGGCTCGCCGAGGACGCCCTCAGCGTCGACGACATCCTCGACGCCATATCGCTGTACTGGTTCACCAACAGCGCCGCCTCCTCCGCCCGCATCTACTGGGAGAACAGATCAGCCACCTTCGCCGGTCCGAAACTGAGCCTTCCGGTCGCGGTGACCGTCTTCCCGAAAGACATTCCCCGCCTGCCACGAAGCTGGATCGAAGACACCTACAGCACCCTGATCCACTACGGCGAGGCCGACAAGGGCGGACACTTCGCCGCCCTGGAACAGCCCGAGATCCTCGTCAGCGAGATCCGTACCGGCCTGCGCGCCCTCCGCTCCTGACGTCGACGCGCACGGGCATGTGATGGGCTCGACGGGTTATTCCCGCAGTGACTCAGGAGGTCATCATGGGAGCGTTGAACAAACTATTGGGTGCGGTATTGGGCATCCTCGGAGCCGTGCTCGGCGCGGTGCTGGGTATCGTGGCGGGACTGGTCTGGCTGGTCGGAATCATCTTGTCCGCCACCATCATCCTGGCACCGGTCGGCATCCCCGTCGTGAAGCTCGGCAAGAGCCTTTTCTCCATCTCCGGCAACCTGATGCACCTGTCGTAACCTCGCGGTTCGAATCGCGAAGGCCGAATCCCGCCAGCGTGGAGATCGAGTCGCTGTGAGGGTGGGGAGCATGACAGTCGATGTGATGACCAGGCTGCGGGACTTCTACGCGGCCGAGGCCGCCTACCTCACCGAGGGCGCCGAGTTCGAGCAGATGGCCGCGCATTTGGCCCCCGATGTCGTGATGTATCAGGCGTCGAGCCTGCCCTACGGCGGCGAATGGCATGGGCACGAGGGGTTTCGCAGGTTCATAGCCGCCATGGGCGACAACTGGGACGGTCTGTGGTTCGACGAGCAGCAGTTCGTCAGTGACCGGGATCGGGTCGTGGTCTACAGCCGCGGGCGGCTGCGCGCACGGCGGACCGGCCGGACACTGGAAACCTCGCTCCTGCAATGGATCAGCTTTCGAGACGGCTTGATCACCGAGTTTCGCCCGTACTATCACGACACGTCCGCGGTGTTGGCAGCACTGACCGAGTGATCTCGCCGGAGGAAGGCGAGCAGGTTCGGGCCTCCGCGCAGGCACCAGAGCGCGATCACCGGGTCGCAGATCGCGCAGCCCAGGGAGGAGTTGTGCGCGAAGGGGACGATCGGGTGGCCTTTGAGGTGGTGCAGGACATCGCTGGCGGTGTGCAGTAGCCAGGCGATACCGATGAATGTCCACGAATCCAGGCCGCGGAACGCGCAATAGGTGATGGCGGCGGCGAACGCGTACTCCCACGCCCCGAGCCCACCGCCACTGAGATAGGCGGCCCCGGCCCCGGCGACCATGATCGCATTGAAGGTGCGGCGATGCGGTTCGCGGATCAGCGACATGAGCAGGGCGTAGACGCCGCCGATCAACAGCGGCACAACGACGGTGGCGACAGCAGAAACCATGACCGGGTGACTCCTGAGAGCAGGCTCGGGGGAACGAATCGGACACGAAGCTATCGCCCTGTCGAGTCCGGTCCCAGTGGCCTTTCCGCCACACATCCACGGAAAAACGCCACCGTCGCTCTGCCAGTCCAGTCACCGTCGCCTCGGCGCTAGCGGCCTGTTCACGGCCATGACGCGAATCCGACGATGGGGTAGCTTCACGCCATGCACACGGTCGCGGTTCTGGCCTTGGACGGGGTCATACCCTTCGATTTGTCCACTCCCGTCGAGATTTTCGACCGCACCCGCCTGCCCGATGGCCGCCGCGCCTATCAGGTCCGCATCTGCGCCGAGCGGCCGGAGGTGGACGCGGGCGCCTTCACGCTGCGTGCGCCCTGGGATCTGGCCGCGGTCGCCGAGGCCGACACCGTGATCGTTCCAGGGGTCTCCCATCCGACCGTCCCACCCTCGCCGGCCGTGCGCGACACCATCCGCGCCGCGGCCGCGGCGGGCACCCGGATCGCCTCCATCTGCACCGGCACATTCCCCCTCGCCGCGACCGGCCTCCTGGATGGGCTGCGGGCGACCACGCATTGGGTCGTCGCCGACCTGCTGGCGGCCACCTATCCGCGCGTCGAGGTCGACCCGGACGTGCTGTATGTCGACAACGGCCACGTCCTCACCTCCGCGGGCGCTTCGGCCGGACTGGATCTGTGCCTGCACCTGATTCGCCGCGACTACGGCTCGGCCGTGGCCGCCGATGCCGCCCGACTGTCGGTCATGCCCCTCGAACGCGAGGGTGGACAGTCCCAATTCATCGTCGAGCAGCTTCCATCCGCATCGCACGGGGCCGGACTGGAGCCGCTGCTGCTGTGGTTGCAGGACAACATGTCCCGCGAACTCACCATCACCGACATCGCCGCCCAAGCAGGCACCAGCACCCGAACCCTGTTGCGGCAGTTCCGCACTCACACCGGCACCACCCCGCTGCGTTGGCTACACCGCGCCCGCATCCGCCGCGCCCAGCACCTGCTCGAGACGACCGACCACACCATCGAACGCGTCGGCACCCAAGTCGGATTCGGCTCCCCGACCGCGTTCCGCGACAATTTCAAACGCACCGTCGGCGTCTCCCCGAACGCCTACCGCCGCGCCTTCCGATGAAACGGTCGGGGACCGTCCCGACGGGCGGCCAGACGATCTGGCCGTCACGGCATTTCGGGCGGGTCCTGTGAAGTGCGCACCGTGAGCGAGCGTGGAGGGCATGCTGGTTCTGACGGGGTGAGGAGGGGGTATGGAAAGCGCACCGAGCAGGACGGCGATGTTCGCGGCCGTGTCGCGTGGATTGTTTCGCCTGGAAACGGCGCCGCCGTGGGTACTCGACGATGTGCTGGCCCTGGTGCTCGTCGGCCCGATCTGGCGGCAGCTGCGAGATCGGTTCGACCCACTGTTCCCCGCCCCGGTCCGCCTGGAATCACGCGCGGCGGTCTGCACCCGCAGCCGCTACGTCGAGGACCGGCTGACCGCTGGCGCTTTCACCCAATACGTGATTCTCGGCGCGGGGCTCGACTCGTTCGCATGGCGGCGCCCGGATCTGCTCGCCTCGCTGACGCTGTTCGAGGTCGATCACCCTGCCTCCCAAGCCTGGAAGCTCGAGCGAGTCCGCGAACTCGGTCTGCCGCTGAGCGACTCACAGCTATTCGTGCCGACAGATTTCGAGGCCGCACCGATGCAGGATGCGCTCCGCGCCACCGGATTCGACTGGACCCAACCGACAATGTTCTGCTGGACCGGCGTCGCCCCCTACCTGACCGCACCGGCAATCGAATCGACACTGCACACCATCGCCACAGCCGCCCCCGGCTCCGAAGTGGTGTTCTCCTACCGCGCCGAGGACGCCGCCCTCGACAACACGGGAACCGAATTCGCCCGCATCTACACCCCGATCGCCGCCTCCGTCGGCGAGCCCCTCCACCCCGGCTGGCCAGCATCCAAGATCGAGACCCTGATCACCCACTGCGGCCTGACCGTCGTCGACCACCCCACCCGCACCGACCTCCAACACCGCTACTTCCCCAACCGCCCAGACGGCCTGCGCCCCTACACCTTCGAAACCCTGGTCACCGCACAGGTCACCTGAGCGTCGGCGTCTGGAGGGGTTCGGTTGGAGGTCTCGGCGATAGTGATCTAGGTTGATTGTCGTTCGATTTGCTTGTGGTGGGGGAAACACGTGTTCGGCTTCTACGTGGTGATGCTGTTCGTCAGCGGAATCGTCGTGCTCGGTGTGGCGCTGCTGGCCTCCGGAATGCACCGCGGCCGCCGCATTGTCAACTGTCTCCTCGGCACCGCGTTCCTCGGTTACGGCATCTACCTGGCCGCGTTCTTCCACAGCGGTGAGTACCGAATCTTCTTCTGGGTCTTCATCCTGCCGTTCAGCGTGCTCGCCGACGCCGTCCGCACCGCCGAAGCCCCCGCACCCCGGCGGCCCGCGGCGCGCCGCCCGAGCACTCCCCGCCGCCGCCCAGCCCCGGCGCCGACTCCGAGTCGTACTGCCGCCACCCGCGAACGCAGGGCCGCGGCCAAGGCTGCCCAACTCGAGGCCCTTCGCGCCAAGCATGCCGCCGGAAGCGACGCGTCCGACGATCGCGCGCCATCCACACCTGTCTGACCAAAGTAGGGACGTTGAGGCTATTTCGAGGCTCGGAACCTCGGAGGGGTGAACGAACCGGCCACCGGTGATTGTTAGCGTGAGGTATGAGGACCGAGGGTGTGCGGCGGGAACAGTTGCGAGAATTTTTGCGCGACAGGCGTGCCCGGGTCAGGCCTGAGCAGGTGGGGTTGCCTGCTGCCGGGCGTCGGCGCACGCCGGGGCTGCGGAGGGAAGAGGTTGCGGTGCTCGCCGGGGTTGGGGTGTCGTGGTATACGTGGCTCGAGCAGGGGCGGGATATCACCGTGTCCGGTGAGGTGCTCGACGCGGTTGCCGGTGCCTTGCGTTTGGATGCGGTCGAACGTGCTCACCTTTACGTTCTGGCTGGGCTGAATCCGCCGTGTCGGGCCGGGGACAGCGGGCCCGAGATCGCCCCGGCGCTGCGCAATCTGCTCGACGCCTGGGATCCGCGTCCGGCCGTGCTGCGCGATCGGTACTGGAATGTGTTGGGGTTCAACGATAGTGCCCGCGCCGTGTTCGGCTATGCGGGGCCCAGGCACAACTGCCTGGTCACCTACTTCACCAATCCGCGGTATCTGGCGATGCGTGAGGTGTGGGCCGAGGCTGCTCCCGCGGTCGTGGCCGCATACCGCGCCGACTCCGCCCTGTGCCCCGGAGACCCCGGATTCGATGCGGTGTTGACCGAACTGTCTTCGCGCAGCGACGAATTCGCGGCCCTGTGGGCGCGTCACGATGTCGGCGTCGCACGCCAGTCGGTCAACGCGCTGCGTCACCCCGAGGTCGGTGAGCTCTACTTCGACACCACCCCGCTGACCGTCACCGACCAGCCCGACCGCCACATCGTGCTCTACAACCCGCGCCCCGACACCGCGACCGCCGAAGCCCTCGATCGGCTTCGGCGGTTGCGGCTGGCCGCTCCGGCCTGAAACCCGCTCAGCCCTTGACGACCTGGGTGCCGTCGGCGAAATTGTCGTGCCAGCCCTGCTTGGTGGGGCTCGCGCCGACCGTGACCGCGATGGCGATGGCCGCGCAGAACCACAGCAGGCCACCGACCCACGGGATCAGGTTGAGCAGCATGTAGGCGTTGCGCTTGGCCGAGTCGGCCAAGCTGGGGCGGGGTGCGCCGCCGGAACCGTTGACGTGCAGGCCCAGCAGCTTCTTGCCGGGAGTCGCGCCGGCGAGGACCTCGAAGGCCACGAAGTACAGGAACCCGAAGCCAGCGCCGGGAATGACCGACGCCCAGCCCGGCAGGCCCGAGGCGTGCTCGAGCGCCCAGAACACGATGCCGCCCACGATTCCGGCGATGATCCAGTCGATGAACCGCGCGACCGCGCGCGGACCCAGGCCCGCCGGGGTCACGCCCATGATCGGGCCCGCGTACGGCTGTCCCGTGTACGGCTCGTACCCGTATCCACCCGTGGTCATGAATGTCTCCTTGCCTCGACCACACGAAAGCTCTCCCACCATCGTGCGTCGCCCACCCGTGCCGCCGCATCAGGGAATCCCCTGGCACCGACCCTGAACTTGCAGGTCACCCGAGGATGACGCGGGTCACCGTCGCAAAGGTGGTGGTGCCACACCCACGATAAACGCGCACTGTTTGCCCACCCGCCGCCCCGGCAGGGTTATCGCCATGACACACAACGCAACCCGATTCGACGACAAGATCGCCCTCATCACCGGCGGCAGCAGCGGCATGGGATTGGCCACCGCGCAGCGACTCATCGACGAAGGCGCACAGGTCATCGTCACCGGGCGTGACAAGCAGCGCCTCGACGCCGCGGTGGCGCAACTGGGGCAGCGGGCCACCGGCATCGCCGGCGACGCCACCGACACCGCAGACCTCGCGGCGCTGACAAGGGTGATCGGCGAACGCTTCGGACGCCTGGACGTGGTGTTCGTCAACGCCGGAATCGGTGCGTTCCAATCGATTCCCGACGTCACCCCCGACGAGTTCGACCGGGTCGTCGCCATCAACTTCAAGGCGGCGTTCTTCACCGTCCAACACAGCCTGCCGCTGCTGGTCGACGGCGGCGCGATCGTCATCAACGCCTCGTTCGCGCTGTATCGGGGCACGCCCGGCACCGCCCTGTACTCCGCGACCAAGGCCGCCGTGCACAATCTGACCCGCACCATGGCAGCCGAACTGGCGCCCAAGGGAATTCGCGTGAACTCGGTCAGCCCCGGCTACACCGACACCCCGGCCTTCCGGGCCGAAGTCAGCGCCGACGCGCAGCGGGCCGCCGCGTCACTGGTGGCGGCCGGGCGCATCGGCACCAGCGAGGATGTCGCGGCGGCCGTGGCCTTCCTCGCCTCGACCGACGCCTCCTACATCACCGGCCAGGACCTGCTCGTCGACGGCGGCCTGACCACGCTGGTACCCACCACCATGGTGTGAGCGCCCCACCACGGTTCAGGAGGCGCGCAGGTCCGCGGCCGGGTCGGCGGTGATCCGGCCCGAATCGGTGTCGTAGTCGTACAACTCGGCATAACGGCCCCAATCGATGGCCAACTCCAGCTGCCGCCGCGCGTCCTCATCGGAGAACCCGCGCTTCAACAGATCCAGGATGAAATCCGCGCGCACGGTCTCGTCGCTGCTGCCCACCAACGCCGAACAGATCGTGCGGACCAGCGGAGCGCGGCGGCGGGCCTGCGCGGCGAAAATCGCCTTACTGGCCTGGATGTCGGCATTGGTGAAGTTCGCCCCGACATTGGTCAAGATCACGTCACCGGATTCCACCAGCAGAAAACCCAGCAGCGCCGCGGCATCGACCAATGGCATCAGATCATCGAGCTCGAAGTTGAGTTCGTCGGCGACCACCGGCAGATCCGCGCGCCCGCTATTGCCGTAGACCAGCTCGAGCAGACCCGCGATCCCGCCCACCGAGGCATCGGGCAGCGGCACCGCGAACGGGGTCGAGGTATCGGCCGGTGCCGCGGCGACTTCGGTGTCGCGCCCGGTCAACAACCCGTAGATCTGATCGACCAACGCCACGAAACCCGGTGCGCGGCGATTGCGCGGGCGCGGCTGATCCACGCTGACCTCGGCGATGATCCGCCCCGGATTCGACCCCAACACCACCACCCGGTCGGCCAACTGCACCGCCTCCTCGATGTTGTGGGTCACGATGCAGATGCATTTGGTGGGAAAGTCCTTGGCCGACCACAGATTCACCAGTTCGGTGCGCAAGTTCTCCGCGGTCAACACATCCAGCGCCGAGAACGGCTCATCCATCAGCAGCAGGTCCGGCTCCAACACCAGGGCGCGCGCGAACCCGACCCGCTGCCGCATCCCACCCGAGAGCTCCTTGGGATAGGCGGTCTCGAAACCATCCAGACCGATGCGGTCGATCGCCTCGAGGGCACGCTGGCGGCGCTCACCGGGGGCGACACCGCGCGCGGCCAAACCCAGCTCCACATTGTCCTGCACGCTCAGCCACGGCATCAGCGCGAAGGACTGAAACACCAGCGCCGCACCGGGATTCGAGCCACGCAACGGCTCGTCACGGTAACGCACCTCGCCCTTGGTGGGTGCGAGCAGGCCCGCGATCAGCCGCAACAGCGTGGACTTGCCCGAGCCCGAACGGCCCAGCAGCGCCACGATCTCGCCCTCGCGCAGTTGCAGATTCACCCCGTCGAGCACATTCAACGGCTCCCCGGACGCGCCGGTGAACGACATGTCGATGTGCTCGAGGTCGATCAGGACCTCGCCGGTGGCAACGGTATCGGTCATGGGGGCCTCCTTGGTTACAGCGAGTAGCGGCGCTGGGCCAGGGCGTAGAGTCGCCGCCAGAACAGCCGGTTGATGCCGACCACGAACGTGCTCATGACCAGCACGCCGATGAGGATCCGCGGGCCGTCACCGACGCGGGTGGCCTCGGCGATGTAGGCGCCCAGACCCGTCGCGGTCAAGGTGGTGTCACCGGAGGAGACGATCTCGGCGACGATCGAGGCATTCCACGCCCCGCCCGCCGCGGTGATCGCACCGGTGACGAAACTGGGGAAGATGGCGGGCAGAATCAGCCTGCGCCACCACAGGTTTCGCGGCAGCCGCAGATTCGCGGCCGCCTCACGCAGATCATTGGGCACCGCCGAGGCGCCGGCGATCACATTGAACAGGATGTACCACTGCGCACCCAAGGCCATCAGCAGGATCGAGGCCCACTGCAGGCTCGCGCCCGTGGCCACCAACACCCCGGTCACCAGCGGGAACAAGAAGTTGGCGGGGAAACTCGCCAACACCTGCACGATCGGCTGCGCGAGCCGGGAAACCTTGGGGTTCAACCCGATCCACACCCCGATCGGCACCCACACGATCGTCGCGAAGATCAACAGCACGATCACCCGCAGCAGGGTCAGCAGCCCCAGCCACGCCGCATGGCCGACCTCGCCGAAACCGGCCGTCGACGCGATGTAGTGGGCCATGGCGATCACACCGGCGACCAGCGCCCCACCCACCACGACCGTGAACACGATATCGGCGGCACGCCGCCGGGCCGCGGTGACATACAGCGGGTATTCGGCCAGCCCGAACACGCGCATGAACCGGTCCACCGGATACACCAACGGCCCGAACACCCGCGCGAGCAGTCCGGGAATATGGCTGCGGCGCAACAGATCCAGCATCAGACTGCGCGGGGCGTCCGCGGATTCGGTGTCCTCGACCCGGAAGCGCTCGGCCCACACCGTCAGCGGCCGCCAGAACAACACATTGAGCCCGACCACCATGACGATCATGACCGCGATCGCCAACAGCATCCGACCGGTCTGCGACTGCGCGTTGGCACTGGCCACATACGAACCGATACCCGGCAGCGCGTAGGAGCGATTGTTGACGCTGATCGCCTCGGACGCGGTCAGGAAGAACCAGCCGCCGCCGAAACTCATCATCCCGTTCCACACCAGCGGGAACATCCCCGAGGGCACATCCACCCGCCAGAACCGCTGCCAGCGCGACAACCGCAGATTGCGGGAGGCCTCATCGAGCTCGCGCGGCTGCGACACCAGCGAATGATGGAACGCGAAGGCCATGTTCCAGGCCTGCGAGGTGAAGATCGCGAAAATCGACGCGCACTCCAAACCCAGCGACGAACCCGGGAACAGGGCGATGAATCCGGCCACGGTCACCGACAGAAAACCCAGCACCGGCACCGACTGCAGAATATCGAGCGCGGGCAACAGCACCTTCTCCGCGCGCGGCAGCCGCGCCGCGGCGGTGGCGTAGACGAAGGTGAACAGAATCGAGAGCCCCAACGCGGCGAACATGCGCAGCAGCGACCGCGCCGCATAGTAGGGCAGCTCGGCCGGATCGGTGGAAATCGTGGTGGGCGCGGTGTTCTCGTCGAAGGGCACATGCATGCCCGCCGACACCTTCACCACGATCCAGATCAGCACCGCCGCGCCCGCGAACACCGCGATATCGGCCCACCGTGAGCGCGGCCGATCCAGTACCCCGCGCGAAGGATACGAGCGCAGTGTCGCGTTCACTGCTCGGTCTCCACCGGCGGGGCCACCGTGCGCCAGCCGACACTGGTCACCGACGGCTCCAGGCTCAACCGGCTCACCGCCGCCTCCATCTGCCGGTCGTCGCGGCGGTCGCCGGTCAACTCCGCGCGCACCTGCACCCGACCCTGCGTGGTGTCGTGACTCGAGATCGAGTTCAACCGGAAATCGGTGCGCGTCAACGACTGCACCAGCAGCGCGCGCACATGCGCCTCGTGCGCGTCATCGGTGTCGGCGGTGAAGGAGTAGAGCGCCTCGTGGGCCTCGGGGCCGTCGGTGAGCGGGCGATCCACCGAGCGCGCCACCGTGCGCAGCGCGGTGTTCACCACGACCACGGCCACCGTGCCCGCCGCCGCGGTCGAATACATGCCCGCACCCGCGAGCGAACCCACCGCCGCCGAGCACCACAGCGTCGCGGCAGTATTGAGCCCGCGAATATTGAACCCGTCGCGCAGGATCACGCCCGCGCCCAGGAAGCCGATACCGGAAACGATCTGCGCCGCAACGCGAGTCGGGTCGGCGTCACTGCCATGGAAGCCGTGCGCCGACAGCAGCACGAACAGGGTCGCACCGGCGGCGACGAGCGCGTTGGTGCGCAGTCCGGCCATGCGGGCGCGGAACTGACGCTCGAACCCGATCACCGCACCCAACCCGACACCGGTGCCGAGTCGCAGCAGCATTTCCCACGTGGTCATTGCGATCTCCGAAAAGGGGATGACGGCGCACTCCGACCTCGGACGCTACAGGGGTGCCGGTAGCGAACGGCAGATTGCGGAGGTGTCGCCTAGTGAACGATTGGCTAACGGAACACGATCCGGACCATCGGGCACGACCACCACCTCCTCAGACGCACAACACACGCGTGCCAACAGGGTGGGACCAGCGAGAATTCACTGGAAGCGGCACCACCCCTCGTAAGACCTTCAGCACTCCACGGCGTGAACCCACCATCTGGCGGGAGCCGGTCGGGGCGGCCCCTTAACTCGGGGCAACCTGTCCTGATCCGGGGCGTCTCTCGACGTTCGGGATCGCCGGCCTGTATCCGTGAAGGAGCCTCAGTTAACGACGGCACCTTGCGGGGGCCAGTAAACACCCGGGTCGCGCCGATCGCAACCCGGATGTGAGCGCGGTCGCTACCGCACCGAGCCCGCGTTGCGCGAGCCGTCGAGAACCGTCCGCAGTGCCAGTCGCACCACACACGCCACCGCGACGGCGGCGGCGAACAGTTGCACCGCGTGCAAGGTTCCGGTGGTTCCGGCGAGCAGGCCGACGCCGATCACCGGGCCGCCGGTGCCGCAGTAGCCCATGACGTAATAGGTCGAAAGCACATCGGCGTGGCGGTCGGCCGGGGCGGCGGCGTTGACCGCGGTCAGGCCCGACAGGAATGCCAGACCGTGCCCGGCACCGGCCAGGAGTGTGGCCGCCAGCAGGAGCGTCAGCGAGGAGACCGCGCCCGCCAACGCCAGCAAAGCAAGTCCGGCGGCCAGCAGCGGCAGGCCCGTACGCTCCAGGGCCCGTTCGGATTTCCCGTACCCGATCAGCTGGGCCACCGACCAGGCCACCGGGAGCACGGCCGCGGCGGCACTGCCGACCACCAGGTTCGTACTGCCCGACAGGGTCGCGGCGTAGGTGGGGACCAGGGTCAAGAACACACCGACCACCGCGAAACCCAGGAACGCGGACGATCCGGCCGCGGCGAAGGTGCGGCCCATGCCCGAGGGAATGCTGGGCCGCCGCGGCCGCCACCGCACGCCGGTGGACGCCGAGGGCAGAAGGGCCAGGAACACGCCCGCGGGAACCAGCAGCACCAGGTGCACCACGAACGGCATCACGTACGGTTGCGGAAAGTATTGCGCGACAACCGCACCCAGCATCGGCCCCACGCCCATGCCGCCGGCTGTCGCCATGGCCGACACCAGCGCGGCCCGGCGTCGATCACCGCGCGGTTCCACCTCGGTGATGGCGGCGGTCAGCGCCCCCGAGGCCGCGCCCATCGCCACGCCCTGCAGGACCCGCGCCGCGAACAACCACGCCAGACCGGTGGCGAGTGCGAAGGCCAGCGTGCCCAACGCCGCCACCGCCAGCGCGGGCAGCAGAATCGTGCGGCGGCCCAACGCATCCGAGGCCGGACCCGCCAGCAGCAGCGACGGAATCAACGCGCCGACATAGGCGGCGAAGACCAAGGTCAGCATCAATGGCGAGAACCCGAAACGCTGCGCGTAACCGTGATACAGCGGCGTCGCGAGATTGGTGCCGGTGAACAGGATCAACAGCGCGTAGGCCGCACCCCAGAATCTCAGTCGGCTCCCGACCGGTGAAACCTGCTGTGCCACCGGTACTCCGGTGCCAGCAGCAGGGGATTGCTCGATCGCCACGGTTCCTCCCAACCTCGTTATGTTCGACAATTCCGAACATAACAGGATGTTCGGATTATGTGAACATGTGGATTACCATTGCCCCCATGGCCAGCCGAACCGCCACCGAACTGGTGCACCCCGCCCGCGCCGACCTGCGGTTCACCACCGTCCTGGCCGCCCTCGCCGACCCCGTCCGCCTCACCATCGTCACCCGCCTGGCCGCCGCCGCAGGCGAGGAACTGGCCTGCTCGACCTTCGACCTCCCCGTCAGCAAATCCACCCAGAGCGGCCACTTCAAAACCCTCCGCGAAGCCGGCATCATCGCCCAACGCGACGAAGGCACCCGCCGCCTCAACCGCCTCCGCACCGAAGACCTCGAAGCCCGCTTCCCCGGCCTACTCGCCATGGCAATCACCCACGGCCCCAAGGCGATCGGGGCGGCCCCGGCCTCGTCATGAAATTGCGACGAGGCAAAGTCGATGCCAGCCCGCAGGCCTAGCTACTCCCAGTATCACCTCGTCTTCACCACGCCCGTATAGATATTCGTCAGCGTCGCCGGGTGACGACCACACCCCTACCTGGACGCCAGTGCTGGATCACCAGCAGTTCCGCAGCCTCATCGACCGAGGTCAGAACAGCATCGGTGAGCTCGAGCCGAAAGTTGTGCACCTCCGGCGCAGACCCCAGCGCCGCCTTCGCCGCTCCGGTGACCTCGACCGCGACACCCATCACCTTGGCGTCGCCCTCGTCAGGGTGGGCATGAATCGCACACCGCCCGTCCCGCCGCAAATCGGCCGCCTTCACCGCGCCGGGCATAGAACCGAACATGAGATCCGACCCAACGAACTCCACCTCCGATCCACTCACCCGAGGACCCCCGTCACGACGCAGTGTCGCCAACACATGCGTCTTGTGACCCTCGAACCGCGCCCGCACCGCCGCCGCCAATTCCGGTGCCTCACTACTGAAGTCCAGCCACGTCGCCATCGTGCCAGAATGCCAGCCCCCTCCGACAACCTCTGTGTGGAACGCGAGGATGACCTTTACTGCTGGTCCTGCTCCCCGCGGCTCGTGGATACTTCGCTTACCCGAGGTAGGGCTGACTTCGACCTTCGGCATGGTGCTGGAGTCGAAGCCGCACCGTGTCGTGCACGGGTACATCGGCCAGCTCGTCCGCGCTCAGGAACCGTACCGAGGTCGACTCGTCGCTGACTTCGATGCGCCCGCCGACAACACGCCCGTAATAGGTGATGTTGAACTCTTGGCGGATCTCCCCGTCCTCGTACTCGATGATGTGCTCGGGGTCGGTGTAAATGCCGAGCAGGCCGGTGATCTCGATATTTAGACCGGTTTCCTCTCTGGTCTCCCGAACCACGCACTGCTCCAACGTCTCTCCGATATCCATGACCCCGCCGGGGAGACTCCAGTTTCCGGAGTCGCGGCGACGTTGCATGAGGATGTTGCCGCCTTCGTCCACGATCAGCGCGGAACCTCCGGGAACGAGGGTGTTCGCCTTGGGCGCGTTCGGGTCTCGGTAGTAGTCACGTCGTGAGCCCATGACCTCTCCTTGCCGCTGGTGCCGGACTTGCCTGCCGCCTCGGACGATAGTGCGGAGGGCGGGGATGGTCGCAAGGGGCGAGGAGGTGAGCTTGCTGGTCGGGAGGGGTGGGGTGGGTGGGTTGTGGGGCGGGCGAAGGTGGTGAGTCGGCGTGGTGGGGGTGGACGCGCTAAGGTGCGCGGGGTTGAGTTCAGTAGTCGGGCAGGGAGATTCACCATCAGCATCGAGCGAACCGCGGGTTTGCCTGTGGGCCTGCATGTTACGAAGACCGTGTGTAATGCCGCGACCGGCTTGTTGTTCGGGGCGGGGGTGGTCGCGATATTGGCGGGGACCTATAGCGGGGTCGGGGTGGATTTGAAATTGGTCGGGGTGGGGTTGTGGGTGTTGGCGTTGATCGCTCGGATCGGGGTGTTCGCGATAACGCGGTCGCGGTCGGGGCACGCCGAATAGGGGTGAGTAGTACGGCCGGATAGGGCCGAAGGTCGCGCGGGGAAGGGCGAGGTTGTTCGCCCGTGGCGAGCCGGTGCCGGGATCGGGGGGTGCGGCTGGCACGATGTTGCTGTGGAGTGGGCGTTCGGTCTGGTTGTGCTGGTGTCGGGGGCGGTGGCACTGGCCGCCGGTGCGCGGCGGCTGGGGTTGGGCGAGCCGTTCGTGCTCACCGTGGCCGGGGTGATCGCCTCGTATCTGCCGTTCGTGCCGGAGTTCGACATCGAACCCGAGCTGGTGTTGCTGGGATTGCTGCCGCCGCTGCTGTACACCACGGCGATCCGCACCTCGCTCATCGACTTCCGGCCCAAGAAGGTCTCCATCACCCTGCTGTCGGTCGGGTTGGTGCTGTTCACCGCGTTCGCGGTGGGCGGGGTGGTGTATTGGCTGCTGCCGGTGCCGTTCTCGGCGGCGGTGGCCATCGGCGCGATCGTGGCCCCGCCCGACGCGGTCGCGGCCACCGCGGTCGCGCGGCGAGTCGGGATGCCGCGCCGGATCGTGACCCTGCTCGAGGGCGAATCGCTGTTCAACGACGCCACCGCACTGGTCACCCTGCGCACCGCGGTGGCGGCCATGGCGGGCAGCATCACCCTGTGGGAGGCCGGCGCGGATTTCATCGGCGCGGCCGGTGGCGGTGCCCTCATCGGTGTCGTGGCCGCGATGGTGCTGGCGTTCCTGCGCCGCCGCATCACCGATCCCGTACTCGACACCAGCGTCTCGCTGCTGGCCCCCTGGATCGCCTATCTGCCCGCCGAAGCCGTGCACGCCTCGGGTGTCATCGCGGTGGTCACCTGCGGTCTCATCCTGGGTCACGGTGCGCCGCAATGGCAGAGCGCGGCCTCGCGCATCGCCGAGCACACCAACTGGCGCACCATCCAATTCCTGCTCGAGAGCGCGGTTTTCCTGCTCATCGGTCTGCAGGTGCGTCACCTGGTCGAGGCCGCCTGGCACAGCGGACTGCCGCATTCGACGGTCGTGGCGACCTGCGTGGCCGTGCTGGTGACCGTGATCGTGGTGCGCCCGATCTGGGTGTACCCGGCCACCTACCTGGCCTGGCAGGTCGAGGGCAGGCGACAGGGCAAACCCAAGCCGCACTGGACCGGTCCGGCCGTGGTGGCGTGGGCGGGTATGCGCGGCGTGGTGACCCTGGCGGCGGCCCTGCTGCTACCCGCCGACACCCCCGAACTGGCGATCCTGCAGCTGCTGGCGGTCGTGGTGGTGGGCGGAACGCTGCTGCTGCAAGGACTTTCGCTGCCCGCCCTGGTGCGGGTGCTCAAACTGCGCGGCCCCAGCCAGGCCGAAGACCTTCTCCAGGAAGCGAATCTGCTCCAGCAGGCCACCGCCGCGGGCCTGAAGGCCCTCGAGGAGAACATCGCCCCCGAAACCCCACCCGACGTGGTCGACGCCCTGCGCAACCGAGTCGTGGTGCGCGCGCAGGCGGCGTGGGAGTTGCTGGGCCGCTCCGAATCCCAGCGTGTGACCCCCAGCGGTGAATACCGCCGCCTGCGCCTGGCCATGCTGGCCGCCGAGCGCGAGACCGTGCTACGCATCCGCGATGCCGGCCAGGTCGATCAGGAAGTGCTGCAGGCGGTCATGGCCACCCTCGACATCGAGGAATCCACCATCGACCGCATCTCCGAGGCCGAGGACGACGACGGCCTGCCCCTGAGCTCCCCCCTCACCGCCGGTGCCTGCGAGCATCTGCGCGAAGCCCCCTGCGTGCGCGTGCCCGACACCCCCGACGCCTGCGGCGAATGCCTCGACGAGGGCCTGGTCTGGGTCCACCTGCGCATGTGCCTGGACTGCGGCCACGTCGCCTGCTGCGACTCCTCACCCGGCAATCACGCCACCAAACACTTCAACAACACCGGCCACCCGGTCATGCGCAGCGTCGAGCCCGGCGAATCCTGGCGCTGGTGCTACCTGGACGAACTACTCGGCTAGACGCCGGTTTCCGTGCTGTGACCTGCACCCCTTGACTTTCCCATCGGGAAAGTGGACTCTTACTTTCCAGGTAGGAAAGTAAGGGAGGAATCATGGACGGCATCGCTCCGGACCAGGCCCGCGCCGCACTCGAAGCAGCGCGACGCGCACAACGGCAGGTCGCCACCGAAGTCGGCCTGCCCCGCTGGTACTGGTGGGGAATGGCGTGCGGCTGGATCGTTTTGGGGGTGATCGGAGACTTCGGACCGGCGTGGCTGACCGCGGCGGCGACGCTGATCTTCGGCGCCGGACACTCGACGATCGCCTCGCGGTTACTCGATGGTCGACGGCGCACCGATCAAGTGCAGGTCAGCGCCGCGGTCGCCGGGCGGCGCACGCCGCTCGTGGTCATCGGCATGCTGCTGGGCCTGGTCGCACTGACCGTCGTGGCCGCGCTCGCGCTCGACGCCGACGGCGTTGCCCATCCCCGCACCTGGTCGGCGATCCTCATCGCCGCGGTGATCGGCTTCGGCGGCCCGGAGATCCTGCGGGTACTGCGCGGGTGGGCACGCGCATGAGCGAGGCTCGCTTCGATGAGCTGATCCACCCCAGCACCCGACTGAGTCTGGTCGCGACCCTGGCCGCCGCGGACTGGGCCGAATTCGCCTTCCTCAAGGAACGACTGAACCTGTCCGACTCGGCCCTGTCCAAACAACTCGCCACCCTCGAGGAAGCCGGGTACGTGGCCACCGAGCGGCGACTGGACGGCAGTCGCCGCAAGGTCCGCGCCCGCCTGACCCCCACGGGCCGAAAAGCTTTCGACGGCCACATCGCGGCCCTGCAGGAAATCGTGACCGCCGCGTCCCCGCCCGAGGACCACGCGCGCTGAGACCTCAGTTGCGGTCGGCCATGGCCTTGGCCGACCAGCGCACCGCGTAGCCGACCACGAAGCACGGCAGCGACATGAGGACGAAAACGGCGAGGGCGACGACGAATCCGCTCGCGACACCGAGAATCCAGGAGGCCAGGGCCGGGTTGCAACCCGAGCTCAACCCCGGGACCGAGGTGCAGTCGTGGAAGCTGCGGGGCCCGGAGTAGCGGCCCCACACCGCGATTCCCGCCCACACCAACAGGGCGACGACGGTGTTGAACAGGTAGCCGCAGCGCACCAGTTTGCGCACGAAGATCAATGCGCCGAGTTGGTCGGAGTAGAGGCCGTCGGCGACCTCCTCGCTGACGCCCAGATGTCGCCCCCACAGGGAGGGCTCGGGAACGTCGTGGGTGGCCGGGGGATTGGCGTACTGGCTTTTGGCCATGGTGCTCGCGATGCCTTCGTGCATTGACTGAAACGATCGACCGTGATCATTCCAGCGCCGCCGGTTTCGCGAAGACTTTGCGGGCGAATCGGCCCACATGCGCCGCCGGGCCGCGCGGACGGCGTCGCCGAGCCGGGATCGGGACCGACTCGGCGACGCCGGGTTTCGCGGCACCCGCAACGGTGCGGGACGCGGGTGCGAGCCTCGGGGAAGCGGACTCGCGGGGTGCCCACCGACCGGGGCGTCTGCGCATGTGCGCCCCTTACGGATTCGGACAATCGGAACGGTAGCGGTGCGTTAGCTGTTTCGCGACTCGAGCGTGGAAATTAGGGGATCCATAGGGGCTCGGGAGTTTTCGCTTCAAGCCGCAGAAGCCTCACGGTTGCCAGTGATCATCAGAGGCGCCTTCGCCGTGGCGAAGTGCGGGCCGAGTAGCCCGATACGCGCGTGTCGCTGACCCTGAACGCAGACACTGCCTATATGCGCCAATGGCGTCGCAGGTCCCTCATTCATCTGTTCATCTGGGGAGATGATCGACGATGATCCGGTCACGGAAGTCGGCCCTCACCGCATTCACCACCTTCGCCGCCATCCCGGCGGCCCTCGTCCTCGCCGCGCCCGACGCGTCCGCCTACGTCAGTAGCGTGAACGTGTCCAGCGGGTCGAGTATCAGTCTGGGCGGCGGCAATTACGGCACCAACTGCTCCTACACGGTCACCGTGAACGGCAGTCCAAACGAGTACGTCTGGCTCTACGACAGCGGCGCGGGCAGTTTCAACCCGCAGCAGTTCAGCCTCGGCAGCGGCGGCACCGCCACCTCGAGCTGGACGCCGACCTCCACCGGTCAGCACTTCGTGCAGGCCTGGTCCTACAACGGCTCGCAGTGGACCTGGGTCACGGTCGGCCAGGGCATCAATCTGGGCAGCGCCTGCGTGGTCACGAGCTGAGTCTCGCCGTCGGCGAGCCAGCCGATACCGATCGGTCCGGTGCCGGGTGTGCGTACCCGCCCGGCACCGGGCATTACTCTTGACCCGGTGCAGACCGAGCAACCGCCCTCCGACGCCGAACCCCGCATCTGGGGTGGCACGACCCTCACCGAACGCCGTGAGGCGCGCCGCGCCGCGCTGCTCGAGGCCGCACTGGACCTGATCGGCGAATCCGGGGCGGGCGCGGTCACCATGCGCGCGGTGTGCCGGCGCGCCAACCTGACCGACCGCTACTTCTACGAATCCTTCGCCAGCCGAGACGAACTGCTCGACGTGCTCTACCGCCAGATCGCCGAGGAATTCCTCGAACCCATGACCGCCTTCGCCGTCGCCGACGACCCCGACCGCGATCGCGCGCTCTCGGAAGTGCTGGTGGACAAGGTGCTCCAGGATCCGCGCAAGTCCCGGCTGTTCCTGGTCGAACCGTATTCCTCGACCGGACTGGGCCAGACCACCATCGCGGTCATGCCCGCCTTCACCCGCCTGATCCAGGACCACCTGTTCGTCCACATCGACGACCCGGTCCGACGTCGCCTCGCGGCGGTGACCATGGCCTCGGGCAACGCGGGCATGTTCTCGGCCTGGCTCAACGGCACCCTGCGCGCCACCCGGGAGCAGATCGTCGATCACCTGGTGCAGACGATCGACGCCTACCGCGGGATGTATCGCAGCTGAGGGCTACCGCCGAGCCGGCGTACTTCGCCTGTCACGGCACCGCGGTCACCGTCCGCCCGGCGCGCCCGCCGGACTATTCGGGGCGAGGGGCGGATTCGAAGGGTTTGCCCGCGTCGCGCCATGCGGTGATGCCGCCCGCCAGGCTGGCGGCGTCGAAGCCGGCACGGCGGGCGCGTGCGGCGAAGCGTAGCGAGACCTCGCCGACCGGGCAGACGAAAACCAGCGGGCGGGAACGGGAGAACGGGACGCCCTGGGTGAACATGTCGTCGAGTTGGTCGTCACGGATGTTGAGCGCGCCCGGGATGTGACCGATGCGGTAGGCCATCGCGCCTCGGGTGTCGACGATGGTGGGGTGGGCGCCGCGGTCGAGGGCCTCGAGCTCGTCGGGGGACAGGGTGGGGGTGGCGGTCAGCTCGCTCGGCGTCGGGGGCTCGGCGCGGCCGGGCTTGCCGAACAGTTCGGGGCGGCGTTTGCGGATGTAGGACAGGTAGGGTTCGAGGCGGTCGCAGACGATGAAGACCGCGGTGATCGGATCCGGTTGCGGGGGCAGGGTTTTCAGGAAATCGATGGCGGCGGCGTAGGTGGCTCCGCTGGTGGGTCCGGCCAGCACGCCGTGGGCGGTGGCCAGTGACACCGTCGCATCGACCGCGCGCACGGCTTCGATCGCCATGATGCGGTCGTAGAACTCGGGCTGGAACAGGCCCACATCCCACATCTCGGTTTCCGAGCGGATGCCGGGGATGAAATCGCTGCGCTCGGAGACCACGGCGATGGTCTTCAACTCCGGATTGTGTTTGCGCAGAAAGGTGGCCGTGCCGCGGGTGGAGCCGGTGGTGCCCAGCCCGCCGATCAGATAGTCGACGCGGGTGATGCCGTCGCGGGCCAGGTCCTCGTGGATCTCACGGCCGGTGCCTTGATAGTGGGCCTCGATGTTCTTCTCGCTGGTGTACTGCGAGGGGTGATACCAGGCCCCCGGTGTGCGGGCCATGGTCGATTCGATCACCGAATACACGTCGTTGGGCGCGGTCGGGTCCGGGCATTCCGAGAGCCCGGGTAGCTCCTCGATGTCGGTGCCCAACAGCTGCAACAGCTCTCGCACCTCGGCGACCTTGATCCGATTGGTGACCGCGCGCAACCCGATCCCGTGCATGGCCGCCAGAATCCGCAGCGCCTTGGCGGTATTGCCGCTCGAGGCCTCGATCAGTGTCTGCTTGCCCGCGACGATGTCGTCGAGATCGTCACGGATCATGCCCCACGCCACCCGGTCCTTGACCGAGCCGAACGGGTTGTAGAACTCGAGTTTGGCGTAGAGTTCCACGTGCGCGAGCCCGTGCACGGCCGGATCCAACCGCAGTAGCGGAGTATTGCCGATCAGTTCGGTGATGTGGTCGTAGCGCATCAAGCCACCTCGTGCCGGTAGTCAACGTCGGGGCACACCGCGAACGTCCCGGATCGTTGCACCACAGCCAGTTTCGGCGGCACCGAATGCATCGATGCACGCGCTGCCGACAAATCCATGTGGTAGGCGGCGGTATTCGGGAACACCAGGTAGTCCCCAGATTGTGGACACCGCGGTAGCCACACCTTGTGATTGGCGATCAGGTCACGCTCCAGACACAGCCGTCCGGCCAGAAACACACCCGTGGCACCGGAATTCGCGTCGGCATTGGCGCGCGCGGGCACCAGGAGGGGATCCACCATCACCTCCTGATCGGCCGGGGTGATGGTGTCGCGGCTCAAATCCAGGTTCACCAGGGTGCTGCCGTCGGCGGTCTCCTTCACGAATTCCACCCGCGCGACGGTGATTCCGGCATGGTCGACGAGCGCCTTGCCGGGTTCGAGCCAGATATCGAGGAGGTTCTCCGCCGCGATCTGGGCAATCGTCCGGCCCGCGTGCGCCTCGAGTTCAGTGTCGAGAAGATCGCTGAGCATCCTTTCGGCATCCACAGTGTTAGCGTATTTGTGAAAAACCGGCGTCCCGTGGACCGCGCCATCCTCGAGGTGGAAGCCGAAAGTGTTTCCCGCCCAGGTCATCTGCTCTCCGCGACCCAAAAGCGACTCGCGCAGCGCATGCACGTATGCATCGAATGCCTGTGCGTCAGCAGTGAATACCTGCCGGAAGCCACCCCCTATGTTGAGCACCGAAGGGGTCAAACCGGACGCGTATGCGCGTTCGGTCAACATCAGGCAACTCTCCACGGCCCGCACCCGTTCGGCGGGCTCACCCGAATCGAGGTGAAAAGCGAACCCGCGGAACTCGATCCGCTCCCGCTCGGCCGCCAACACCTTGATCACCGCGTCGACCCGATGCAAGGGCACTCCAAACCGACTGACCGGTGTGCCAGCGAATCCGCTGACCCGCACCAGCACCGGCACCCGCGTCCCCGGCCGCGCCAGCGCGGCAATGCGTTCGAGCTCCCACAGGTTATCCACATTGATCACCACCCCGGCCCCCACCAACTTTCGCAGGAACCCTCCACCCTTGGGTCCGGTCACCTCGATTCGCTCCGGCTCGAACCCGGCCGCCAACGCACCGTCCAGTTCGGCCGTCGAGGCAACATCGATCCCCACCCCCGCCGCCCGCGCGGTCACCACGAACGCCCGCGACTGATTCACCTTGTGCGCATAGCAGATCCGATACCCCGCCACCCGCGCGGCCAACTGCGTCCGCAGCCGCTCCAGGTTCTCGGCGAACACCTGCGGAAACACCAGATGCGCCGGTGTCCCGAACCCGGCCACCGTGTCCTCGACCAGCCCCGGCGTCGCCACGAACGCCCGCACCAGCGCATGCATCTTCGCCGGGAGTCCCGGCGGCGCGGCAGCGGTCATACCGCGGTTTCGGCCGCGGGCGCGGGCGTGATCAGGGTCGGGTTGTAGCCGCTGTCGCGCAATGCTTCGAAGGCGCGATGGCGGTTGCGGGGACTGCGGAACTCGGCGACCACCCGCTTGGAGATCAGATCGATGTCCTGCACTCCGATGCTCATCGACTCGAGCACACCGGTGACGGTCTTGATGCAGTGCTTGCAGGTCATGTCGGGGACATAGAAGACCCGGTCCTCCGCGGCCAGTTCCCCGGTCTCCGAACCGGTTTCGGCGGGCACCTCGGCCACGCTCACCCGGTCCACGATCTTGGTGAAGGCGTCGGTGAACTTGTCGATCACCACCGGCAGGATGCTGTAGTGCTCGCCGTCGAGCTGATGCGGCATGGCCGCCAGACACGCCGGGCGCGTCCCCGGCGGCAGCAGCGCGTACTGGCGCGAGATCAGATCCAGCTCATCGTGATACTTCGCGATCGCCTCGGCCACACTCAACCCCTCGACGTGGGTGGCGCGGCGCATGACCCGGTGCGCGTCCTCGATCGTCATATCCTTCATCGCCCGCAGCGTGGCCACGGTCTCGGCCGAGTACCGCACCGTCCCATCGGGTTGGGTGGTCAGGGTGACCGCGATCATGCCGCGCCGGTAGCTCGAGGCTTGCAGTTCCCAATACCAGCGGATCGCCACCGCCGCGTAGATCCCCGAATCCCGCATGCCGACCGCGAATTCGGCCGGGCTGCGATACGGGGTCCAGCGCGCCAGCAGCGCGTGCTGGGCCAGCGCCCGACCCGCCGCCTCGATGCCGACCCGGAAGATCTCGAACGGCTCGTGATCGGTGGTGGTGCCCTCGAGCACCGCCTCCTCGCGCGGGCTCAAGTCCGACATGCGTTGGGCCAGCGCGGTATCGGCCTGCAGCGCGTGCCACAGGGTCAGCACGGTCTCGCGCATGGCGATGGGCACGATCGGACCCAGGCCGCCGGAGTGGAAATGCCCGGTATTGGGGATGCCGTCGCTGTCGGTCCAGGCGATGCGGTGCGTCGCGCTGACCACCTGGTCGGCGCGGCACGGGCGCATGAACCGTTCGAGGTACAGCCGCTGCGACAGTGTCAGATGCGAACCGGGCTCGGGTTGCAGTGCCGCGCAGGTGTATTCGATGCGCCGCGGCGGCGGCAGCACGGGCGGCGCGCCCAGGCCGGGGCGGGCCAGCGCGGCCAGCACCCGGGAGGCGGCACGCCGGTCGTAGCGGGGTTCGGGGCCGGTGGTAGTCAAGAGACCTCCTCGGCAATCGTGGCGACGCACTCGGTGAATCGGTCGATCTCGTCGAAGGTGTTGTAGACGTGGGTCGAAACCCGCACCGAGTCCTCGTCCATCGGCACATCATCGGCGGGGACGCAGTGCGCGCCGGTGCGCACCAGGAACCCCAGTTCGCTGAGCACGAAGCCCAGGTCGGTGGCGCTGATCCCGTCGAGGGTGAACGACAGGATCCCGTAGCCGGTCTCGCACGGCGCGTAGGCCGGGCCGGGCAGGAACTCCACGCCCGGGATGGCGCGCAGGGAGGTGATCAGGCGTTGGGTCAGCGCGCGATTGTGGTCGGCGATGGTGCCCAGGCCCACCTCGGTGAGCACCTCGAGGGCCGCGCCCAGGGCCAGGATGCCCGGAATGTTCTGGGTGCCGCCCTCGAGCAGCTGCGGCATCGCCCCGGCCAGCAGGCCCGAATCGGTCAGCGACACCGCTGAATTCCCGCCCGGCAAGAACGGTGTCAGCTCACCATGGCGTCGACGACGGCAGTACAGCACCCCGGTGCCGGGCGCGCCGAACATCTTGTGCGCGGCGAACACCGCGAAATCGGCGTCGAGCTCATCGACGCGCACCGGCAGATGCCCGCCGGACTGGCTGCAGTCGAAACACAGCGCGATGTCCGGATCGATGCGCCCGCGCAGCTCTTCGAGGGTGGTCAGGGTGCCGAACACATGATGCAGATGCCCGACGGTGATCAACCGGGTGCGCGGGGTGATGCGCGCGGCCACATCCTCGATATCGGCCTCGCCGAGCTGGGTGAGCCGGTAGGGAACCAGTCGGATCCTGCGCCCGAACCCCTCGAGCAGTCGCCGCAGATGATGCCAGGGATAGACGTTGGAGGCGTGATCGCGTGGGCTGTAGAGGATTTCGTCGCCGTCGCGCAGATTCGTCAACGCCCACGACAGCGCCACCGCGTTCATCCCGGCCGTGGATCCGCCGGTGAACACCACCTCATCGGGTGCGGCCCCGATGAATTCGGCCATCGCCTCGCGCACCTCCTCGATGCGCCGGGTCAGGCTCGACGCCCACGGGTAGGTGCCGCGCCCGGCATTGGCGGTGCGCTCACTGTGATACAGGTGCACCGCGCGAATCACCGGCACCGGCTTCTGCGTAGTGGACGCCGAATCCAAGTAGATATCGGACGTTTCACCCAAACTGGGAAAAAGTCGGCGCACCGGCGGACGCGCCGGTTCCCGGGCGGCGGGCGGCGTGGGCGCAGAGGTCGCGGGTGCGGAGGCGCGCACCGTGCCCTCCTCCCAGGAGTTCGCGCTGGACCCTCACCAACGCTGAGTCATTTCAACGATACGCACGTTTACCGGTCCGCTCGAAGCTTCTCGCCGCCAAGAACTTTCGTCGGTGCGCCTTCGTTACCCCACCGAACAATCACCGCACTGCCCGACCGCGACGCCCCGATGTCTGCGGCCTCGATGCCACCGTCTCGACCACAAGGAGGCTTATTGCGGCGCTGGTTCAGCACCGCGGCGGCCATCATGGTGGGGAATCGGTCCAGTCGCTGGGCATTTCGGTCGAATGTGCCAAGCCGTGCCGGTGCGGCTCAGCGTTCGGGGCCGCCGGGGTTGCACATGGCCACGACGGTGGCGTCGTAGCCGACTGCGGGGCGCCAGGGTTCGAGGTTCCAGCTGGGTTTGTCGGGGGCCACGACGCGGGCCCATTCCCAGTGGCAGCGGAACTGGTCGTACATGCCGGGGGTGTCGGCGTCGGGGGCGTCGGTGAGGACTTCCTGCCAGGCGCGGTCGAGGGCAGCGGGGAAGGTGTCCTTGCGTCCGGCCTGGGTGGGGTAGACGTGCAGGCGGCGGCCGTCGATCTCGTCGGTCCACTCGGTGTGATCGATGAGCGGCTGATCCGGATAGGGATCGACGGTCGGCAGCCCGGCCACGGCGGAGGCGGTCGGGGCGGGGGCCGGGATGGGGGCGGCCGAACCGGCGGGAGTGGGCGTGGTCTCGGTCGGGCGCGGGGCCAGGGTCAGCGAACTCACCACCACCGGCGCGGACTCCTCGGCCGCACCGCAACCGGTCAGTACCAGTGCCAGTGCGAGCGCGGGCGGGCCACCCGCGAGTTTCCAACGCCGCCGCATGGGCTCTCGCCCCTTTCCATCCGATCCATCCGTCCGGATCCGACGCTACCAGCGGCGATCACCCGCGCACCGAACCCGCAGGCTACAAGGAACTTCCGCGTTCCGGGTTTGCTCGCGCTGGTCAATTGGCCCAGACAGCACCTACGATGGCACGCGCAGGGCGGTTGGTGAAAGAGGTGACCGTCCGGCACCCTTGGTACCGGATGATTGCTGACTGGTAGGGGCTCGATGAACGCCGCGACTGTGAAACTGCTTGTCTGGGAGTGCGATAACACCCTGTGGGACGGGGTGGTCTGCGACTCCACCGCCGGAGCGCTGCGCGCCGACGCCGCGCGCTCGCTACGCATCCTCAACGAACGCGGCGTCATGCACGCCGTGGCCTCGCGCGGCGAATGGGCCTGGACGGTAGAACAATTGCGCCGCCACGGCGTGGCCGAACGCTTCGCCGCCGTCGAGGTCGGCTGGGGCCGCAAGTCCGCCGCCATCAGCCGCATCGCCGAAACCCTGGGGGTCGGCCTGGACCAGGTCGGCTACATCGACGCCGAACCCCTCGAGCGCAGCGAGGTAGCCCACGCCCTCCCGCAGGTCCGCTGCTACGCCGCCCGCCACGTGGATGTCCTCGCCGCCCTTCAGGAATTCCGCGCCCCCGCCGGAGACGTCCCGCCCCCCACCTCCCCGATGGCCCACATCCACGCCCGCTGACTACACGCCTCGCAACTGCTCGATCGTCGATTCGGACAGAGTGGAACTGTCATCCCCCGCGTCCTCACTGCCGACAGTGGCGGGAGTCGAAGCATTCGGTGGGGAGTGGCTGGTCCTCCAGCCGCGAGGACCGCAACTCGGCAGAGGCGACAGGCCCATGTCGCCGCCGTCGGGCGAGGAGCTTCACCCGCACGCCATGCCAACTCGCGCACTCGGCGACCACGCCCCAGGGGTACGGAAAGGAGCAGGCTCGCCGATCACCCGGCGAGCCTGCTCCTGTGTTGGCCTGCTGCAGTTGCGATGCCGCGGCAGTGGCTATGGTCGTGGCTCAGGCGGGTGTGGATTCGGTGTCGCCGCCCCGGATTTCGACGATCGGCAAGACCAGTGCCGCTGGAGCGCTCGCGGGGACCATCGGATGCATCGGTGCAACGGGTGCAATTCGGACGTAGCCCTGGTCCTGGGCGGGGCGGGTGTCGAGTTCACCCTTGTTGGGCCACATGGCCGCTGCGCGTTCGGCCTGCGCGGTGATCGTGAGGGACGGGTTCACGCCGAGGTTCGCCGAGACGGCCGCGCCGTCGACCACGCTCAGGGTCGGGTAGCCATAGACGCGGTGGTACGGGTCGATGACTCCGTGCTCGGCGTCCGCGCCGATGACCGCACCGCCCAGGAAGTGCGCGGTCAGCGGGATATTGAACACCTCGCCCCAGGAGCCGCCCGCGACGCCGCCGATCTTGTCGGCCACCGCGCGGGTGACCTGGTTGCCGACCGGGATCCAGGTCGGATTCGGTTCGCCGTGGCCCTGTTTGGAGGTCAGCTTGCGCCCGAACAGGCCGCGCTTGGTGTAGGTGGTGATCGAATTGTCCAGATGCTGCATGACCAGCGAGATGATGGTGCGCTCGCTCCAGTTCCTCACCGACATGAACTGCACCAGGGTCAGCGGGTGCAGCAGCACCGTCCACAGGAATCGCAGCCAGCGCGGGATCTTGCCGCCGCCGTCGACCATGAGGGTCTGCAGCAGGCCCATCGAGTTGGAGCCCTTGCCGTAGCGGACCGGTTCGATGTGGGTGTCGGGGGTCGGGTGGATCGAGGAGGTGATGGCGACACCGCGGGTGAAGTCGATGTCCGGATTCACCTTGCGGGTCGCGGCACCCACGATCGACTCGGAATTGGTGCGGGTCAGCACCCCCAGGCGCGGCGACAGTTTCGGCAGGACGCCCTTGTCGCGCATGGCGAACAGCAGCTTCTGGGTGCCGCGGGTGCCTGCCGCGAGGATCACGTGCCTGGCGGTGTAGGTCTTGGGCTGCTTGCGCACCCACGCGCCGGTGCGCTCGGTCTCCACATCCCAGGTGCCGTCCGGCAGTGGACGCAGGGTGGTGACCGTGGTCATCGGGAACACTTGCGCGCCACCGGATTCGGCCAGATACAGGTAGTTCTTGACCAGGGTGTTCTTGGCATTGTGGCGGCAGCCGGTCATGCACTCGCCGCATTCGATGCACCCGGTGCGCCGCGGCCCCGCGCCACCGAAGTACGGGTCGGCCACGGTTTTGCCCGGCTCGCCGAAGAACACCCCGACCGGGGTCTGCACGAAGGTGTCACCGACACCCATATCCTCGGCAACCTGCTTGAACACCTCGTCGGCCGGGGTCATGTGCGGGTTGGTCACCACACCCAGCATCTTGCGGGCCTGCGTGTAATACGGCATGAGCTCGTCGTGCCAGTCGGTGATGTCACGCCACTGCGCGTCCTGGAAGAACGGCGCGGGCGGCACATAGAGGGTGTTGGCGTAGTTGAGGGACCCGCCGCCCACGCCCGCGCCCGCCAGAATCAGGACATCGCGCAGCGGGTGAATGCGCTGAATTCCGTAGCAGCCCAGCTTGGGAGCCCACAGGAACTTCTTCAGATCCCAGCTGGTGTCGGGCAGCTGATCGTCCTCGTAGCGCTGCCCGGCCTCGAGGACGCCGACCTTGTACCCCTTCTCGGTCAGGCGCAGCGCGCTCACACTGCCGCCGAATCCGGACCCGACGATGAGCACGTCGAAATCGGTGTCGCGTTGGGTCATGGAATCTCCCTATGTCGTCGTCGACAAAGTGTGGCGGCGGTTACGCTAACGCCGACAGTTGCAACTGTCAACGTCACTCCATCGCGGTATCTATGCTGTTCGCGTGGACCGATACAGCCGACTCCAACTCGCCGAACTCAGTGGTGTCGCCGCCCGCACCATCCGCTACTACCACTCGGTCGGCGTGCTGCCCAAGCCCGGCCGCGCGGGCAAGGAAGCTGTCTACGGTCCCGAACACCTCGACCGTCTGCGCGCCATCACCGCTATGCAGTCGCGCGGCCTGCGCCTGGAAGCCATCCGCGAGGTCTTCGCCGCGGAGGTTCCGGCGGACGGGGATTGGCGTGAGCTCTTCGATCCACGCTACAGCGGCGAACCCGAAACCGGCACGCTGCTCGACGACGACGCCCTCACCGAACTGCTCGGCGACCGCCGCCCCGAAATCCTCGACGACCTGCTCGCCGCGGGCTACCTCGAACGCCGCGGCGAATCCTGGCACGTCCCCGAACCCGCCATGCTCTCCGGCGCCCTGGTCCTCTACGACGTCGGCACCGACATCGCCCTCTCCGGCGTCCTGCGCAAACTCATCCGCACCCACATCGCCGCCCTCGCCGACGACATGGTCCGCACCATCCGCGACGCCGCGGGCGCCGAGTACACCGGCGAGGGCGTCCGCCCCGACCTAGACCGCTTCCGCGACCGCTTCCGAGCCGCCGCCCACGAGGTCGGCGGCGCCACCCTGGTCGAGGAAATCGAACGCGCAGTCCGAGAACAGGACACCTGAGCGACGAGCATGCGATTCGGCAGGCAAACGTCGAGAAGACGGCTGCTGGATTGCATGCTCGTGGGTCAGGGGGCCGGGGTGGGGATGGTGACGGGGGAGTCGCAGCTGGCGGGGGGATCGACGAGGTGGCAGTCGGAGGGGAAGCGGACCGGTTCGTAGGCGGAGGGGACGCCGTTGGAGGTGATGATCTGGCGGTAGGTGCCGACGGCGTCGGTGGGTTTTCGGGTCAGGGTCGGGTCGGTGAGGACGTCGACGGTGTAGAGGCCGAAACGTGGGGTGTAGGAACCCCATTCGTAGTTGTCGGTCAGGCTCCAGTAGTTGTAGCCGACGATGTTCATGCCGTCGGCCTTGGCGCGTTGCAGCCAGTAGACGGTGTCGCGCAAATGGTCGGAGCGGGTGTAGCCGTCGGCACGGGGCTTGCCGTTCTCGGTGGGCATGCCGTTCTCGACGATCCACAGCGGCTTGCCGGGGAACAGGCGTGAATAGTGTTGCAGCGCGTAGTAGATGCCCTCGGGGCGGATGGGCAGGTCCCACATTCCGGTCGGGGGCGCGGCCGAGCCGTCGGGGAGATTGACCGTATTGCCTTGCGGCGGTTCGTATCCGAAGTAGTAATCGACGCCGATGAAGTCGAGCTTGTCGCCGATGCGGTCCATGAGCGGCCCGTTGACCTGCGATTCCGCCCCGGCCACGTAGCCGACATTGCTGGTGACCAGCGCCTTGGGCTGCACCTGGTGGATGTAGTCGTAGATCTCGTTGTGCACCTGGGCGACCTTGTCGAGCATCTCGTCGGCCACGGTGTCGTTCTGGCGCACCTCGTGCATGATGTAGGCGACCGGCTCGTTCACGGTGACCCACACCGGATTTCGCGAGGTGTAGCGGTCGACGACCTTGCGGGCGTTGGCCAGCCAGTCCGCCACCATGTCCGGGTTGCGCCAGCCGCCGCGGTCGGCCTCCCAGCCGGGGTAGACCCAATGGTCCAGGGTCAGCATGGGTTCCATGCCGTTGGCCACGATATCGTCGACGACCTGGTCGTAGAAGGCGAAGCCCTGCTCGTCCCACACCCCGGGTTCGGGTTGCAGCCGCGCCCATTCGATGCCGATGCGGAACACTTTCACCCCCAGGCTCGCGGCCAGGGCGATGTCGTTCTGGTAGCGGGAGCGGAAGTCGATGGAGTTGCGGTAGCGGTCCCAGTCGGAGTTGGCGTCGATGTAGTGCATCCAGTTGCTGTCGGGCGCGTGGCCCTCGGACTGGAATCCCGACGCGGCCACGCCCCACAGGAAATCCGATCCCAGCCCGCCGCGCGTGGAGTTCGACGGGGGTGTGGCGGGGGTGGCGTGGGCGGCACCGGCGACCGGCAGCAGGGTCGCGGCCGTGGCGAGCCCGGCCAGCGCGAGGGCGTGCAGGCGTCTTCGCATCGGGGCTCCTCCTCCGGGACGAGTGGTCGGAATGTCCCGATTCGGAGCGTAGCTGTCAGTTAGCTGAATTCTGGGGCAGCGGCGGGCGTGTCGCGCCGTCCGGTTCGTCCGGTCTCCCGCCGGTCGAGCCGCTGTTTTCCGGTCCGGAAAACCCGTGCGCGGCCCTCACCAGCGGCTTCGCCCGCCCGTGTGCGATCGGAGATGTCGTCGCCGACCGCGCCGCGGCTACCTTTCGAGTCGTACCGGCCTGTGGCCCAAGCGGTTTCAGGAGGGGGAGCCACAGACCGGTGCAACCAGCCGGGGAAGCAATGCCAGTGCCCCGGCATCTACCACCGCATCGGCGGCACCGAGGTCTAGCGCGGGGCGGTGACCGGATCCGCGCAGCTGTCGAGGGCATCGACCAGCGAGCAGGTCGTCGGCGGCCGGGTGGGCGCGTACCCGGCCCCGACACCGCCGTCGTGGGTGATGGCGCGGTAGGCGTCCACGGCGTCGGTGGGGTGGCGGGTCAGGCTCGGATCGGTCAGCACGTTGACCGTGTAGAGGCCGAATCGCGGTGAGTAGGAACCCCATTCGTAGTTGTCGGTGAGGCTCCAGTAGTTGTAGCCGATGACGTTCATGCCGTCGGCCTTGGCGCGTTGCAGCCAGTAGACGGTGTCGCGCAGGTCGTCGGCGCGGGTGTAGCCGTCGGCGCGCGGTTGGCCATTGTCGGTGGGCATGCCGTTCTCCACGATGTAGAGCGGCTTGCCGGGGAAGCGATCGGCGAAGTGGCGCAGCGTGTAGTACAGGCCGTCGGCCTGCAGCGGCAGCTTCCACAGTTCGGAGGCCGCGAAGGCGCTGTACTGGGCGGCGACCTCGGGCGAGAGGCCGTAGTAGTAGTCGATGCCCACGTAATCGAGCTTGGCCGCGATCAGATCGAGCATGCCGCCGTTGACGAGCGGGTCCGCGGCGGGCACGTAGGCGACATTGCTGGTCACCATGGCATCGGGCTGGCGGGCGTGGATGTAGTCGTAGATGCTGTTGTGCGCCTGCGTCAGTCGCGACTGCATGGTGAGCACGTCGGCGGCGGGCAGCCCGCCATTGCGGACCTCGTTCATGATGTAGGCGAACGGCTCGTTGATGGTGACCCACATCGGATCGGCCCAGGTGTAGCGATCGACGACCGTGCGCATGGTGGTCAGCCAGTCCTCGACCATGCCCGGGTTGGCCCAGCCCCCGCGATCGGCCTCCCAGCCCGGGTACACCCAATGGTCCAGGGTGATCATCGGCCGCATGCCCGCCGCGACGATGGCCGCGATCACCTTGTCGTAGAAGGCGAATCCGTTCTCGTCCCACACCCCCGGCTGCGGCTGTACCCGCGCCCATTCGATGCCGAGGCGGTAGGTGTTCACGCCCAGATCCTTGGCCAGGGCGATGTCGGAGGCGTAGCGGTCGTAGAAGTCGACGCTGTTGCCGTAGCGGTCGTAATCCGGGTGGTCGGCCACGTAGCGCGACCAATTGCTGTCGGGCGCATGGCCTTCGCTCTGGAAGCCGGAGGCGGCCACACCCCAGTGGAAGTCCGCGCCGAGGGCGGGCAGTCGCGCCGGGTCGGGTGTCGCGGTGGCCGGGGTCGCGCTCGCGAGCAGCGCGGTCGCGGCGGCGGCCAGGGCGGCGACGGCATGGCGGCGGGTGTACGCGCGCATGGGGCTCCTCATCCGGCGAACAGTTAATTGGGCAGGCGTCCAGCATTATTGCCGACGCGCGCCCACACCAGCCGAGGTTCGATCGAATCGCTCGGTCCGGGCGCGTCGGCAAGATAGCGGCAGGCTAACCCGGCCGAATCCAACTCCTCCAGCACCACCCACCCCGTGTCGCGCAACCGCCCAACAACCCAGCCGACCCGCTCGGCCCCAACATCGAACACGATCTCCACTCCACCCGAGCAACGTTGCAGCACCTGCAATCCCGCATCCAGTGCCCGGTCCGCACCGCCGAGATGCACGGCGAAGACCGGCAGGCGGCGATCGAATCCCGCTGCGGCGGCAATGGTCTCGATATCGGAGTCCGCCAGCCGAAAGACCGGAACATTCCGGTAGGGATTGTGCGAGGCGAAAGTGTCCAGCGCACCGCCGAACACCACCACCTGCCGCGCCCCCGCCGACACCGCCTCCGCCAACCGATCCTCCGCATACCGCTGCCGCGCAGCACTCAACAGCCGCCGCCGCGCCCGCTCGCACCGCACCTCGATCCCCGCCATTCCGCTCGCCCGACTCGCCGACATGGCGTCCGCCAACCGATCTTCGGCATCCCGCTGCCGCGCAGCACTCAACTGTCGCCGACAGACCTGCGGCACCTCGGAAGTCGCCACCGCCGCCACGCTCACTCGCCCGGCGTGCCGAAATCACCCTCCGGCCCGGAATCCGGTGCGCCGGAGGGCCCGTGCGGACCGCCGCCCGGACCAGCATGGCCGTGCGGTGCCGGGCCACCCCCCGGCGCGGCGGGACCGGAGGGTCCGTGTGGACCGCTCGGGCTCGGAAATCCCCGCGGGCCATGGCCGCCTGGACCTGGGTAACCCCGGGATTCCGGTCCGGTACCGGGGGGACCGTAGTGCGGTCCCGTGCCCGGTTCGGGGTGGGGCTGCGATCCGGGAGGGCTGGGGGGAGGGTTGCCGTGGGGGCCTTTCGGGTGGTGGTGGCCGCCGAAGGGCCAGCCTGGAATCTTGGGGAGGCCGGGGATTTTCGCCCATTCGGCGATCTTGGACCAGTCGGGCATTTCTGGCATGGGTGGCATCTCGGGCATGGGAGGCATGTCCGGGGTCGGGGGGATGGGTGGAATCGGGAAGCCAGGGGTGGCGGGGCCGCCGAAGCGTTGGAAGGCGGCTTGGCGTGAGGTGCCGAAGATTTCGCCGATTTCGGCCCAGGTGCGGCCTTCTTCGCGGGCCTGGCGGACCAGGGAGCGCAGGACGTCGTCGACGACGCCGTCGAGGCTGCGGGCCGCGCGCAGGGCCGCCATGACCGAGGGTGCGGGTCTGCCTTCGGCGGGGCGCAGGACCTCGGAGACGAATTCGGCGTTGGTGGACAACAGTTTTGCCAGGACCGCGCGCTCGTCGGCGGGGTCTCTGTGCCGTGGATCACTCATATGTAAATGCTGCCTTTACGCGAAACGGCCTGTCAAGGAACGATTTACACGATCGCGGATACTGGCCATTAGCTGAAAGAGGGGCGGTGCGTTTGGCCCCGCTATAACGTGTTCGTCAGCGATCAGGAGGTGCAGGGTGAGGACACCGTCGACATGACCGATCCCGAGAGATACACCGTCGACCACGAGCTGTTCGACCTCGTCCGCAAGGCCGGATTCGAGGGCCCGGCGTGGAAACTACTGGCGGACAGGTTGGTTCGCCACGGATTGGCGGTGCTGGGCCCCTGGATCCGCAGCGGTTGGATATTCAGTGTGGCCGAGCAGAAACGAATGCCGCTGCGCCCCACCCCGCAGGAACGCGTCCTGGTGGAGACCCGCTTCGCCGAGGACTTCGTGCAGGAGAGCGTCACCCGCGCCCTGGAACGCTTCCGCCGCAACGCCATCGACGGCGACGGCTGGGATCCCTATCTCGGTGCCAGCCTGGCCAGCTATTTCATCGGCGCGTGCGTGCTGGCCTTCGTCGAACAGTTCCGCCGCAGCCGCCGCACCGGCGACATCTACCAGTTCCAGGCCGTGGGCGCGGTCGCCATCGTCACCGAGGACGGCCCGGATCTCATGGAGGTGCTGGCCTCCACCGAGGACGTGGCGGCCTCGGTGGTCGACCGGCTGGCCTTCCGCAGCCGCCTGGCGGGCCTGAGCGACCGCGACCGCGGACTGGTGTGGGGCAAGGCAATGGGCATGCGCGGCAGTGAGATCCAGCATCTGTTCGACTTCCCGTCGGTCAAGGCCGTCGAGCAGCGCTGGGCCCGACTGAAACGAGACCACGGCTGGATGACCGGCCTCGACGGCAAGGAGGGCGACGCATGAGCCCGCACGACGCCCCCGACCTGCTGGCACGCATCGGCGAACTGCTCGACGAGTCCTCGCTCAACGAGCCCGCCCTGGCCCGCCTCTACGCCCGCATCCCGCGCCGTGCCGCCGAACTGCGCCGCCCGCGCGCCACCGGGTCGCCGCTGCTCCCCGATTTCGCCGCCCGCCTCAACGGCTTGTTCGCGACCGTGCGCGCCCCCGGGGAGCGCCCGCCCACCAATGGCGAGGTGGCCGCCCAGCTCACCGCGTGGGGTCACCCCATCTCCAAGCCCTACCTCGGCCAGCTGCGCTCGGGCCAGCGCACCGACCCCTCGCCGGAGACCATCGCCGCCCTGGCCCGCTTTTTCCGGGTCCGTCCCGGCTATTTCGCCGACGACGCCTACACTGCGGCCATCGAAAACGACTACGCCCTCCTGAACCGGCTTCAGTTCCAGGGCCTACGCGACCTGTCCACCCGCGCCTTCGACCTGAGCGAGGAGTCGCAGAACTTGCTCACGATCATGGCCGACCGCCTGCGCATCACCGAGGGCCTACCCGATCTCGGGGCGGGCGGCCACGAGTGAGGCCCGCGCGGATGGCAAACGGCGGAATGTATTTCATATATTCTGCCGCCGCCAGGTCCGGTAAAAGCGCTGGTCTGTCACCCTGACGGGGTGCCCAATCACGAACTTCCGGTCATCGATTCCGTCCCCGCCCAGACCCTGCCCGCCCGGGCCGGATCCACGCTGGGTCGGCGGCTGGTCGCGGAGTTCGCGGGGACGGCCGCGCTGGCGGCGGTGGTGATCGGCTCCGGAATCGCGGCCGAGCAGCTCTCGCCCGGCGATATCGGTCTGCAGTTGCTCGAGAACTCCACCGCGAGCGCCTTCGGGCTGGCCGTGCTGATCCTGGCCTTCGGTCCGATCTCGGGTGCGCACCTGAATCCGGTGGTGTCGCTGGCGGATTGGCTGAGCGGGCGGCGCGGCCGCAGCGGGCTCACCACCCGGGACCTGGGCGCTTACGTGGCCGCCCAGTGCGGGGGAGCGGTGTTCGGTGCGCTGCTGGCCAATGCCATGTTCGATCGTGCCGTGGTGCAGATCGCGAGCCATCATCGGGTGACCGGCGGTCATCTCATCGGTGAGATGCTCGCGGCGGCCGGACTCATCGTGGTCGGCTTCGCCGCGGCCCGACACGGCCGCGGGGTGGGCGCTGTCGCGGTGGCCACCTACATCGGCTCGGCCATCTGGTTCACCAGCTCGGGTTCGTTCGCCAATCCGGCACTGACCCTGGGCCGCATGTTCTCCGACTCCTTCACCGGCATCGCCCCCGCCTCGGTGCCCGCCTTCGTGGTGGCCCAGATCGTCGGCGGCCTGGCCGGTTTGAGCCTGATGACCCTGCTCTACCGGCCGACCGCCGACCGCTAGTTCCCGCCGCGCGTCGTCGAGGGCACCGCGAAGGAGGTCCGGTCGCCCGACCAGCCCTCGGCCGGAACCAGCTTCTCCACCTCGGCCAGGTCGTCGGAGCCGAGTTCGATCGCGCCCGCCGCCGCGTTCTCCAGAATTCGCGCCGCCCGGCGACTGCCCGGAATCGGCACCACATCCGGGCCCTGGGCCAGCAGCCACGCCAGCGCCAGCTGTCCGGCCGAAATGCCCAGGCGCGCGGCCAGCTCGCGCAGTGCGGCAACCTGGGACAGATTCTCGTCGAGGTGCTCGCCCTGGAAACGCGGGTCATTGCGCCGGAAATCGCTGGTCGCCACGGTGCTGGCATCGAGTGTGGCGGTGAGCAATCCGCGACCGAGCGGGCTGTAGGGCACGATGCCCACCCCGAGTTCCCTCGCCACCGGGACGATGTCGCGCTCGGGCTCGCGCCACAGCATCGACCATTCGAACTGCACCGCCGCGATCGGCGCCACCGCCACCGCCTCGCGCAGCTGCTGCGGCGTCGCCTCCGAAATCCCCAGGTGACGCACCTTTCCGGCCGCCACCAATTCGGCCATGGCCCCGATGGTTTCGCCCACCGGCACCTCCGGATCGATCCGGTGCAGGTAGTACAGGTCGATCACCTCGCGGCCCAACCGCTCCAGCGAGGCCTCGCAATACCCCGCCACATGCTCGGGTCTGCCGTCGAGCCCCACCCCGGCCTCGGTGCGGACGATCCCGAACTTGGTCGCCACCGCGACCTCGGTCCCGGCCAGCGCCTGCCCCACCAGCCGCTCGTTGTGCCCGCGCCCATAACTCATCGCGGTGTCGAACAACGTGATCCCCGCATCGACCGCCGCTCGAATCGCCGCCGTCGACTCCGCGTCATCGGCCTCCCCGTACCCCTGGGAGAACCCCATACACCCCAGACCCACCGCCGAAACCGTCAAACCATCCCCGAGTCGCTGTTCACGCATGCCGCCCATGCTGTCAGCCGCCGACCGCGCCGACCAATCGGATTCCCGATGAAATCCATTGGTTCGCAGATGGATCGGAGTCGCCGATCCATCGGATCGCTGGTGGTGACCGAGCGTGCCGCCAACGGGTTGCTGTCGGTCCGGCGTGAGGTGCGCGCCGCCGAAGCATCCCGGACCAGCGCGATTGTGGTCGCGATGCACCGCGACAGTTCAGTAATGGTCGGTCGACTAATTGCCGTGGCTCGGACCTCGGGTTCGCTCCACGGCGCCGATCGTGTCCTTCCCCAGCGAGGGCTCGCGCTGCGAACCGCGATCAAATGCGGTGAGCTGCACGGCCTCCGGGTTGCGGTTTGCTCGGAGATACCGAAAGGTAAGGGGAGACATTGGATTCTGCTATGGTGGCTCCGCCGATTTCAGGATCGGCCGGACGACAAGAGAATTGATGAATCAAGACAACGCCGTGCTGCTTTCCTGGGTTCTCGCCACCGCGCTCGTGCTAGCCGTGGTCGGTTTGCTGCTTTTGTGGCGCGCGGTGCGCGCCGAACGCGGGCGGGTTGCCGCCCTGCGCGCGGAACAGACCGATCGGGATGCCGCGGTCGAGGAGATGATCGCCAATCTCACCGACAACGTCCTGCCTGCCATCGGCGCGGCCGTGCGTCGCTCGGACCCCGACAATCCGACCGTCGACCTGCCCATCGTGCTCGAGCGCACCCGCATCGCGGAACTGGTGTGGCAGTGGACCGCCCGCTGCGGTGAGGAACTGCTGAAGGTCGCCACCGAGACCCGCGACCGGGTCCGGCGCGAAGCCGAGACCGAGACTCAATTGGCGCTCGCACAGGTCGAATCCGACCGCCAGACCGCCGTCGCCCAGGCCGAGGAGATGGCGCAGCTGGCCATCGCCCAGGCCGAGGAGGCCGCCCGCGTCGCGGTGGCACAGGCCAACGAGGCCGCGCGCACCGCCGCCGACGAGGCCGCCGCCGCGGCCCGCGCACAGGTGGAGAGCACCGCCCGCGATGCCACCTCGGCCGCGGTGCGCGCCTTCGGCGCATCGGTGGTGAGCCTGGGCGCGGACGTGAGTCAGGTGCTCAGCGCCGCGCTGCGCAAGCACCGCAATGACGAGACCTTCGAAACCCTCACCCGCATCGACCATTCCGTGCAGCAGATGATCCGTCAGGCCCAGTCCTACGTGATCGTCTGCGGTGGTCTGCCCGGGCGGCGCTGGCCGCAGCAGACGCTGACCGACGTGGTCGGCGGTGCGACCGGCCGCGTGCGCGACTACACCCGCGTGCGCGCCACCGAACTCGACCGTCCGGTCATCAGCCGCGTGGTGGAACCGCTGGTCCACACCCTGGCGACCCTGCTCGACAACGCGCTGCGCTACTCGCCGCCGACCTCGTTCGTGGACATCGGTTTCCAGGAGGGACACCACGGCGTCACCGTCATCATCGACGACGCCGGTGTGCGCATGAATCCCGAGCAGCTCGAGGAGACCCGCCGGGTGCTCGCGGGCGATCAGGTCGTCGACATTCACGCGCTCGGCCCGACCCCGCGCGTCGGTTTCCCCGGTGTGGCCGCGCTGGCCCGCCGCTACGGCTTCTCCGTCTACATCGACGGTCCCAATATGTATGGCGGCATGCGCGCCATGGTCTTCATCCCCGAGACCCTGCTCGCCGCACCGGCCCCCGCGGTGGTGGCCGCCCCGACGCCCGTGCCCGCACCCGCTCCGGCCCCCGCGCCGGACCCGGAACCTACGGTGGTGGCCATGGATTCGGCTCCGACTGACCTCACCCCCGGTGGCCTGCCCAAGCGGCGCCGCCGCTCCGCGACGGTGTCCGTAGCGGCCACCGTGCGCGCGGTCGACGCGGATTCCGGTTCCGCGCGACCCGAAATCGCCGCTGCCTGGTACAGCGGCTCCCGACGCGGTCGAGCGGCCGCGTTCGAGCACTCCGAAGGGATGACATCGTGACCGGTACACCCGCGACGGCAGTGAGTGAAACCAACCGTCTCGCCTGGTTGCTCGACGATCTCGAGGTGCCCGGGGTCCGATTCGGGGTCCTCCTGTCCGAGGACGGCCTACGCATCGCCCACACCGGCGGGGTCAGCATCGACGACGCCGAACGCTTCGCCGCCGCGGCCTCCGGATTGCGCGCCCTGGGCAAGGCGCTGGCCGAATTCTGCGGCGGCACCACCGACAACGCGGTGCGCCAGAACATGACCGAGTACGCCGACGGCATGATCTTCATCACCGCCGCCGGAGCCGGTGCGCTGCTGGGTGTTTCGACCACTCAGGACGTGGACGTGAGTCTGGTCGCGCACCGCATGAACGAACTGGCCGTACGGGTCGGACGCGAGCTCGGCAGTATGTCGCGGACGAGAGCGGATTCGCACCGGTCATGAGCCGACCGCGGCGCGATCCCGATCTGGTTCGGGCGTATGTGCGCACCGGCGGCCGGTCGCGACCCACGCGGGCGCTGGATCTGGTGAGTCTGGTTGTCGCGGTGGCCGATCCGGCCCCCGGCACGAGTCCCGATGCCCGCCGCATTCTGCAACTCGCCCGGCGCGGCGTGCTGACCCTGGCCGAACTGGCCGCCCACCTGGACATGCCGCCGTCGGTCGTGAAGATCCTCGTCGCGGATCTGCTCGACGGCGGCCAACTGGCCATCCCGACACCGGTGCAAGAGCTGCCGGGCAAAGCCCTCTTGGAGGAGGTACTCGATGGACTCCGCGCTCTCTCCGCATGAGCGCGTCGTCGACTATGTGCCGCAGACCGTCACCCGCACCGTCAAACTGCTGGTGGCCGGAAACTTCGGCGTCGGGAAGACCACGTTCGTAGGCAGCGTGTCGGAAATCAGGCCGCTGCGCACCGAGGAGACGATCACCGAGGCCAGCGTCGGCGTCGACGATATGGCCGGGCTCCCCGGGAAGACCACCACCACGGTGGCCATGGATTTCGGCCGCATCACCCTCAATCCGCGATTGGCGCTGTATCTGTTCGGTACGCCCGGCCAGCGGCGGTTCGTTCCGATCTGGGAAGACCTGGCCGTCGGTGCGCTGGGTGCGCTGGTGCTCGTCGATACCCGCCGCCTGGAACGCGCCGACGAATCGCTATCGATTCTCGAGGAGCGGGGTGTGCGGTATGCGGTGGCGGTCAACGATTTCGAAGGCGCGCCCAGGTATCCGCTGGACGAGGTGCGCGATGCGCTCGATCTCGATGCGGGGACGCCATTGATGCGGTTGGACGCGCGCGACCGCAATCCGTGTCTGCAGTCGCTGATCACCCTGGTCGAGTACCTGCTGACACCCGTCTAAGCCAGAGTCGAGGGCCAGGCCCGGTCGTCGACCGTCAGCCAGGGCTCGGTGGCGGCGGAGGTCGGTGGGGCACCGGTGAATTCGCGGACCTCGCGGGTGAAGTGGGACTGGTCAGCGTAGCCGGTGTCGGCGGCGACGCGGGCCGGTGCGTGGCCCTGGACCAGGCGGTGCACGGCGTGGTCGAAGCGGACCAGTTTGGCGGCGCGCTTGGGTGTCAGGCCGATCTGCGCGCCGAAGCGCGACCACAGGCGTTGGCGGGTCCAGCCCAGTTCGTCGGCGAGGTCCTCGACGCGGAAGCGGCCGCGGCTGGCCATGATTCGCTCCCACGCGCGGGCGACTTCCGGATCGACCGGGAAGGCGTTGGCGGACCGCTCTGCCAGCAGTGCTTGGACCAAGGCGAATCGTTGCGGCCAGTCGGGTGCGTCGTGCAGTCGTTCCCGCAGGCGCGCGGCCGCGCGGCCCCAGACCTGCTCGAGCGCAACGATATTCTCGCCCAGCTCGGCGGGCGGGAATCCGAGGATGGCGGGCGCGACCAGCGGTGAGAGTCGGACCTGGACGCAGTCCAGGCTTTTCACGCGGGCCGGGGCGGCGGTTCCGGCGAGGCCGCGGATCAGGCTGGCCGAATGGGCGCGCCCGGACGCGTCGCGGACCTCGAAGGAACGGTCACCGAATTCGATGACGATGGTGACGGCCGGATGCGGGATGGCGTGCAGGGTCTCGGGGGCGTCACCGCGAATCCGGAACCCCGCCATATCGACACCGCTCACCGCGGGCATGCGCGATGGTCGCGCGATCTCCCAGGCCACGATCCGATTGTAGGAGTACCGGAGTCGTATGGGCGCCGGCGCTCTGGCGGTGACATTTCTTCAAGACGAATCCCGTTGTGCGGCAGGAAGGTAGGGGCATCACTCGAATCTCGAAGGAGCTCTCATGCGTCCACACCGCATGGCCCACATCGCCGCCGCGGCCCTGCTGACCTTGTTCGGAGGGACCGGGGTGGTCGCGGCCACCGCCCGTGCCGACTCGGCTCAGGATCAGCTGATCGACCTGCCCGGCGGGGCCATTCACATTGTCACCAGCGGTATTCCCGACGCCCACGCGGTAGTGCTGATCCACGGGCTCGGCGCGTCCGCGTCGTGGTGGGACCCGGTGATGCCCGCGTTGGACGGCAAGTACGTCGTCCGGGTGGACCTGTTGGGGCACGGCCAATCGGCCAAACCCGCTAGTGGCTACAGCATTCCGGAACAGGCGGCACGGGTCGGCACGATTCTCGACCGGCTCGGCGTCACCCGTGCCACGGTGATCGGGCACTCCTCGGGCGGCTACGTCGCCACCTCCCTGGCCGAACAGCGACGGCCCCTCGTCTCGGCTCTCGGCCTGATCGATTCCGGTCCGCGCCTCGACGCCTTCACCGACAACGGACCGGTCGGTGAGCTGCTGTTCAATCCCGCTATCGGGCAACCGCTGTGGCCGCTCCTGCCCGACGCGGCCGTCCGAATGGCGATGAGCAGCGCTTTCACCCGCAACGTCCAGATACCCGATCGGTGGGTCTCGGACCTACACGGCATGACCTATCGCAGCGTCACCGCGACCTCCGCTGCCTCCGACGACTACCTCACCGAACGCCCCGAACCGGCCCGCCTCACGGACCTGGTCCTCCCGACACTGGTCATCTACGGCACCCGGGATCGCCGCTGGCAACCCAGCTCCTTCGACGACTACCGCCAAGTCCCCGCCGCCCGAATCGAACCCCTCGACTGTGGCCACACGCCCATGGCCGAAGACCCCGACCACACCGGAGCACTGCTGCGCGACTTCGTCGACGAGCACTAGCCCCGGTCAGTACGGGCGCGGCCGCCAACCGGGCGGCGGGTCCTCGCCGACCCGTCCATCCACCGCTTCACGCAGCAGATCCGCATGACCGGTATGGCGGCCGTACTCCTCGATGAGGTCACACAGCAGTCGCCGCAGATTCGCGTGGCGTCCGTCCGGCCAAGAGACATGAACGAACTGATCGACACCACCGGCCGCCAACGCCGCGTCGAGCTTCGCCCGCGAGCGGGCGACCGTGGAATCCCACAAGGCGTACAGCTCCTTCGGGGAGTCCGCGGCGGCCGAAGTGAAATCCCAATCCGGATCCGCACGCCAATCGACGCTGTCCCAAGGCGCGCTGGGCCGTTCACCCGAGAGTTTCGCGCCGAACATCTCATCCTCGGCACGAGACAGATGCTTGAGCAACCCACCCAACGTCAACGCAGACGCCCCGACCCGGGCATTCAATCCGGCCTCATCAAGGCCATCCGCCTTCCACCGAAACGTCGCCCGCAGCCGCTCCAACGCACCGACCAAATGCTCGGCCTCACTCCCCGCCAACGGCGGCTCCCACGGCGTATCGCCCTCGGTCGTCCCCATCGCCCCACCCTGCCACACTCGACGACTTTGATTAAGGTGGCCCGGTGGGGTTTTCCGATTACGGTCCGGGCGATGTCGTCTACTTCGCAGAGGGCCCATTCACCGGCATCTGCGCCGTAGTGCGCTCCGTCGATTCACACCGCGAAGAACTACGAATCGATTTCGGTGAGGGATTGGTGCACCGCGAGGGCAACGTCCTGCGCGAACGCCGGCACACCCTCACCGTCGGATTCCACGAAGTCGAACTCCTCTAACCCAAGCTCGCGGCAGCGGGTCTACAGGCCGAGTTTGGTTACGGCGTTGTCTTCCAAGGGGTTTGCGGTGCGGATGTAGGTGTGGACGGTGCGGGGGTTGGACCAGCGGCCTTGGCGCATGATTTCTCGGTCGCTGGCGCCGCCCAGGGCGGCTTGGGTGGCGAAGCCGGAGCGGAGGGAGTGGCCGGAGAAGAGGGTGGGGTCCAGGCCGGCTCGGGCGGCGTAGCGTTTGACCAGTTCGGCGACGGCGCGGCCGGACATAGCGGTGGGGGAGATGGTGCCGTGGCGGGAGATGGATGGGAACAAGGGGAGATTGGGGGTGGGGAGGGTGGGGCCGGTGAAGCCGTGGCAGCGGTGGATGTGAGGGTCGGGGGGTGGGGTGGTGGTGAGCCAGGTGCGGAGGTCGGTGTGGGTGTGGGCCTCGCGCAGGCGGGTCCAGTCGGCGAAGGCGCAGACGGGGCAGGTGTGGGGGTGTTGGCCGCGGGGGAGGGCGACGCGTTGTTCGGCGATGCCGGTGGGGTCGGTTTTGGTGGTGGGGAGTTGGATGAGCAGGAGGGGCTCGCCGGTGGAGTGGTCGGTGGTGACGGTGACGTCGGTGACCAGGAGGGCGGCGATTTCGCTGCGGCGCAAGGCTCCTGCGAAACCGACCAGCAGGAGGAGGGTGTCGCGGCGGCGGGCCGGTTCGGTGGGCCAGCCGGGGGCGGGCAGTTCGGCGAGGAGTTGGTCGAGGGTGTGCAGGAGGACCGGGCGCTTGCGTTTGGGCTGGGTGCGCCGGGTGCGGCGGATGCCGCGCAGGGTCAAGCGGACCACGTCGGCGCGGGTGGGCGAGGGCAGGCCGTTGGCGGCGTGCACGGCGGCCAGGGCGGCGGCCTTGCGCTCCAAAGTGGCTGCGCTGAACGCCCATTCGCCGTTCTCGCGACGGGCGTCGGCCGCCGCGGCCAGGTACACCGCGACATCCAGGGCGTCCGCGGGCAGTGCCTGGCGCGACTCGCCCGCACACCACGCCGCCCACGCGATCCAGTCGGTTCGATAGGCGCGCAGCGTATTCGCCGACTGCGAGGCTTCCAGATACCGCCGCAGCGACCCGGCCTGCACCTCGTCGAACCGATCGCGCACCAGCTTCAGCGCGGCGGCGTCGACGAGCACACTGCGCACCCCACGCCGCAGCTCACCGCGCACCTCCTCGGGCACCGCGATCACCGCGCCATGTTCCACCGGCGACTCCGCGCCCTGCCGAGCCCGCGACTCGACGCCACGTTGAACCTGCGACTCCGCGTCGTGCTCCACCGGTGACCCCGGGCTGACCTCCGTCGGCTCTGGCATGGGTTCGACCCTAGATTGAAACTGTGTTCCCGTTGCAGCAGACCCCGATTCACGTGTCCGACGAAACACTCGACGACCTACGCCGCCGGCTCGCCCTGACCCGCTGGTACGCCGACGACGGCAATGCCGACGGCTTCTACGGTGTGCCGACCGCCTACCTGCGCGAGCTGGTCGAGTACTGGCGCACCGACTTCGATTGGCGCGCACAGGAAAAGGCCATCAACGCCTACGAGCACTACCGCGTCGAGGTGGACGGCGTGCCGATTCACTTCCTGCGGAAACCCGGTGTCGGCGACAATCCGATCCCGCTGATCCTCACCCACGGCTGGCCCTGGACCTTCTGGCACTGGTCCAAGGTCATCGACGCGCTCGCCGACCCCGCCGCCCACGGCGGTGATCCCGCCGACGCCTTCGAGGTGATCGTCCCGTCGCTACCGGGATTCGGCTTCTCCACCCCGATCCCGCGACGCCCGGACCTCAACTTCTGGAAGATCGCCGACCTGTGGCACACCCTCATGACCGAGGTCCTGGGTCACCACCGCTACGCCGCGGCCGGTTGCGATGTCGGCGCGATGGTCACCGGCCAACTCGGCCACAAGTACGCCGAGGAGCTCTACGGCATCCACATCGGCTCCGGCCAACGACTCGATCTGTTCACTGGGGAACGCGCCTGGGACATCACCGGCGGCCGCCCGATCCCCGAGGGCCTGCCCGCCGACGTGCACGCGCGAATCATCGAGCTGGAGAAGCGATTCGCCGTCCACCTCACCGCCCAGATGCTCGCCCCGGCGACCCTGGCCCACGGCCTGACCGATTCCCCCGCGGGCATGCTGGCCTGGATCCTGGAACGCTGGATGCACTGGAGCGAACTCCCCGACGGCGACCTCGAGGCCGTCTACACCAAGGACGACCTGCTGACCCACGCCACGATCTGCTGGGCGACCAACTCCATCGGCACCTCGATACGCCTGTACGCCAACCACAATCGCTATCCCTGGACCCCTTCGCACGACCGCTGGCCGGTGATCGAGGCACCCACCGGCCTGACCTTCGTCGCCCACGAGAACCCGCCCGGCGTGACCACCGCCCAACGCGCGCAGCACTTTCGCGACAGCGACCGCGGCAGCTGGTACAACCTGGTGAATGTCACCGCCCACGATCGCGGCGGCCATTTCATTCCCTGGGAGGTCCCGGTGGAATGGACCGACGATCTTCGCCGCACCTTCCGCGGTCGCCGCTAGCCGACTCGTCCGCCGAGCTTGCCGAGCGATGGCTCGCGGCCCGACGGACCGGTCCGGAAAACCTGTCAGGGGGCTTTCCGCGATCGGTGGCGAGGTGCGGATTCTCAGGCGGCGCTGGATGCGGGCGTGAGCGCGAAGACCGGTATTTCCCAGGACAATTTCGCTTGGAAATCGGCCAGGAACGGCGAGATTTCGAGCTGCCGCTCCCACAGCCGCTCACGATCGTCCCCGGTCAGAAGGGTCGCGGTGACGGGCCAGGATTCGGTGCCGACCTCGATGGTCGCGGCCGGGTTTGCCAGCAGGTTGTAATACCAACCGGGCCGATTCCCACGGCCGCCATTGGCGGCGAAAACCACCAGCCGGTCCCCGTCGCGCCCGTAACCCAACGGCCAGGTGCGAGATTCCCCCGACCGAGCCCCGGTGGTGGTGAGCAACAGCAGGGGCGTGTTCTCGAACTGGCCGCCCACATGTCCGCCTCCGGAGCGGAATTGCTGAATGATGTCCTCGTGCAGCCGCTGACGTGCGATATCGGTCACGCGCGCTGCAACCTCATTGCCGCACCGGCTATTCCACGCCGCCGCGCCGGTTTACCTCAGTGCTGCAGCCGCCACGCCGCATCCGGTTTCGGAAGCGGCCAGGTCCAGCCGTATTTGGCGCGCAAGTCCAGCAGTTGCTGCCGTCGCGCGCAGGACTGCTCGCTATCGCCGTCGCCCTCGATGCAATTGCGGTGGATCCACATCATGGCCTCCACGGTGCCCGACAGGCGCATGGCACCGTGCTCAGGCATACGATGATGCTTGAGCACAGACGGCGTGTCCGACATGGCCCAATCATCCCCCACAAGAGCCTTGCTGTCGTGCAGTCCGAGGAGCTTCGCCTCTTGCGTGAGGAGTCGCACATGTGCCGACTGTTCGGATTATCAGCCGCGCCGCACCGGGTGCGCGCCACCTTCTGGCTGCTGGACGCGCCCGACAGCCTCGCTCAGCAAAGTCACCGCGAACCCGACGGGGTCGGTTTGGGGACTTTCACCGCCGCGGGCGCGCCGCTGGTGGAGAAACAACCCATTGCCGCCTATGAGGATCGGCGTTTCGCGCAGGAGGCGCGCGAACGCGAATCGGAAACCTTCGTGGCGCATGTGCGCTTCGCCTCGACCGGTGGGTTGGTTCCCCGCAATACGCACCCGTTCGAGCAGCGCGGGCGCTTGTTCGCCCACAACGGGGTGCTGCACGGACTCGACGAGCTCGAGCGGGAACTCGGTGACTATCGCGGACTTGTCCACGGCGACACCGATTCCGAACGCTTCTTCGCCCTGATCACCCAGCGGATCGACCAGCACGCGGGTGATGTCACCGCGGGCATCGCCGATGCGGTCGCCTGGATCGCCGAGCGGCTGCCGGTGTACGCGCTCAACCTGATTCTCACCACCGCGACCGAGCTGTGGGCGCTGAGATACCCCGAGACCCACGAACTGTACGTCCTCGAACGCGCCGCCGGCGGCGTGCCGGGCGATCAACGCCTCGACCACGGCACCGGCACTGGAATCCGGACCCGAAGCGGCCACCTGGCCGATCACCCCGCCGTGGTGATCGCCAGCGAACGCATGGACAACGACCCCGGATGGCGCGCGCTGGCCTCGGGCGAGCTGCTGCATGTGACGGGCCGTCTCGACGTGCGATCGAGCATCATCGCGGATTCGCCACCGCGACACCAGCTTTCACTCGCCGATCTGGGCACCCACGCGGCGGCCTCCCAAACCGCGCGTTGACCGCCACGCAACACTCACCCCACGCGCGAAGCCTTCGCCAACTCGACTGTCGCGGCACGCAATTCGCCGATCGAGTCGATCGGAGCGAGGTACCCGATCCGGGTTACGGCGATGCCGCGCGGCGTGGTGACCCGCAGATCCAGGCCGTACCGGTCGGCGCGCTCACAGACCGCGGCCGTCGCGTCCGGGTAGCCGCCGCGGGCGTGGGCCATGTCCAGCAGCGCGTCGGCGTGGTCGTCGTTGAGGTGCGCGATCGCTCGGGCGGCGTGCGGAATAATGGGATCGGCTGTGGCGGTGGCGTATTCGTCGGCGCTGGCCGAATCCATGCGCCCGTAGCCGCCGACCCAGCGGGCGCGCTGGACCCGCAGCACCCACACGGTGAAGTCGCTGAAATCGATATAGGTTTTGGCGGAGGGTACCGCGGCCAGATGCGCCTCCCGCGCCGCCGCGGCCTCCTCGCCCACAGGGCGTTCGGCGATGCCCGCCAACGTCAATCGGGTTCCGGCCAGCGGATCCGAGGGCAGGTCCGGTGCCACGATGGACACGCTCGCGCGCGGATCGCCCGCGAGATTGCGGCCGTGTTCGGCGAGCCGGGAGACACAGAGCACCGGTTGGCCCGCCAACAAGCCGTACGTGACGAAACTGGCCCAGGGGCCGCCGTCGGCCGAGAGCGTCGCGAGTGTGGCCGTATTCGTCGCGGCGGCAACGGTTCTGGCCTCATCGGCGGGGGTCGGCCGGGTGGTGATCGCGATCGGGGTCAGCGGCGGGGGAGTCGAGGGCGCATCGCCCGGGTCGCCGTGGTCGAGTGCCATAGCGCACAGGCTACCGCGCGGGGATTTTCTAGCGTGTTCGGGCGGAAAGGGACTGTTCAGTCGGGAAGGATTGGGACCGAAAGCCCCTCACCGCGTCGCAGCAGGGCGGCCCGGGTGACCGTGCCCGCGCCGAAGCGGTCGCGCAGCGCGTCCAGGGTCGAATCCAGGGTCGACTCCGCGCGGGGCTCGAACGGCAGTGACAGTTGCATGGTGTCGGCATTGTCGAGATTGGTCAGCGAGAGTCCGATCAGGGTGAGGCCACCGCGCTCGTGAATCAGCGGCCGAGCGGTGTCGAGCAGCGTGCGGGACGCGCGCAGGATGACCTCGCCGCGGTCGGTCGCCTCCGGGAGGGTATGCGAGCGCGTCGCGCGGCTGAAATCGTCGAAACGCATGCGCAGCACGACCGTTCGACACACGCGGCGGGCGGTGCGCAGCCGATGCCCGAGCCGATCTGCCAGACCGTGCAGATACGCCTCGATCTCCTCGTCACTGCGATGTAGGCGGCCGAGCGCGCGCTGCGCACCGATCGAGCGCCGCCGCCGACCGGTGTCCACTCGGCGCGGATCCCTGGCCCACGACAGCGCGTGCAGTTGTCGACCGACCGCCGGTCCGAGCACCGCCGCCAACGGTCCCTCACCCATCTCCGCCAACTGTCCGACCCGCGTGATGCCCCGTTCCCGCAGTTCCCGCGCGGTCACCTCGCCCACACCCCACAGCCGCTCGACCGGCAACGGATGCAGGAACTCCAACTCCTTGTCCGGCGGAACCTCCAGCAGCCCATCGGGTTTGGACACCGCGCTGGCGACCTTCGCCAGGAACTTCGTGCGTGCCACCCCGACCGAGATCGGCAACCCGACCTCCGCCCGCACCCGCGCCCGCAGCGCCCGGGCGATATCCACCGGCGCGCCCGCGATCCGCCACAGCCCGGCGACATCGAGGAACGCCTCATCGATCGAGATGCCCTCCACCTCCGGCGTGGTGTCACGGAAGATCTCGAAGACCCGCTTGCTGGCCTGCGAATACGCCGACATGCGCGGCGGCACCACGATCGCGTGCGGGCACAGACTCAGCGCCTGCCGCACATTCATCGGCGTCCGCACGCCGAACGCCTTCGCCTCATAGCTCGCGGCCAGCACGACCCCGCCCCCGACCAGGACCGGTCGCCCGCGCAGCCGCGGGCTATCGCGTTGTTCCACCGAGGCGTAGAAGGAGTCCAGGTCGGCATGCAGAATCGCCGCCCGTTCGGGGCGCTCCGCAGGGTCGGCGACAAGTCTGGACATAGAACATATGTTCGCATACCCGTCGGTCTCGTGCGTCGACCTTCCAGGGAGAGCCGTCCAGTGGCTGCCCGCCCAGGCAGCCCAACCAGTGGGTGCGGCCACAGACGCGGGGGAGGATAGGGTTCGGGCCGTGGGAGATTCGATCACTGACACCGAGCATCGAGCGCGGGAACTCAACCCGGTGACGTACGCGGCGGCTCCGGACGGTACCCGCATCGCCTACCAGCTACACGGTGCCGGAGCGCCACTTGTTCTCCTGGCCGGGCAGGCCAACAACCACCATTGGTGGGACGCGATTCGAGCCGACTTCCACCCCGCGCACAGCACGCTGACGCTCGACTACCGCGGCACCGGCGACAGCGACAAGCCCGATACTCCGCACAGCACCGAACAATTCGCCGAGGATGTCATCGCTGTCCTCGATCACCTCGGCATCGACCGCGCCGATGCCTACGGCACCTCCATGGGCGGCCGAGTAGCGCAGCACCTCGCGGCCCGTCACCCACACCGGGTAGGTGCCTTGATCCTCGGCTGTACTTCACCCGGCGGCCCGCACAGTGTCGAACGCAGCAACGACGTCCGCCGCTCCCTGGCCCAATCCGATCCCGAAGCCGCCCAACAAGCCCTCCTCGAGCTGATGTACACCCCCCACTGGCTTACCAACCACCCCGGCCCACACCACACCCTCGGCGATCCCACCATGCCCGCCCACTCCCGCCGCCACCACCTCACAGCCAGCACCCGACACAACGCCTGGGACCTCTTGCCCCACATCACTTCCCCCACCCTCGTCCTGCACGGAACCGACGACCTCCTCAACCCCACCGCCAACGCGCCCCTGCTCGCCACCCGAATCCCCGACGCCCAACTCCACCTGATCCCCCAGGGCCGCCACGCCTACTTCGAAGAATTCCGACACCTCGCCAGCCCCGCCGTCCTGGACTTCCTACACCAAGCCTCAGCCCTATAGACATCAGCCAAGTCCCCGTTGCGTGCCGTCCACCTCGAACTGCGGCCGCAATCGCAGACGTCCGCCGTTAGCCCAGGGAGATGATCCAGCCAGAACCTTCGTCGCAGAGCAGGATGCAGCCGCCCGGCAGGCCATTACCCGGTTGCGGATAGCTCGGATTCACGTCGCCCGGTTGCGGATAGCTGGGATTCAGGTTGCCCGGTTGCGGATAGTTCGGGTTCAGATACGGGCCCAGGGCGATCGCCGGGAGCAGTGCTGCCGCTCCGAGCAGAGTGATGACAGCCATGGCGGTCCATTGCCCCGCGAGCCGCACGGTAAACGCGGGACCGAGTGTGCGCGCGGCGAAAGACCAGTACGGCAGCGCCCACCGGGATTGACGCGGCCGACGGCGACCTCGATGCGCGGGAACGTCTGCTCGGTGTTGACCGCAACAACAACCAGGCGCGCGAGTTCGGCCGGTACTTCGCCGTTGTCGAAGTTGCTGAGGCTCGGAATGAACACGGCCTGAGCTTCAACGCGGCTTGTGGCGATTCGCAGGCGGTACATCGGTCGGTCCGTGAAGAGGCCGAATACCAGCGCCTTACACAGATCATATCCGAATCGCGCTGAGAGACTGCGGAGTTGGATCTCGGTCTTGCCTCTATGTCAATGGTTGTTCGAGTTCGCGTGTCATCCAGATCGAGTCGCCACGGTCGGGGTCCGGGGTTACGCGGCCGCTGTTGTAGAAGCCGAGCTTTTCCAGCACCCGGAAAGAGGCGGTGTTCCACTCCCGCACCGTCGCCCACAACCGCTTTCGCCCCGTACATGCGGCGGCCTCGACGACCGCTCGGCCTGCCTCGGTGGCATACCCATTTCCATGGGTCCGCTGAGCGAGCTCGTACGCGATCTCCGGTTCGTCGTACGACCCTTGGCCGACGATCAGTCCGCAATAGCCGAGGAACTCGCCGGTGTCCCGCCGCTCAACAACAAGTAGTCCAAGCCCATGCTCGGCTCCGGGAGGGTTGGCCATCAGCAGATCGCGAATCTCCTCGACCGTCGGTCGCCCGGCCGCGTCGAAACTGCGGACGGACCGCACGTCCCGTTCTGTCCACAGTGCGTGGTAATCCTCCGCGTCCGAGGGAAGCCATTGCCGCAACCGGAGTCGCTCGGTCAGAAGACTTATCGGGAAATCCACGTAGCCTGCCATGATCCCAATCTAGTTGGCGCGGAACATAATCGGCCGCCCAATGCGTTCGGCACACCGCGACGATCTCGGTTGAAGCGGTCGGCTTCGTTGTTCACTCGATCTCGTAGTTCTCCAACCGTTTCGCTTCGGCTCGGAAGGCTCGATACCTCGGGTTGCACAGGAACAGCTGTATACAGCCGTAACTGATCTGAGCAGACAGGATCATCTTCGGTGAGCTCCACTCGATGGAAGCAAGCTCGCCGAAACTCTGCGATGACGGGGTTCCCAGTCGTTCGAGCAATGCGTCACGAACCAATGCGAAGGCTTCTGCCAAGCGCGCCTGTGTATCTGGAACTCGTTCGGGGTCAACGAAATCCGTTAGATTGACGTGTATTTCTTTGACTCTGCGATCCGCTGTATCGCCCCAGAACTCGACATCGCCGATGTAGGCACTTGCGATAGGGTCATCTACAGAAAGGTTGTGGTCAGCGTCGCGCCATGCTCGCAGACGAGATTGTCGCTTGGTCTGGCGTCAGCGGAACAGGGAGGCGTACCGGCGCAGGCCGAATCTGCGGGTGAAGGTTCCGCGCCGAACCACGGTGACCCATCGGCGCGCGTTCTTCAGTTGCCGGGAGTTCTTCGGCGCGAAGCCGATCGCGTAGCCGTCATCGCCGGTATCGACAGATACCGTCGCAGTTCCGACTTTGAGACTGTGTTTGCCGACCAGGCCGAGGAAGTGCTCGACGGCTTCGGCCACGTCGTAATCCTCTGTCCGGTCGAGGAAGTCGTCATACCAGTCCCACGGCATCGCCGCCGGGAACGACAACAGTGCTTCGAGCTGCTCACGGATCGTCTTCGGCTCGTCGTCCCATTCGAAGGCCGCAACGAGTTTGGCGTTCTCGAGCTGGGAGAGGAGACCATTCATCTCCGTTTCGCCGACCGCCTGCACTGTGGCGAGGACGTCGGAGTGATCGACGCCCAAGCATTCGGCTACAGCCGCCGATGCGCCAGCAGGGTTCCTCATCGCACCATCCCGATTGTTACGCACGTTCCGGATCGATCCGGAGCGCGAGCAGCCTACCGAGGAGACCAACCCGGATTTCGTGAGGGTCGTCGATGGCGGCCTAGCCAACGAAGGCTTCGCCGAGTGGTACATCCTGGAGGGGAATTCGGGCATATCGCCTCCAGGATGTGCCACTCGTTAATCGGCAGCAGTTTCAGTGTGGTTGGGCGGTTAGGTCGTAGACGGCCAGGTCGCCGAATTTTTGGGTGCGGTCGTAGTGGGAGGTGACCCAGTCGAGGATTTGTTTGTTTCCGGCGGGGTGCCAGATGCCTTGTTGGGGGTCGGGTTGGGTGGGGGTGGAGGGGTCGGCGGGTTTGTTGTCGACTCGCCAGGAGTCGGGGAGTTTCACCTCGGGGACGAGGTAGTAGGTGATCTCGTGGTTGCGGACCATGTCTTCGAATTGGGGGAGGGTTGGGACTGGGTCGGCTGAGGTGAAGCCGCCGATGGCGAGGACCGGGGTGCGGCTGGCCAATTCGAGGTTGGCGGCGGGGGAGGAGCGGTCGATGGCGGCCGACCAGCGGGTGTGGGTGGTCTGTAGGAGGGTGACCAGGTTCGGGTCGGTTTGGCCGCCGAACAGCATTTCCAGCTGTTTGCGGAATTGGTCGGACGGGCCGGCCTTCTTCGGGCGCGGTGGGCCGACCACGGGGCTGCCGCCGGTGTGCGACTGGGGCAGGGTGGCGGCGGCGTAGGCGGTCGAACCGGCCAGGCCCGCAATCACTCCGGCCACCAGCGCGACCGTCGTCACGCGGGTGCGCAGGCGATCCCAGCGCGCGGTCGGCGGCAAGGCCGATACCAGCAGGCCGACGGCCGCGAGCACCGTGATCGCCAGAATCGTCCAGCGCAGCCACGGCTGCCAGTCGGAATTGCGCTGCAGCAGAACGAATCCCCACACGCCCGCGGCCAGGATCAAGGCCGCGCCGCCGAGCCGGCCGAACGCCTCGGCCCGTCGCCGCCAGATCTCGGACACACCGAGCGCGAAGCACCCGGCAATGGCCGGAGCGATGGCGAGCGTGTAATACGCGTGCATGCCCGATTTCATCGCCGCGAACAACACCCCGTCGATGACCAGCCACAGCCCGAACACCAGTCCCGCACCGCGCATCAGATCGGTGCGCGGCCGACGTCCCCGCGACACCAGGACCAGCACGAACGCCAGCAGCGCCGCGGGCAGCAGCCACGAGATCTCGAACCCGATCTCACCGGTGAACAATCGATCGGGGCCATTGCCGAAGCCGCCGGGCCCGAAACCACCCTGGCGCATCGCCTCGGGAATCTGATAGCCCTCGGGCAGATCGAACGGGTTCTTCGCATTGCCGCCCATATGGTTCTTGCCCAGGTAGCGGGCGAAACCGTTGTAGCCCAGCACCAGATCCATGAACGTGTTGTCCTTGGATCCGGCCAGATACGGGCGCGAGTCGGCGGGCCACAGAATCGTCAGCACCACGAACCAGCCGGACGACACGATCAACGCCGCGAGCGCGGCCAGCGAATGCACCAACCGCTTCCGCAGCGTCGTCGGTGCCACGATCAGATAGGCCAACCCCAGCGCGGGCAGCACCATCAGACCCTCGAGCATCTTCGCCAGAAACGCGAATCCCAGTGCGACGCCGGCCAGCACGATCCAGCGCAGACTCGCGCGCGGCAAGGCCCGCACGGTGCAGTAGGCCGCCGCGGTCATGAGCAACACCATCACCGCGTCCGGATTGTTGAACCGGAACATCAACGCCACCACCGGCGTCACCGCGAGCACCAGACCCGCCAGCAGTCCCGCACCCCGACTGAGCGTCACCCGCGTGACCGCCCCGTACATGAGCGCGACCGCACCCACCGCCATGATTGCCTGCGGTGCAAGCATGCTCGCGCTGCTGAATCCGAAGATCTGACCCGACAACCCCATCACCCATTGCGACACGGGCGGTTTGTCGACGGTGATGAAGTTGCCCGGATCCAGCGACCCGAACAACAGCGCCTTCCAATCCTGCGCCCCCGACCAGGCGGCGGCCGCGTAGAAGCTGTTGCCCATCGCATTGACGGTGATGTTCCACAAATACGCGACGGCGGTGCCGATGAGCAGCAGTGCCAACGCGAGCCGCTCCCAGCGGCGGGCGGGAGGCGGCCCCTCGACGGTCTCGATCGGAGGGGCGGTGGGTTCGGACGGGGCCAACTCGGCAGTGGTCACGCTCACCGCGGGGAGTCTGTCCCACCAGACGGTGAGGACCCTGGCTCCTTCCTGGGAGCTTCCTGTGAACGCAGACCTCCCTATGCTGGTTCGAATGAGCCCAGCGCTGACCGCTCTCGTGCGGATCGACCCGGACCTCGACGCGGTGACCACCATCGGACCCGAATCCGATCCCGCCGCCGCTGGACTCGCCTCGCGCGATATCGAGGCGATCTGGCAGTCGGTGCAGGACTGGTATCGCATGGGCACCACACCCGCGATTCAGATCTGTCTGCGCCGTCAGGGCCATATCGTGCTGAACCGCGCCATCGGTCACGGCTGGGGCAACGCACCCAAGGATGCACCCGATGCCGACAAGCGGCTGGTCACCCCCGACTCACCGTTCTGCGGATTCTCCACGGCCAAGGGCGTTTCCGCCGCGCTGATGTTCATGCTCATCGAGCAGGGCGTGTTCGCGCTCACCGATCCGGTGTGCGCCTACATCCCCGAGTTCGCCAGCCACGGCAAGGCCCGCATCACCATCGGCGATGTCCTGTCCCATTCGGCCGGAGTCCCTTTCATCACGCCACCGCACCGCGGCACCGATCTCGTCCTTGACGAGCACTTGGCCGTCCAGGGTCTGGCCGACCTGGTCCCCAGTTGGCCACCCGGCCGTTTCCGCGTCTATCACGCCATGACCGGCGGCCTCATCCAACGCCTACTGGTCCAGCGCGCCACCGGCAAGTCGATGCGTGAGCACCTGCGCGAACAGGTCCTCGATCCACTCGGGTTCCGCTGGACCAACTTCGGTGTCCGACCCGAGGATGTCGACGCGGTCGTCCCCAGCGTCAAGGTCGGCCCCGGCCCCTCCAAGATCTGGCGGCACCTGGCGGGCCGGGCTCTCGGCGGCGGTCTGTCCGGCCCCACCGACGAATCCGCCGCCCGCGCCTTCCTCACCGCGGAACTCCCCTCCGGCAATCTGGTCACCACCGCCTTCGAGCTCTCCCGCTTCTACGAGATCCTCACCCGAGGCGGCGAACTCGACGGCGTCCGCATCATGCGCCCCGAAACCCTCGCCGCCGCAACCCAACCGGCCCCCTGGCTCCCCGGCATCGCGGGCCGCGTCTCGGTCGCGGGTTACGAACTCGGTGCACGGCGCTCGAAATTCGGCCGCCACACCGAATCCCACTTCGGCCGCAGCGGCCTGACCACCCAATACGGCTGGTCCGACCCCGCCCGCGCCCTCTCCGGCGCGATCCTCACCAACGGCAAGGCCCAGGCCGACCTCGCCCGCCCCACCCGCCTGGTCGCCCAAATCTCGGACATCATGCGCTGACGCCTGGTCACGGTGGCGGGTGACCCGGATCGGCCCAGATCTCCATCGGGATCGTCTCCACGCTGCGGCCCGACGAATCCAGTACCCGGCCCATGCGTTTGAGGAAGCGCAGCACCATCGACGTGCCCAGCACGGTGAGCCGCGGCGCCTGCGCGGACAGCCGCGATTCGACCACAGCCACCTCGTGCACCGACGGCAGTGAGAAGCCCACGGCGAGATTGGGTTCACCACCGGACACGCGCAGGCAGACCCGCGCGCCGGGCACCCGCAGCACCGCCTCGACCGTGGCCCGGTCGTTCGGATCGGCGCGACCCCACACCCACATGCCCACCGGCCAACTCGACAGCGACAGCGCCAAATCGCAGCGCAGCACCAGTCGGCCGCCCGCGATCATGCCGTCGAGGCGGCGCCGCACCGTGGTGAGGCTCAGTCCGGTTTCGCTCGCCAGATCCGACAGCGGGGTCCGCCCGTCCTCGCCCAACCGCAGGGCCAAAGAACGATCGACCGCGTCGAGCGGCCGTGGTTTCGGCGGGCGCGCGGGCCAGGGCCGCACGCTGTCGAGCAGCCGGGTGCGCTGCTCGGTGTCGAGCACCTGCAGCTGCCACTGGTCGCCCATGCGGTAGACGCGGGTCACCAGCATGGTGCTGGTCGCCGCGACCCCGGGCACCGCCGACAGGGATTCGAGCAGCAGCCGGGACAACTCGACCACACCGCCCACCGAAATCAGCAGGGACAGATCGTGTCTGCCGCTGATGTGCTCGACGCTGAGCACGTGCGGCCAGCGAGCCAGCTGCCGCGCGGTGTCGTTGACGGTCCCGTTGGCGCAGTCGACCAGAACGATGGCCAGACAGGACTCGGGCGCGCCGGTGGCACGGCCGCTGACCCAGGCCACTCCGGCCGCGTGCAGCCGCTGCCAACGCCGGGCCACCGTCACCGGATCGACCTCGAGGACCGCACCCAGCCGCTGCCAGGTGGCGCGCGGCGCGATCTCCAGGCAGTTGATGAGCGCCAGATCCAATTCGTCCAGTGTCGGGACAGAATCCTGCATATCGACCCCGGTTCGTCGAATTTCCTGCGAGTTCACGGACTTTTCCGTCGACGTCGACATCCTGTCACGATCACGCCCGACAGGAAGGGTCGAGAATGCCCACATTCCCGGAAACGCATGCGCTGCAACAGGATCTGGTGCGGCTGCGCCGAGAGATCCACGCGGACCCCGAGATCGGCCTGCGGCTGCCGCGCACCCGGCAGCGGGTGCTCGACGCGCTGGCGGGACTGCCACTCGAGATCACCGTAGGCCGCGACCTCGATTCGATCACCGCCGTCCTGCGCGGCGGACGGTCCGGCCGCGCCGTGCTGCTGCGCGGCGACATGGACGCGTTGCCGCTGACCGAACGCACCGGACTCGACTACGCCGCCCGCAACGGCGCCATGCACGCCTGCGGCCACGACCTGCACACCGCCATGCTCGTGGGCGCGGTGCGGGTGCTGTGCGCGCGGCGCGCGGAACTGACCGGGGACGTGATCTTCATGTTCCAGCCGGGAGAGGAGGGCGCGGACGGCGCGGCCAAGATGATCGACGCGGGCGTGCTGGACGCGGCCGGCTCGAAACCCGTGGCCGCCTATGCGATTCACGTCATGTCCGCGCGGTTTCCGCACGGGGTGTTCACCACCCGGCGCGGACCCCTGATGGCCGGAGCGGATCTGCTGACCGTGACCGTGGAGGGCACGGGCGGGCACGGCTCGGCCCCGCATCTCGCGCACGACCCCATTCCCGCGGCGGCCGCCATGGTCGGTGCGCTGCCCGGCATGGTGTCGCGCACCGCCGATCCCGCCGACATGGCGGTGCTGACCATCGGCGCGATCCACGCGGGCTCGGCGGGCAATATCCTCGCGGCGCGCGCCGAACTGCAGGGCACGCTGCGCTGGCACCATGCGCCAACCCGCGACGCCCTGCGGAAGGGATTCGAACGCGTCTGTCACTCGATCGCCGACGCGCACGGCGTGACCGCCGACCCGCAGGTGACCGAGTACCTCGACGTCACGGCCAACGATCCGGGTGAAGCCGATTTCGCGGCGGCGGTCATCGCCGAATTGCACGGGCCGCGACGATATCTCGACCTGGCCGGGCCGCTGTACACCGGCGAAGACTTCTGCCGGGTACTGGAGCGGGTGCCCGGGGCCATGGTCCTGCTCGGCGCCTGCCCGCCCGACGCCGATCCGGCGCACGCCTTCGACAACCACTCGCCCTATGCGGTGTTCGACGACGCGGTGCTCACCGACGGCGCACTGGTGTACGCCGAACTCGCCGCCCGCCGACTCGCCGACGACATCGTTTGAGGTAGCACATGTCCACCACCGCATCCACCGTAAACAGCGCCGCCGCAGTCTTTTCCGGTGCGCACCGCCCCTGGCGGACGTTGCTGTCCACCGGCACCGGCAATGCCCTGGAGTGGTACGACTGGGCCATCTTCGGCACCTTCTCGCCGTTCTTCGCGCACGCGTTCTTCCCCGGCAAGACCGGCATGCTCGCCCTGCTCTCGGCGTTGATCGTCTTCGCGATCGGATTCGTCGTGCGACCCATCGGGAGCCTGCTGTTCGGCTGGTATGCCGACCACCGCGGCCGCCGAGTCGCGCTCATCGCCTCCATCGCGTTGGCCGCGGGCGGCAGTCTGCTGATCGGCGTCGCGCCCACGCACGCGGCCATCGGACTTGGCGCACCGCTGCTGCTCGTGTGCGCCCGCCTCGCCCAGGGACTCGGCCACGGCGGCGAAATGCCCGCCGTACAAACCTATCTCGCCGAATCGGCGCCGCCCGGCCGCCGCGGCCGCTGGGCATCGTTCATCTATGTCTCGGGTACCAGCGGTATCGTCGCCGCCACCGTGCTGGGCGCGGTGCTGAGTGGCGCGTTGAACAAGGCGGAGATGAACTCCTGGGGCTGGCGAGTACCGTTCGTGCTCGGTGGTGTCGTCGGCCTCTACACGGTGGTCATGCGGATGCGCCTGCCGGAAACCACCGCCTTCGCTCCCGGCGCGCGCTCGCCTCTGTGGCGGGATCTGTGGGCCCACCGCGCCGCGTGCGCCCGCTCCTTCGGCCTCACCATCGGCGGCACCGTCGCGTTCTATCTCTGGGTGATCGGCACACCGGCGCATGTCGTTGCCGCCCACCGGATTCCGGCCTCGGAGGTGCTGTGGATCAGCGTGCTCACGTCCATCTTCATGATCGCCCTGCTGCCCGGGTACGGCATCCTCTCCGACCGCATCGGACGTCGCCCCGTCCTGCTGGTCTTCAGCCTCGGCACCGCTGTCGTGGTCTATCCCGCCACCGCTCTGCTCGACCGCGGCCCCTGGCAGTTGGCCGTCGCCCTGCTGCTCGCCATGGTCTTCCTCGCCGCCTTCGCGGCCGTCATTCCTGCGGTGTACGCGGAACTGTTCCCCGCCGGAATCCGCGCCACCGGAAGCGGTCTCGGTGCCGCCCTGGCCACCGCCCTCTTCGGCGGCACCGCCCCCTACCTGCAAACCTGGCTCGCCACCGGCGGCCACACCCATCTCTTCGCCGCCTACGTCCTGGTCCTGATGCTCCTCAGTGCCGCGGTCACCTGGTTCACCCCGGAAACCCGCGACAGCGTCGTCGCGGCGGCGTAGACGCCCGGCCGGTTCAGCGGGTGACGAGCACCGGGGTCATGGAGAGCCCGATGGTCAATCGGCCGTTGGCGACCCGTACGGGGACCGGGTCGCCGAACGCGTTGCGGGCTCGGGCGTCGGGGGCGGACCACGAGTGGTCGTAGTCGACCGGGGGCGCGGACTCGTCCGCGGTGCGTGACCACGCCACGATCAAAGGCCCACGGTCGCGGGCGATTTCGAAGACGTAGAGCTCGGGTCGGTCTGCGACCTCGTATCGCTTCACCTCGTGCGCGTCGTGTAGCGCCTCGGCGGTCAGCGCGAGGGCGTCGCCGGACGGGTAGCGGTGTGCGATACGGCCCTCGGCGTAGTCCATGAGTTTGAACTTGTCGAACAGCAGGTGCATGATCGCGTAGCGGTCGTCGGTGCCGGGTGCCTCCGGCGCGAGATTCCAGCACAGCGTGCGGCGGACTCCCGAGGCGAGGGCGAGGACATTGCGCATCACGATCTCTCGGGCGTTCTGCCGGTGGCGCAGCTGCTCGTATTCCGGCGGGCAGTCGGCCAGGAACATCTGCAGGTGCGGGGGAAGCTCCGGCATACGGTCGTAGAGCGCGACCATGGCGTCGTGTTCGGGGGTGGGCTTGTCGACGTTGTCGGTGGTCACCGTCCAGGAGTCGTCCGGCGCGCTGATGTATCCGCCGAATCCCTGCATGATGGGCCCGATTTTGGGGAAGAGCTCCGGATACTGCAGCACCAACGGGCCGTTGTATTCACCTGCGACAACCGGCTTCTCGTATCCGTGCGCGGCCATCAGCGCTCGCGCGGCGGCGATTCGATCCGGGATCGTGTACGGGTCGCCGTAGAGGTGGACGTCGAAGACATCGAAATCGTCGCGGGAATGCTCGGCGAGGTAGTGGAAGACCTCTCCCGGCGTGTCTTCGGGCGGTTGACCGCCGAGCACGACGAGCGCGGCGGGATCGGACTCGCGCACGGCGGCCGCGAAGACCTTCAGCTGAGCGGCGTATTCCTCTGTGGTCCCCGCCCACAGAATCGGGACCGAGGGCTCATTGTCGCACTGCCAGTAGGTGACTCGGCCCCGGCCGCGCGCCACCAACCCGCGCACGAACTCGCCGAAGACCTCGAGGTCGAGGGCCGGCGACGGCGGAAGAAAATCGGTGACCCGGCGCGTGCCCCAGCGTGACGCCGAGGACACGGTGATCCAAATCTCCTCGCCCCCATCGAATTCCGCGAGCAGCGTATCGAGCACATCCCACACGTAACGGCCGGGTTCGGGTTCGAGCTGCGACCAATACAGGTAGCACCGAATCACGCCCGCGCCGAGTGCGCGCACCGGCTCGGCGATCGGGTCGGGCGGGCCGAACAGCCCGTAGCTGATGCCGCGAACCACACCGAGTCGAATACCTGCGGGAATCTCTCTGTTACTCATAAACACCCCTCTACTAGACAGTGTTCAGTGAACACTGTCTAGTACGCTAGCTGAACACTGTCTAGTTGAAAAGGGGGTGCGGATGCCCGCCGCCGGACTCGACCGCGACGCCATCGCACGCGTCGCACTGGCACAGCTCGACGAGGTCGGGTTGGAGGCGTTGTCACTGCGCCGGGTCGCCAAGGACCTCGGCGTGCATCCCTCGGCGCTGTACTACCACTTCGCCAACAAGCAGGAACTGCTCGACGAGATGGCGCGCGTCATCGTCCTGGACACCATCGGCGATCGGCCCGGTCCGACCGGAATCCATTGGGACGATTGGTTGATCCACCTCGCGCGCACCCAACGCCACGCCGCCCGCACCCACCGCGACGGCGCGGTCCTCATGCTGCGGGCACGCCCGAACGCCGACTACCAGTTCGCCTACCTCGACACCTTGATCGCGCTGCTCGTCGCGGAAGGCTTCACCGCGGAGGGCGCGGGCCGCGCCTTCGCCGCCGTCACCAGCTACGCCATTGGGGTAGCGGCCGCCGAACAGCAGCGCGTCTACATAGCCCAGGACACGGCGACCCCGCCAGCGGCCGCCGACCACCCCGGATTCACCGCCATCGCCAACGCGAGCTCGGCCGAGGAAGCCTCCTTCGAGGCCGGATTGCGATGGCTGATCGACGGCCTACGCGCCGACCTCCACACCAACTCCCAGCAGCCTACGAACGCCACTCCGGTTGACCGATAACGAGATTCGGTCAGCCGGGCGGCGAGGGCAGACCGCCGAACGCGGCGATCAGCGTGAGCCCCCGGCCACGCTCAACCAACTGCGCCTAAAAGGCATCGCGGTCGGCGGCGGTGGACTGGCGCGATTTCAGGTGATCCCAGCTGACGGGTGTCGTATCGGACATGAGGATCGGTCACGCACAAGATCGCGGGCGATTCCTTTCCGCGGTGGCCGGGGTCTACATGGTGGAGACGCGGCTTGCGCGATAGGCCCGTCTCGATCATGTATGCCGAAACGAAAGGCCGATCGTCGATGAGCATCCCCGCGACCATGCGCGCGCTGCAGCAGACCTCCCTCAACGGACCACAGGACATGCGTCTGATCACCGAAGCGCCGGTGCCGAGCCTCGGACGGGGCGAGGTTCTGATTCGTGTCACCGCAGCGGGCGTCAATTTCCGTGACGTGATGCAGTCCTACGGCACGTCCCCGGATGGGCCGCAGCCGCCATATGTGGCAGGTTTCGAGGCGTCCGGCGAGGTTGTCGCTGTGGGGGAGGAGGTGACCAGCCCGCGGCCGGGGACTCGGGTCGTCGGCGTGGGAGCGGGCGCTTTCGCCGAGTATATGGTGCTGCCCGCAGCCGCGGCCGTACCGGTGTCGCCGGGCTGGACGGAGCAGCAGGCGTTGGGGCTGATGGTCAACTGGCCCACGGCAGTGGCCGCACTGAAGCCCTTGGGCGGCATCACCGCTGGGCAGACCGTGCTGATCCACGCCGCGGCGGGCGCGACCGGCCAGGCCGCGGTCGCCGTCGCCAAACACTATGGTGCGACAGTTATCGGTACCGCGTCGCCCGCCAAGCACGAGACAGTGCTGGCTCTGGGTGCCGACCACGTTCTGGACTCCCACCGCGGCGATCTCGCTACCGAGGTGTTGACGCTGACCGGCGGCGTCGGCGTCGATGTGGTGCTGGAATCGGCCGGCGGTGCGACTTTCGAGGCCAGTCTGGCCGCGACCAAGCGGGTCACCGGTCGGGTCGTCGTCTACGGCTTGGCGGGTGGTGAGGCCGCGATCACCAACTGGGACTTGGTGTACAAGCATCAAGTCCACCTCATCGGTCTCAACATCGGCGTGCTGATCCAGACCGCACCGCAGATCTTCGGCCAGGTCACGGGCGAGCTGTCCGCCCTGATGGCCGCCGGCGTGCTCACCCCGGTCCAGGCCACCGCCTACGACTTGGCCGAGGGCCCGAAAGCGTTGGCGGAACTGGAGACTCGGGCCACCGTCGGCAAGCTGGCCCTGCTGCCGTGAAAGCCCCCGTGATCTCTGCTCGCTACGCTGGCGGCGTGACATCGCATCCGGCACCGGATCGAGACCAGTTCACGGTCGAGACCGAACGGTTCCGCCGGGAGCTGTTGGCGCACTGCTACCGCATGGTCGGCTCGGCACACGACGCCGAGGACTTGGTACAGGAGACCTATCTGCGAGCGTGGCGGTCCTACTCCGGATTCGAGGGCCGGGCGTCGATTCGGTCCTGGCTCTACACGATAGCCACCAATGTCTGTCTGAAGGCGTTGCAACGGCGTCGAATTCGGGTGCTGCCGTCGGGTCTGGCCGGCCCCTACGACGGGCCCGATCGCGCGCCGAGTCCCGTTGCGGCGGGGGAAGTCTCGTGGTTGGAACCCCTTCCGGACACCTGGATCGCCCCACTCGATGGTGATCCGGCCGCGATAGTGGTCGAACGCGAGTCGCTGCGGCTTGCGCTCATCGCGAGCCTGCAGCACCTGCCCGCTCGCCAGCGAGCGATCCTCATCCTGCGCGAGGTGCTGGAATTTTCGGCGGCCGAGACCGCAGAGATCCTCGGCACCACCACCGCGGCGATCAAGAGCGGCCTGCAGCGGGCCCGCGCCCGACTCGACGAGTTGGAGCCCGAGCCGGAGAAACTGCTCGAGCCGACCGACCAGCGGGCACGGGCGCTGCTCGACGGCTATATCGCGGCGTTCGAGCGCTCCGACGCGAGCCTGCTCGAACAGGTGCTGCGCATCGACGCCACCCTCGAGGCCACGCCGTTCGGCGATTGGCAGTCGGGCAGGGCGATGTGCATCCACATACTCGACACATACGTGCTCGGCGCGCCCGGCGATTGGCGGATGATCGCCACCACCGCCAACGGACAGCCGGCGGCCATCGTGTACCACCGCGACACGGCCGACACGCTGCGCGCCGACGGAGTCGTCCTACTGGTGCCCACCCCCACCGGCATCTCCCGCATCACCAAATTCCACAATCCCGCACTGGTCGCAACATTCGGCTTCCCCGATGCGCTCGTGCGCTGACCCGCCCACATGATTCAGCTCTTTGTGGGGACGGTGTCAGTTCTCGGATGATCCGGCCGAGCGAGTGCAGACCTCAGCGCCCGGCTCGCGCCCGTCGCAGCGCACTCAACTCCTCGCCACGGCACACGCACGTGCCCAATCCGCCTACGAACGGCACTCCGATTGATCGGCAGAGGTCAGCGGCCTTTGAGTTGGGCACGGGCGGCGGCGAACCAGGCTTGGGTGTCGACCAGCCCGGAGGCGATTTCCTTGCGTGCGCCCTGGAATCCGTAGAGCTCTCCGGCGAAGCGGGTGAGGATCGACCCTTCGTGTTCCTCGAGTTCCTCGAGAACCGCGGTGTCCTCCAACAGGTATGCGACCGCCGCGCATTCGCCGGGCGTCCACGACTCCCGGTGGGCGTCCCAGCCATCCCGTGCGACCGCGCGTCCGCGCTCGACCAACTGCGCTTGGAGGGCATCGCGTTCGGTGGCGGTGGGTTGGCGCGATTTCAGGTGGTCCCAGCTGACGGGTGTCGTGTCGGACATGCGCATCAGTATCCGCCACGCAGAAAAGCGCGGTGGGTGCGGCTTCGAGGAGCCGCACCCACCGCGTCGGTCGAGATCCGCTAGCGCGGATCGGGTGTCGGTCAGGGCTTGGGTGCGCAGGCGGCGGGCTGGGCGAGGCCCTGGTTGGCGACATTGTCGCCGAGCAGGACGGTCTCGGTGGCCTGGACGGGCTGCTGGCCGGGGGCCGTGATCTTGATGGTGAAGGACTGGGTCTTCTCCTGGGCGGTCGCCGTGCACAGCGCCCTCCAGTCGATCTTCTGGCCGTTGTCGATGATCGAGGCCGAGACGTAGTTCTTCTTGGGCTCGGAGGTGGTGACCACCTCGATCTTGGGCGTGACACCGGCCGGGGCGTCGACCAGTTCGGAGATCGGGGTCTCGGCCAGGCCGAAGGTGTTCACCGAGGCGCGGTCGTCCTTGCCGACCAGCAGCGTGCCACCCGACTCGTAGACCGTGCTGGTCGGAATCGTCACTTCGGCAGTGATATTGGTGAACGAGTCGTTCCCGGTGGTGCTCACCGTGAGCGTGCACGCCACCTCATCGCCGGGGAACAGCTTCCCCGGCGTCTGCAAGTCGCGGCACTCGTACTTCACCGTCGGCCCCGCGACGGCGTACGCCGGAGCGGCGCCGATCTGCAGCGCACCCGCGGCGAGCGCGAACGCCGACCCGACCCATACGGCACGTTTCAGCGCGGGCTTGGCAATCATGGTCTTTCGTACCTTTCCTGGTGTGTTCGGTTGGTGTGCCAATGGTCGGGGGGATCGGCTCTGCATCCACCAACGAGGAACTAACGGACCGAAGTGGTACGGGCGTGCATGGGAGCACAGTTTTTGATCAGTTCCGTTGGCATTGCGTTGCGTTGGCTGCGACCAAACGGAAACGAAAAGTTCTCAACGTTTTCCAGGGGGAGCGGGGAGTCTGACCTCCGATAAGGTTCACTTATCGGAGGTCAGAGCGGGATCGGTTGAATTGCGGCCCTTTGGGTTTCGTTTCGTGTTGTTCCGTTGGATATGACGAAACCAACGCTACGATTCTGTGGTGTCGAGCATTTGTAACTACCCGGGCTGCACCAAATCGATTACTCGGGTCGGAGGGCCGGGGCGGCCGTCGGAATACTGTGATCATCCGGAGCACACGCGGTGGCGGGCGTGGAGAGAACGGCAGCGGCGGCAGCAGGCGGAGGGGGAGACCTCGGTCGCGAACGTCACTGTGACGCAACAGGGTCCGGTGACTGTCGCCCGTTTGCGGGCCGATGAACTGCTCGGACAGTTTCGGACGTTGGCCGATCAGTTGGGGAACACCCTGACCGCGGCCGTGGCGGAGTTGTCGACCTTGGCCGATCCGGCGGTGGCCGAGGCGCAGGTGCAGGCCGTGCAGGCGGATGCGGCTCGGCGGATCGCCGAGGCGGAGATGGCGACCGTCGGGGCCGAGCAGGCGCGGCGGGAAGCGGAAGAAGCACGCGAGGCGGCCGAGGCGGCCGCCGAGGACGCGGCGTTGGCGGCGGAGGAGGCCGAGGCGCGGATCGCCGAGGCACTCGCCGCGCGAGATGACGCGCTGAAAGAGGTTGAGCGGGTTACCAAGCAAGCCGCCGACGATGTGTTCGCCGCGCGCGCCGAGGCGGAAGCGGAGATCCGCACGATTCGCCGCGAAGCCGCCGAGGATATCGAGCGAGCCCGACAGCAGGCCAACGAGGACATCGAGTTGGCGCGATCCAAGGCGACCGCCGAGATCGAGCAGGTGCGCCGCGACTCCGCTCAGCGCATCACCGCCGCCGGTGCCGAGCGCGACCTCGCCGTCCAACGCGCCGCCGACGCCGAGCGCACCATCGAGCGCGCCGAAGCCGCGGTCGCGGAACGCAATCAGGTGGTCGCCGAGACCCGGGAAGAACTCAAGCAGGTACGCACCGATCTGGATCGCACGAGGGCCGAGCTCACCGAGGTTCGCCGCCAGGCCGCCGAGGACATCGCCGCCGTGCGCAAGGACGCGGCGGCCGCAGTCGAGAAGGCCCGCCTGGAGGCCGCCGAACGCCTTGCCGCGCTAGACGATGCGCGCACCCAAACCCTGGCCCGCGCCGAGCGCGCCGAACAACAGCTGGACGCGCTCCTCGCCCGAAGGATCGCGGCCGACAAGGAGAAGGGCTGACGATCGATAAGTCGTCGGCATCGATCGATAAGTGCCCCACAGAATTAGGGGCACCTGCCCGATGGCGTACCGGATGGTCGAGTCTCTAGGGTCGATCGAGGGCTTTCGACGCCCTCGATCGAGTCGACCGGTTCGCGGTGAATCGGTGAGAGATGTTGTGGTGCAGCGGATGAGTCGGGGCTGGGGCTGCCCATTCGGGAGGAAAGAATGTCCGCTCTGGCGGAACGGCGCGGTCGCTCGCGCCTGCAGGTGGCCACGCGCATCGCGATCCTGGCCATGACCCCGGTCATCGCACTGGTGGCCGGATGCTCCAGCGATTCGGGGAAGTCGACCGCGAGCCCCACGACGGTGAAACCGTCGGTCAGCGTGACGAGTACGGTGGCGGTCTCGACGAGTTCCGGTGCGCCCGTGGCAGTTCCGGGTGCGGGCCAACCGGGCGGGGGCGTCCCCGCGGCCGGGTCGCCCGGCGGCGGGGCACCGCAACAGCAGCCCCCGGGCGAGTCGCCCGACACCCCGCCTGTGTCCGATGCGACCCCCGGCGGAACCCCCGCGCCGGACGGCTACGTCAAATGCACCGACCAGATCAACTATGCCGGTGACCCGCGCAGCAACGCCGAAATCAACCGTCTCGGTGAGATTCTCGGCCACTGCCCTGATCCGGTCTCCGCGTCCATAATCCCGACGCCGACCACCACGGCCGCCCCGACCACCACCACGGCAGCGCCTCCGGCCACCACGACCCTCGCCCCGACCACCGTCGCCCCGACGACGACCGTCGCACCGACCACCACCGTCCAGGCGTCGGTGACACCGGCCGCCGCGCAAGCCACGAATTAGGCCCGATTCGTCACCCCCGGACACCTGGCGGCGATCCCGCCGATGCCGGAGGATTTCCTGGTGGATAGCGGTATCGTCGGTGGGGGAAAGAGGGGTGTGAAGGTTGAACATCAATGCCATGCGAGCGCGGCAATCTCGGCCGAGCGTGGCACGCGTATACAGCTACGTGCTCGGCGGGCGCGACAACTACGGTGTCGACAAGGATGTCGGTGACTACTTCATCGAAGATCTGCCCGGATCCGAGCTCCTGGCCATCACCAACCGGCAGGCCGTCCTGCGGGCCGCGAAGGTGATGGCGCAGGCGGGAATTCGCCAATTCATCGATATGGGCTGCGGGCTACCGGCCAGCGTCAATGTGCACGAGGTGGTGCGGGAGATCCAGCCCGACGCCCGCCTCGTCTATATCGACGACGATCCGTTCGTGGTCGCGCACGGCCGGGCGCTGCTGGCGGTGGATGAGGGAATCGCGGTGGTGGAGGCCGATATTCGCGATCCCGGCGGCATCGAGAAGCATGCCGACGTGCAACGGCTCATCACCTTCGACGAGCCGGTCGGGCTGCTGTTCGGCATCACCCTCAGCTTCGTCAATGACGAAGAGGATCCCACCGGGGTGGTCCAGTACTGGACCGACCGGGTGCCCACCGACAGCCAGGTCTTCGTGACGCACTTCCGGTCCGGCACCACCCGACAGGCCATCGCGACCGCGCACAAGATCCTGGAAGCCTTCGGCCGCGGCCGTTTCCGCACCGACGACGAGATCCGGGCCTGCTTCGGCACGCTGACCCTCGACGAGGACGGGCTGCGCCCCTGCGCCCAGTGGCGACCCGAGCCCACCGAGGCCGAAACCCACCAGCCCGAACTCACGGTCTGGGAGGAACTGGTCGTCGGCGGCCTCGCCCGCAAACCGTAGCACCCACGAGCAATGCGCTGGCGCGGACATTCGCCGAAAGGCCGTCCGCCCCAGCGCATTTCTCGTCAACGGGCTGCGCGCCACATCGGCCACAGCGGCGGCCCGCCATTGGTGGCGTCGAGGGTGCCGGTGACCTCGAAGCCGAAGCGCTGGTAGTAGGAGACATTGCTCGGCTTGCTGGACTCCAGGTATGCCGGAAGGCCCTCGGCGTCACAGCGATCCAGCCTCGACCGCAGCAGCGCCTGGCCGTAGCCGCGACCGCGCACACCGGGCAGTGTGCCGATGACGCCCAGATACCAGTGCGACTCTCGGGGATGGGCCAGCATCATGCGCTCGGCCATCCGGGCGGCGAGCGGCAGCCGCAGCCGAAAGGCCCGGGCCAGGCTCGGCAGCTGTCGCATCGACGCGGAATCGTCCACCTGCCAGTGCCCCGGCGGCGCCCACAGTGCCGCGCCGACTATCGAATCCGCGTCATTGCAGGCCACCTCGACGCCGCCGAGCGGGATGAAATGATGCCGAGCCTGCGCCGCGAACAGTATCGATGTGCGCCGGGCCCGCGTCGCGTCGTCGCGAATGAGCCACTCGATGAGCGGATCATCCGAGAACGCGATACCCAGCACCCGCGCCAACTCGGGAATATCGGACAGGTGCGCCCGGCGCACGGTGATCCCCATGCCGCTCACGGTAGCGGTTCGGCGGCCTCCGGATGGGGTGTCGACAGGTGCTGCGCCGCCTCGTGGTCATGGGTGGGGATAACTCGCAGCACCTTCTGGGCCAGGTGCAGTCGATGCAGGGTCTTGAAGGTCAGCTCGCGGTCCTCGTCGACGAAAACGCCTGGGAAGCTGGACTTCTGGCGGATCTTCTCCACCTGCAGCGCATGCCAGGCCGCATCGCCGGCCAGCAGGACCCAGCCGCGCTCGGTGTGGGCGAGCACGCCGACGCTGCCGGGGGTGTGCCCCGCGAGATCGACCAGGACGACGGTGCCGTCACCGAACAGATCATGGCTGCGGGTGAAGGTGAGCACCGGCGGGCCGTCGAGCTCGTATTCCACGACCGGGCGATCCACCAGCGCATCGCGCACCCCGCCGGCCGGGGCGACCGGACCGTCACCGATCCACCGCCGCTCGACACTGTGCAGATGGACCGGCAGCCCGGGCAGGTCCAGCAGCCCGCAGACATGATCCCAATGCGTATGCGTCGGCAATGCGAAATCGAGTGGGGGCAGCCCGGTCTGGGCACCGAGCGCGGTGATGGTCGCAATGGTGTCCGCTGGCGGACGCACGGCCCAGCGGAACGCCCCGGGCAGCTGCGCGATCGCGCGGTGCTCGGCGTCGACGCACACGCTCGGATCGACAATGAAGGTGGCGTCGGGATGCTGGATGACGAACGAGGTCAGCGAACTGCCGATGCGCGGCGGCGTGAACACCCCCTCCACGATGGCGGCCGTGGACACCGAACGCGGCACCTGCGCCAGCGCGGTCACGGTGACGGTGCGCGCGGGCGTCGGCAGCCCCGCGTCCGTGATGGACCGGAGAAACCGCTGGTCGACGGGCTTCGGCCGGACCATACCGCGCACGGAACCGACTGCGGCGGCACAGCATTGGATCAGACTCGGATTACGTACTGGATCGGACATGCTGGCACGCTAATACTTAAGGTCGACATGAAGTAAAGGGGTGAATCGTGGCCACCATCCAGGACATGAGAATCGGTGATGCCGCCGCCGCGCTCGGTGTGGAGACGCATGTGCTGCGGCATTGGGAGTCGGTCGGTCTGCTCGCGCCGCCGCGCAGCCCGTCGGGGCACCGCAGCTACAACGACCACATCCTCGACTACGCGCGGGTCATCCAGAAGCTGCAGCGAACCGGGCTGTCGCTGGACCAGATCCGGCAGCTGGGCCTCAGCGGCTGCGACGACCGCGTGGCCATGATCGCCGAGCGACGCGCCGAGATCCGCGATCGCATCGCCCTGCTCGAGGCCACCGACGCGTTCCTCGCGCATCTGACCGAATGCAGCCATCCGATCATCAGCGAATGCCCCGAGTGCACCGAGTTCGCCGCGCGGGGACTGCCGCGCCGAACCGCCGAGTTCGCCGAACGCCCGTAGGGGATCGGTCACATTTCCGCCGCTCACGGCGATATACCGGTGCGGGCGATGGGGGTCCGGTCGAGTTCCGAACCGGGAGGAGTTGGGAAATGCGTTTTCGCAGAGGAATATTCGTCGTCGGTGCGGCTGCCCTGACCGCTGCCGCTGCGGGCTGTTCGGGCACGAACACCGCGACCACCACCACGCCGCCCCCGGCGACCACAGCGCCGGTCGCGGGCCAATCCGCGCCGCCGACCAGCCCCACCGGTCAGTCTCCGATCACCGAGCCGACCTCTCAGAACCCGCCGACCACCGAACCCGGGCTTGCGGCCTGTGCCGCGGGCCAGGTCGATGTCACCGGGGAAGTGATGTCCCCGGCCACCGGCCACCGCGGCGTGAAACTCACCTTCTCCCTGGCCGCGGGCGCGTCCGCCTGCACCCTGTCCGGCTATCCGGGCGTGGATTCCGGTGCGGGTGGCGCGGTGATCCACGCCGATCGCACACCCCGCGGCTTCATGGGCGGACTCCCACAGGGCAGCGACACCCCGCCGGTGGTGGAACTCCGATCGGGCCACCCCGCGACCGCCGTCGTGGAGGGCGTGGCCTTCGACGCCGCCGGCAACGGCTGCCCGCTCTACACGAATCTCCTGGTGACACCGCCCAATTCGACCGACACCCGCACCGTCACAGTGACGATCGACACCTGCGCCCTGCACGTGCACCCGGTGACTGCCCAGTCCTGACCTACATGGGACTTCAGCCCGGGGTTACCGCGGTACCGGTGCGGGCGACGTCGAATCGTTCGGAGAATTCCGACATCTGGTCGTGCTGCTCGGCGGGGTCGGCACCGGCGAACCCGACCACGAGGCGGTTCACGCCGTGCTCGGCGAGATTCTCGACGTCTTCGACTGACATGGCGGCCGATCCCCAACGGGTGTACTCGATGTCGGCGGGATCGCGTCCCGCGTCGACGGCGGTCTTGCGGGCCAGTTCGATCTGGCGGTCACGTTCGTCTTCGGTGAGTCTGCCACCGGCGAAGAAGCCGTCCCCGCGTCGTCCGGTGCGCATTGCCGCCGCAGTGCTGGAGCCGCCGATATGGATTGGCAGCGTGGAAGTTTCGTGCGGTTTGGGATAGCTGCACAGCTCGTCGAAGTCGAAGAACTCGCCGTGGTAGGTGACGCCCTCCGGGCCGCCCGCCCACAGCAGGCGCATGACATCGATGGCCTCATCAGCTCGGCGACCCCGGCTGCGGAAATCCACTCCCAGCGCGTGGGCCTCCTTGGGCAATGCGCCGAGACCGACGGTGAGCAGCCGCATTCTGCCGCGGGACAGGACGTCGATGGTGGCCAATCGCTTGGCCAGGACCACGGGATGGCGATAGGGCAGTAGCAGCACACCGGTGCCGAGCAACAGCGTATGGGTCGACGCCGCGACGAAGCCCAGGCAATCCAGCGGATCCAGATACGGCAACGTCGGCGGCAGCGGGCCCGCGCCATAGTCTGCGCCGGGATAGAGCGCGATATGGTCCTGAACGTAGAGCGCTTCGAACCCCAGGCTCTCCGCGTGCTGCGCGAATGCTACGAGGCGATCGGGATCGGTGCCGTTGAACGCCGTGCCATAGCTGACCGCAAACCGCATGACATGGTCCTTCCAGGTATGAAGGGGGAGTAGGTCATCGCCGCAGGGGGCTCGACCGGGAACAGCAGTTCTAGAGGGAGAACTCGCATTTCGGGGGTGTCTCGGCCACGGCGCGGATGCGCGCGCTGAGCTGTTGCCGTGCGGTCGAGAGCTTGTCGATCGCTTCGTCGATCTCGGCGAGCTTGGCCCGCAAGGACTCCACCGATTCCGGGCATTCGTCGCCGGATTGGTGGCCGCTGCGCAGACAGGTGACGAACGGACGAGCATCGACCAGGTCGAAACCCAACTCCAGCAAGGCCCGAATCTTCCTGACGATTTCGAGCTCTTGTTCGTCGAAGACCCGGTAACCGTTGGCCGATCGCGCGGGCTGGACAAGTCCGTGTTGCTCGTAATAGCGAATTGTCCGCGTGCTCGTACCGGCGCGTTCGGCCAGCTCTCCGATACGCATGGGATCTCCTCTCGCGACTGCTGCCGCAACGCTAAACCTTGACGCCGGCGTCAAGGCAATGCCGCTGCTTTGGCTGTCCGAGCCCTAGTCGGCCGCGGCCGACGTCACGACCACGCGCGCGCCTCGCCGCGGGACATGGGTGATGTTTCGAATGCCGTCCGGTTCGGGGCCGGCACCGGGCGGCAGCGAAAGACGTTGGCGGGTAAGGATTTCCCGCAGCACCGCCGTGCCCTCCATGAGTGAGAAGCCCGCGCCGATGCAGCGGCGCACGCCGCCGCCGAACGGCAGCCAGGTATTGGCGGCGACCTCGCCGTCGAGGAAGCGTTCGGGGCGGAAGCTCAGCGCGTCGGGGAAGGCCTCGTCGCGGTGATGCGCGAGCAGGATCGAGGTCGAGACCACGGTGCCCTTCGGCAGGTCGATGCCGCCGATGGTGTAGTCGCGGGTCAACTTTCGTCCGGTCGCGGCGATCACGGTGTGCAACCGCATCGCCTCCTTGAGCACCGCCTCCAGATACTTCTCGTCCCCGTCGTGCGCGGCCCGCCGGGCCCGTTCTTGGATGTCGGGATGGGCGGCGAGTTCGTGGCAGGCCCACGACAGGGCCGAGGCGGTGGTCTCGTGCCCGGCCAGCAGCAGCGTCACCAACTGATCGCGCAACTCCGCGTCCGACAGCGGTGCGTCGGCGGGATTCTCACCGGACCCGACAGCCAGCAGTCGCGACAGCACGTCGGACCGTCCATCCAGATCCGGATGCGCGCGCCGCTCCACGATCTCGTTGTAGAGCAGTTCGTCGATGGCGTTCTGGTTGTCGTCGAACCGCTTCCACGGTCCGAATCGCCGCAGCCGCGGGTACTTCCAGCCGAAGAAGATGATCGGGTTGATGTTCACGATCCGCCGCAACCGCGGCGCGAGCTCCGCCCGCCGGTTTTCATCGGTCAGCCCGAACACCACCTGCATGATGACATCGAGTGTCAGATCGTTCATTCGATCCAGCGTGTGCACCGTCGACCCCGACGCCCAACGGTCCACATGCGTTTTCGCGATGGCGTCCACCAGCGTCCGATACCCGCGCAGCGACGATCCCACGAAGGCGGGCATGAGCAGCCGCCGTGCCCGCGCGTGCTCGTCCTCGTCGGTGAGCAGCAGCGAATGCTCGCCCATGATGTGAATCAGCAGCCGATTGCCCTCCCCGGCATGCAGATCCGCCGGATCGGCGGCGAAGATCGCCCGAATGTGCTCGGGCCGCGAGAACACCACCAGGTTCTCCGCGTACGGCGCGACCAGACGCAGGCTGAACACCTCGCCGTACCGTCGCGCGGATGCCCGCAACAGCACGCCGCGCCACTTGGCATACAGTGCCGACTGCACCGCTCGCGGCAGGGGTGGTCCGGGCGGATATGCGGTGGTCACCATGCTGTTCCCTTCACGCGGACCGCCTCGTCGCGGCTGAATCGCTTGTCCAACAGCGTAGGTCGCGCGGGGCGAGATCGGAACGGTCCGCGGTATAGGACGCGACCTGACCTACTTCGTTCCTACCGTGGAGACATGACCGCTTTCGAGCCCTTCCGCATCGATATCTCCGACGCCGACATCGAGGATCTGCGTACTCGACTGGCTCGCACCCGCTGGCCGTCCGACCTGCCCGAGGTGGGCTGGAGCTACGGCATCCCCACCGCGTACGTGCGCGAGGTGTGCGAGTACTGGGGGAGTGACTACGACTGGAAGACCCACGAGGCGCAGCTGAATCGCCATCCCCAGTTCGTCGCCGACATCGACGGGCAGCGCGTGCATTTCACTCATGTCCGATCCCCGGAGGCCGACGCGCTGCCGCTGGTGCTCATCCACGGCTGGCCTTTCGAGGACTTCACCGACCTGATCGGCCCGCTCACCGACCCCCGCGCCCACGGCGGAAACCCAGAAGACGCCTTCCACCTGGTGATCCCGACCCTGCCCGGCTTCGGCTTCTCCGGCCCGACCCGGCGCGCGGGCGACACCGCCACCGAACGCAGCGCCGCACTCATCGCGAAACTCATGGCGGAGTTGGGCTATGAGCGCTACGGCGCGCAGGGCGGCGATGCCGGATCGTTCATCGCGCCCGATCTCGGCCGCATCGACACCGAGCATGTGGTGGGCGTCCACGTCAACGACCCCATCACCATCCCGTCCTGGAACGACGACGGATCCGGTTACAGCGCCGCCGATCAGGAGAAGCTGGCCACGATGCGGGACTGGAGCAGCCGCGACACCTCCGGATACGCGGGCATGCACTCCACCCGCCCGCAGACCCTCGCCCCGGCCATGGCCGACTCCCCGGCCGCCTTGGCCGCGTGGGTGCTGGACGTGGTCAACACCTTCAAGGATCCGGCCAAGGCGACCCCCACCGACGCCATCGATCGCGACAAGCTGCTCACCAATCTCTCGGTGCTGTGGTTCACCGACACCGCGGGTTCCTCCATGCGCCTGTACAAGGAATCCCAGCAGTGGGGTACGGAACTTCCCAATTCGGGCGTGCCGACAGGTATCGCGGTCTTCCCGGGCAACAACACCATCCGCGGCATCGCCGAGAAGCAGAACACGGTGACGCATTGGTCGGAGTTCGACCGCGGTGGCCATTTCGCGCCCATGGAGGTCCCCGACCTGATGATCGGCGACGTGCGGGACTTCTTCCGAAAACTCCGCTGACACCACCAATCTCACACCGCCGCAGCGACTTCCGCCGCCATCCGCCGCGCTCTGGCAGGATGGCGGCATGGCCGAGATCCATGAGACGACCGTCGAGCCCGGAAAACTGGAACTGCTGACGCGCTGGCTACCGACCCGGCCCTGGTACGCCGGTGCCGGGTCGCCCGCGCTGATCAAGTCCGGCGGCTTCCGGCTCGACGACCCGGACGGTGAGGTCGGCATCGAACTCATGGTCGTCACCGACACCGAGCCCGGCGCGCCAACCGATGAGCCGGTCGTCTACCTCGTGCCCATGACCTATCGCGGCGCGCCGGTCGAGGGCCTCGACCACGCCCTCATCGGCACCGCCGAACACGGTGTCCTGGGCCCGCGCTGGTTCTACGACGCCGCCTACGACACCGTCTTCATCCAACAGGCCGCCCAGCTGCTGACCGGCAAGGCCACCGCCCAGGACCAGAACACCAGCGACACCCCCGACCTCACCGTCCACGTCGTCCCCGGCGATATCCTCACTCCCGCACCGGGATTCCGCCCCACCGTGATCGACACCGAGGCCCACACCGACATCGCCTTCGACTCCGATCGCTCCACCAACGCGGGCGCGGAACTGATCCGCCTGCACCGCCACCTGCGCATCGGCGCGGGCCTGGAACGCGACCGCAGCCACGTCGACGCCCCCTGGTCGGCCCCCGACGGCTCGCTCCGCCGCGCCGTCTTCCTCAGCGCGCCCTAGCAATCCTTCGACGACAGTGATCCCGCGGCGACGCGCCGAGCGGGGTTGGGCTGTGCAAACGTCCGATTAGCTGGGCATATCGGCCATATCATTACAGAGTGCCCGCGAATCGGATCGAAGGGCGAACCGACGTTTTCGCCGACTGGGCTTGGCAGTCGCTGGTGGTGACCGGCGGCTGTTCGGTGATTGTGGGTGTGGTCCTGGCGGTTTGGCCGGACAAATCGGTGACGGTGGCCGGAATCCTGTACGGGCTGGTGCTGCTGGCCTCGGCGGCGGTGCAGTTCATCGTCGCCTTCGGCGCTCACATCAGCACGCCGCTCAAATGGCTCGAGGGTGCGAGCGGGCTCATCGCGCTCGGACTGGCGGCCTGGTCGTTCAGCAGCGGCGAGTGGGTTGCGTTGCTGTCCTTGTGGATTGGCATGGGCTGGCTGGTGCGCGGCATCGCGCAGGCCATTGTCGGGGTGTGGTCGGAGCGGTTTCAGGGCGCGGGCCGACTCGAACTGGTCGGGTTGGCGACCATGGCCGCGGGCGCGGGCGTGGTGGTCGCGCCCTTCGATACGCTCGCCGCGCTGTCGGTCCTGGTGGGGTTGTTGACCGTCGCCCTGGGTGTCTCGGAGATCCTGCTGGGCGCGCGCGTCGAGCGCGGCGCCGTCGAAGCCGCGTGAATCACGCGCTCGAAAACCGGATTGCTCTCACATAACTAAGGGCCCCGAAATCTGCCGATTGCCCAAAATTTGCCGGTAGGTTCGGTGTGTTCGTGTGCTCGGCACTGGATCGCGCGACCGAGAGGCAGGGGTTGATGGGGCGAAACAATGGCGGCGGTGTGGTCGACGGGGAGTTGACCGAGGCGCTCATCCGTTCCCGGCGGTTCTTCACCCGCGCCGAGATGTCACCGGATCTGCGCAGTGAATACCTGCGCGGCGGACGACAGGCCGACGACTTCTATCGCGACCGCTGGTCCCACGACAAGGTGGTGCGCTCCACGCACGGCGTGAACTGCACCGGCTCGTGCTCGTGGAAGGTCTACGTCAAGGACGGCATCATCACCTGGGAGACCCAGGCCACCGACTACCCGAGCACCGGACCCGACCGCCCCGAGTACGAACCCCGCGGCTGCCCGCGCGGCGCGGCCTTCTCCTGGTACACCTATTCGCCCACCCGGGTGCGCTACCCGTACATCCGCGGCGTGCTGCTCGAGCTGTACAGAGAAGCCAAGGCGCGCACCGGGGATCCGGTGCTGGCGTGGGAATCGATCGTCACCGATCCGGAGAAGTCGCGCCGCTACAAGAGCGTGCGCGGACGCGGCGGGCTGGTGCGGGCGAGCTGGGACGAGGCGGTGGAACTCATCGCCGCGGCCCACGTCTACACCGTGAAGGCCTTCGGCCCCGACCGAATTGCCGGATTCTCCCCGATTCCGGCCATGTCCATGGCCTCCTTCGCCGCCGGATCGCGCTTCATGTCCCTGGTGGGCGGGGCAATGCTGTCGTTCTACGACTTCTACGCCGACCTGCCGGTCGCCTCACCGCAGGTCTTCGGCGACCAGACCGACGTGCCGGAGTCCGGAGACTGGTGGGACGCGGGCTATCTCATCATGTGGGGCTCCAATATCCCGGTCACCCGCACCCCCGACGCGCACTGGATGGCCGAGGCCCGCTACCGCGGTCAGAAGGTCGTCTCCATCGCCCCCGACTACGCCGACAATGTGAAGTTCGCCGACGAGTGGGTGTCCCCGCATCCGGGCACCGACGGCGCGCTGGGCATGGCCATGGGCCACGTCATCCTGCGCGAGTTCTTCGTCGACCGGCAGGTGCCCTACTTCCAGGACTACGTGCGCCGCTACACCGACCTGCCGTTCCTGGTGCGGCTGGAGAAGTCCGGTGCGGGCTACCGGCCCGGCAAGTTCCTGACCGCCGCCGATCTGCCCGAGTACTCGGGCGAGGCGAACGCCGCGTTCAAGACCGTCCTGCTGGATGAAAGCGGAAAACCGTTGGTGCCCAATGGTTCTCTGGGCTTCCGCTACGGCGAGGAGGGCGCGGGCAAGTGGAACCTGAACCTCGGTGACATCCGCCCGCTGCTGTCGGTGGACGGGCAGGGCGCGGTCGCGGTGACGCTGCCGCGCTTCGACACCACCGACGGCGCGCCCGGCGAGGTGCTGCGCGGCGTCCCGGCCCGCACCATCGGCGGGCACCTGGTCACCACCGTGTTCGATCTGATGCTGGCCCGCTACGGCGTGCACCGCCCGGGCCTGCCCGGTGAGTGGCCCGAGGGTTACGACGACGCCACCCAGCCCGGCACCCCGGCGTGGCAGGAGGCCATCACCGGAGTCCCCGCCGAGCAGGCCGCCCGCATCGCGCGCGAATTCGCCGCCAACGCGGAGGAATCGCGCGGCCGGTCCATGATCCTGCTGGGCGCGGGCACCAACCACTGGTTCCACTCCGACACCATCTACCGGACCTTCCTGGCGCTCACGACGCTGACTGGTTGCCAGGGCGTGAACGGCGGCGGCTGGGCGCATTACGTCGGCCAGGAGAAGCTGCGCCCGCAAACCGGATGGGCGCAGGTGGCCATGGCGCTGGACTGGACGCGCCCGCCGCGGCAGATGATCCAGACCGCCTACTGGTACCTGCACACCGACCAGTTCCGCTACGACCCGTTCAACGCCAACGACCTCACCACCACGCGGGGCACCGGGCACATCGCGGGCAAGACCACCGCGGATCTGCTCGCCCAGACCGCGCGCATGGGCTGGATGCCCTCGTTCCCGACCTTCGACCGCAATCCCCTCGACATCGTCGACGAGGCGGAGGCGGCGGGCATCCCGGTGACCGATCATGTTGTCTCGCAGTTGAAGTCGGGTGAGCTCGGCTTCGCCTGCGAGGATCCCGACGACCCGGCCAACTTTCCGCGCCTGCTCACCATCTGGCGCTCCAACCTGCTCGGCTCCTCGGCCAAGGGCAACGAGTACTTCCTCAAACACCTTCTCGGCGCGGACAATTCGCTGCGGGCCACCGAAGCGCCGCCGGACAATCGCCCCACCGACGTGAAATGGCACGAGCAAGCGCCGACCGGGAAGCTGGATCTGCTGCTGACCCTGGACTTCCGCATGACCAGCACCACCGTCTTCTCCGATGTGGTGCTGCCCGCGGCCACCTGGTACGAGAAGCACGACCTGTCCTCGACGGACATGCACCCCTACGTGCACTCGTTCAGTCCGGCCATCGCGCCGCCGTGGCAGACCCGCACCGACTGGGATGCCTTCATGACCATCGCCGCGGAGTTCAGCCGGCACGCGCGCACCCACCTCGGCGTGCGCAAGGATCTGGTCGCGACCCCGCTGCTGCACGACACCCCCGACCAGATGGCCAACCCGCACGGTGTGGTGCGGGACTGGAAAAAGGGTGAGTGCGAACCGATTCCGGGCGTCACCATGCCGCGCCTGACCGTGGTCGAACGCGACTACGGCGCGGTGTACGCGAAGATGCGGGCGCTGGGTCCGCTCCTGGAGAAGCTGGGCGCGACCACCAAGGGCATTACCTACAACGTCGAGCGCGAGGTCGAGTACCTGGCCCACATCAATGGCACCGTGCGCGGCGGCCCGGCCGACGGGCGGCCGTCGCTGGAACGCGATATCGACGCCTGCGAGGCGATTCTGGCCATGTCGGGAACCACCAACGGGCACTTGGCGACCCAGGGCTTCAAGACCCTGGAGAAACGCACCGGCACCCAGTTGGCCGATCTGGCCGCCGAACACGAGGGCAAGCAGATCACCTTCGCCGACACCCAGGTCGCGCCGGTGCCCGTGATCACCTCACCGGAATGGTCGGGTTCGGAGACCGGCGGCCGCCGCTACTCGCCGTTCACCGTCAATGTCGAGCGAAACAAGCCCTGGCACACCCTGACCGGACGCCAGCACTTCTTCATCGACCACGACTGGATCGAGGAGGTCGGCGAACAGCTGCCGGTCTACCGGCCGCCGTTGAACATGACCGCGCTGTTCTCCGAGCCGCCGCTGGGGGAGCAGGGCGAGGCCGGGCTCACGCTGCGGTATCTGACCCCGCACTCGAAGTGGTCCATCCACTCCGAATACCAGGACAACCTGTTCATGTTGAGCCTCTCCCGCGGCGGGCCCACCATCTGGATGTCGAACCTGGATGCCGCGAAACTCGGTATCCGCGATAACGATTGGATCGAGGCGGTCAACCGCAATGGCGTGGTCGCGGCCCGCGCCATCGTCTCGCACCGCATGCCCGAGGGCACCGTCTACATGAACCATGCCCAGGACCGCCTCATCGACGTCCCCCTCGCGGAGACCTCGGGCAAACGCGGCGGGATCCACAACTCCCTGACCCGCCTGCTCATCAAGCCGACCCACCTCATCGGCGGCTACGCCCAATTGTCGTTCGCCTTCAACTATCTCGGCCCCACCGGCAACCAGCGTGACGAGGTGACGGTCATCCGCCGCCGCACCGACCAGGAGGTTCGCTACCGATGAAACCCATGGCGCAGCTGGCGATGGTGATGAATCTCGACAAGTGCATCGGCTGTCATACCTGCTCGGTCACCTGCAAGCAGACCTGGACCAATCGGGCCGGGGTCGAGTACGTGTGGTTCAACAATGTGGAAACCCGTCCGGGACAAGGGTACCCGCGTACCTACGAGGATCAGGACCGGTGGCGGGGCGGGTGGAAGCTGGACCGTAAGGGGCGGCTGAAGCTGCGCGGCGGTGGACGCGCCCGCAAGCTGTTCACGATCTTCGACAATCCGATTCTTCCGGAGCTGAAGGACTACTACGAGCCCTGGACCTATGACTACGAGACGCTGACCACCGCGCCCGTGCAGCAGCACACGCCGGTGGCGCGGCCCAAGTCGCTGATCACCGGCAAGGACACCAAAATCACCTGGTCGGCCAACTGGGACGACAATCTCGGCGGCGCACCCGAACTCGCGACCGAGGACCCGATCGCACGCAAGCTCGGCGACAAGGTGAAGTTCGAATTCGAGCGCACCTTCATGTTCTATCTGCCGCGCATCTGCGAGCACTGCCTCAATCCGGCGTGCGCGGCCTCCTGCCCGTCGGGCGCGATCTACAAGCGCGCCGAGGACGGCATCGTGCTGGTGGATCAGGACCGCTGCCGCGGCTGGCGCATGTGCGTGTCGGGCTGCCCGTACAAGAAGGTGTTCTTCAATCACCGCACCGGCAAGGCCGAGAAATGCACGTTCTGTTTCCCGCGCATGGAGGTCGGGCTGCCGACGGTGTGCGCGGAGACCTGTGTCGGGCGGCTGCGCTACATCGGCGTCATGCTCTACGACGCGGACACCGTGTCGCAGGTCGCGGCCACGCCGGATGAGAAGGATCTGTATGCCGCGCAACGGGATGCGTTCCTCGACCCGTTCGATCCGGAGGTCATCGCGGCCTGCGAGCGAGCGGGCATCCCGCGCGACTGGGTGCAGGCGGCCCAGAACTCGCCGGTCTACGCGCTGATCCGCAAGTACAAGGTGGCGCTGCCGCTGCATCCGGAATACCGGACGGTGCCGATGGTCTGGTACATCCCGCCGCTGTCGCCGGTGGTCGACGCCCTGAAGGACACCGGCCACGACGCCGAGGACCACGGCAATCTCTTCGCCGCCATCGAGGCGCTGCGCATTCCGGTGGAGTATCTGGCCGAACTGTTCACCGCGGGCGACACCGAGGTCGTCAATGGCGTGCTGCGCAAACTGGCCGCCATGCGCAGCTACATGCGTGATGTGAACCTGGGCCGTGAGACCCGCCCGGAGATCGCCACCAAGGTCGGCATGACCGAGGCCGAGATCTACGACATGTACCGGCTGCTCGCGGTCGCCAAATACGCCGAGCGGTATGTGATTCCGGCCGCCCATGCCGAACAGGCGCACGGGCTGGAAGAGCTCGCCACCGAATGCAGCCTCGACTACGACGGCGGGCCCGGCATGAACGGCTGGGGTCCCTTCGGCGAGAGCTCCGGGCATCCGACGCCGGTTGCGGTGGAGAACTTCCGGATGCTGCAGGAGCGGCAGACCGCCGACGAGACCGTGTCGGTCGCGGGCGGCGGACGGGTCAACCTGCTCAACTGGGACGGTCGCGGCACACCCGACGGGCTCATGCCCAAAGAGTCCGGGAGGCATCGCAAATGAGGCGCAGGAGCGCGCGACTCGATCTCGGCGACGCCCAGCGGGCCACCGCCTGGCAGGTGCAGTCGCTGCTGCTGGGCTATCCGGATGAGACGCTGCTGGATTCACTGCCCATGCTGGCGCGCGCGGTCAACGCGCTGCCCGAGGCGGTCGGTGCACCATTGCAGTCGGTGCTGAATTATCTGGAGACCAGCCAACAGCTCACGGCGGCAACCGAATACGTCGACACCTTCGACCACCGCAAGCGGTTCAGCCCGTACCTGACCTGGTTCCTCTACGGCGACACCCGCAAACGCGGCATGGCGCTGCTGAAGATCAAACAGGTCTACCGCGCCGCCGGGCTGGTGCTCGGCGACGACGAGCTGTCCGACCATTTGGCGGTCGTGCTCGAATTCGCCTCCGCGCATCCCGAACCCGGGCAGCAGTTGCTGATCGAGCATCGCGCGGGCATCGAGGTCATGCGCATGGCGCTGCGGGAGGCGAACTCCCCGTGGACCGGTGTCCTGGACTCGGTCTCGGCCACCCTGCCCGCCCTCGGCGGCGACGAGCGCGCGGCCGTCGCGAAGCTCATCGCCGCCGGACCCCCGGGCGAGGAGGTCGGCCTCGAGCCCTTCGCCCCGCCCACCTATATGCCCGAATTCATCGGAGGTCGACGATGACCCTCACCGCCAAGGACTATCTGCTGTGGGTCGCCGTCCCGTATGCGGCGCTGGCGATTTGCATTGTCGGGCTGATCTGGCGGTATCGCTACGACAAGTTCGGGTGGACCACCCGCTCGTCGCAGATCTACGAGAACCGGCTGCTGCGACTGGGTTCGCCGCTGTTCCACTACGGCATCGTCTTCGTATTCCTGGGCCATGTGATCGGCCTGGTGATTCCGGAATCGTGGACCGAGGCCGTCGGCGTCAGCGAAAGCGTCTATCACGCGGCCTCGTTCAGCCTCGGCGCGGTCGCGGGCGTGGCGACGGTGCTCGGGCTGCTCATCCTGATCTACCGCCGTCGCACGGTCGGACCGGTCTTCTCGGCCACCACCCGCAACGACAAGATCATGTACGTGCTGTTGGGGCTGACCCTGGTACTGGGCCTGGGCGCGACCCTGTACGGCAACCTGACCGGCAACCCGCACAACTACCGCGAGGACATCTCGCCGTGGTTCCGGTCGATCTTCTACTTCCAGCCGAAGCCGGAACTGATGGTCGACGCGCCCGTGGGTTTCCAACTGCACGTCCTCTCCGCCTGCGCCCTGTTCGCGTTCTGGCCCTTCAGCCGCCTGGTCCACGTCTTCTCCGCGCCCGTCGGCTACCTGACCCGGCCGTACGTGGTCTACCGCAGCCGTGACACCAAGGTGCTCGGCGAGCACGCGCCCCGGCGCGGCTGGGAGCGCGTGGGGCAGTAGGCGACCTGAGTTTCGGTTCGCCGGGCCCGTCCCGGCTCGGTAGGGTGCTCGCACGTGGCGAGGATTGCGTTTTTGGGTTTGGGTCGGATGGGTGCGGGGATGGCGGCGCGTCTGGTGGCCGCCGGGCATCAGGTGACGGTCTACAACCGGTCGCCGGAGAAGGCCGCCGGATTGGTCGCGGCGGGAGCGACTCTCGCCGCCACACCGCGTGAGGCGGCGCAGGGGGCCGAGGCGATTTTCGCGATGGTCGCCGATGACGACGCCTCGCGCGCGGCGTGGCTGGGTGCCGACGGTGCGCTGGCGGGGGAGTACGCGCCGAACGCCTTCGCGGTCGAGTTCTCCACCTTGTCCCGCCCGTGGGTGCTGGAGTTGGCCAAGCACGCGGCCGCGCACGGCTTGCGCTATCTCGATTCGCCGGTAACTGGACTGCCCGATGCGGCGGCGGCCGGAGCGTTGGTGCTCTTCCTCGGCGGTGACAACGCCGATATCGACGCCGCCCGTCCGCTACTGGAGCCGTTGTGCACCAGCATCATTCGATTCGGCCAGGTCGGCGCGGGCACCAGCTACAAGCTCATCCAGAACCTGCTCGGCTCGATCCAGATCGCCGCGACCGCCGAAGCACTGCGCACCGCCGAACTCGCCGGGCTGGACTTGGCGACCGTCGCCGCCACGCTTTCCCAGGGTGGCGCGGCCAGCCCCACCGTCATTCGCATGTGCCGGGAGATGCTCGCGGGCAGCCACGATCGCGATATCGCCTTCACCGCCAACCTGCGCCTGAAGGACACCCGAATCGGTGTCGAACTCGCCGACGCTGTCGGCACTCCCGCGGCACTGGGCCACACCGCGCAGGACATCTTCGAGCGTCTGGTGGCCACGGGCCACGGCGAGCTCTCCGAAACAAAGGTCATCGATCTGCTGCGCGACTGAACGCGAATCATCGATGCGCCCAATCTAATTCGGATACGCTGACTTTGTGTCGGAAATAGAACGACTGGTCGATATCAGTCGCGTTCCGCGCGCGCATATCGAAGCGCTGGGGGAGCTCGACGAGGGGCAATACGCCGTATTACGCGCGGCATTCGAACGCGCGCGGGATCGGCGTGAGCGGGAACTGAACGCGGCCATCGACAACGGTCTCACCCTGGTGCCCGCCCTGTTGCGGCCGGTCGCCCGCCGCATGCTCTTTACCTGAGGTGAATTCATGTCCAGTCTGGCCGCCCGCGCCGAGGTGGTGAAGCTGGCTCGCGAATTGCAGGTCGCGCCCGAGGAGCTGGCGTCCCTGCTCGACAGTGATCCGGTCGCGGTCCGCCGCGTGCGCCGCGGTATCTACCGGGCCCTCGACGCGCCCTATCGGCCCATGTTCGACCGGCTGGCCCGGGTGAGCGGACTGCTGCCGAATGGCGTGGTCGTCGCCATCGCGACCCGGTTCTTCGGGCCGATGCTGTGCGGCATGGTGGCCAGTTCGCTCAGCCCGGACCGCGCCGTGGCATTGATCGGGCACGTGCCGGTGGAATTCCTCGCCGACGTCGCACCGTATGTCGATCCGGAGGCGGCCACGCCCATCGTGCAGCGGTTCGACACCGACGTGCTGGTCCCGGTGCTGCGGGAAATGCTGCGCCGCAAGGACTATGTGACCCTGGCACGCTTCCTGGTGGCGGCATCGGATGCGCAATTGCTCGCCGTGCTGCCCTATGTCGAATCGGGTGAGGACCTGCTCATGGTGGCGTTCAATGCCGAACTCGACCGGGTGGCCGACCGATTCGAACCGGTCATGGCCGAACTGCCCGAGCATCGCATTCGCGATGTCCTGCAGGTCGGCTACGAAAAGGACCTGTTCGCCGAGGCATTGACCTTCCTGGTGCTGCTCAGCGACAAGACCCTGGCACGGGTCGCCGACGTGGCGGCGGGCATGGACACCGAGGTGCTCGTCCACATGGTGAACTCCACCCATCGCGAGAACTCCTGGGCCGAACTGGTTCCCGTCGCCGGAGCCATGTCGCCGGAGAGCCTGGGACGGTTCCTGGAACTGGACGTGTGGAACGAGGACAACCTCGCCGCCATCGCGGCCGCCGCCGAACGCGACGGCCGCTTCGAGGAACTCCTCCAGCGGGTCACCGAGGCGAGCGAGCGACGCGACTGACACCCTCCAACACACACGCCAGCCCGAACTCGAAACTCTCCGCGGCGGTGGGGTCGTCGGCCTCGTGCAGCCGTCGCGACAGCGCCGGGTACGCGCCGGTGGCGAGGGCGGATCGCAGATACGGTCCGACACTGGCCCGCCACTGATCTTCGGTCAGCCCGGTGCGCCGCTGGAGCCGATACTCGGCGACCTCCCCGTTCACCGCCCCGGAGACATAGGACGACACGGTGTCCACGATGCGCGCGGCCAGGTTGATGTCGTCGGTGAGTTGCAGGGCAGCGGCCATGGCGGTGTCGAAGCGGCGCAACGCGTTCGGACCGAGGGCCGGACGGCCGGAGAGTTCGGCTCCCAGCCATTGATGCCGCAGCAGCGCCTCACGCTGCCGACGCGCGAGGGCGGCGAGATCGGCGCACCCGTCGCCGGTGAGGGGCGGCAGCTCGATATCGCCTTGGGCCGCATCGATCATCAGGTCGAGCAGCTCGTCACGATTGGCGACGTACCGGTACATCGACGCGGTGCCGGAGGACAGCTCACCGGCCACGCGGCGCATGGACACCGCCTCGAGTCCCTCGGCATCGGCGATCGCGAGCGCGGTCGCCACGATCCGATCGACGCTCGGGGCGCGGCGGGCCGGGTCGCGGCGCTCCTTGCTCCACACCACCGGCGTGGTGCCCTCGGTCATCGCCTCTCCTTCGATTGCGGGCCTCTCCTGCCATTGCGCTCACCATAGCACTGTGGTTACGGTGTAGCCGTAGTGGCTACGGTGTATCCATAAGGGGATTGTGATGACAGAAAACAAGATTCCGGTGCTGATCGCGGGTGGTGGTTCGGTCGGCCTGGCCACCGCCCTGTTCCTCGCGGGCAAGGGCGTGCCGACCCTGGTCGTCGATCGGCAGGACGGTCCGTCGCCGCATCCGCGCGCGACCGGTGTCGGGCGGCGGACCGTGGAGATATTTCGGGCGGAAGGACTGCAGGAGGCGGTCAACGCGGTGAGCGTGGACCTGGCCGGGATGCGGGCCAAGGTCGCGGCGACCACGCTGGTCGAGACGGATTTCACGAAGCTGACGACACCCGAGCCGGTTCGGGTTCCTTCCTCGATACAGGACGAGCCCGAGAGTCCCGGCATCCTGCGCGGTACCTGCCCGCAGAACTATCTCGACAGTGTGACGCTGCCCGCGGCGCTGGAACGCGGTGCGGTGGTGCGGTATTCGACCCGGCTGGAGTCGTTCACCCAGGACGAGTCCGGCGTGCGGGCGGTGCTCTCGGACGGTGACATCGTGCACGCGGACTACCTCATTGCCGCCGACGGTCTGCGCAGCGACGTCCGCGCGGCCCTCGGCATCGGCGTGACCGGACCGGGGCCGATCGGAAATACCAATATGAGCATGCTCTTTCGCGCCGACCTGACGCCGTATCTGCAAGGTCGGCGCTTCGTGAGCTGCAATATCGACAATCCCGCCGTGGGGGGCTTGCTCGTGACCATCGACGGGGCCAAGGAATGGATCCTGCACGTCAATGGCGAGGCCAGGGTCGACACCTTCACCGAGGCCCGCTGCCTCGAACTGATTCGCGCGGCCGTCGGCGACCCGGCCCTGGAGGCGGAGGTCGTGAGCGTGTTGCCCTGGCGGCCACAGGCTTTCGTGGCCGATCGATTCCGGGACGGGCGGGTGTTCCTGGTCGGCGATGCCGCGCACGCGGTCTCGCCGTTGGGCGCCTTCGGTCTGAATACCGGGATCGCCGACGGCCACAACCTGGCGTGGAAGATCGCTGCCGTCCATGAGGGCTGGGCGGGCCCGGACCTGTTGGACACCTACGACGCCGAACGCCGCGCGGTCGCGACCATGACGCTCGATCAGGCGGTGCGTCGGTGGCCCGATCCGCGCCTGCACTGGGAGAACACCCCGGAGATCGCTGCCGCGCGCCGGGCCGCGGGCGTGCTCAACGCACCGCTCGTGCATCTGGGCTACCGGTACGACTCCGCCGCCGTGGTCGATCCGCAACCGGAACTGCCCGATACCGAGGATGTTTCGCTCGTCCTGGACGGCACAGCGGGCTCGCGGCTGCCGCATCGATGGATGGACCATCACGGGCAGCGGATGTCGACACTGGATCTCGTGTCGGGCATGACGCTGTTGACCGCCGACGAGACCTGGGCGCGCACGGCGCACGAGGTGGGTGCGGCGCTCTCACTCGACCTGACGGTGCATCGCATTCCCGCGTCGGAGACCGAGTGGTTGCGCACCGTCGGCATCGATGCATCGGGTGTCGTTCTGGTGCGGCCCGATCAGTTCATCGCCTGGCGAACGACCGGTGTGCCCGCCGATCCCGAGACGGTGCTCACCGATGTCATCGAGCGAATTCTCGCGCGTCGCTAATCCGGCCAGGGGATGACTGTGGACGGTTGTCAATACCGCTGAAGTCGCACGGGAATCAGGGTCCGCGATGGATGTGGCGTCGACCTGCTCGGACATAGCGTGAGGGCATGTCCGAGCAGGTCGAAACGCAGGTAACCGGTGTGGTCGACGGGCAGCGGATCGGCGTGGTCGACAGCCTGCGCGGTTTCGCGCTTTTCGGCATCCTCATCACCAATACCGTGGTGGCGACCATGCTCTGGTCTTCGTCCAGCGTGAATGGCAAGTTGCAGCCGATGTTCGACGGCACGGCGGATCGATTCGTCTACGGCCTGATCGACGGCCTGTTTCTGGGAAAGTTCTATCTCCTCTTCGCGTTCCTGTTCGGCTATTCGTTCACCTTGCAGATCGCCGCCGCGCAGCGCGCGGGAGCCGCGCCGGTGCCACGACTCCTGCGCCGCTGCCTGGTGCTGTTCCTGATCGGGCTGGCGCACGTGCTGCTGCTGTGGATCGGCGACATCCTCACGCTGTATGCCGGGCTGTGCCTGATCCTGGTGCTGCTGCGCGGAATTCGCCCGAAGACCGCGGTCATCACCGGCCTGGTGCTCTATAGCGCGTTTTCCTCGCTCGCCTTCGTGCCCGGCAATGGCGGAATCTCCGGTCTGGGCGACCTTTTCGATTTGCAGCGCATGCATGATGGCTTCACCGGCAATTTCGGCGACGCTTTCGCCGCGCAACTCACCTTCGGCCCGCAGTTCATGCTGTTCACCTGGTTCGGGCAAGGCATTCCGGCGCTGGGCATGTTCTTGATCGGTCTGGCGGCGGGCAAGCGGCGAATCTTCGAGGATCCCGACTGGATCAGCCGCTGGCTCCCGCGCGCCTTGGCGGTGGGTTTCGGTGTGGGACTGCCGGTTTCCGCCGTCACGGTGACACTGTCGACCCTGAATGCGACGCCGTCGTTCTGGTTCGGCGTGCAAGAACTCGCCAACCCGTTCCTGACCGTCGGCTATGCGGCGGGAATTGTCTGGCTGACCCGCTACCGCTGGGCGGGCCCGGTCGCGTGGCTCGCACCCGCCGGGCGCATGGCGGCGACGAACTATATCGGCCAGTCGGTGGTCATGATGCTTCTCTACACCGGGTACGGCCTGGCTCTGGCGGATCGGGTGCATCCGGTGGTCGTGGTTGTCCTGGCCCTCGCCACATACGCCGCACAACTGCGAGTGAGCGCCTGGTGGCTGCGGACGCATCCATACGGTCCCGTCGAATGGCTGCTGCGCGCGGCGACCTACCTGTCGGTTCCATCCTGGCGGAAGGCGTCGGCGTGAATCTCGGCCCACTGCCGGAAGGTTCGCGGGGCGCGGCCGGTGATCTGCTCCACCGTCGGCCGGACAATCGATTCGTCGATGACACCGTCGACATAGAACTCGAAGAAGGCGTCGACGTATTCGACGGGGGTGGTCCGCAGCATGTCCGCGCGGGCCTCCTCGTCGCTGAGTCCGATGCAGGTCAGCTCGCGGCCCAGCACCTCGCCGAGGGTCGCGATCTGGTCGGCGGGCAGTAGGGATTCCGGTCCGGTGGGCCAGAGGATTTCACCGCGCAGCAGGGGATCGGCGAAGGCCTGCGCGGCCACGGCCGCCAGATCGAAGGCATCGAGGACCGCTGTTCGGACCGTCGGGAACGGCACGCGCACTTCGTCTCCGGCTCGCAGCTGCGGTAGCCAGCGCAGGGCGTTGGAGGCGAAGGCGCAGGGCCGCAGGATGGTCCAGGCCGCGCTGTAATCGGTGACCTCTTGTTCGGAGGCCATCATGTAGCGGGTGACGGCATTGCGGGCGTTGCGGGTCGCGGCCGAGACGCCCGAGAGTTGCACTATGTGCTCGACACCCGCCTTGGCCGCGGCCTGCGCGACGCCGGGATAGCCGGGCAGCAGGAAGACCGCCCGCACCCCCTCGAGGGCCGGTGCCAAGGATTCCGGCGCGGTCAGATCGCCGGACCGCGCCTCGACCCCGGCGGGCAGCGTCACCTTGGCCGGGTCGCGCACCAGCGCCCGCACCGGTTCGGTGCCGCTCGCCAGCGCCCACACGAGTTCGGCGCCGACATTGCCGGACGCGCCCGTCACCAGAATCATGTGAGCCCTCTCCCTACCGCCCCGCATTTCGGGGCCTCGCTCCAGGCTGTCACGAAACGACCACGGCCGGAACGAGTTCGGCCTCAGGTCACGGGAGATCGTAGGCCGTGGCATGCCGGGGCTGATACAGGCCGATCTCCCCGGCCCCGGGCACCCGCAGCCGGGTGAGCAGACCCCAACCCACATTCATCGCCTCGGTGGTGAATTCGACGCCCTTCGAGCGCAATTCGTCCATGGTCGCGGCGAGGTCGTCACACATGAGATAGAGCTCGGCCCGGCCGGTGTCCATGGGCTCGGCGGGGTGGACGGCGAGTTCGGCGGGCGGGGACTTGAAGATCAGCCACCCGTCATTCGCGTCGACGTGGGCCAGGCCGAGGACGTCGCGGAAGAAGGCCCGCGCGGCCTCGGCGTCTTCGGCGTAGAGGATGGTGTGCGCGCCAGTGATCATGGACCGACGCTAACAGGGCTCGCCTTCTCGAACCCGCAGGTGAGCGGTGAAGATATCGGCCAATTGCCGGGCGATCTCCGGCGCTTCGGTGCGCATGCCATTGTGTGCGCCCGGGAATTCGGTGACCTCGAGGCCGAGCCGCCGCGCGATTTCGACGGCCGGTCGGGACGGCAGGAGGCCGCGGGTCTCGCGACCGACCGCCAGGACCAGCTTGTCTGCGACCGCACTCAAGGCCGCGAAATCCGGTATATGCGAGGTGAATTCGCGGAATTCGTACTTCATCATGAGCGGTCCGTTTTTCATCAGCCGCGCCCACATATCGGCGGTCCGCTCCGGCAAGTCGTCGACGGCGGGCGCGGGCTTCATGGCATTGCCGATCGCGGCCAGGAATCGTGCGTTGGCCGCCGCCAATCCCTCGGTGCGCAGCAGGGTGTCGACCTCGTCGACCATGGCGAGCTGCTCGTCGGCATCGGGCAGGACCGCGAACAAGGGCGGCTCGTGCACCACGAGCCGGGACACCCGCTCGGGGTGTCGGACCAGTAGATCGAGTCCGACAATGCCGCCCGAACTGCCGCCGACGACGAAGGCCGGTTCCTCGCCGAGGTGGCAGAGCAGGCGATAGACATCGTCGCTCTGCACCTCGACCCGCTGCGTCACCTGCGGTCCGTCGAGCACGCTGCGCGAATAGCCGCGCGGGTCCAGGCACGCGACTGTGAATCGGTCCTCGAGCAACTCGGCGATGGGGTCGACGGTTCCCGCGTCGCCTCCGCCGCCGGGGATGAACAACACGAGCGGCCCGTCCCCGCGGACCTCGTAGTAGAGGGTCGCGCCGGGGACGCGCAGCGTGTGGGACCTGATCATGACGTTCCTTCCTATCGCTGTTAGGTAGTTGCCTAATCTACATAGGAATAGACGGATCGCCAATCCGATATCGAGGTCGCGAAGCGGTCAGAGCGCGGCGAGACAGGCCTCGGCGACCCGAACGTCCTGGTCGGCAATGCCGCCGGAGACGCCGACGGCACCGATGACGCGGCCTTCGGCGTCGGTGATGGGCAGACCACCGCCGAAGGAGATGAGGCCGCCATTGCTCCACTCGATCCCGTAGATCGGCCCGTCCGGGCGCGAGAGTTCGCCGAGGGTGGCGGTGGGCATGCGAAACAGCACGGAGGTCTTGGCCTTCTTCTGCGCCAGGTCGATGCAACCCAGCAGCGCGTCGTCCTTGCGACTGAGGTGCAGCAGGTGGCCCGCGGCATCGACGATGGCGATGATCATGGAGACGTTCATGCCGTCGGCGGCCTTGTGTCCGGCGTCGGCGAGGCGGGCTGCGGTATCCATCGAAAGCGTTGTCATGCCAATCAGATTCGCGGGAACCGGCGGGACCAACCAGGAGGCGTTGTACCGGGGGATGCCGTTCCTGGGGATGACACCACCAGGAACCGGTCAGTCGGGAATGCGAAACTGTGTGCGTGAGCGAGCTCGGCGAATTCCTGAAGGCCAAGCGGGCGGCCGTGTCTCCGGAGGAGGTCGGACTGCCCGCGGTGGGGAATCCCCGCCGGGTGCCCGGTCTGCGGCGGGAAGAGGTCGCCATGCTGGCCGCGGTGAGCGTGGATCACTACACGCGGCTCGAACAGGGTCGGGTGTCGGCGGCCTCGGAGAACCTGCTGGCCGGGATCGCGCGGGCCTTGCGGCTCACCCAGGAGGAGCACGAGTATCTGCGGATGCTCGTACAGGTGCGGCCGCGTTCGGGACGGTCCGAGGAGCCGGAAGTCGGTGCGCCGGTGCGAGATCTGCTGGCGGCGATGACGGCCCCGGCCCTGGTGCTCGGCCCGCGCACCGACATCCTGGCCTGGAATGCCGGGGCGGCGGCGCTGTTCTTCGACTTCGCCGAGGTTCCGGTGGCCCAGCGCGCGTTGGTGCGCATGGTCTTCCTCGAGCCTCGCATCCGCGGGCTCTTCGTGCACTGGGAGCAGGTCGCCGCCGAGGCCGTCGACCGGCTGCGCATGGCCGCCGCCCGCACGCCCGGGGATCCGCGGCTGGCGCAGCTGGTGGGGGAGTTGTCGGTGCACGACAAGGATTTTCGGCGCTGGTGGGCCGGGCACGGCGTCCGAACGCTCGCCGGTGGTCGCAAGCGGTTGCGGCATCGGGTGGTCGGTGAGCTGGAACTGGATTGGCAAGTGCTGCAGGTGCTCACGGCCAAGGATCAGACGCTCGTCACCTACACCGCGCCGGCGGGATCGCTCAGCCACGAGGCGCTGCGCATCCTGTGTTCGTGGCAGGCCGATGCTCCGGTGCGCCGCCCGGGCGCGATCGACCTGGACCGCTGATCCGAAATTCCTACTACGCCCCGTCGTTTTCGCCCTAGGATGAAGCCATTGGGAAGCATCCGCGAACGCGAAGGGGACACAGCGCATGCGAGCCATTACCCGAATCTGGCACTACCTCGAGGCATTCGGCCGCGCCCGGCAGAATCGGACCGATCTGGTCGGCTGGCTCATCCGCCGCCCGTTCCTGCTGTTGAGCACCGGCTTCTATGAAACCGCCCTGCTGTTGTCGAATCGGCTGGATCCGCATCTGAAGGAATTGGCCGAACTCAAGGCCGCCGCCCTGGTCAATTGCCAGTTCTGCCTCGACATCGGCTCGACCCTCGCGCACTACGGCGGAATCACCGAGGCGCAGGTCACCGAGCTGCCGAAGTACAAGGAGAGCGACGCGTACAACGACCTCGAGAAATTGGTCATCGCCTATGCGGAAGCCATAACCGTCACCCCGGCCGCGCTCGATCTCGAGGACATTCGCACCGAATTGCTGACGCATTTGAGCAAGGGACAGCTGGCCGAACTCGCCGCGGCCGTGGCCTGGGAGAACCAGCGCGCGCGGGTGAACCAGGCGCTCGGCGTGCGACCGACCGGCATGGCCGAGGGCATGGCCTGCGCGCTGCCGGAACCGCGTCGAGACTGAGGGTTTCCGCCGCGTATTTCCGTTCTGGCAGCGGTGAATTGGGTGTGGTCGTACCGTCTGAATTGGTGTCCGCGTCGTTCAACGCTGGGAGCAACCATGACCTCGACCGCACCCGTCTCCGGAACCGTCGCGGTGCCGGACGGCGCCATCTATTACGAAATCCGTGGCAGCGGCCCACTTCTCTCGCTCGTCGGATCCCCGATGGACTCGGGCCCGTTCGCACCCGTGGCCGAGCTGCTGGCCGCGGATCACACCGTTCTGGGCAGCGACCCGCGCGGCCACGGCCGCAGCGTCACCCCACCGGACAAGGATTCGACACCCGAACTGCGCGCCGACGATCTGGCCCGCGTCATCGAACACGTCGGCAAGGGCCCGGCCATCGTGCTCGGTTCCAGCGGCGGTGCGATCACCGGTTTGGCCCTGGCCATCGCCCGCCCGGACCTGGTGTCCACCCTCATCGCCCACGAGCCGCCGCTGGCCGAGCTACTCGACAATCGCGACGAGATCCGCGCGGAGACCGATGACATCATCGCGACCTACGACACCGGCGACGTCCTCGGCGCGGTCCGCAAATTCTTCACCATGACCGGCCTGTCCATGCCGGAAGAGGTCTTACAGCAGATGTTCGCCGGTGAACGGGCCCCGAGTTCCATCGCCTCGGACGACTATTTCTACCGCCACGAACTCCGCCCCACCTCGGGCTGGCGGCCTTCACTCGACGCCCTGCGCGCCACCCCCACGAAAATCATCGTCGGCCTGGGCGACGAATCCACCAACCAGTTCTGCGACCACACCTCCCGGGCCCTGTGCCGCGAACTCTCCCTCGAACCGACCATGTTCCCTGGTGGTCACGGCGGCTTCATGGAACAGCCCGACGCCTTCGCCAAGCGAGTTCGAGAGGTTCTCGAATAGCGATTCGCCTACTTGTCCGGTGGAATCACCCAGCGGGCGTAGGTGTTTTCGGGGCTGACGGTGATGATGTCGGCCACTTGGACTATGTCGTCGGGGATATGGCCACCGAAATGGGCGAGGCTCGGGATGATGACCGCGTCTGCCTCGAGGCGGGAGAGGGCGGTGCGGACGCGGGTGTAGGGGCGATCGGTTTCGGGTCCGAAGACCAATGTCTTGCAGAGGTCATAGCCGAGTCGGCGAGCCAGATGTTGGATCTGGGCCTCGTCCCATTGCTGTTGCGCCCCCGACACGTCATGCCGGAGGTATCCGATCGCTGCCGGTTGTGGCCGCATCACGCCGCTCTCTTGACTGATCCGATTCGCGCCGATGTCAACGCTACGGCTAACCGGCCGCGTCCATGGGCCGATCCGCCGAGAAACTCCCTGTCGCAAACGCGTCGCGATCATCGTGGCCCGGCTCACTCGGTCGCGATCGGGCCCGAAACGCATTGGTATGCAATGCATTACCTAATTTCGGTGAGCCTTTCTTTGCTGGCGGGAAATCTTCTGAAGCATTACCGTTCCCCTGGTGAGGGACGATTTCGAAGGCTCGGTCGCGGTCGCGCATCAGGCCGAACCGCATGTGATGGGATTGGCGACGCGGTTGAACTGGCTGCGCGCGGGCGTCTTGGGCGCCAATGACGGAATCGTCTCGGTGGCAGGCATTGTCGTGGGTGTGGCGGCGGCCACCAGCAATAGCACGGCGATCCTCACCGCGGGCGTGGCCGGGCTCGCCGCGGGCGCGGTGTCGATGGCATTGGGCGAATATGTGTCGGTGAGTACGCAGCGCGACAGCGAGCGCGCGCTGTTGGAGACCGAACGCCGGGAACTGGCCGAACAGCCGGAGGCCGAATTGGCCGAACTGGCCGCCATTTACCGCGCGAAGGGCCTATCGGCGGCCACCGCGCAGACCGTCGCGGAGGAACTCACCGCCCGCGACGCCTTCCTCGCCCACGCCGAGGCCGAATTGGGCATCGATCCGGAGGAGCTCACCAACCCGGTGCACGCCGCGTTCTCCTCGGCGCTGTCGTTCACCTTGGGCGCGCTGCTGCCCTTGCTGGCGATCCTGACGCCGCACGCGATCCGCGTGCCGCTGACCATGATCGCGGTGCTCGCGGCGCTGGCATTGACCGGAGCGGTGGGTGCGCATCTGGGCCAGGCCCCGGTGGCACGCGCCACCGTGCGGGTGCTGGCGGGTGGTGCGCTGGCGATGATCACGACGTACGCGATCGGCCATCTCGTCGGCGTCGCACTCTGATCGGGAACCGCTGCGGCCGAGTGGATTTCACGCGATGGGCGTCGGGGAGTCACCGGCGATGAGCATTTGCGGCACTTGGGTGAAGGTCCAGCCGGTGCCGTTGCGGGTCAGGACGTAAACGATGTCGAAGCGGTCGTCGGGCCATGATTTGGGCGGTGCGGGAGCAATACCGCTGAACTGGGCGAGGATCGCCCCGATGTTCTCGTGCTGCCAGCTGATCAGGACCGGTCCGGCGATGCCCGACAACGCACCGACCAGCTGAGCCTCCTGGCCCTTCGGAAACCGCGCGTCGACTTTCACGTTCATCGCGGCCGCGAGCGGCGTCACCGTCTGCTCGGGCCGCTTGCTTCCGTGGCCGCCCGGGTCCGAGGCGAAAATCGAGGTGGGGCGGAGCAATCCGGGCCGCAGCGCGGCGGGTGAGCCGTCGGAGTTTCGGGGATCGAACAACTCGACCAGTGCACCCGCCCGTGTCCACCCGCGCACGGTCAGTGACTCTTCGTCCTGCTCACCGTCCGCGGTGATGCCGTACGGCTTCCCCGATCCGGTCGGCTTCTCCGCGTGGCGGATGATCATGATGGTGTCGGGAAGTGTGCCCGTCGCGGGTGGCGGACTCGCCACGGGGGTCGACGTAGCGGGTTTGTCATGCTTCTTCTTGCCACCACCGCACGCTGTCAGCACGGTCCCCAGCACCGCCGCCGAACCCAGCCCCAACAGTGACCGACGCCCTAGTTGCCCATCCATAGCTCCTGAACATACCTATCCCGGAATCAGAGGTGGGTTTGCTGGACCCCCTGTTTCGCCGACCTCGGCAGCACAGGCACTGGCACATGTGCGATCCGTCGACAACGCTGGCTTTCGATCCCGAGCGAGAAAAGAGATGCCGATATGAATGATGCTTCGTCCGTATCCGACAGCCGCTACGACCGTGGGTTCGCGGTATTGCGGACCGTTGGCGGCGATGCGGCCGATGCGGTCATCGCGCGCATCGCCGAGACGGCACCGGACCTCGCCCGACTGACGGTGGAATTCGGCTACGGCGACATCTACAGCCGCCCGGGCCTGAGCCTGCGGCAACGGCAGCTGATCAATGTCGCCGCGCTGTCGGCCATGGGAACGGCGGCCCCGCAACTCCGCTTCCACATCGACGGCGCGTTGAATGTGGGCGTCACTCCGGCGGAAGTCGTGGAAACCATCATCCACATCAGCGTCTACGCCGGAATCCCGGCCTCCCTCAACGGACTTGCCGTAGCCAAGGCCGCCTTCGCCGACCGCCCGGATCTGGCGAGCCCGATCGTCCTTGCCCCGAACCCCGGCGAAGAAACCGCGAAGGAACGATACGAACGCGGCCTGGAGGCCCTCAACCGCATCGACGGCGAAGCCGGACACCAGGTGATCGCGGCCCTCGCCGACATCGCACCCGACATGGCTCGCTACGTCATCGAATTCGCCTTCGCCGACGTCTACTCCCGCCCGGGCCTCGACCTCGCCACCCGCGAGCTCGCGACAATCGCGGCCTGCACCGCCCTGGGCACGGCCGCACCGCAGCTCCGGGTTCATATTCACGGGCTGCTGAATGTCGGTGGAACTCGGGAGGAAGTCATCGAGGCGATAACCCAGATGGCTGGGTATGCCGGGTTTCCGGCGGCATTGAATGGAATTGCTGCTGCTCGGGAGGTATTCGAAATTCGAGATGCCGAAGAAGCGAAGAATTAGAAGGGCGACCGCCTGGTATTACCGAAAAGGCTTATATCACAACGGAATTCGCCTTCTATTATGATCAATTCGGCGGTAGAATTGAGGTATGAATTCGAAGGGGGAAACACTCGAAAGCACCGGCATCAGCGCCCTGATGACCGCGATCACCAACGTCGCCGATACCGTCCTGCACGGCAAACTCAAGGCTCGGACCGATATCGATGCCGTGGAATTCATGCGCGATCTGGAAACCTGCAAGCGCCAACTGGCCGCCCTGGATTCGGCTCTGGTGATCGAGATCGCGGAGCGGGACCTGCCGCGCAAGGCGGGGGTGAAGGATGTGGTGCCGTTCCTGCGTCAAACCCTGGGCCTGTCGCGGTATGACGCGGCGATGCGGGTGAAGATCGCCGCAGCGTGTGGGGAATTCCTCGGTGCCGACGGCACGCCGCGCCCGGTCACCTTGGCCGCGACCGCGAACGCGTTTGAAGCGGGCGTGATTTCGCGTGATCATGTGCGCGGCATCGTGGACATCATGACGCATCTGCCCGCCGAGGTGCCCGCGCCCGCGCGGGTCGAGACCGAGGCGCTGCTGGTCGAGCACTGCGTGACCGGGCACCCCGATGACCTGCCGAAGATCGGTCGCGAGATCCTGGCGCGTTTGGATCCGGAGGGCACGGTGATTTCCGATGCCGATCGTCGTCGCCGTCGTGGGATCACGATCAGCCGTCCCGGTGTGGATGGGATGTCGAAGATCGAAGGCTGGCTCACTCCCGAACTGCGCGCCCTGCTGGACGCGATCTTCGCCAAGCTGGCGCGGCCCGGTATGTGCAACCTCGACGATGCGGATGCCGAGATCCTCGCCGCCACTGCGCAAGTCGAGTCGAAGGTGCTGGAAGCGGCCGCGCGCCGCGATCGCCGCGACGCTGGCCAGCGCACCCACGACGCGTTGTTCGCGCTCGTGAGCGCGTTGCAGCCGGTCACCGACACCACCGCTGGTATCGATGCCGCTGGCGCTGCGGGCGCTGGTGTCTTCGCTGCTGCCGGTGCCGCTGCGGCCAAGGCCGGTAAGCCGGTGAAGCTGGGCAAGCACCGTGGCCTGCCCGTCGAAGTTGTCGTCACCATGAGCCTGGCCGACCTCGAAAAGGGCGCGGGCGTAGCCACCACCGCCTCCGGCGGACACCTCTCCATCAACGAAGCCCTCAAGCTGGCCAAGAACTCTCGCCCGGTGCTCGCGATCCTCGACAAGGACGAGATCCCGCTCTACCTCGCCCACGGCGAACGCCTCGCCACCTCGGGTCAACGCCTGGCGTTGATCGCCCGCGATCGCGGCTGCACCCACCCGGGCTGCGACGTACCCGCCTCGATGTGCGCCGCGCATCACGTGATCGATTGGGCCAAGGGCGGACCCACCGACCTCAACAACCTCGCCCTGGTCTGCGACCACCACCACGCCATGGTCAACGACAGCGAACACGGCTGGAAGACAGTGATGTTGGGCAAAGACTCGGCCCAGCCGGGCCGGGTGGGGTGGATTGCTCCGGCGGCGTTGGACCCCTCCCACACCCCGCACGTCAACGACAAACACCACGTCGGGGAGCGGGTCGCCACGGCAGTCGATTCCAGTTGCCGGAAGTGGGGTTCACGGGCAGCGTGAAACCCGAGCTGCTCGTGCCCCGCTGGCGTACGCAAAACAACGGGAAGCGTGGTCACCTCGCCTGCCCTACCGGACTTGGGCTGACGCCGAGGTGGGAGCCGCCACCTCACCTCCCAGCCCACGGACTGCACGCATCACCTTCTCGAGACAACCCCAGAAACACAGACCCGAACCGTTCGACAGCCCCACGGCTTTCAGGTTCTTTGACAATTCCACAGAGACGATGAACGGCCGAGCGGTGAGGGGGCTGGTAGGTGAGGGGGCCTCGCAAGCTCGGCCACCCTCTCTCCCTCCTCCTGGCGTCTTTTATCTTTTCTCTCTTTTTTCTTTTGTTTCTTTCCGCTTTTCAGCGCGTGAAAGTGGACGCGTTCTTCGCCAGATCGAGAAGCGGCTGCGGGAAGATGCCCAGTACCAATGTCGCTGCGGCAGTGAGCGCGATGATCGTGCTGGTCATGGTCGGGTAGACGACCGTAGGCGCGGTTGCCGGAGCGTCGGTGAAGAACATCAGGACGATTACCCGAATGTAGAAGAACGCGGCGATCGCACTGGAGATGACACCGACGATCACGAGCACCGATGCTTCTCCACCCGTTGCCGCGGCGAAAACACCGAACTTGGCGATGAATCCACTGGTGAGCGGGATACCGGCGAAGGACAGCAGGAACAGCGAGAAGATCGTGGCGAGCCAGGGGGAGCGGCGGCCCATTCCGGCCCAGGCGGGCAGATCGGTTGCCTCGTTTCCGTTTTGGTCCCGAACCAGGCTGACCACGGCGAATGCGCCAATGGTGCCGAGGCCGTATACGGCGAGGTAGAACAGGATCGACGAGACGCCTGCGGTGTTCGCCGCGACCAACGCGGTGAGAATGAATCCAGCGTGTGCGACAGACGAATACGCGAGCATTCGCTTCATGTCGGTCTGAGTCACGGCCAGGATCGCACCCACGACCATTGTCGCGATCGCAACGGCCGCGAGCACCGGACGCCAGTCGTTACGCAACCCGGGCACCGCGACATACAGCACGCGCAGCATTGCACCGACTGCCGCAATCTTGGTGGCAGCAGCCATGAAAGCGGTAATAGCGGTCGGCGCGCCCTGGTACACGTCGGGAATCCAGGACTGGAACGGCACCGCGCCAATCTTGAACAGCAGCCCGACCGCCAGCATCGCCACTCCGAGAATGGCCAGTGTGTGCGAGTTTCCGGCGTCCCGAGTCACCGCTTCGGCAATGCCTTCCAACCGAACGGTCCCGGCGTACCCGTACAGCAATGCCATCCCGTAGAGGAAGAAGGCCGACGAGAAAGCGCCCAGCAGGAAGTACTTCAACGCCGCTTCCTGCGAGAGCAGCCGACGTCGCCGCGCCAACCCGCACAGCAGATACAACGGCAGCGAAAGCACTTCCAGCGCCACGAACATGGTCAACAGATCGTTCGAGGCCGGGAACAGCATGAGACCGGCGATCGCGATCAATGTGAGCGGGAAGACCTCGGTGGTGGCGACTCCCGCTTTCGTCGCCGCGATCTCATCCGAACTCCCTGGCGTCGAGGCGGCCTGCGGGGTGAAGGCGTCCACCCCGCCGCGAGACGCGGTGAGACTCCAGGTTCCGGGCCCTTCCCGCTTCACCGGCATCCGGTCGGCCCGCCGCTCGGCGATGAACAGCAACCCGAGGATCCCGACCACGAGGATGGTCCCCTGCAGGAACAGCGAAACCCCGTCGATGGCAACCGCACCCACGACCGCGGTCTCCCGCACATCCCGCAATCCGATCACCGCGCCCAGCGCTACGGCCAGTCCGCCGAGCCCGAGCACCAAATGCGTCAGATACCGAGAACGCCTGGGCGCGAACGCCTCCACGAGCACCCCGGCCACCGCGACCCCGAACACGATGAGCATCGGCGACAACGCCCGATACTCGATGCTCGGTGCCGGGACCGTCGCGGCCGCGAGCAACAGACCTCCACTCATTTGTGGGCACCTCCGGTGTTCGTCTGGGCGGCTTCCGGCTGCACCGCGGGCGCCGGATTGTGCTGGCCAATGGTCGTGAGAGTCTTGGCGACGGCCGGATCGATCCGATCCAACGCCGGTTTCGGGTACGCGCCGAGGAACAGCAGGGCCACCAGCAGCGGGACCACGACGACCATTTCGCGGGGGAGCAGGTCGTAGAGGCGCTCATTGCCCTGCTTGACCGGCCCGGTCATCATCCGCTGGTACATCCACAGCACATACAGCGCGGCGAGCACCAGTGCAGTGGATGCGAAGATCGCCGCCACCGGGTACCGCGTGAATGTGCCGATCAGCACCAGGAATTCACTGATGAACGGTGCCAGCCCCGGCAGCGACAGGGTCGCCAGGCCGGAAATCAGGAAGGTGCCCGCCAGGATCGGCGCGACCTTCTGCACGCCACCGAATTCGGCGATGAGTCGAGATCCGCGCCGCGACACCAGGAATCCGGCAATGAGGAACAGCGCCGCGGTCGAGATGCCGTGGTTGACCATGTACAGCGTCGCCCCGGTTCCGCCCTGGGTGGTGAGTGCGAAAATGCCGAGGATGATGAATCCGAAGTGCGAGATCGACGTGTAGGCGATCAACCGCATGACATCGGTCTGCCCGATGGCCAGCAGCGCCCCGTAGATGATCCCGATGACCGCGAGCACGCTGATCAACGGCGCGTAAGTCGAGGTGGCGTGCGGGAACAGCAGCAGGCAGTACCGCAGCATGCCGAAGGTCCCGACCTTGTCGACCACCGCCATCATGAGCACCGCGCTCGCCGGCGTGGCCGACACCGCGGCGTCCGGCAGCCAGGTGTGCAGCGGCCACAGCGGAGCCTTGACCGCGAACGCGAACATGAATCCGAGGAACAGCGCGTTCAATACCCCCGGCGTCGCGCCCAGATGCCCGGAGTTGGCGGCCTCCATGACGGTCCGGAAGTCGAAGGTCCCGCTGCCATTGCTGCCCAGCTTGTCCCGCGCGGTGATGACGTACAGCCCGATCACCGCCGCCAGCATGATGAGTCCGCCGAACAGGTTGTACAGCAGGAACTTCACCGCCGCCCGCGACCGCTGCTGCCGCACCGCGATATCCCCGGTCCGCGGCCCGAAACCGCCGATGAGGAAGTACATCGGGATGAGCATGACCTCGAAGAACACGTAGAACAGCAGAATGTCCAACGCGGTGAACGAGATCAACACCATCGATTCCACGACCAGCGTGAGCGCCACATAGTAGTGCGCGACCCGCGGCCCGGACCCGACCTCCCGCTCGTCCTGCCACCCGGCGATCAGCAGCAGCGGCACCAGCCCGGCGGTCAGCAGGATCAACACCAGCGCGATGCCGTCCATCCCGAGCGTGTAGCCCGCCCCGAAAGCCGGGATCCACTCGTGCTTCTCGACGAACTGGTACTGCTCGCCACCGGTCTTGAACTGTGTCGCCAGCCAGATTCCGATTCCCAGCGTGCCGACCGACACCAGCAGCGCGAAACTCCGCACCCCGGTACGCCAGCTCGCCGGAAAGAACAGCGCGAGAGCCGCACCCGCCAAGGGAACCGCCCACAGCGTGGTGAGCCAAGGAAATTCGCTCAAAGCAACCTCACCGCCAGCAGGGCGGCGACCACCAGGGCCGCGCCGGTGAACATGGACAGGGCGTAGGAGCGGACGAATCCGGTTTGCACGCGCCGGATCCGCGCGGACAGGCCGCCGATCACCGCGGCCGTCGTATTGACCAGCCCGTCGATGCCGCGGTTGTCGACGAACACCAGCGACCGGGTCAGGTGCTGGCCGGGACGCATGAACGCGGCCTCGTTGGCGACATCGCCGTAGAGATCGAGCCGCGCGGCCTCCACGAGCGGTGTTGCGGCCGGGGCGGTTTCGGGGATCGGGTTGCCCGCGTACTGGTCGTAGGCGACCCAGATGCCCGCCGCCACCACCGCGAGGGCGAAGAAGGTGATCGCCCAGGCCGGGATGAACGGTTCGCCGTGGTGCACGCCGACGACCGGGGCCAGCCAGTTGGTCAGCGACGAGCCGTAGGCGAAGAGCATGCCCGAGAACACCGACCCGAACGCCAGCAGGATCATCGGCCCGGTCATGGAGGCGGGTGCCTCGTGCGGATGCGTGCCTTCCTTCCACCGGCGTTCGCCGAAGAAGGTGAAGATCATGACGCGAGTCATGTAGAAGGCCGTGATGCCCGCACCGCACAGCGCCGCGATGCCGGTGACGATGCCGCCGAACCCGCCGTGTGTGAACGCCGCCTCGATGATCCGGTCCTTGGACCAGAATCCGGCGAATGGCGGAACACCCAGGATCGCAAGGTATCCGAGCCCGAAGGTGACGTAGGTGACTGGCAGCAGCTTGCGCAGTCCACCGTAGTGCCGCATGTCGACCTCGTCGTCCATGGCGTGCATGATCGAGCCCGCGCCGAGGAACAGTCCGGCCTTGAAGAAGCCGTGTGTCAGCAGGTGCATGATGGCGGCCGCGTAGCCGACCGGCCCGAGTCCCGCCGCCAGGATCATGTACCCGATCTGGCTCATGGTGGACGCCGCAAGCGCCTTCTTGATGTCGTCCTTGGCGCAGCCGATGATCGCACCGAACAGCAATGTCACCGCACCGACTGCCATTACGGCAGCCTGTGCACCGGGCGCCAGATCGAAGATCGGGTTGGAGCGCGCGATCAGGTAGACACCGGCGGTGACCATGGTGGCCGCGTGGATGAGCGCCGACACCGGGGTCGGGCCCTCCATCGCGTCCCCGAGCCAGGACTGCAGCGGCACCTGCGCGGACTTACCGCAGGCACCCAACAGCAGCAGCAGCCCGATGGCCGTGAGGGTTCCGGTGCTCGCCTTTCCGGCCGCCCCGAACACGGTCCCGAAGTCGATGCTGCCGAAGGTCGCGAACATGATCATCAAAGCGATGGCCAGCCCCATGTCGCCGACCCGGTTGACGATGAACGCCTTCTTGGCCGCCGTCGCCGCCGAGGGCTTGTGGTACCAGAACCCGATGAGCAGGTAGGACGCCAGGCCGACGCCTTCCCAGCCCAGGTACAGCACCAGGTAGTTGCCCGCCAGCACCAGCGTCAGCATGGCCGCCAGGAACAGGTTGAGGTAGGCGAAGAAGCGCCGCCGTCCCGGATCGTGGGCCATGTAGCCGATCGAGTAGATGTGGATCAGCGAGCCGACCCCGGTGATCAGCAGCGCGAAGCACATCGACAGCTGATCCAGTTGCAGCGCGAAGTCCACCTTCAACCCGGCGACCGGCACCCACTCGAACAGGCTGTAGTGCACGGCCCGTTGCGCATTGGACCGATCCAGCATGTCGTTGAACGCCCACGCCGCCACCCCGAAGGAGGCCAGCGCCATCAGCGTCCCGACCAGGTGTCCGAACTTGTCGCTGACCTTGCCCATCAGCAACAGGGACACGGCTCCGGCCAGCGGCAGCGCCGGGAGCAGCCACAGCATCATCTGTGCGGTATCCATGTCAGTACCGCAGCAGGTTGGCGTCGTCGACCGAGGTCGAGCGGCGGGCGCGGAAGATGCTCATGATGATGGCCAGGCCCACAACGACTTCGGCGGCCGCCACGACCATGGTGAAGAACGCGAACACCTGCCCGTCGAGGTTGCCGTGCTCGCGCGCGAAGGTGACGAAGGCCAGGTTCACCGCGTTGAGCATGAGCTCGATGCACATGAACACCACGATGGCGTTGCGCCGCACCAAGACCCCGGCCGCGCCGATGGTGAAGAGCAGGGCCGAGAGATACAGATAGTTGTCCGGGTTCACCGCAAGCCTTCCTCGGGGGAGTCGTTGCCGTTCTTGCCGTTCGCGCCATTCCCGTTGTCGCCGTTGCCGTTTCCGACGGTGAGGACCACGGCCTCGGTGTGGGCGCGGTTGCGGCGGTGCCGCAGAATGGTGCTGACCGACAGCTCCTCGAAGGAGCCGTCCGGCAGCCGGGCCGGTGCGTCGACGGCATTGTGGCGGGCATACACGCCGGGTGTCGGCAGCGGCGTGACCCGGCTGCCGTCTCGGAAGCGTTCCTTCGACAGCGTCCGCTGATCGGTTCGGGGACCGAACTTCTCGCGGTGCGCGAGCACCATCGCGCCGATGGTGGCGGTGATGAGCAGCGCACCGGTCAGCTCGAAGGCCCACACGTAGCGGATGAAGATGAGTTCGCCCAGCGCCCCGATGGTGTCGTTGCCGCCCAGCCCGGGCCCGGTCTCGGCGACGCTCTTGTTGCCGGTGACCCCGTGCGCGATGCCGCCGATGAGCAGCATGCCGAAGCCGATGCCCACCACGATGACCGCCAGCCGCTGCCCGCGCAGCGTCTCCCGCAGCGACTCCGCGGAATCCACGCCGACGAGCATGATGACGAACAGGAACAGCATCATGACCGCGCCGGTGTACACCACGATCTGCACGATGCCCAGAAACAGCGCGCTCTCGGCGATGTAGAACGCCGACAACGTAATCATGGTGGCGGCCAGGCACAGTGCCGAGTGCACGGCCTTGCGCGCGCAGACCATGCCGAGCGCGCCGAGCACCGCGACCACCGCCAGGATCCAGAACTGCACCGCTTCGCCCGCGGAGGTGTGGGTGACGATCTGCTGGGCCGGTTGGGCCACATTGTTGATCGTCGCTGTGTCGATCATTGCTTCGTCCCTTCGGCTCCGGCGAGTTCGCTTGGCGCACCGGGGACTTCACCGCGGTAGTAGGAGCCCTCGTCCGCGCCCGGGTACATGGCATGCGGCGGGGCGACCATGCCCGGCTGCAGCGGCGCGAGCAGGTCCTGCTTCTCGTAGATGAGATCGGCCCGGTTGTCGTCGGCGAGCTCGTACTCGTTGGTCATGGTCAGCGCACGCGTCGGGCACGCCTCGATGCACAGGCCGCAGCCGATGCAGCGCAGGTAGTTGATCTGGTAGACGCGGCCGTAGCGCTCACCGGGCGACATGCGCTCGTCCTCGGTGTTGTCCGCGCCCTCGACATAGATGGCGTCGGCCGGGCAGGCCCAGGCGCAGAGCTCGCAGCCGATGCACTTCTCGAGGCCGTCCGGGTGCCGATTGAGCTGGTGGCGGCCGTGATAGCGCGGCGCGGTCGGGGTTTTGACCTCGGGGTAGAGCTCGGTATTGGGCTTCTTGAACATGGTGGCCGCGGTGACCATGAACCCGCCGAGCGGTTCCAGCAGACCGGGTTTCGCCGTGGCCGCCGGGGTTTCGGCGGGCATGGGCGGCACCGGGAAGTCGGAGTACGCCCGGGTCGAATCCGGATCCGGGGAGGCCTTGGTGCGGTCGTCGCCCGCGTGCCCGGCCCGCAGCACCAACGCCAGCAGCACGAGCGCGACGACAATGCCGCCGATCACCATGCCCGCGGTCTGGATGTGAGTCCCGTTGTCCTGCAGCACCTTCAGCGTGGCCACGAACATGACCCAGGCCAGCGAGACCGGGATCAGCAGCTTCCAGCCCAGGTTCATGAACTGGTCGTAGCGCAGTCGCGGCAGGGTGCCGCGCAGCCAGATGAACACGAACAGGAACGTCCACACCTTGGCGGTGAACCACAGCATGGGCCACCAGCCGGAGTTCGCGCCCGACCACAGCGAGATCGGGAACGGCGCGTGCCAGCCGCCGAAGAACAGCGTGGTGGCCAGCGCGGAAACCGTTGCCATGTTGATGTACTCGGCCATCATGAACATGGCGAATTTCAGCGAGGAGTACTCGGTGTGGAAGCCGCCGACCAGCTCACCCTCGGCCTCGGGGAGGTCGAAGGGCGCGCGGTTGGTCTCGCCGACCATGGACACCGCGTAGATCAGGAACGAGGGCAGCAGCAGGAAGACGTACCAGGTTCCGTTCTGCGCCTTCACGATTCCGGAGGTGGACATGGTGCCCGAGAGCAGGAACACCGCCGCGAAGCACAGCGCCATGGCGATCTCGTAGGAGATGACCTGCGCGGTCGACCGCAGACCGCCGAGCAGCGGGTAGGTGGAGCCCGACGCCCAGCCCGCGAGCACGATGCCGTACACGCCGACCGAGGCCATGGCCAGGATGTAGAGCACACCCACCGGCATATCGGTCAGCTGCAGCGGCGTCCGGTGTCCGAACATGGACACCTGCGGCCCGAACGGGATCACCGCGAACGCCATCACGGCCGGGATCAGCGAAATCACCGGCGCGAGAATAAAGATCGGCTTGTCCACGATGGCCGGGACGATGTCCTCCTTGAGGAGCATCTTCACGCCGTCGGCGATGGACTGCAGGGTGCCGCGCGGCCCGACCCGGTTGGGTCCGACGCGCATCTGCATGAACGCCACGATCTTGCGTTCGGCGTACACCGCCAGCATCGGGGTCAGCAGCAGGAACACGAAGATGCCGACCGATTTGACGAGGACCAGCCACCACGGATCGTGGCCGAACATACTCAGGTCGTAACTCACAGGTGGTCCTCCCGTCGGATACGCACAAGGTGTCCGGGTGTGGTGCCGAGCTGCACCAGCACGTCGGAGCCGGGGGAATTCATGGGCAGCCACACCACCCGGTCGGGCATCTCGGTGACCACCAGCGGCAGCGTGATGAGACCGTGGTCATTGCTGACGGTCACGGGATCGCCGGTGGTGACGCCGATTTCGGCGGCGGTGTGCGGGGACAGCCGCACCACCGGTGGGCGGGCGGTACCGGCCAGATTGGGCTCGCCGTCCTGGAGCCGGCCGCGGTCGATGAGCATGCGCCAGGACGAGAGCACCGCGGTGCCCGGATTCGGCTGGACCACCGGGTGCGGGCGATGCACCGGGGTGGCGGCCGCCGGACCGTCCCACGCACCCAGATCGGCCAATTCGGCACGGGCACTGGCCGCGTCGGGCAAGCCCAGCCGAATGCCCATCTCCGCCGCGATGGCGTCGAGCACCCGGTATTCGGCCATCGGCGCGGCCTCGCGGCGCACGGTCGAATCGCGCAGGGCGGCATCGAACTGGCGGTGGCGGCCTTCCCAGGTGAGGAAGGTGCCGGCCTTCTCCATGGCCGAGGCCACCGGGAACACGACATCGGCGCGGTCGCTGATATCGCTGCGCCGCAACTCCATCGACACCACGAAGCTCGCCGCGTCGATGGCCCGCAGCGCGGCATGCGGATCGGGCATGTCGCCGACCTCGACGCCGCCGATGAGCAGTGCGCCCAGCGTGGGTGCGGCGGCGAGGATGGCGGAGGTGTCACGCCCCGGGTTCATCGGCAGCTCATCGCAGTTCCACGCCTGCTGAACCTGTTGGCGCGCAGTGGGATCGGCGACGGGACGCCCTCCTGGGAGGAGAACCGGGAGGGCGCCCGCCTCCAGCGCACCGCGCTCACCGGCGCGGCGCGGAATCCAGGCCAGGGCCGCCCCGGTTTCGTCGGCCAGGCGGGCGGCGGCGGACAGGCCACCGGGGATTCCGCCGAGGCGTTCGCCGACGAGGATGAGGGCCCCGGGCTCCCGCAGCAGCGAGCCGACCTCGCCGAGCCGGGTGTAACCGGCTGTGGTCTCATCGGTTTCGCCGGTGCGGATGGATTCGAGCACGTGCGGTTCGGCGCCGGGTGCGGTGAGCAGCAGGGTGCCGGACATGCGCTGCAGGCCGCGGGTCACGTACGGGGCGAGCGAGTAGATCGGGGTGCCGTTCTTGCGGGCCGCTTTGCGCAGCCGCAGGTACACGATCGGCGATTCCTCTTCGGCCTCGAAGCCGACCAGCAGCACGAACGGGGCGCGTTCGAGTGCCGCGTAGTCGACCGTTATGCCCCGTCCCGCAATGCGGGCCGCCAGGAAATCGGCCTCCTCGCCCGAGTGTTCGCGGGCCCGGAAGTCGATGTCATTGGTGCTCAATGCGACTCGCGCGAACTTCGAGTAGGCGTAGGCGTCCTCGAGGGTGACCCGGCCGCCCAGCAGCACACCGGCATTGCCGCGCGCCGCGGCCAGTCCGCGTGCCGCCGCGCCGATGGCCTCCGACCACGACGCGGGCTGCAGGCTGCCGTCCCAGCTCCGCACCAGCGGTGTGGTCAGCCGGTCCTGTTCGGTGGCGTACTGGAACGCGAAACGGCCCTTGTCGCAGTTCCATTCCTCATTGACCTGCGGGTCGTCACCGGCCAGGCGACGCATGACCTTGCCGCGCCGGTGATCGGTGCGCTGGGCGCATCCGGACGCGCAGTGCTCACACACCGCCGGGCTCGACACCAGATCGAACGGCCGCGCCCGGAACCGGTAGGTGCTGCCGGTGAGCGCGCCCACCGGGCAGATCTGCACGGTATTGCCGGAGAAGTAGGAGTCCATCGGCTCCCCGGCCGCGATGCCGACCTGTTGCAGCGCACCGCGATCCATCAATTCGATGAACGGGTCACCGGCCACCTGCTGGGAGAATCGGGTGCAGCGCGCACACAGCACGCAGCGTTCGCGGTCCAGCAGGATGGCCGAGGACAGCGGAATCGGCTTGGGGTACGTGCGCTTCTCCCCGTCGAAGCGGGATTCGGCGCGCCCATTGGACATGGCCTGGTTCTGCAGCGGGCACTCGCCGCCCTTGTCGCACACCGGGCAGTCGAGGGGGTGGTTGATGAGCAGCAGCTCCATCACGCCCTCCTGCGCCTTGGCGGCGACGGGGGAGGACAGCTGGGTGCGGATCACCATGCCCTCGGCCACCGTCTGCGTACAGGACGCGACGGGCTTGCGCTGCCCTTCCACCTCGACCAGGCACTGACGGCACGCCCCCACCGGGTCGAGCAGCGGGTGATCGCAGAACCGCGGAATCTGGGTGCCGATGAGTTCGGCGGCACGGATCACCAGCGTGCCCGCGGGCACGGAAACCGTTGTGCCGTCGATGGTTACGGTCACCATGTCGGCGGGCGTCACCCCGCCGCCGGTCGTGGAGCTCACTGTCGAGGTCATCGCGCTCCTTCAGCCCAGACGGTGGACCGGGCCGGGTCGAACGGGCAGGCGCCGAGGCGGATGTGCTCGGCGTACTCGTCGCGGAAGTACTTGAGGGAGGAGAAGATCGGGCTGGCCGCGCCGTCACCCAGGGCGCAGAAGGACTTGCCGTTGATGTTGTCGGCGATATCGGCCAGCTTGTCCAGATCGGTCTCATGGCCCTGGCCGTTCTCCAGGCGCTCGAGCAGCTGGACCAGCCAGTAGGTGCCCTCGCGGCAGGGGGTGCATTTGCCGCAGGATTCGTGGGCGTAGAACTCGGTCCAGCGCAGGACCGCGCGCACGACACAGGTGGTGTCGTCGAAGATCTGCAGTGCCTTGGTGCCGAGCATGGAGCCCGCCGCGGCGACGCCCTCGTAGTCCAGGGCGATGTCGAGGTGCTCGTCGGTGAAGATCGGGGTGGACGAGCCGCCCGGGGTCCAGAACTTCAGGGTGTGACCCTTGCGGACGCCTCCCGCGTATTTCAGCAACTCTCGCAAGGTGATTCCGAGGGGCGCTTCGTACTGCCCCGGTCGCGTCACGTGACCCGAGAGCGAGTACAGCGTGAAGCCCGGCGACTTCTCGGTGCCGAAGGACCGGAACCAGTCCACGCCATTGGCGATGATCGACGGCACGGACGCAATGGATTCCACATTGTTGACCACGGTCGGGCAGGCGTACAGACCCGCCACGGCCGGGAACGGGGGACGCAGGCGCGGTTGGCCGCGGCGGCCCTCGAGGGAATCCAGCAGCGCGGTCTCCTCACCGCAGATGTACGCGCCCGCACCGGCGTGCACGACGACCTCCAGGTCGAAGCCGGAGCCCTGGATGTTCTTGCCCAGATAGCCTGCGGCGTAAGCCTGTTGGACCGCGGCCTGCAGACGCCGCAGCACCGGTACGACTTCGCCTCGCACGTAGATGAAGGCGTGCGAGGCGCGAATGGCGTAGGCGGCGATGATGACGCCCTCGATGAGGGTGTGCGGTGTCGCCAGCATGAGCGGAATGTCTTTACACGTACCGGGTTCCGACTCGTCGGCATTGACCACCAGGTAGTGCGGCTTGACCGGCGCACCGGCCGGTCCGGGCCCCTGCGGGATGAAGCCCCACTTCATGCCCGTCGGGAAACCGGCACCGCCGCGGCCGCGCAGACCGGAGTCCTTTACCGTGGCGATGACCTCGTCGGGCTGCATGCGCAGCGCCTTGGGCAGGGCCCGGTAGCCGCCCTGCCGTCGGTAGGCGGCCAGCGTCCAGCCGTCGGGATCCGCCCAGTGCTTGGAGAGGACGGGTGTCAGAGCGGTCGTCACTGCGCGCCTCCCTCGGTCTTCTCTTGTTCGGCGGCCGCGTACAGACCGGCGAGGGTGGCCGACCCGGGCGTGCCGTCGGTGGCTCCGGGCCGCTGGTCCTCGTAACCGGCCAGAATGCGGGCGGTTTCGCGGAAGGTGCACAGCGGGATGCCGCTGCGCGATCCGGTCATCTGCTCGCCGCGGCGCAGCGCGTCCACCAGCTGCTTGGACGATTCGGGGGTCTGGTTGTCGAAGAACTCCCAGTTGACCATCACCACGGGTGCGTAGTCGCAGGCCGCGTTGCACTCGATGTGCTCGAGGGTGATCGCGCCGTCGGCGGTGGTCTCGCCGTGCTTGATGCCCAAGTGCTGCTTCAGTTCCGCGAGAATCTGATCCCCGCCCATCACCGCACACAGTGTGTTCGTGCAGACGCCGACGTGATAGTCGCCGGTCGGGGTGCGCCGGTACATGGAGTAGAAGGTCGCCACCGCGGTGACCTCGGCATCGGTCAATCCCAGCTGCTCGGCACAGAATTCGATGCCCGTCCCCGAGACGTACCCCTCCACCGATTGCACCAGGTGCAAAAGGGGAAGCAGTGCAGAACGCGAGTTCGGGTACCGCTCGATGATCTCCTGGGCCTCGAGCTGCAGCCGATCGCGCACCTTCTCCGGGTACGGGATCGGCCGCGTGGTCAGGTTGAGCAGGATCTCTGTCATCGGTCCACACCACCCATCACCGGGTCGATGGAGGCGACCGAGGCGATGACATCGGCCACCAGGCCGCCCTCGCACATGGCCGCCACCGCTTGCAGATTCGTGAACGAGGGGTCGCGATAGTGGACCCGGTACGGGCGGGTGCCACCGTCGCTGACCATGTGCACGCCCAGCTCACCGCGCGGGGATTCCACCGCCACGTACACCTGGCCCGCCGGGACGCGCAGGCCCTCGGTCACCAGTTTGAAGTGGTGGATGAGCGCCTCCATGGAGGTGCCCATGATGTTGCCGATGTGCTTGGGCGAATTGCCCAGCCCATCCGGCCCGAGCTGCAAGTCGGCAGGCCATGCAATCTTCTTGTCCTCCACCATGACCGGGCCCGGCCGCAGCTTGTCGAGGCACTGCTCGACGATCTTGACCGACTCCTTCATCTCGTTGACGCGAATGAGGTAGCGGCCGTAGCAGTCACAGCCCGTGTCGACCTGCACGTCGAACTCGTAGTTCTCATAACCGCAGTACGGCTGGGACTTTCGCAGATCGTGCGGCAGGCCGGTGGAGCGCAGCACCGGGCCGGTGACACCCAAGGCCATGCAGCCGGTCAGGTCCAGGTAGCCGACATTGCGGGTGCGGGCCTTCCAGATGGGGTTCTCATTGAGCAGCAACTCCATGTCCCGCAGCCGCTTCGGCAACAGATCCAGGAGTTCGCGGACCCTCTGCACACCGTCATCGGGCAGGTCCTGGGCCACGCCGCCGGGGCGGATGTAGGCGTGGTTCATGCGCAGACCGGTAATGGCCTCGAACACGTCCAGGATCAGTTCGCGTTCGCGGAAACCGAACAGCATCGGGGTGAGCGCACCCAGCTCCATGCCGCCGGTCGCCAGCGCGACCAGGTGCGAGGAGATGCGGTTGAGTTCCATGAGCATGACGCGAATGACATTGGCGCGCTCGGGAATCGCGTCGGTGATGTCGAGCAGCTTCTCGACCGCCAGGCAGTACGCCGTCTCGTTGAAGAACGGCGACAGGTAGTCCATGCGGGTGACGAAGGTGGTGCCCTGCATCCAGTTGCGGTACTCGAGGTTCTTCTCGATGCCGGTGTGCAGGTAGCCGATGCCGCAGCGGGCCTCGGTGACGGTCTCGCCTTCGATTTCGAGAATGAGCCGCAGCACCCCGTGGGTGGAGGGGTGCTGCGGGCCCATGTTCACGACAATGCGTTCCTCGGCGACGCCATCGAGGGCAGCGGAGATCTCGTCCCAGTCATTGCCGACCACGGTGACCGATCGCTGCGGCCGTTCCTCGGTGGCGGGCTGGGACTTGGTGTCGATGTCGTTCATTACGAGTAAGACCTCCGCTCGTCGGGCGGCGGGATGCGCGCGCCCTTGTATTCGACCGGGATTCCGCCGAGCGGATAGTCCTTGCGCTGCGGGTGGCCACGCCAGTCGTCGGGCATGGCGATCCGGGTCAGCGAGGGGTGTCCGTCGAAGAGGATCCCGAAGAAGTCGTAGGTCTCCCGCTCGTGCCAGTCATTGGTGGGGTAGACCGAGTACAGCGACGGAATGTGCGGATCGGCGTCGGGCACCGAGACTTCCAGTCGCACCCGCCGGTTGTGGGTGATGGAGTTCAGGTGGTAGACCGCGTGCAGTTCGCGCCCGGTGTCCTCCGGATAGTGCGCGCCGCTCACGCCCAGGCACAGCTCGAAGCGCAGGCCGTCGCGCAGCGCCTTCGCCACCCGCACCAGATGCTCGCGGCGGATGTGCAGGGTGAGTTCGCCGCGGAAGACGACGATCTTCTCGATCGACTCCTCGAACGTCTTGGCCAGGGCCAGACGCAGATTCGCGATGATCTCGTCGAAGACCGGGCCATACGGCGGCGGGGTGCTGCCGGGCATATTGATCGTGCGGACCAGACGGCCGTAGCCGGAGGTGTCGCCGGTGCCGGAGACCCCGAACATGCCCTTGCGCACGCCGATCACTTCCTCGGCGGGCGCGCTCTGTTCGGATTCTGTTGTCTCCGTGTTGTTCTCATCAGGTTCCACGGCCGCCTCCGGGGGGCTCTCCGTGCCGGAAGGTGCATCGAACGTCATCGCAGCAGCCCCTTCAGCTGAATGGTCGGGGTGCTGGCGAGCGCGGCCCGCTCGGCCTCGCGCACGGCTTCCTCGCGATTCACGCCCAGCGGCATCTCCTGAATCTTCTCGTGCAGCTTCAGGATCGCGTTCAACAGCATCTCCGGCCGCGGCGGGCAGCCGGGCAGGTAGATGTCGACCGGCACGATGTGGTCGACGCCCTGCACGATGGCGTAGTTGTTGAACATGCCGCCCGAGGATGCGCAGACGCCCATGGCCAGCACCCATTTCGGTTCGGTCATCTGGTCGTAGACCTGGCGCAGCACCGGGGCCATCTTCTGGCTCACCCGGCCCGCCACGATCATGAGATCGGCCTGGCGCGGGGAGGCGCGGAACGCCTCCATGCCGAAGCGGGCGATATCGAATCGCCCGCCGCCGGTGGCCATCATCTCGATCGCGCAGCACGCCAAGCCGAACGTGGCCGGCCAGAGCGAACTCTTGCGCAGATAGCCGGCCAAATCTTCCACCGTGCTCAGCAGGAACCCGCTGGGCAGTTTCTCCTCGAGACCCATGTCGGACTACATCTCCCGTGGCTCATCCCCGCACGTGCGGGGATTGATGATTCGAATACCCCTGTGCGCCAGTCGATCCGGCTGCGCGTCAGTCCCAGCTGAGTCCGCCGCGCCGCCACTCGTAGGCGTAGGCGACCGAGACGTTGAAGATGAACAACGCCATGGCCGCCAGTCCGAACACTCCGAGCGAATCGAAGTGGACGGCCCACGGGTAGAGGAACACGATCTCGATGTCGAAGATGATGAACAGCATGGCGGTGAGGTAGTACTTCACCGGAAAGCGTTGGCCCGCAGCGTTTCCCGGCCCGCCCGCGACGGCGTGCGGGGTCGGTTCGATACCGCATTCGTAGGCTTCGAGCTTGGCCCGGTTGTAGCGTTTGGGGCCGATGAGGGCCGCCAGGAAGATCGAGAACACCCCGAACGCGGCCGCGACCGCGCCAAGTACAAGGGTCGGCACTTCTATATTCACAACAGAACTACCCCTCCTGCGAGCTGGACAACGCACTTCGGATGGCAGCAGCGAGTGAGGCGGCGGCGTCATTGATCAGTGATACCGATGCCCGCGCTCGTGTGAGCTACGGCACAGATTACAACCCGGACCAGAAGATACATGACGATTCGCGATCGCGTTTGATCGAATTCGGAACGGTCTTTTATGACCGATTGGACGCAATCGCGAATGTCACGTGACGTGGATATGCCCTGATCACGGGGCAGTGGAAGATCGGCCGAAGATCAGGCCGCGAAGCTATCGCCGAGCACACCGAGCACGGCGTCGGTCAGGCGAATCGGGTCGATGGGATGCGACACCGCCGCCTCGGCGCGCGACCAGTTGGCCAGCCAGGCATCGTCCGGGCGGCCAGTCAGCACGACTATCGGTGGGCAGTCGGCGATTTCGTCCTTGAGCTGCTTGGCCAGGCCCATGCCGCCGGTCGGGGCGGACTCGCCATCGAGGATGAGCAGATCCAGATCGCCCTTGTCCATGAGCTCGATGACAACCGGCCCGGTCGCCACCTCGACGTACTCGATGGGTGGCAATTCCGGGTGCGGCCGTCTGCCCAGGGCCAGCATCACCTGGCTCCGGGTATCGGCGTCATTGCTGTAGACGAGGACCCGCACCGCGGCGGGACGTTTCGCATCGGCCACGTCCCGCATGCTACGTGCCTGGTGGCGGACCGCGGAGCAGCTTCGCCAGAACTCGCGGTCGCGTCGCGGATTCGCCTGTCGCGCAATACGTCGATGCCGGGCTGTCGAGGAGACGCGACCGGTACCATCCGGCAAATGAGGGGAGAGATCCCGCAACGCTGCATCGAAACCGACGGCCGGATCGATGAATCAGTATGAGCGGCGGGAGATGGTGACGTGGGACGGGTAGAGGTGGTGGCCGGGCCGCATCTGGTGGCGAGCGTCGACGGGGTGGTCGTCGTTGTCGCGCATCGGGATTCGACCGAAGTGACCGCTACGTCCGAGTCGGTGGCGGTGCTCGACAAACTGCTGGAGTTGGTGGCCGACGCCTCCTCGCGGGAGACCAGGCGCACGGGGCGCACGTTCGCGCGGCTGGTGAGTACGTGGCTCATGGCTCGCGAGGATGAGGAGCGGGTGGAGTTCGGGGTGCTCACGCCGGGCGTGCGGGGGCTGGCGGTGTTCTTGCACGGGCGGGTCACCGCGGTGCTGGAGGGGGAGGATCACCGGGAGGTATTGCACGGGCGCGATGCGGCTTTCACCATCGACCGGGTCGTGAGTCCCGGCCCGGCGCGGGCGGCGGCGGTGTTCGTGGACGAGGACCAGCCACGTGCGGACTTGCCCGAGCCGGGAATCTGGACGTTGCGCGATGGGCGGGTGCCGGGGTCGGGTGCGGTGGTGTGGTTGGGGGAAGAGGACGAATCGCGGTCGCGGCGTGGCAGTTCGGCGGTGCGCAGGGCGCGGGCGCGGGTGGACTCCGCGCGGCGGGTGCGGCCCGTCGAGGGGCAGAACGGGCACGCAGAGGCGGATTCCGGCATAGCGCGCAAACCCGCAGCAGATGCGACTCCAGCGTCCGGTGCGGTCGGCGTGAGCACGTCGACCCCGCAGCCGGGCCCACGCGCGGTGACCGGGGTGGTGGTGAGCGGGTTCACCTGCGTGCGTGGACATCTCAATGACCCTCGCGCGGCTTTCTGCACGGCGTGCGGCATTTCGATGGACCAGGCGACCCGGGTGCTCACCGAAGGCATTCGACCGCCGCTGGGCGTGCTGAAGCTCGACGACGGCACCTCCTACGTGCTCGATTCGGATCTGGTGATCGGTCGCGAACCGGAGCGCTCCGACCAGGTGCGCCGCGGCGCGCAAGCCATCCGCATCCCCGATGCGTCGGGCGGGATGTCGCGGGTACACGCCGAGATTCGACTGGTGGACTGGGAGGTCGTGGTGATGGATCGCGGCTCGGCCAATGGCACCCACATTCGGTTCCCCGGTCGGCCGGACTGGATGCGGGCGGTGCCGGGGCAGCTGACCGCGCTCGCACCGGGGAGCCAGTTACTGCTGGGCGGGCGGGTCTTCACGTTCGACTCTCCGTACGGGCGCTAGCGTCGAGGTGGTTTGTCGAACGAAGGAGAGTGTGTGCCTGCCGAATCGGTGGATGTCGTGGTCATCGGAATGGGACCGGGCGGTGAGGATGCCGGTGCGCGGTTGGCGCGGGGCGGGCTTTCTGTGGTCGGTGTGGAGGGGCGACTCGTCGGTGGGGAGTGCCCTTACTACGCCTGTGTCCCCACCAAGATGATGGTGCGGGCGGCGGGAGCTCTCGCCGAGGCGCGGCGGGTGGATCGGCTCGCGGGATCGGCCACGGTGCGGGCGGATTGGGGGCCGGTGGCGGCGCGCATCCGCGACGAGGCCACCGACAATTGGGACGACGCGGCCGCCGTCGAGCGGTTCGAGAAGGCGGGCGGGACCTTCGTGCGCGGGTGGGGGAAGGTCACCGCCCCCGGCGAGGTGACCGTGCAGACCGCGAACGGTGATCGGGTGTTCCGCGCTCGGCGGGGGATTCTGCTGAATCCGGGTACGGCCCCGGCGGTTCCACCGCTGGACGGTCTCGCGGGCACGCCCTACTGGACCAATCGGGACACGGTGCCGACGACCGAGGTTCCGGAGTCGCTCATTGTGCTGGGCGGAGGGCCCGTCGGTGTCGAGTTCGCGCAGATCTTCGCGCGGTTCGGTACGCGGGTGACCGTGGTGGCGCGGCGACTGCTGCCGAAGGACGAGCCGGAGGCGGGGGAGTTGCTGGCGCGGGTGTTCGCGGACGAGGGTATCGAGGTGCGCGGGGTGCGGGGGACCGCGGTGCGGCACGACGGGCGGGAGTTCACCCTCGAACTCGACAATGGGGAATCGGTGCGTGCCGAGCGGCTGCTGGTGGCCGCGGGGCGGCGAACGGATCTGGCCGCGTTGGGAATCGGGGCGGTCGGGTTGGACGAGGACGCGAAGTCAATCCCGGTGGACAACCGGTTGCGTGCCGCCGACGGGGTGTGGGCGATCGGCGATGTCACCGGGGCGGGTGCCTTCACTCATGTGTCCATGTATCAGGCGCGGATCGCGGCCAATGACATTCTCGGGGAAGGTTCGGAGGTCGCGCGGTATCGTGCGGTGCCGCGCGTGACCTTCACCGATCCGGAAGTCGGGGCGGTCGGTATGACCGAGGAGGAGGCCCGGGCGGCCGGACTGCAGGTGCGCACCGGATGCACGGAAGTGCCTGCCTCCACGCGTGGTTGGATCCACAAGGTCGGCAATGACGGGTTCATCAAGCTGGTGGAGGACGCCGATCGCGGTGTGCTCGTGGGCGCGACCTCGGTGGGCCCGCAGGGCGGAGAAGTGCTGAGCGCGTTGGCGGTCGCCGTCCACGCCGAGGTGCCCACCGCGACCCTGCGCGAGATGATCCTGGCCTATCCGACCTTCCACCGGGCCATCGAATCCGCCCTCGATGCTCTTGCTTCAGGTTAGGCATCGGTTCGTAATCTTTGCTGTTCACGCTCGGGCTTCGGCGTCATCCTGGTATCCATCGATAGTCCCGAGCGTTGGGCGGTGGACACATGCGAATCTCGGAAATTCTTCGCCGTAAGGGCAGCGGCGTCGTCACGATCGCACCGGATGCAACAGTGCGCGAACTGCTCAGAGTACTGGCGGCGCACAATGTGGGCGCGGTGGTGGTCTCGCCGGACGGGGCCGCCATCTCCGGCATCGTCTCCGAACGAGACGTGGTGCGCCGCCTGCACAGTCACGGCGCGGACCTGCTGGACGCCCCGGTCTCCTCGATCATGACCGCCGCCGTGCACACCTGCGCGCCCGACGATCGCGTCGCGACCTTGAACGCCACCATGACCCAGCATCGCATCCGACATCTACCGGTGGTCCAGGACGGCCGCATGATCGGGATCGTCAGCATCGGCGACGTGGTCAAGAGCCAGATCTCCGAACTGGAAACCGAGCGGGAGGCTTTGGTTCGCTATCTCCACGGTTAACATCCCACTGTGGAGTCCGAAACCTCAACGCCCGATGACACTCTCGCCGATTTCACCAAGCGAGCGATCACCCTCGAGGGCGAAGAAAAGAATGTCTACGTCGCGGGCACCGGCCCCGCGGTCATCATCATGCCCGAAATGCCCGGCATCAGCCCCGACGTCCTGCGCTTCGCCCGCTGGGTCCGAGACTCCGGCTTCACCGTCTACGTCCCGTCCCTGTTCGGCGTCGACGGCGCGTATCCCACCCTCGAACTGGGCACCACCGTCCCCCGAAAGGCCTGCGTCAGCAAGGAATTCCGCGCCTTCGCGGGCGGCGGCACCAGCCCTATCGCCACCTGGCTGCGCGCCCTGGCTCGCTTGGCCCACGGCGAATCCGGCGGCCCCGGCGTCGGAGCCGTCGGCATGTGCTTCACCGGCAACTTCGCGCTCACCATGACCCTCGAACCCGCCGTCATCGCCCCGGTCATCAACCACCCCTCCCTGCCACTCGACGACCCGGCAGGACTCGAGTTGTCCCCGGAGGACGCGACGGCGATAGCCGAGCGCTTCGAACGCGACGACCTCCGTGCGCTCGCCTTCCGCTTCGACAACGACAAGTGGTGCACCGGCCAACGTTTCGCCGCCTACACTCAACTCCTCGGCGACCGCTTCGACGGTCGGGTCCTCTCCGGCGACTGCGCGAACCCCACCCCGCCTCCCTTCTTCGCCGAAATCGTCGAAACCCCACACAGCGTTGTCACCGCTCACCTGGTCGACGAGGAAGGCCACCCGACCATCAAGGCCCGAGACGAAATCCTCGCCTACCTACACCACCGCCTCGATACGGCTGCATAGTGGCTCGGTTGCCACGCCCCGGTTATCCGTAGGCGCGGATGATTTGGCCGGTGTCGTCGCCCTCGATGCAGTGCAGATAGTGATCGACGAGTTCGTTCATCGGCACCGGCCGCATCCCGGGAAAGTATTCGGCGAACGCATCGACAGAGTCGCCAACCATGGTCGGACTCACCACATTGACCCGCATCTTGCGCGGCAGCTCGATCGCGGCCGAGAGAACGAAGCTGTGCAATGCACCGCTGATAACCCCGCCCCCGGTGACATGCGGCCACGGCTCGTCGGCGAAGATCCCCGATGTCAGCGTGAAGGACGCACCATCGGCACAGTGGTGCTGCCCGGTGAGAACCAAATCGACCTGCCCAAAGAATTTGGCACGCATATTCTCGTACAACGCATCCGAGGTCAGCGTCTCGAACTCATCCATCGCCCCGTGCGCCGCAATACACACCACCCCCTCCACGGCCCCCACCTCGCGATACATGGCCTCGACACTCTCATGCGAACTCAACTCCACCCGAACTTCCCCCGAATTCCGCCCAGCCACAACAACATCATGCCCACGCGCCCCCAACAGTGGCACCAACCGCCGCCCAATAGTCCCCGCCCCACCCACAACAACAATCCGCACAGCTGCTCCTTCCCTCCGCCCCTGGAGTAACCCCAAACCCGCCCACCCAACAAGATCACGGCGCTCCCACCCGGCATCGCCAGACCGGCGTGTCCGGCGCCGGGTCCCGTGGATCAATGGGCCAATCCCTGCACAATCACAGCCAAACTGACAGAAACCTGCCCTCCAGCACCACTTTGTGCACGAATAGGCCCATTCCGCCGAGCACGGGGGTGGCGACTATCGATCAGGGCTGGGGTAGAGGTCGCGGAAGGCGTCGGATGCCTGCGGCGCAGCTTTTCGATCGGTGCACCCCTTGAGGGGATACACGAACGCCCCGGCGCGGGGAGGGGGCGATCTAGGCTGGGATTATGAGCGGCGATTTGGGGCAGCGGCTGCAATCGGTGCGGAAACGGCGGGGGCTTACGCAGCGGGAACTTGCTGCGGGGTCTGGCGTTTCGGTGTCGTTCATACGGAAGATCGAGCAGGGGGAGCGGGACGACGCTCGGATCGAGACATTGCGGCGGCTTGCGGTGGGGTTGGGGTGTCCGCTGACGGCGCTCATCGGGTCCGAACCCGAAGCACCGGAGAGCCGGAATGGGGAGATCTGGGCCGAGACTCGGCGGGCGATCGAGACGCCGCGTGCGCCACTGTTGGATGAACCGCCCGCGGACGATGCTGTGGCGCAATCGCTCACGGCGGCGGTGCGGCTGTACCACGACAACAACTATGAGGAGCTCGCCCTCGTTCTGCCCGAACTTGTCGCGGACAGCAACAGCGTTTCGCCGAGGCTGCGGGCGCGCATTCTGCAACTGACCGGTTCGGTAATGGTGCAGACTCGGCAATTACGCACCGCACGCACGGTTCTCGAACGCGCACTGACCTCGGCCGAATCGACCGACAATGCTCTGGATGCCGCCTCGGTGGTCGTCACCCTGTGCTGGCTCCTTCTGGTGGAAAGACGTTTTCAGCAGGTCGACGAGCTCGCGATCCATTGGGCCGACCGAATCGAGCCGCGGATTTCCACCGCCTCCGAACGCGAACTCTCCACGTGGGGATGGCTGTTGATGCGCGGCTCGGCCGCCGCCATCCGCGACAACCGCCCCGACGACGCCACCGGCATGATGCGCTTAGCGCAAGCCGCCGCGGTCGCCATCACCCGGGAACCTACCGAGTACCAGGACTATTGGACCCTCTTCGGCCCGGCCACCGTCGCCATGAAACGTGTCGAGAACGCCGTCATCGACGATCGCCCCGACCTCGCCATCCGCCTGGCCCGCCAAGTACCGACCGGCCTGCGCCCCACCTCCGACAACCGCAACCGCCACCTCCTGGATGTGGCGCAAGCTCACCTGGACCTGCACCGCCCCGACCCGGCACTCGACATCCTCCTCCAACTCTCCCGAGAAGCACGCCCCTGGCTGATCGAGCAACGCCTCGCCAAAGATCTCCTCGCCCGCCTGATCGGCAAGCGCCGCACCCTCACCCCCGACATGCGCTCCCTCGCCGACCTCATCCACCTCGAATACTGACCCGATCTGTGGCACTTCCCGACAGACCCCCGCAAAAGTGCCATTGCCGCCGAATTCCTGTGGGCCGAAGCTGAACCCACCATTTCCATTCCGGCGAGCACCACCCACCACTGAGAGGGCAGACCCATGAACCCGGGGGCAATCGGTTATATCCGACAGGATGTGTCGGGAGCGCGGCGGCAGTGGGATGAGGTGCGGATACGGACGTTGGCGGGGCGGCTGGGGTATGACCTGCGGAAGGTGGCGGTGTTCGGACCGCATACCGATCGGCCGGTGCATCGGTTGCGGGTGTTGGTGGCCAATCTGGGCGTGGACGCGGTGATCGTGCCGAGTCTCGACCACTTCGAGAATGCTGCGGTGCCAAGGGATCTCGTGGAGCGGGCCGACGTCATCACCGTCGATCCAGAACAAACCTTCGCCCGCTGGCTCATCCCGCCCGATTCCCCAGCCGACATGGGCTCGCGGTGATCCGGGCGTTCGGCGAACGCCCGGATCAGGCGTCGAGCGACCGCGCTAACCGTCCTCGATATCGGAGATGAGCTTGGTGGACAGATCACTTTGCACCGCCAGGCGGGTGTGTCCGGCATCGGGTCCGGTGCCCCAGGTCAGGGTGACGGTGCTGAACAGGTGGCCTGCGCCCGAGTCGTGGTAGCGGGTTTCCCAATGCGTCGGGACGTCCTGCGCCCGCAGCACACCGTCGGCGTGATTGGCCTCTTCCCAGGCGGCCAAGCGTTGGCGCAGATCCTCGGTCAGATAGTGCGCGCGCAACTCATCACCGAGATCGTCGGTGCCATCACCAACCGCGTCGATGTAGGCCGCATAGAAATCGGCCACCCGATCCACCGCGGAGTCGGGACTGCCCTCACGGACAGCACTGCCCTGCGTCGACGGGATTTCTGACATCACAAGCCCCCTTCGATCACAAAGAAACCCACGGACGCCCGTGCCAATGCTCACCACGAGCATGCCAATGGTGCCGCGAACCCGCGGCACTCCCATGGTCGCACGCCTCCCGGGCGGCGGAGGTCAAGTCGACGTCGGTCGAATGACACTGAGCGCGACAAGAATTCGCTCACGCCGCGTGTCACCGCCGGACACCCCGGCCGATAGGGGTGTTGCCGCTACTGTTCGAGCGCCCCGATGAGGGTTTCGAGGGCGGAGCGGAGAGACTGGCGCTGGTCCGGGGCGAGGTGGTCGAGGGCTGCGGCGAAGCGTTGGATGCGGGCTGAGGTTAGGCCGGTGACCAGGTTGTGGGCGGCTTCGGTGGCGGAGAGGAGTTGGGCGCGGCCGTCTTCCGGGTCGGCTTCTCGGGTCAGGTAGCCGGATTTTTCCAGGCCCGTGACGATGCGGGACATGGTTGGGGCGCTTACTCGTTCGATGTTGGCCAGGTCGCCGAGGCGGAGGGGGCCGGAGCGGGCGACGGTGGCCAGGGCGGAGGCGGCGCCGGGGCTGAGGGACCCGAGGTCGCCCGAGTGACGCAGCAGTCGGATGACGCGGCCGATGGTGTGGTACAGCTCAGCTGCTTCGGTGAGCTGGTCGGGGTCGGCGACGCTGGTCGGCTCGGGCAGGGTCCTCTCCTCCGTCTCAGATTCCCTCGCGGGCGGCTTCGCGGAGTTCGGCGGCCTCGTCCGCAACTTTCGGGCTACCGGCGAACCAGGAGGCCACCGCGCCGATCAGCATCATAATCGCGGCGCCGAGGAACACCACGACCAGACCCGAGTGGAACGGTCCGGAGATCAAGTGCGGGAAGAACTCCTGACCGGTGAGCACGTCCTTGTGCACGCCCGGGTGGTCGAGAATGCCGGTCGGGCCGAGCAGCGCCTGAATCGGATTCACACCGAGGAAGGCCGCGAACAGACTGCCGACCGGAGGCAGACCGGAGATCTCCGCCGCCACATTCGCGGGCACACCCTGCTCCTGCAGACCCGAATTCATCGCCCCCGGCAACGTATTGGACAAGCCGATGATCATGAGCGAGAAGAACACCCCGATCGACAGCGCCATACCGCCATTGAGCAGCGTCCCGCGCATACCGGAGGCGACACCGCGCTGCGAGGCGGGCACCGCCGACATGACCTCGGCGGTATTGGGGGAGGCGAACATTCCCGACCCCAGACCGTTGAGCGCGATGATCACCGCGAACGCCCAGTAGGAGAAGTCGACCGGCAGCACCACCAACAGCACGAACGTCACCGCGGTGATCGCCATGCCCAGCGTTGCGAACAGACGCGGCCCGTACTGGTCCGACAGTCGGCCCGAAACCGGCCCCGCCACAAGGAATCCCACCGTCAGCGGCAGCAGATAGATACCCGCCCACAGCGGCGTCGACTCGTAGTCGAACCCGTGCAGCGGCAGCCAGATCCCCTGCAGCCAGATGATCAGCATGAACTGCAGACCACCCCGACCCAGCGAGGACATCAACCCGGCCAGATTGCCCAGCCCGAACGCGCGAATCTTGAGCAGCGACAGGTGGAACATCGGCTGCTCCACCTTGGTCTCGATCCAGCAGAACAGCGCCAGCACCGCGAGACCGCCGAACACCGCCAGCAACACCCACGGATTCGACCAGCCGGTATTCGAATCCCCGTACGGCTGAATGCCATAGGTGATGCCGGTCAGCAGCGCGGTCAACCCGACCGCGAACGTGACGGTCCCCGGAATATCGAGCGATCCGGCATTGCGCTGCCCATTGTCGTGCAGCGACCGGTACGACCACACCGTCCCGAGAATGCCGAACGGCACGCTCACCCAGAACACGGCCTTCCAATCCCACTGCGCGAGCAGACCGCCCAGCAGCAGGCCCAGGAACGAACCGGCCACGGCCGCAACCTGATTGATGCCGAGCGCGAACCCGCGCTGCGCGGCCGGGAAGGCGTCGGTGAGGATCGCGGCCGCGTTCGCCATGAGCATCGCACCGCCGATGCCCTGGAACACGCGCCACCCGATCAACCACACCGCGCCCCCGCCGTGCGTGAACGGATCGAACGACAACGCCACCGCCGCGATCGTGAAGATCACGAACCCGTAGTTGTAGATCTTGACGCGCCCGACCATGTCGCCGAGCCGCCCGAACATGACCACCAGCACCGCCGACGCGAGCAGGAAGCCCATCATCATCCACAGCAGATAGCTGACATTGCCCGCCGCCAACGGGTTCAAATCGATCCCGCGGAAGATGTCGGGCAGCGAGATGATCACGATCGAGGAGTTGATGGTGACCATGAGCATGCCCAGCGTCGTATTCGACAGGGCGACCCACTTGTAATGCGGGTGATCGTGCTCGATCCGGAGTCGCCTCCGAATGGTCTGGACATCACCGGCATCCACATCGGTGGTTGGGGCCGCAGCCATCAGAGCCTCCCGCAAGTCAACGTACGAACAGCGTCCCAATATAGTTGCATGAGGCTAACTAACGAAATGGTGTGATGGCTCACTCACCGGCCACACCGGCTTACTCATGGGAATCAACCCAGGTCAGCGAGCTTTTTCGCGAGCAGGACGCGCTCGGGTTCGCTTCCGCAGAGTGAGATCGCGCGTTCGAGTTCGGCGCGCGCCTCGTCGCGGCGGCCCAGGCGGAGGAGCAGCTCGCCGCGCACGGTCGGAAGCAGGTGCGAGTTGGCCAGGGCGGTGGACGTTTTCAGGTCGTCGACGATGGGCAGAGCCGCGGCCGGGCCCTGGGCCATGGAGACCGCGACCGCGCGATTGAGGTCGACGACGGGGGAGGGCGCGAGCCGGCCCAACGCCTCGTAGAGCACCACGATGCGGTCCCAATCGGTGGTGTCGACCGAGGCGGCGACGGCATGACACTCGGCGATCGCGGCCTGCAGCCCGTACACGCCGAGCCCGCGCCCGACCCGGGATGCCTGTTCCAAGGCGGCCCGGCCGCGGCGAATCGCCGCCCGATCCCAGTGGCGGCGATTCTGATGCGCCAGCAGAATCGGGTTGCCGTCGGCGTCGGTGCGGGCCGGGAAGCGCGCGGCGGTCAGTTCCAGCAATGCCAGCAGCCCGTGCACCTCGGGTTCGCCGGGAACCAGCCGGGTCAGCACCCGGGCCAGCCGCCGCGCCTCACCGGCGAGGTCGAATCGGATCAGATCGTCGCCGGAGGTGGCGGACGAGCCTTCGGTGAAGATCACGTACACCACGCTGAGCACCGAACCCAGGCGTTCGCGCCGTTCCTCCGCCGAGGGCACGGCGAACGGAACACGCGCTGCCGCAAGGGTTTTCTTCGCCCGGGTGATCCGAGCCTGCACGGTCGCGGTCGGTGTGAGGAACGCCTTGGCGATCTCGTCGCTGGACAGACCGCCCACCACGCGCAGCGTGAGCGCGATCCGTGCCTCCCGCGACAGCACGGGATGGCAGGCGATGAAGATGAGCGCGAGCACGTCATCGTCGATCTGATCGGGATCCCAGGGTGTTTCGGCCGCTTCCGCGGGCGGGCCACCGGCGGCGACCCCGCCCTCGCCCAGCTCCCGGGCGAGGGCGGCGTACCGATCGTCGAGCGCGGCCCGGCGACGAAAGCCATCGATGGCCCGCCGCCGCCCGACCGTGAGCAGCCATCCGGCGGGATTGCGCGGCACGCCTTCCCGTGGCCAGGTCACCAGCGCCTCGGCCAAGGCTTCCTGAGCGAGATCTTCGGCGAGTGTGAAGTCGCCGGTGTAGCGCGCGAGCGCACCGACGATCCGCGCGGACTCGATGCGCCACACGGCGGCGACGGCCTCACGACCGGTGGGATCAGCCATGGGAACGATTCACAGCTGTCCGGTGGCCTCGCGCCAGGCCCGTTCCCGCTGAATCCACTCGTTGTCCTGCGGGTATTCGTCGATGGTCGTGACCCGCCGGATCTCGGTCTTGAATCCCGCCCCGAACGACGGTGCCCGCCGGGCCCATTCGATGGCCTCCTCCTTGGAGGCCACATTCAGAATGTAGAACCCGCCGAAGAGCTCCTTGGTCTCCCCGTACGGCCCGTCGGTGACCACCGGCGGCTCCGAGGAGTAGTCCACGACCACACCCTCCTCCGGCGGGGCCAGCCCTTCGGCCGCGACGAGCACGCCGGCCCGGATCATCTCGTCGTTGTACCGCCCCATGATTTCGAGCATCTTCTCGAAGTCGTATCCCGCCATCGCGGCACTGCCCTCGTCGGTGGCCCGCCAGATCAGCATGTACTTCACGTTCATCCTCCTGATTCCGGGTCGTCTTCCGACCCTCTCATCACAAGGTCGAACGGAGGTCACGACGGATCGACACGGGCGCGAAAATTTCGGCTAGGGCATCAGCAGAGTTTTGATCGCGCGGCGTTCGTCCATGGCCGCGCCCCGACGGTAAACCTTGCCCTCGGGGACAAGGTCAAGTCAGTGGAAGGGGTATTCGGCGAGGATGCCGTTGATATTGAGGAGGGTGCGGGTGCCCCAGTCGGGGTGGACGGCGTGGACCAGCCGGTGCCATTCGGGGAACCAGATGCGGCGGGCGTCGAGCGTGGGCGGCCGCGACTTGTGCCGGTGGACGGTGTCCAGGGCGATTTGTTTGGCCAGGTGGTCGACGATCCAGTAGGCCAGCTCGGCGGGCGAGGTGGTGGGCCGCTCGAGGATCTGTTTATCGCGCTCCCACGCCTCGAAGGTGAGGCGTTCGGGGGTCACGCGGAAGAAGGGTTCCGCGAAGTTCAGGTGCCCGTGTTCGTCGGCGATCATGGCCGGGACCTGGGCGGCTGGGTGGGGCGCGACCCGGTGGAGGCGGTCGACCCACAGCATGACTTCCTGCTGGATTCGCTCGGGGTCGAATGGCACCGGTCAAGTGTGCCTGAAGATGATCTTGTTCTGTTTCAGACCCCCCGAAACGCGACATTTCCGACACGATCGGGGTCGGTGATGTGGGACAGGAACAGGCGCGCGGCGGGCGTCGGGGTGCGGGTGGTGACGACGTGCCAGGGACGGTTGAGGGGAGTGCCCTCGACGGTCAGCACCTCGAGCAGCCCGGACGCCAGATCGGCGGCAATGGCGTCGGAGTGGATCAGCGTGATGCCGAGCCCTTCCCGCGCCGCCGCCAACGCCGCCCCGTGCGTGCCGAGAGTCAGTGTGGGAGGGCGGATTTGGAGCCGATCGAACAGCGCGAGGGTGGTGTCACGGGTGCCCGAACCCTTGCCGCGCAGCAGCCAGGTGGCCTCGCAAGGATCCGGCCACGCCTTGGGCGCACCCACCACGACCAATTGGCAGGGCCGGCGCGCCCGGGTCACCAGCCCCGTATCGCGCGGCGGCCGCCCGGCGACCACGAGATCGGTTTCGTGGTGGGTCAATTCGAGGTACAGCACATCCCGCGGCTGGATCGAGAGCCCGAGCTCGATATCGGGAAACCGCTGCCGGAACGAGGCCAGCAGCCGCAGCAGCACGTACTCGCCCGCCGTCGCCACCACCCCGATACGCAACCGACCGGTTTCCGCCTCCCGCACCGCCGCATGCGCCTCCTTCATCAATCCGAGGATGCTGCGGCAGTAGTCGGCATACACCCGCCCCGCCTCGGTGAGCGCGATACCCCGCCCGGATTTGGCGACGAGTTTGGCCCCGAGTTGTTTCTCGATGTGTGCCACGGCCGCCGACGCCGCGGCTTCGGTGATGTGCAACTGCGCGGCGGCACGGCGAATGCTGGAGTGCTTGGCAACGGCGAGAAAGGTTTCCATGCGCACCGCGCTCACCGTACCCATGCTTCACGGTAGCAAACCCGACGATTCGGTTGAGCGAGACCAGAAACAATCGAATTGTTTGTCGTTAACGGCCCCGTCATCCTGGGAATCGCAAGTGGTCCAACCGGGTTCGCAGGAGGAATGATGGCCGGATCTGACGATGATCAGCGCAGCCGGTGGGATCCGGGTGTCCAGTCGTATGCGTCGATGGGATACTACGCGCCCGACTATCAACCCAAGGACACCGATGTGCTGGCGGTGTTCCGGGTGACGCCCCAGAAAGGCGTGGACCCGGTGGAGGCGTCGGCCGCGGTGGCCGGTGAATCCTCCACCGCGACATGGACGGTCGTCTGGACCGACCGGCTCACCGCGCACAACCGCTACCAGGGCAAGTGCTACCGGGTCGAGGAGGTGCCGGGCCGGCCTGGGGAGTACTTCGCCTATGTCGCCTACGATCTGGATCTGTTCGAGGAGGGTTCGATCACCAATCTCACCTCCTCGGTCATCGGAAATGTCTTCGGCTTCAAGCCATTGCAGGCTTTGCGTCTGGAGGACATGCGGATTCCCGTCGCATATGTCAAGACCTTTCAGGGTCCTGCGCACGGAATCGTTATGGAGCGCGAATATCTCAACAAATACGGCCGCCCGCTGCTCGGCGCGACCGTGAAACCGAAATTGGGGCTTTCCGCGCGCAACTACGGTCGCGTGGTGTACGAGGCCTGCAAGGGCGGTCTCGATTTCACCAAGGACGACGAGAACATCAACTCGCAGCCGTTCATGCGCTGGCGTGATCGTTTTCTGTTCGCCATGGAGGGCGTGAACCGCGCGATTGCCGAAACCGGTGAATTGAAGGGCCATTACCTCAATGTCACCGCCGCCGACATGGAGGACATGTACGAGCGCGCCGAGTTCGCCAAGTCGCTGGGCAGCGTAATCATCATGATGGACCTCACGGTCGGCTACACGGCCATGCAGTCCATGGCCAAGTGGGCGCGCCGCAATGGCATGTTGCTGCACCTGCACCGGGCCGGGCATTCCACCTACACCCGGCAGAAGACGCACGGCGTGAGTTTCCGGGTGCTGGCCAAGTGGTGTCGATTGATCGGCGTCGATCACGTGCACGCGGGCACCGTCGTCGGAAAGCTCGAGGGCGATCCGCACACGGTGCGCGGCTTCTACGACACCTTGCGCGACGGTCATGTGCCGATGAATCCGGCGAATGGCATCTTCTTCGACCAGGATTGGGCCAGCCTGCCGGGTGTCATGCCGGTGGCCTCCGGCGGTATTCACGCCGGGCAGATGCATCAACTCCTGGATCTGTTCGGCGATGACGTGATCCTGCAATTCGGCGGTGGCACCATCGGGCATCCCATGGGCATCGCCGCGGGCGCGGAGGCCAACCGCGTCGCGCTCGAGGCGGTCGTGAAGGCGCGCAACGAGGGTCGCGATCTGCTTAAGGAAGGCCCCGACGTGCTGCGCAAGGCCGCCGAGATCTGCCGCCCGCTCGATGTCGCGCTCGCGACCTGGGGTGATGTCACCTTCGACTACACCTCCACCGATGCCCCCGACGCCGTCCCCACCGCCACGCGGTGAGCGAAAGACAGGGATTACCAATGCATTTGCGCCAGGGCACCTTCTCGCACCTGCCCGACCTCGACGACACCGAAATCGCCGCCCAGGTCCGCTACGCACTGCTCAACAACTGGCCGGTGTCCATCGAGTACACCGACGACCCGCACCCGCGCAACAACTACTGGGAGATGTGGGGCCTGCCGCTGTTCGATCTGGACGAACCCGACGGCGTGCTCGCCGAGATCAATGCCTGCCGGGCCACGTTCCCGCGCCACTACATTCGCGTGAACGCCTACGACGCCTCCTACGGGCGTCAGACCACGGCCTTGAGCTTCCTGGTCCAGCGCCCCGAGCACGAGCCGGGCTTCCGACTCGATCGCACCGAATCCTCCGATCGCCGCCAGCGTTACGGCTTCCACGCCTACGCCACCGACGATCGGCCGGGCGAAAGGTATGGCGGCTGAAGACGTTTCGGAACGGGAGGATATCGTGAGCACGGAACACCCCGCGGTTCCGGGCGACCGGCAGCCTGCAGCCGGTCGCCCGGCGGGCGGGTTCCAGATGCATCGACCCGGGGTCACGAGCCCCGCACCGGTGCGTGGTACGGCCGTCGATGGTCCTCCCCGACCGGAGGATTCGGCGGCCGACCACCTCGGTCCGCTACCCGACGACGCGCTGTTGGATCTGTCGACCGATATCGCGGGCAAGGACGTCGAGGACACCCTCGCCCGCCTGGACGCCGAACTGGTCGGCCTGGCGAACGTCAAACGGCGTGTCCGGGAAATCGCGGCCCTGCTGCTGATCGATCGCGCCCGTCAGCGCTTCGGGCTTCAGGCTACCCGCCCGACCATGCACATGAGCTTCACCGGTGGTCCCGGCACCGGCAAGACCACGGTCGCCCTGCGCATGGCCGAGATGTTGCACGCGCTCGGGTATATCCGTAAACCCAAGGTGCACACCGTCACCCGCGATGATCTGGTCGGTCAATTCATCGGTCACACCGCGCCCAAAACCAAGGAAGCACTCGCCAAGGCCGCCGGGGGAGTGCTGTTCATCGACGAGGCCTACTACCTGTTCCGCCCCGAGAACGAGCGCGACTACGGGCAGGAGGTCATCGAAATCCTCCTGCAGGAAATGGAGAACGAGCGCACCAGCCTCGTGGTGATCTTCGCCGGGTATCCGGATCGGATGGAGACGTTCTTCTCCGCCAATCCGGGCCTGTCCTCCCGCGTCGCGCACCACATCGAGTTCCCCGACTACACCCACGAAGAACTCATGGCCATTGCCGAACTGATGGTGCGCCAGGAGAACTTCCGTTTCGATCCCGCTGCCGCCGAGGCGTTTTCGCGGTATCTCGCGTTGCGCATGGCGCGGCCGCGCTTCGCCAATGCGCGCAGTGTGCGCAATGCCCTCGACCGGTGTCGGTTGCGCCAGGCCAAGCGCCTGGTCGAACTACACCGACCGGTCGGTCGTGAGGATCTGATCACCCTGACGGACAGCGATGTCCTCGGCAGCAGTGTGTTCGCGGACGCCCCCAACGGCTCTGCGGACTCGAACGGGTCCGCCGACGAGGGGGCCTCTCCATGACCGATTGAGAGTGATTGTGCCCGAAGGACTGAAGACCCTCACCCGCTACACCATCGAATCCGAGCACCGGCACCCCGGCTCCTCCGGTGAATTCTCGGCGCTGCTGAATGTGGTCGCCACCGCGACCAAGATCATCGGTAATCAAGTGACCCGGGGAGCGATCGTCGGCTCCCTGGGCGCTTCCGATGCCGAGAATCTGCCGGTCACCGTACACCGCAAGATGGATGCCATCGCCAATGACATCATGGTGGCCGAATCGCAGTGGACCGGGCCGCTCTCGGCGCTGGTGTCCGAGCAGATGCGCGAATGCCATCCGGTGCCGAGCGAGTATCGGCGCGGGAAGTATCTGCTGGCCTTCGATCCGCTGGACGGGTCCAGCAATATCGATGTGAATCTGCCCGTCGGAACGATTTTCAGTGTGCTGCGCGCCCCCGAGGACGGCCGCGAGGCCACCGGGGAGGACTTTCTGCAGCCGGGCGTGCGGCAGGTGTGCGCGGGCTTCACGCTCTACGGGCCCGCCACCATGCTGGTGCTGACCGTCGGCGACGGCGTGGACGGGTTCACCCTCGATCGCGAGGTCGGCGCGTTCGTGCTCACCCATCCGCGCATGCGAATCCCCGACGACACTTCGGGTTTCGCCATCAATGCCGCCAATGAGCGGTTCTGGGAGCGGCCGGTGCGCCGCTACGTCCACGAATGCCTCGAGGGCGTGGACGGGCCGCGCGGGCGCGATTTCAATATGCGCTGGGTCGCCTCGCTGGTGGCCGACACCTTCCACATCCTCACCCGCGGCGGGCTGTACATGTATCCGCGCGACACCCGGCATCCGGATCGACCGGGCCGGGTGTCGCTGCTGTACGGGGCCAATCCGATCGCGTTCATCGTCGAGCAGGCCGGGGGCGCGGCCACGACCGGGCACGAGCGGGTGCTGGACGTGGTGCCCGAGGAGCTGCATCAGCGGATCCCGTTCATCTTCGGGTCCCGCAATGAGGTCGAGCGGATCGAGCGGTATCACCGTGAGCCGGAGGAGGGGCCGAGTTTCGATGCCTCCCTGTTCGGCTCGCGCTCGCTGTTCCGGTCCTCCCTCCACTGATGTTCCGCCTCGGTCCCGAGTGCGAAACCTGTTGTCCGGCAATCGAGGAGGTGCCATGTCGGTCAAACATCCCGTGGTCGCGATCACCGGGTCGTCCGGTGCGGGGACGACCAGCGTCACGCGAACCTTCCAGGAGATCTTCCGCCGCGAGGGAATCAATGCGGCCATTGTGGAAGGGGATTCGTTTCACCGCTTCGATCGCAACGAGATGAAACTGGCCATGGTCGAAGCCGAACAGCAGCGCAATCTCACCTTCTCGCATTTCGGGCCGGAGGCGAATTTGCTCGGCGAGCTCGAGACGCTGTTCCGCGAGTACGGGGAGACCGGTGTGGGGGCGGTGCGGCGGTATCTGCACGATGACGACGAGGCCAAACCGTTCGGGCAGCCCGCGGGCACCTTCACACCGTGGGAGGAGCTCGCGCCCGGCAGCGATCTGCTGTTCTATGAGGGGCTGCACGGTGCGGCGGTGCACGAGGACATCGATGTGGCCCGGTATGCCGATCTGCTGGTCGGCGTGGTGCCGATCATCAATCTGGAGTGGATTCAGAAGGTCCACCGGGACAAGACCGAACGTGGATACTCCAGCGAGGCGATCATCGACACGATTTTGCGGCGCATGCCCGACTATGTGAAGCACATCTGCCCGCAGTTCTCGCGGACCTATGTGAATTTCCAGCGGGTGCCGACGGTGGATACGTCCAATCCCTTTACCGCCCGGACCATTCCGACCGCGGACGAGAGTTTCGTGGTGATCCGCTTCGCCGATCCGAAGGTCATCGACTTCCCGTATCTGCTGTCCATGCTGCATGATTCGTTCATGTCGCGGCCCAACAGCATCGTGGTGCCGGGCGGCAAGATGGATCTGGCCATGCAGTTGATCTTCACGCCGCTGATCCTGCGGCTGATGGACAAGCGGCCCAAACGGCTGCGCTGAAACAGCTTGCCGGGCAAAAGAAAACGGCGGCCGCCCCGAAGGGACGACCGCCGTGCGGTGCTGGGTCAGAGGCCCGCCGGAACGTTCTTGGCGCGACTCTTCACCTGGAAGGCCGTGATCACCTCGAAGATGCCGATGGCGATCAGCCAGCAGCCGACCACCAGCACCAGCGCGGTGATGGAGCGGAAGGGCTCCACGATCAGCAGACCGCCACCGACGATGAGCAGCACGCCGAACAGGACCTGCCAACCCCGGCCCGGCAGCGCGACATCGGACATCGCGGCCACCAGGGTCGCGGTGCCGCGGAAGATCCAGGTGATGCCGATCCACAGGGCCAGCAGGCCGATGGCCTGGAACTCATTGCGGAAGCAGAAGAAACCCAGAATGAAGGACAGGATCGCGGTGATGAACGACAGCACCCGCATCCAGGTGCTGATGTGCAGACCGAAGGCCGCGATCAGCTGGAACAGACCCGACACGAGCAGGTAGATGCCGAACAGGACACCGGCGACGACCAGGGTGGGTCCGGGCCACACCAGCACCAGGATGCCCAGCACCACCGAGAGCAGACCGGTGACCAGGATCGACTGCCACGCACTGCGGGCCAGTGCTTGGACCGGCCCCTCGTAAACTCCCTCTTTGCTGGTTGTCATGTTCGTCAGAATATGACCAGATAGGACGAATTTCGCTCAATTAGCTCAGTGTTGCGTGGCTGTGACGTAACTCAATCCTCGTCCTCGGCAAGTCGCATATTTCGCCGCACCCAGCGAATGTCGGCGCGCCAGGTGTAGGAGGCGACGATCAGTGAGCCGAGGAAAGCGGCGTTGAGCATGTAATAACCGTCGATGACCAGGGATACCAGGCCACCGATGAGCGCGCCGAGCGCGAACGAAAAATATTGCGTCGCATAGCCGAGCCAGTTGCGGGCGTCGCCCTCACCGGCAATGTGACGCTCCAGGCCCTGTGCGAATTTCACCAGTGTGCCGGTCACATAACTGACCGGGATGGACACCTCACCGTTCTTCACGAACGAGGTGTTCAGCGCTCCCATGCCGAAGGCCACGAAAAGGATCGGGATCAGGCCGATTCCGCGTTCCTCCAGGAAGGCGTCGACGACGGCCGCGCCCAGTAGCGCGCCGGTGGTGAGCATGGTCGCGCCATGCGGATGGTTGGTCCACCAGTAGCGGCGGCAGATCGAGGCCACGAAGACCCCGGCCAGGAAGCAGACGATGATGGCGGCGGCACCGGCCGCGAGGACGTGGTCGCCGGAGAAGTTGCCCAGGACAGCGCGTTCGGTATTGCCGGTCATGAAGGTGACGAAGTAGCCCGCGGAATGGGTGTACGCGGCCGCGCCGATGAATCCCGCCAAGACCGACAGCACCGCCGACAGCCGCATCTCGAGGTCCCAGAAAGGTTCGGGGTCGCGCTTGCGTGTCGAAGTCACAGCAACAGGCTAGCAATCCAAATCGCCGTGCCCGGGAGGTGAAATCCGCGCGACTGTCGGCGCGCCCGCCGGTGCGGTACAGTGCATATGTTAACCGGAATTCACATCCGGCTCGTCCAGTGGGAACAAGGAGAAGTCATGACCTCCGCCGTCATCGTCGACGCCGTCCGCACCCCGTCCGGAAAGGGGAAAATCGGTGGCGGCCTGTCGGAAGTCCATCCGGCGACGCTGCTCTCGGGCGTGCTCCAGAGTCTGGTCGAGCGGACCGGGATCGATCCGGCGCTCGTCGATGATGTGATCGGCGGTTGCGTCACGCAGAGCGGTGAGCAGGCGTTCAATATCTCGCGCACGGCCGTCCTGGCCGCCGGTTTTCCGGAGGCGGTACCCGCCACGACCGTGGATCGACAGTGCGGATCCTCACAGCAGGCGGCGCATTTCGCGGCACAGGGCGTGATCGCCGGGGCCTACGACATCGCCATCGCGTGCGGTGTGGAATCCATGTCGCGGGTGCCGATGTTCTCCAATGCGCAGGGCAAGGACGCCAATCGCGGGCCGATCGCGCACCGGTACCCGGACGGGCTTGTGCAGCAGGGCATTTCGGCCGAGGTGATCGCGGCGCGGTGGAAGTTCGACCGCGCGGCCCTGGACGAATTCGCGGCGCGCTCGCACCAATTGGCCGCCGCCACGGCCGCATCCGGCGGCTTCGACAACGAACTCGTCGCCGCGGGCAACCTGACCGCCGATGAGACGATTCGCCCCAGCACCACCGTCGAGGGGCTGGCCGGGCTGAAGCCCGCGTTCGTGGACGCCGAACTCGAGGCCCGGTTCCCGGAAATCGAATGGTCCATCACCCCCGGAAACTCCTCACCGCTGACCGACGGCGCGTCCGCGGCCCTCATCATGAGCGAGGAGAAGGCTGCCCAACTCGGTCTGAAGCCCCGCGCCCGCTTCCACTCCTTCGCGGTAACCGGTGACGACCCGCTGCTCATGCTCACCGCCGTCATCCCCGCCACCCGCAAGCTCCTGGCCCGAGCCGGACTGTCCATCAACGACATCGACGTCTACGAGGTGAACGAGGCCTTCGCCCCCGTGCCCCTGGTCTGGGCCCACGAGCTCGGTGCCGACCCCGCCAAACTCAACCCCCGCGGCGGCGCGATCGCCCTCGGCCACCCCCTCGGCGCCTCCGGCACCCGCATCCTCACCACCATGCTCAACCACCTCGAACAAACCGGCGGCCGCTACGGCCTCATGACCATGTGCGAGGCAGGCGGCCTCGCCAACGCCACCCTCATCGAACGCCTCTGACCCGGGTCTGAGGACCCGTCCGTGGCGGCGGGTGGACCGACCGCACGGACATGATCCACGCCGATACTCCACGGAGGCTGGCCGGCGGCCGTGCTCGGGCCGGTGCCGGGGCGGTGGAACACGGCTGGCCGCGCTGCTCGGTACCGCCTACCAGCACATCGCTTGTCGGGCGACGAGGTGGGTGGCGTGGCCAACGCGGCAGCACGGCCTCTGACACGCACCACGAATGACCGTCCCGACAACCCGTCGGCTACCGCTGCGGCAGCGGGCGCCTGGCAGGCGTGAGGCCGGTGAGCACCAGGACCGGGTGGGGCTGCGATCCGGATTTGCCGAGGACGGCCGTTCTTCGGCGGCAACCGTCATCGCGTTGCGTCGTAGTCGGGTCGTACGCTGAGGCTCGTTCGAACGGGTGGTGTGGGAGGTGCTGTGAAGGTTTCGTGGGATCAGGTGTTCGGCTGGCGGGTGCGGCGGCAATTCGTGGATCCGCGGACCAGGTTGGATGCCGTTGGTGTTGCGGAGCGGCTGTGTGGGGTGCAGGCGCAGGTGACGTCGGCGGCGGAAACCGCTGTGGCGCTGCGGCGTTCGGTGGGGAAGCCCGGGGCGGTGGTCGAGGCGCTGGGGACGGGTGCACTGATCAAGACGTGGGCCATGCGGGGGACATTGCATGTGCTGCCGCCGGAGTTGGGGGCGGCGGCGCTGTCGTTGATGGGGTCGGCGCGGACGTGGGAGAAACCGGCGTGGACCAAGGCTTCCGGGGCTACGCCGGAGGATGTGGCCGCGTTGGTGAAGGCGGTCGGGGAGATTCTCGACGGTCGGGTGCTGACGCGGGACGAACTGGTGGGGGAGCTGGTCGCCGAAGCCCGCTTCCAGCCGCTGGAGGCGCATCTGCGCTCGGGCTGGGGTTCCATGCTCAAGCCGCTGGCCTGGCAGGGCGCCCTCTGCTACGGCGAAAGCCGCGGCACCGCCGTCACCTTCGGCAACCCCGCCCACCTCATCCCCGATTGGCAGGGCATCCCGGACCCCGACCTCGCCGCCCCAACCGTAATCCGCGCCTACCTCGGCGCCTACGGCCCCACCACCCCGGACATCTTCAACAACTGGCTGACCCGCGGCTTCCTCAGCAAACCCACTGTGCGCCGCTGGTTCTCGGAACTCTCCGCCGAACTCACCGAAATCGAAGTAGAAGGCCGCACCGGCTACTTCCTCACCGAACACCTCGACGACCTGGCCAAAACCAAACCCACCTCGAGGGTCCACCTCCTAGGCCAATTCGACCAATACGTCCTCGGCCCAGGCACCGCCGACCCAATCCTCCTCCCCGCCGACCACCGCACCAAAGTCAGCCGCACCGCCGGCTGGATCTCACCCCTACTCCTGATCGGCGGCCGCATAGCCGGAACCTGGGACATCGACAAGGGCGACCTGGTGGTCTCCATGTTCGACGGCGCACCCGCCCCCACCGCGGAAATCACCGCCGAACTCCCACGCCTCGCCAAGGCCACCGCCCAACCGATCACCGGAATGCGCACGGCCTGAGGCAATAAATCACTCGGCGTGATAACGCTTTTGGTGGATCATCATCGCGTGAAAGCAAACCGGGGGGCGGTTGGCGCGCGGCGTCGGCCGAATCGAATAACTTCGCTACGTCAACCGAATACGAGTCGCACGCGACTGCGCCGCATCACTCGCGCCTGTGTCAGCTGGGGAGGCTGGACCAGGCTGGCGTCGATCACCACGACCATCGCGGCCGTCACCGCGCTGTGGTTCACCAGCCAATCACTGCACGCCACCAATGACCAGTACAGCCTTGCCAGGCAGACCGCCCTCACCGAACGCTTCTCGAAGGCCGTTGAGCAACTGGGCAATCCAGGACTGGACATCCGGCTGGGTGGCATCTATTCGCTGGAGCGCCTGACGAAGGATTCGCCGCAGGATCGCGCGTCGATCTTCGAGGTGCTCAGCGCCTTCGTCCGGACCCACTCTCCGGACAACGCGGACTGCGGCAAGCTCGACGGACCCGACCTCCCGGTCGACATCCAATCGGTGCTGACCGTGATCGGGCGACGCACCGCGGGCGGCCCGGAATCGATCGACCTGAGGGGCGCGTGTCTGTCGAAAGCCGACCTGTCCCATGCAAATTTGCAGCGGACCAACCTCACCGGAGCGAATCTCACGCGGGCGCAACTCGACAAGGCGAACCTCAACCAAGCGGAGCTATCCGAGGCAATGCTGCCCTTTGCCTCGTTGTGCGATGCGGATTTGACACAGGCATTGCTCAGCTCCGCGCATCTGAAGGATGCCGACTTCTCCGGCGCAGCAATGGTCGACACCCAGCTACCGTTCGCGGACCTTCAGGGAGCACAATTCATGGGTGCCGATCTGACGGACGCCATGCTCCACAGCGCTGATCTGCGAGATGCTCACTTCGCGGCCACGCCTGGCACCGTGGCCACCGCCGGGACCGATATGAAGCCGCACATGGCCAGTGTGACCGAGTTGCGAGTGTTCGATGCGAAACTGACGCGGACCGATGTTGGGGACGCGAAGGTCGATGCCGGTACTTGGTGGCCGGACGGATATGTACCGCGGCTTCAAGAGATCAATAGTGACGGGCCGTAAGCACCGGTGGTGACATCCGGGTGGATTCTCAGGGGAGGTCTCAGGGGTTGTCCGGATGTCTGGGGCAGTGGCCGTCCCTACCGTCTAGATATGCGAATCGTGCCGACGGTGACAGTGCTGGCGCTCCTGGGCGCGGCGGGGTGTGCGAGTGTGTCGACGGAGGGGCCGCGGACGGTGTCGACTACGCCAATGGCGGTGTCGGCCAAGCGGGTTGACAAGGTTCGGGCCGATATCGACGGGCTGGTGCGGGATGGGATGCCCGGGGTGGTCGCCACCCTCACCGAGAACGGGCAGACGGTGACGCTGACGGCCGGGGTCGCCGATCGGGCGAAGTCGACGCCGATTCCGATGGCTCCGCCGCAGCAGGTTCGGGTTGGCAGTATCTCCAAAACCTTTGCGGCGACGATCATTATGCAACTGGTCTCGGAGGGGAAGGTCCGGCTCGACGAGCCCGTCGACAGCTATCTGCCGGGGTTGCTGAGCGGCGATGGGGTGGACGGACGGGCGATCACGGTGCGCCAGATCCTCGAACATCGCAGCGGACTACCGGAAATGTCGAACGACCCCGAGGTCGACGAGGTCCAGGCCGTCGCGAATGGCCGCACCTTCACCCCGGCCCAGGAGATCGCCCTCGCACTGCGCAAGCCCGCTCAGTTCGCGCCGGGGGAGCGGTTCAAGTACACCAACACCAACTTCATAGTCGCCGGCATGTTGGTCGAGAAGGTCACCGGCAGAACCTATTCCGACGAACTGACCGGCCGCATCACCACCCCGAATCACCTCACCGACACCTACCTCCCCGGCCCGGGCGAGACCGGATTCCGGGGCCCGCACCTGCAGGGCTATATGACGGTGGACGGCGCATCCACCGACGTCACCCGCTCCGAGCCATCGATTGCCTGGTCCGCGGGCGGCCTCATCTCCACCGGCAACGACCTCAACAACTTCTACCTGGCCCTGGTCGCCGGAAAGATCCTCGCCGACGCGCAGTTACGCGACATGCTCGCGACACAGCCCCGCGCGGACGGCACCGGACTCGACTACGGTCTCGGCATCGGCGCGGCCCAACTCTCTTGCGGCACAGAATTCTTCGGCCACTCGGGAGAAATCAACGGTTACGTCACCATCTCCGGCGCAACCCGAGACGCCCGCGCGGTAACCATCGCCATGAACGACTCCTCGGCCAAGGAACCCAACTGGCTCACCCTCCTCAGCGACGCCCTCTGCCCGTAGTCGATTCACCCTTGCGCGAAACCGCTCGGATTGGCTACTACTTATCGTAGTAGTCAATCCAATTGGTGGGAATGGAGTGGGCGCAATGGAATTCGCGCAGTGCTGTGTGATCGGCGGCGGACCGGCGGGCATGATGGCCGGGCTACTGCTCGCCCGTGCCGGGGTCAAGGTGACCGTGGTCGAGAAGCACAAGGACTTCCTGCGCGACTTCCGCGGCGACACCGTGCACCCCTCGACGCTGCGCCTGCTGGATCGGCTCGGTCTGGGGGAGCGGTTCGCCCGGCTTCCGCACCGCAAACTCGAGCGGATGCGCATGCATGTCGCCGACCGCACCGTCGTGGCGGCCGATTTCAGCCGCATCCCCGGCCCGCACCGCTATATCGCCATGGTCCCGCAGTGGGACTTCCTCGACCTGCTCGCCGCCGCGGCGTCCGCCGAACCGACCTTCACCCTGCGTATGGCGACCGAATTCGTCGGCCTCCGTAGCGAATCCGGCCGCGTCATCGGCGTAGACCTGCGAAATCCGGACGGCACCGTCGAAACCCTCGCCACCGACCTCGTCCTCGCCTGCGACGGCCGCGATTCCGCGGCCCGCGCGGCGGCCGGTCTGCGCCAGCGCATGTTCGAAGTCCCCATGGACGTCTGGTGGCTGCGCATCCCGGCCGAGGCGGGCGCTCACCACGATTCCCAGGTCTTCGCCCGGTTCGCCAACGGCCGGGCCGCCGTCACCATGGACCGCGGCGACTACTACCAAACCTCCTACCTCATTCCGAAGGGCTCCGACGCCCGCCTGCGCGCCAAGGGAATCCCCTGGCTGCGAGACGAACTGGCCCAACTCTTCGGCTGGTCCGCCGACCTGCTCTCCACGATCGAATCCTGGGACGACGTCAAACTCCTGGAAGTCACCATGGGCCGCCTCCCCACCTGGCACCGCCCCGGCCTGCTCTGCCTCGGCGACGCCGCCCACACCATGTCCCCGGTCGGCGGCGTCGGCGTCAACCTCGCCATCCAGGACGCCGTAGCCGCCGCCCGCCTCCTCGCCGAACCCCTCCGCACCGGCACCCTCACCCGCTCCGACCTAGCGAAAGTCCAACGCCGCCGCCAACTCCCAACCGCCTTCACCCAAAAATCCCAACTCTCCGAACACACCCTCCTCCTCGAACCCGCCCTCACCGCCACCCTGACCTCCGTCCCCACCCCCCTCCGCCTCATCGACCACTTCCCCCTCCTCTCCGCCCTCACCGCCTACCTCGGCGGCATAGGCCTCCGCCCCGAAACCCTCTGATCAACCCCACGAGCATGCAATCCAGCAGGCAAACGTCGAGAAGACACCTGCTGGATTGCATGCTCGTGGATGTGGGGGTTAGGGGTGGAGGGACTGGCGGTTGCGGAGGATCAGGGTTGCGGCGACTGCGGAGAGGGTTATTAGGGTGGCGGCGAAAGTTGTTGTGGCGGTGGGGAGGCCGACTGCGTCGCTCAGGTAGCCGACGGAGACGGGGAGGAGGCCGGCGGGGATGTAGCCGCCGACGTTGAAGGCGGCGTTCGCCTCGGCCAGGCGGGTCGGCTGGATGGTGTGGTTGAGGAGGGAGAGGCCGCCCAGTTGGCCGAGGCCCTGGCCGGTGCCCGCTAGGAGGGCGGCGGCGATGAGGGCGGGCGCGGAGTGGGCCTCGATGGCCAGGATGAGGGTGGCCATGGCGAGGGCTGTGCCGAACGCCGAGGCGGTCATGATCGTCGGGCGCGGGAGGGAGCGGACGGCGAACTGGACCGCGGTGGCTGTCAGGAACATGGCGAAGGCCATGGCACCGGCAATGATTCGGCTGGTCGTGCCCAGCAGACCCGAGAGCAGGGACGGGCCCAGGGAGAGGACGAAGGATGTTGCGGTGATTCCGGGGGCGAAGACTGCGATGCCGAGGGCCAGCTGACGAGCGTTGCCACGCGGGACGCCGGGGATGCGGATCCACGACCCGTTGCCGGTTGACGTCGGTCGGGCCAGCGGCATCCGCAGGACGGTCACGAAAGCCGTGGCCAGCAGCGCGATTTCGACCAGGAAGACGGTGACGGTCGGGGCGGGTGCCGTTTCGGAGAGCACTCCGGCGAGCAAGGGTCCGACGCCCGCGCCGAGGACCATGGCGCACGAGGCGAGCAACGCGCCGAGCGGCTTGCGGCCAGGTCCGGCTACATCAGTCACTGCCGCCATGCCCGCCGAAACCGCCGCGCCGACCGCTATTCCGGTCAGCAGGCGGGCGATCATCAAGGCGATCACACTCGGTGCGGTCGCGAAGATCACGCAGGCGACTGCGGCGAGGGTCAGGGCCGGAAGCAGGACCGCCCGGCGTCCCAGCCGATCCGAGGCCACGCCGGACACCAGCAGCGATCCGAGCAGGCCGACGATGTAGAACGCGAAGACCACGGTCATCGTGCCCTTGGAGAATCCGAAGTCGCGCTGCCACAGGACATACAGCGGGGTCGCCGCGTTCGAGAGCACGAAGATCGCCGTCACGGGCCAGGCGGCGAGCCAGATCCACCAGGTCGGTGCGAGGCCGGGCGGGGTCTCGAGGGCCGTCGATTCCCTGGAATCCGCCGGGCGGGATTGTGTCGCAACCACTTCCACTACCTCCAACTCATAGTTCGAATTTACTCGAACTAGTACGAATGAAGTCGAACATAGCATGCTGTACGATCAAAGTCGTACTAGTGATGACCGTGAGGAGTTCGCCGATGTCGACGAAGGTGCGCCCGGTACCGAAGTTCGCGCTCCCGCCCGAGCCGGACGTGGTCCCGGACCCGTTGCCGGAACCGGCCGTCGACGACCTGCGCCTGGAGACCGTCATGGGCGCGCTGAGCGACCCGTTGCGGATCTACATCGTCCAGAAACTGCTGCTCGACTCCGAGGCCTACGATCATCCCTGCGGCTGGTTCGGCATCGACCGCCCCAAATCCTCACTGACGCACCACTTCAAGGCCCTGCGCGAAGCCGGTATCACGCGGCAGCGGCAGTACGGCCTGGAACGCCGTAGTCAGGTCCGGATCGACGATCTCGAAGCTCGCTTCCCCGGCTTGCTCGCCCTCGTCGCCGCCTGGCAGCCCGCGGAGTGACCGCCCGCTAGGCTGCGCGAATGCAGACCGACCGGGAACAGCGACTGATCGACACCGTGGCATGGGTGCGCATCGAGGACGGCCGCATCCTGTGCGCGCGACCGCGCGGCAAGGACGTCTTCTATATCCCGGGCGGCAAACGCGAAGGCGCGGAGACGGATCTGCAAACCCTCGTGCGGGAGATCCGCGAGGAACTGACCGTCGAGATCGCACCGGAAACCGTCGCCCACGTCGGCACCTACGAGGCGCTGATTCCCGACGCCGTCGTGCGGATGGCCTGCTACACCGCCGACTACTCCGGCACCCTCGCGGTCAGCAGCGAGATCGAGGAAATCGCCTGGTTCACCTACGCCGACCGCCCGCACGTGCCGCCGGTGGATCAGCTGTTGTTCGACGATCTGGTGGCCGAGGGCCTGCTCGCGGCCTGAAATCGGGCCCGGAAACTGGAACACGTACCGGATGTGTACTCGCCGGTAATCATACACAGTCTGGCCACAATGTAGAACATGTTCTAGTGTTGTGGGCACAACGTTTCCAGTGCCGGAAAGTTCAGAGGAGCCCACCACCAATGCGTACCGAGATCTGTGATCGCCTCGGCATCGACGTGCCCATTTTCGCCTTCACCCACTGCCGGGACGTGGCCGCCGCGGTCAGCAATGCGGGTGGTCTGGGTGTGCTCGGCGCGGTCGGGTTCACCGCCGAGCAGCTCGAGGTGGAGCTGCAGTGGCTCGACGAGCACGTGCACGGCGTCTACGGCGTGGACCTGGTCATTCCCTCCAAGTACGAGGGCAAGGGCGTCGAGGGCCTGACCCCCGAGGAGTTGGAAGCCCAACTGGCCAAGCTGGTTCCGCAGGGCCACCGCGACTTCGCCGAGAAGATCCTCAACGACCACGGCGTGCCGCACCTGCCGCCGGAGGAGAAGCACAACCAGCTGCTGGGCTGGACCGCCACCACGGTCGCCCCGCAAATCGAGGTGATCCTGAAGCACCCCAAGGCCAAGCTCGTCGCGAATGCCCTGGGCACCCCGCCCGACGATGTCATCAAGCAGATCCAGGACTCCGGCCGACTCATCGGCGCACTCTGCGGTTCGGTCAAGCACGCGCTCAACCACAAGGCCGCCGGGCTGGACTTCGTGGTCATGCAGGGCACCGAAGGCGGCGGGCACTGCGGTGAGATCGCCTCGATGGTGTTGTGGCCGCAGGTCATCGACGCCATCGGCGATATGCCCGCGCTGGCCGCCGGCGGCATCGGCAATGGCCGTCAGGTCGCGGCCGCGCTGGCCATGGGCGCCGCCGGTGCGTGGACCGGCTCGATCTGGCTGACCGTCGAGGAGGCCAATGTGCCGCCCGCGCAGATGCAGACCTACATCGACGCCACCAGCTCCGACACCGTGCGCTCGCGCTCGTGGACCGGAAAGCCCTGCCGCATGCTCAAGAACGACTGGACCGAGGCCTGGGAAGCCCCCGAAAACCCCAAGCCCCTGGGCATGCCGCTGCAGATGATGGTCGCCCTCGACGGCGTCAAGCGCGGCCACCGCTACCCCGAGCAGGCCAAGGACGTGAACTTCAACCCCGTCGGCCAAGTCGTCGGCATGATGAACAAGATGGAACGCTCCGCCGACGTCGTCCAGCGCCTCATCGCCGAATACCTGGAATCCTGCGAGCGCCTCAACAAGCTCAACAACGCCTGACACTCAGCGGAATTCGGCGCGCCGGAAGGGCTACCCGGCGCGCCGAGTCGCACCGTGGCTCCGATCCCCGAGCGGACGACCACGCGCACCGGTCATGGACGCCAACGTGGTCGACCGCTCGCGGTCGGTGGCGTGGAGCGCATTGTCGAGGGTGGCCGTGCTCCCGGATGTCTGGTCGCGGCGGCAAGCCCGGCGCGGAACGGCGGCTTACCGACCGCGGGGTCGGACCCGGATTAGTGTGGGTGGCATGGGGAAGGTGGAGCGGGTGTTGCGGGCGGCGTATTTCGCGCTGCTGGGGGTGCCGGTTGCCTTCGCGCCCACGGGGGTTCGGGCTCGGGTGGTGCGGCGGGTGTTTCGGTCGCCGTTCGAGTTGCGGGAGCCGGGGGTGTGGCGGGCGATCGCGCACTCGGTGTTGGCGCTGGCGGTGGGACTGGTCGCCTGGTTTGCGGCGTTTCTGATGGTTATCGCCGCGGTGCGGGGAATCTTCTATCCGCTGATCGCGGCACACGATTACGAACATTCCTGGGGCGGGCCGACATTGGCGGGGGCGTGGGCGGTGCATTTCGCCGGGGGCGCGCTGCCGTTTCCGCTGTGGGTTCTGCTGATCGCGGGGCTGGGGTGGATTCAGTTGCAGTTGACTCGGCGGTTGCTGGGTCGGGTCGGGCCGTGGTGGCCCGTCCCGATCTCAGTGCTGCTGTTCCTGGGCGGGACAGCGTTTTTCATAGCCTGGCTGCATCAGGTGTGAATCAGCACAGGGGGTACTTGGACCCCGTGAAACCGCCCTCGAGCAAGCAGACCAGGAACTCGACGCCTTCCTTACCGTAAGTGGCCGAGCCACTGGCGGATCCGCTGCCATCGACGTCTTGGGCCGGGGTCAGCACGACCTCCGCCTGCGCAGGTGCGGCGAGTGCAGCCGCCGGTGTCAGCAGTGCGGCCGACACGGTCAACGCGCCGAGGAACTTCCTGGAATTCATTGGGCCTCCATTGTTCTCGATCTTGACGGGGCCCAGTATGGAAGCAGCGTCGACACTGTCGACAGCCCAGCTTTCGGGGACACGAGAATCCGGGGCAGGTGTGAGACCGGTCTCGGAAACGCGCGTGTGGCTTGCCGTTTCGGGTGGTGGATTGCCACGGTGGTCGGGATATGTTGCAGAAGAAGATCTCTTCCCCAGCCCTGCGCCGCGCGCTGAAGGCGGCCGTGTCGCTGCTGTTCGTTGTCGCGCTGGCCGCCGTGATCGCCGTTCTCGAAAACCACGGTGGCTCCGGCAAACCGGATTCGAGCGGGCCACCGGCACCCGATCGCGGCGGCCCGGTGGGGTCGGCCAAGGAGATCAGCGCCCTCTTGGGAAAACTCAAAGTGGCCGATGAGCTACCCATGGCCGGGTATTCCCGGGAGCGATTCCCGCACTGGGACACCGAGAAACCCGAACACGGATTCGGCGACGCCTTCGCGCAATACAGCCGCTGCACGACCCGCGATGTCGTCCTGCTGCGCGACGCGACCGGGCCGGTGAAACTGGATCCCAGCAGCTGCAAATTGACCGTCGGCACCAATGGCGGCTGGCGCGATCAATACGGGGTCATGGACAAGAAGACCAATGCCCTCAAACCCTATAAGTGGACCACCGATTCGTCCGGTCTGGACATCGACCACATCGTCGCGCTGGCCGAGGCATGGCGTTCGGGCGCCTCGAAGCTCGACGACGACACCCGCCGCCACATCGCCAATGACGCGTTGAACCTGGTGATTTCCGATCCCACCGCCAATCGCTCCAAGGGCGATCAGGACCCGTCGAGCTACTTGCCGCCCGGGAATTTCCGGTGCGCCTATATCGGCCGCTACATCCAGGTGAAAGTAAAGTACGGCTTGAACGTCGATGCCAAAGAACAGTCCGCGCTGCAGACCGCGGTGCAGGACTGCACCAGCAAGGGAGATTTCACATAGTCGCCATCGTCGAGATCCGCAGCGAGGCAGCCGTCATGACCCGGGAAGAGGGAACGGTCTCCGGGGATCTCGATGTGACGCTGGATTATTCGGGCCACGGGCTGGTGCGCTATCGCGGCACCGCCACCTGGTACACGATCGGCAATCTCGAAGACGAGGAACCGCGCAGCTGGGACAGCCCCGAGGAGCTGGCCACCGCCATCGAGAACGAGAGCGGTGGCCGCGACGCCGCGGGCAATGTGGTGCCGTTCGAGGCGTGAGCGCCGGTCGCTAGTGCTGGGCGGTCTTCAGTGCCTCGGCCCGCGCCTTGACCGCATCGGTCATATCGATGAACCCGGTGGTCAAGGCGCGGCCCAGCAGACCGGAAACCGCCGGTGCCAGTGCGCCATTGAGCTGGAAGTGCGAGAAGTACCGGGTACGGCCATCCTCGAGCGTGGTCACCGTGTGCGAGCGCTCGCTGCTGAGCAGGCCCAGCGGCAGGGGCTTCATGTTGTAGCTGAATTCCTTGCCCGGCGTGTGAGTTCGGATGAACTCCCGCTGCTTCTTCGGCTTCGGCCCGACCAGCCGCACCTTCATATCGATCGGCGACCCCGGTTCGAGGGTGGTCTTGCACTCCAGGCAGAAGGGATTCCACTCCCCGTACTTGTCCACATCGGTCAGCACCTGCCACACCAGCTCGGCGGGCGCGTCGATCTCCACGGTCTTATCGATGACGAAGGCCATGGGGGAACAATACTGAAACCAGTTCTAAAGCGTCGGCCATGCCCTCCCACTACGGTCGAACCATGACCCTCGCCGACCGCTACCCCCTCCTCTACACCCCCGCCCGCTGGGAGTGGGGCGGCCTCGACGTCCAATTCTCCACCGACCTCCCACCCGACGAATTGGTGACGAACATCCACGTCGTCTGCTTCGTCGGCGACCGCATCGTCCTCTGTCGCGACGACCGCGACGTCTGGTTCCTCCCCGGCGGCACCCGGGAGGCCGGAGAATCCATCGAGTCCTGCGTGATTCGTGAACTGGCCGAGGAAGCGGGTGCCGAATTGGCAGGCCCCCTGCACCCTTTCGGCGCCCACTACGCAACGACCGACCGCCCGACTCCCTACCGCCCTTGGCAGCCCCACCCCCACAAGGCCTGGCTCTGGTGCACAGCCGACGTCCATCTGACGGGCACCCCCACCAACCCCGAAGACGCCGAACACATCCTCGAGGTAGCCCTCTTCCCCCTCCCCGAAGCCATCTCCCGAGCCGCATCCGACGGCCCCCACCTCCCCGACCTCCTCACCCTCGCCGCCTCCCTCCACTAACCCCACGAGCATGCAATCCAGCAGGCATCTTCTCGACGTTTGCCTGCCGAATTGCATGCTCGTCGGGAATGGGGGCACCGGCGGCGCGGAGGGCGGCGGCAGTGCGGGTGAGGATGGTGTGGGGGTGGGTGTGGAGGTGGGACGACGAGACTCGGATTATGGTCCAGCCGAGGGCGGTCAGGCGGGCCTGGCGGTCGATGTCGTGGGCGTACTGGCGCTTGTCGGTCCAATGCTGGGCGCCGTCGTACTCGACGGCCACCTTCCATTCGGGCCAACCCATGTCCAGCCGGGCAACGAAGCGGCCGTACTCGTCACGGACCTCGATTTGGGTGGTGGGTCGCGGAAATCCGGCGGCCAGCAAGAGAAGTCGGGTCCTGGTCTCCTGGGGTGATTCTGCCCCGGCATCCACATAGCCGATGACCTCACGCAGCCTGCCGTTCCCGCGAGCTCGCGGATGATCGGTACTGATCTCGAGAATCCGGCCAGGTACCAGCCCTGTCACCTGGCAGAGCGAATCCAGGACCGCCACAGCCGTTCCGAAGCGCAACCGACGGCCGAGGTCATACCCGGTCCGCTCGGCGGAGGTTACCCGCACACCGTCGATCGATACGACCTCCTGCGGCAGCAGCTCATATTGCCTGGCAACAACTCCTGCTGGAGCGCGAGTGATATTCGGTCCCGACAACTCGGCGGGTTCTTCGGCAAACCACTGCACCCCATGCATCACGAGCGCCGAAAACCCCACCAGCACAGCCTTATCCCCACCCCAGAACGCCGCGGCCAGCGTCCGCCCCCGCGCATCCAACTCGACCCCCTTCGGCAGATAGATGCCGGGATACACCAGCCGATAATCCTTCTCCAGCGCATACCGAGTGACGATCCCCTCCCGCAGCGCCCACTCCCGCCGAATCAGCCCCTCAACCCCCATCCCCGAATTCTCCCGCCCACCCTCCACCACCACCCCCCACTTCCCAACTCCGCACCCCCTTCCCACGAGCATGCAATCCAGCAGAGTCCTTCTCGACGTTTGCCTGCTGGATTGCATGCTCGTCGGGGTCGAATCAGGGGGTGGTGGGGATGGCTTGGGAGATGAGGAGGGTGACTGCGCGGCGGATGCGGGGGGTGTCGGCGGTGATCCACCAGTCTTGGATTAGGCCGCGCATGCCGGAGATGAGGAGGGTGGCGGAGGCTTGGGGGTCGGGGATGGTGGGGTCGATTCGGGTGAGGGAGTTGGTCATTGCGTCTACCAGGACTTCGATGGCGTCGGTGGCGTAGGACTTGAAGGGGCTGTTGGGGACGGTGGCCGCGCCCAGGACCTGGAGGAGGACCGGGAGGCTGGTGGCGAATTGGCCCGCGGTGTTGATTTCGAAAGAGGCGCAGAGGCGGTCGCGCAGGACCGCGGCGGAGTCGATGCCGGTGAAGAGGGCAGCGATGTCGGGGCGCTGGGTTTCCAAGGCGGCGACCAGCATTGCTTCCTTCGTGCCGAAGTAGTGGATGAGCATGCGGGAGCTGGTGCCCAGGTATTCCGCTAGGGGGCGGAGGGAGAGTTCGGACAGGCCGCGGTCGGCGATGTAGGCAATCAGGCCTTCCAGGAGTTCGGCGCGGCGGGCGTGGTCGAGTGGGCGGGGCACGGGTTGACTGTAGCGGGTGGTACAGGTATCCATGTCGGCATGGGTGTAACAAGTGGTACAGAAACTCGGCGGGGTGCGGTGGTCACCGCGATGGCGGCTACCACCTGCCTCGGGGCCGATTTGGAGTCGACGTGGGTGCGGCTGCTGGCGGGGGAGAGCGGAATCGGCACGCTCGCAGATGATTTCGTGACCGAATACGAGCTGCCGGTGCGGATCGGCGGGCGGTTGGTGGCGCAGCCGGGGGAGCAGCTGACGCGGATCGAGCAGCGGCGGATGTCGTTCGTGCAGCAGTTGGCGCTGGTGCTCGCCCGGCAGGTGTGGCGGGAAGCGGGGACGCCGAAGGTCGAGGCGGAGCGGCTCGCGGTGGCGGTCGGCACCGGACTCGGGGGCGGCGAGTCGCTCGTGAACGCGGTCGATTCCATGCGGGCGGGCGGGTACCGCAAGGTGCCGCCGATGACCGTGCCCATGGTGATGCCCAATGGCTCCGCCGCGACCGTCGGACTGGAAATCGGCGCGAAAGGCGGTGTATACGCGCCGGTTTCGGCGTGCGCGTCGGGTGCCGAGGCGATCGCACACGCGTGGCGGCTGATCACCACCGGCGAGGCCGATGTCGTGGTCGCGGGTGGCGTCGAGGGTCATATCGACGCGGTGCCGATCGCCAGCTTCGCCATGATGCGGGCAATGAGCACGCGCAATGACGAACCCCAGCGTGCCTCAAGGCCTTTCGACAAGGACCGGGACGGTTTCGTCTTCGGCGAGGCGGGCGCGCTGCTGGTGCTGGAGTCCGAGGAGCACGCGCGAGCGCGCGGCGCGCAGATCCTCGGGCGAGTGCTGGGCGCGGGCATCACCTCGGACGGCTACCACATCACCGGCACCGCCCCCGACGGCGACGGCGCGGCCCGCGCCATGCGCAAGGCCCTCGCGACAGCGGGATTGACCGGCGACGACATCGACCACGTCAATGCGCACGCGACCGGCACCCCGGTGGGCGACGCCTCCGAAGCGAAGGCGATCATGGCGGTCACCCCGAAAGCCTCGGTGTACGCGCCCAAATCGGCACTCGGCCATTCCATCGGCGCGGCGGGCGCGCTGGAAGCCATGCTCACCCTGCGCACACTCGAGGAGCAGATCATCCCGCCCACACTGAATTTCGAGACCCCGGACCCGGGCACCGAGCTCGATATGGTGGCGGACAAACCCCGCTACCAGGAGTTGCGCTACGCGCTGACCAACTCGTTCGGTTTCGGCGGCCACAATGTCACCCTCGCGCTCGGCAGGGCCTGAGCGAAAGTCGTTGCCTCGGAGGCCGATCAGGGCAGTTTGTCGGTCTGGACGCGGGGATCCAGCTTCCGCAGCGTGTCCGGCCGGTCGGTGAGGCAGGGCCAATCCCGGCTCACCGCTTCGAGAGTCGCGTGCCCTGCGGGAATCAGCGCATCGGCGTCGGGCCGGTCGGCGAGAGTGTCGCCGAGGTGGTCGCTGGCGGGTCGATCCAGGGGCTGGATGACGGTATTGGGCAGGTCCAGCAGCACTGAGAGAATGTCGAGCCGCCCGGGCGGAATCAGCGCACGGGCCGCGGCGAGCGCGGTGGCGGGGACGATGATCGTGTGCCCGGCGTCCGCGGTCGCCCAGACCACGGATTGCACGTAGGCCACGCGGTGCGCCCAGGCGGTGAGCGCGGCGGTGTCGAAGACGACGCCGCCGAGGGTGGGGGCGGCGGGGGTCATGCCGCGCCGCGGTCGCCGCTGGCGTTCTCCTCATCCGATAAGGGGGGCAAACCTTGGACGGCCCGGGCGCGGTTGATCAGATCGAGGGGCGGGCGGCCGCCGAGGGCATTCTCGAGGCGGGCCAGGGATTCGGCGCGGTCGACGCGGGCCTTCACGGACTCGGCGACGAAGCTCGAAATCGAGGCAATGCGGCCGGAAGTGCGCCAATCGTCGAGGGTGGCGGCGATCTCCTCCGGCATCGTCACGGTGATCTTGCGGGTGCGACGCTGTCTTGCCATACCGGGAGGGTACTGCGGTATGCGCGACGGGCGCGAGCTGACAACGCCGGGACCGCGATACCCGATGTTGCGCGCATCCCGCGCGAAAACCGGCTATTCGGATTCGACTGATCCGAAACCTGCCGGTCAGGCGTGGATCCGCGTTCGATACGGTGGAGTGTGTCCACGGCCGTGGGCGCTGCCGCAATTCTCCAGTCAAGAGGACAGAACTAGATGGATCAGAGTTCGATCGCGTGGGCCGACGGTGCGCTCGTCACCATCGACCAGCGGGCGCTGCCGCACGAGCTGCGGGAGCTTCGAATCACGACGGTCGACGAGGTCATCGATGCCATCAAGACCCTGGCCGTGCGGGGTGCGCCCGCGATCGGCGTGTGCGGCGCGTTCGGTGTCGTGATCGCGGCGCGGGCCGCGACCACCGACGGAGTCGTCGACACCGCGCGGGTCGAGACCGAGGCCGCCCGCATCGCGGACGCCCGACCGACCGCGGTGAATCTGGCCTGGGGTGTACAGCGCACGCTGGCCAAACTCCCCGAGGGCGTGCGGGCCATGGAGGCCGAGGCCCTCGAACTGCTCGCCGAGGACGGCCGCGTGAATCTGGCCGCCGCCACCGAGGCCGCCGATCTGATTCAGCGACTCTGCGCCGACCGCCCGCTGCGACTGCTGACCCATTGCAATACCGGCCGACTCGCCACCACCGCCTGGGGCACCGCGATCGGCGCACTGCGCGTCCTGCATCAGCGCAGCGCGCTGGCCGAGGTGATCGTGGACGAGACCCGCCCGCTGCTGCAGGGCGCGCGCCTGACCGCGTGGGAGATGGCCGAAGCCGGTATCCCGCACCGCCTCACCATCGATTCCGCCGCCGCCTGGGCCATGGCGACCGAGCAGGTGGATGCCGTGGTGGTGGGCGCGGATCGCATTACCGCCGACGGTGCCGTCGCCAATAAGATCGGCACCTACATGCTGGCCATTGCCGCCAAGCACCATGGCATTCCGTTCATCGTGGTCGCGCCCGAATCGACCCGCGATATCTCCACCGCGCGCGGATCCGACATCGTGGTCGAGCAGCGGGCCGCGGCCGAGGTGACCGGATTCGGCGGCGTCGCAACGGCTCCCGAGGGCACCAAGACCTTCAATCCGGCCTTCGATGTCACCCCGGCCGAGCTGGTCACCGCGGTGGTGACCGAGTACGGCGTGCTGGGCGACCCGAGCGCGGCGCGGAGCGCTTCTTCCGGCTCGGGGGTCACCGCCTCCGGCTCGACCGTCACCTCCGCGAACGCGGCGGGTACCGAGATCGCCGAGATCGCACGCGGCCTCTACGCCAGCGGCTGGATGCCCGGCACCTCGGGCAATATCTCGGTGCGACAGGGTGATACGGCCGTCATCACCGCCAGCGGCCTGTCGAAGGGCGAGCTCACGGCCACCGACATGGTGACCGTCGCGGTCGTGGACTCCAAGCCGGTCGACGCGTCGGGCCGCAAGCCCTCCGCCGAGACCACCATTCACACCGCCGTCTACCGCACCCGCGGTGCCGACGCGGTCGTGCACGTGCACCCGCCGCACGCCACCGCCGTGTCCATCAAGACCGCCGGATCCGGCGTCACCACAACGCGTTTCGCGGGCTACGAGCTGATCAAGGGCCTGGGTTCGTCCCGCCCCGATCTCATCGACATCCCCGTCTTCCCGAATCACGCCGATGTCCCGCAAATCGGCGCGGACATCGAGAAGTACCTCACCGAGCACCCCGATGCCCCGCCCGTGCTGTTCATCGCCGGGCACGGCATCACCGCCTGGGGCTCGAGCCTGGCGCAGGCCCGCGATCGGGCCGAATGCCTCGAGGCCATGTGCGAACTGACCACTTTGACCGGCCACCGTGAGATTCCGGTGGGCCAGAATTAGTTCCGAGAAAGGAACCCTAATGACTCTGCTGCAGATCATGTCCGACAAGGACGCCGGTGATGTCATCCTGCGCACCTCCGATGACGCGGTGATCGCCGCCGAACTCGGCAAGCGCGGCATCACCTTCGAGCGCTGGCCGCTGCTGGAAGGCTTCAGCGCCGCCACCACGACCGAGGAGCTGCTGGCCGAATACCAGCCGCGCATCGACGCGTTGAATGCCGACGGCCGCTACAAGTTCATCGACGTGGCCCGCATCCACCCCGATGACACCGACCCGGAGTGGCCCGCCAAGGCGGTCGCCGCGCGCACCAAGTTCCTCGACGAGCACCGTCACGCCGAGGACGAGGTCCGCTTCTTCGCGGCCGGCGCGGGCTGCTTCTACCTGCACCTGGGCAATGAGGTCCTCGCGACCGTCTGCACCGCGGGCGATCTGGTCTCGGTCCCGGCGGGCACGCTGCACTGGTTCGACATGGGCACGCGGCCGGAGTTCGTGGCCGTGCGCTTCTTCGAGGAAGAGGACGGCTGGATCGGCGATTTCACCGGCGACAAGATCTCCGGCGGCTTCCCGACCCTCGACGAGCTGCTGGCCCCGGCATGATCAAGGTGGTCGTGCTCGATATCGAGGGCACTACCAGCCCGACCAGTTCGGTGCGGGAGGACCTCTATGGGTACACCCGCGATCGACTGCCGGGTTGGCTCGCCGAAAACACCGGCGGCGCGGCCGATCCCATTATCGAGGCGACCCGCGCCCAGGCCGGTCGGCCCGACGCGGATGCCGCCGAGGTGGCGGCGATCCTCATCGACTGGCTCAACACCGACGTGAAGTCCGAGCCGTTGAAGGCGGCCCAGGGCATCATCTGCGCCGAGGGCTTCCGCAGCGGCGCCTTGCACGGCGAGTTCTTCCCCGACGTGCCGCCGGTGCTGCGCGCCTGGCGCGACGCCGGACTCGAGCTCTACATCTACTCCTCGGGTTCGGTTCGCAATCAAAAGGATTGGTTCGCCTTCGCCCGCGGCGGCGACCTGTCCCCACTGATCAGCGGCCACTTCGATCTGTCGACGGCGGGCCCCAAGCGCGAGGCCTCCTCCTACGAGAAGATCGCCAGCGCCATCGGCGTTCCGCCGGAACAGATCCTGTTCCTCTCCGATCACCCCGACGAGGTCGACGCGGCCGTCGCGGCGGGCTGGCAGGCCATTGGCGTCACCCGCCCGGGCGAGCCCAATAGCCCTCGCGGCGACCACCGCTGGATCAGCGACTTCGCCGACGTCGAACCCAACTGATCACCGCGGCAAGCACTTCCGGCCGACTCCCCATCGCCCCGTCGAATCTCGCATTCGACGGGGCGATGTCTATTTCCACACCCAGAGCGTATAGTCGATTTCGACTAGCCGAGTTCGACTATTGGAGCGATATGGCACCGCGCTTGCTGCGCACTCCCGTCACACTGGCCGTGCTGGGTCTGTTGGCGGAGAAACCCCGCCACGGATACGAGATGCGGACAGTCATGCGCGAGCGCGGTCACGACACGGTGCTCAAGCTGAAGAACGCCTCGATGTACGACGCCGTCCGCCGCCTCACCGCCGCCGGGCTCATCGAGGCGGGCGAGGCTGCGCGGGAAGGGAATCGGCCCGAACGCACGGTGTATCGGATCACCGAGTCGGGTCTGCGGACGCTGGTGCAGTGGCTGCGGGAGCTCTTGGGCGACCCGGCCCACGATCAGGCGGCGTTCACCACCGCGCTGCTGTTCATGTTCGCCCTGCCCGAATCCGAGGTCATCGACCTGGTGACGCGGCGCGCGCAGCGGATTGCCGAGCAGATCGACGCGGTCGACGCGGCGGTCGCCGCGGCGGGCGAGGTCCCGGCGATCTTCCTCACCGACCAGACCTACGGGCAGACCCTGCGCCGCGCCGAGCACGAGTGGCTGGTCACCTTCGCGGACGACCTGCGAACGGGTCGTTTGGTATGGCCGAAAGGATTTGAGTGACATGGGCATTCACGACACCAACCGGTTGCTGGCCCGGACGATCAATATCGGACTCGACTTGGGTGCCGATATCGAGCAGGGTTGGACGCTCCCGGTGGGGGAGCACGAATTGGATCTGTGCCGGGAGGCGGGATTCACCGCCGTCCGCTTGGGTGTCTGCTGGGCGGCCCATACCGGGCCCGGATTCCAGATCGACGCCGCGGCCCTCGACCGCGTGGCCACGCTGGCCGAGCAGGCCACCGAACGCGGACTCGCCTTGGTGCTGACCAACTTTCTGGATCCGGAGCTGATGGCGGATCCGCCGAGGTACCTGGATCGGCTGTTGTCCATCACCGAGCAGGTCACCACCCGCTTCGCGGCCCACCCGGAATCGATTCTGCTCGAGCCGTTGGCCGAACCGCGCGAGGCGTTGGACGCGCTGTGGAACGACTACATCGCGCGCCTGCTGACCGTGCTGCGCAAGGTCGATCCGCACCGCGCCGTCATCGTCGGTCCCGGAGCCTACAACAATGCCCGTACCCTGCCGCAGCTCGAATTGCCCACGGCGGACCGCGATCTCATTGTCACCGTCCATCAGTACTGGCCGATCACCTTCACCATGCAGGGCGAGGAGTGGCTGGGCACGACCCCCTTCGGCGACCCGAAGTCCTGGCTGGGCAATACCTGGGACGGCACCCCGGAGCAGCGGGCCGAACTCACCGGGGGCTTCGACGGGATCGCCGCCTGGGCCGCCGCCGCGGACCGCCCGGTGTTCCTGGGCGAGTTCGGCACCTCGGTGCATGCCGACAATGCCTCGCGCGCCCGCTGGACCGCGTTCAACCGACTGCTCGCCGAGGAGCGCGGTTTCTCCTGGGGCGCATGGTCGTTCGGTCCGACCTTCGCCCTCTACGACGCGCAATCCGGCGGCTGGAACCAGCCACTGCTCACCGCATTGACCGGTGACGCGCGAGCGGTGTTGGGCTGAGCATCGCCCGAAAACGCGAATCGCGTCCTACCGGGGTCGCCGGTCGGACGCGATTGTCGTTGGGGGAGCCGGAATTCAGACGTGCGCCCCGGTCGAGGCGGCTCGCTCGATCAGGTACTCGACCAGGGTCATGAGCACGTTCTTGCACGACCCGCGGTCGCGGGCGTCGCAGAGCAGTACCGGAATGCGCTCGTCGAGATCCAGCGCCTCGCGGACCTCGGCGGGCGTGTAGAGCGGCGCGCCCTCGAAGCAGTTGACCGCCACCGTGAACGCGACGCCGCGGCGTTCGAAGAAGTCGATCGCGGCGAAGGAACCCTCCAGTCGCCGGGTGTCGGCCAGCACGACCGCGCCGAGCGCCCCGCGCGCCAATTCGTCCCACAGGAACCAGAATCGGTCCTGTCCGGGGGTGCCGAACAGGTAGAGCACCAGGTTCTGGTCGATGGTGATGCGGCCGAAGTCGAGCGCGACGGTGGTGGTGGTCTTGCCTTCCACGCCGCGCAGATCGTCCACGCCCGCGGACAGCTCGGTAATGAGCTCTTCGGTGCGCAGCGGGGTGATCTCCGAGATCGCCCCCACCATCGTTGTCTTGCCCACGCCGAAGCCGCCCGCGATGAGGATTTTCACCGAGGCGGCCATGGGCTGGGCGGTATCAGAGTTTTCGAATGCCATCGAGTACCGCTCGCAGAATGTTGAGGTCACCGGGCGCGGTCTCGGGGGAGGCCGGGGCCCGGAAGTTGAGGATATTGTCCGATATCAGGTCCCCCACCAGGATTTTCGTTACCGCCAGCGGCAGCCGCAGCGCGGCCGACACCTCGGCCACCGACAGCGGCAGCCGACACAACCGCACGATGTCGCCGTATTCCGGCTCGACGCGCCGCAATGGTGGGGCGGCATTGGGTACCACCACCACCGTCAGCATGTCCAAATCGTGCGCAGCGCCCATGGTTCGGCCACCGGTCCGTGCGTAGGGGCGCACGAGCGGACCGGCCGCGTCATCGAACCACTGTTCCCCCGGCCCCGGCCTCATGACAGTCGGGGGTTGCCTTGTCCGGCCAGGTTGTGGCGCGGGGTGGTGGACAGGTAGTTGCCGACGCGTTGGACGGTCAGGTTCATCTCGTAGGCGACCATGCCGAGGTTGGCGGACTCGGTGGCCTGCAACGCCAGGCAGGCGTGGCTGCCGGCGGCGGTCACGAACAGCACCGCGCGCTCGAGTTCGATCACCGCCTGGCGGACGCCGCCGCCGTCGAATCTGCCGCCCGCGCTGCGGGCCAGACCGTAGAGGGTCGAGGACATGGCACCGAAGTGCTCCGCGTCCTCGCGGCTCATGGCGGAGGAGCGGCCCAGCAGCAGCCCGTCGGTGGAGTGCACCACCGCGTGACGGACGCCTGCGAGCCGGTCGACCAGATCATCGAGTAGCCAGTTGAGATCACCAGCGTTTGAGGTGGTCACCGTCGCCTTCCTGTCGTTCCGAGATTGCTTGCGACTCAGGCCCGAACGAACCGGGGTCGGCCTTGCGGCCCTGCCTGGTCCCGTTTTCGATAGCGGAGAAAAGGTCTCGGGCCTGCTCGGCCGTGCGGGTGGCCTGGGTGGCCGGCTCGGGGGCCGACTGCTCCTGCGCCAATTCCGGTGCGAGACTTGCCTGCCGACGCCTACGCGGGAGCGCGGGTCGGACGTCGGAGCCAGTGTAATGGGAACGCCCGAATTCGCGAGCCCGGAAACCGTTTTCCGAGGGCGGCTGCGGGGCGGCTTGGGGTTCCGGCGCGGGCCGCGGGTTGGTCGGCGGGTCGAATGGTGCTGCCGCGCCGAAGGACAGCGGGGGCGCGTAGTCGTTCGTCGGGGGACCGGCCGGTTCGGGCTGCTTGGCGAAGGACCCGGTGGACGGGCCGAACGGTTCGAACTTCGGGGCGGTCGGCGGGTTGTAGGGCGCGGGCGTCTCCGCCGCCGGGGGCTCGTAGCCGACGATCGGCAGATCGTAGTTGGAGATCATCGACGGCGGGGCCGCGGGCAGCTGCGGCAGCGCCGCGACGGCCAGCGCGGCCGCGGACGGCTCGGCGGTATCCAATTGCCGTGGCACGGCCGGGATTTCGCCGGTGCGGCCCGAGGGCTGCACGGTGAGATTGTTCGGCACCAGCACGATGGCGCGCACGCCGCCGTAGTCGGATTCGGTGAGCCGCACCGAGATGCCGTTGCGGGAGGCCAGCTGGGCGATGACGAAGCGGCCGAGGCGGAAGTCGTCGGGCACCATGCTCACACCGAAATCGGGTGCGTCGCGCAGGATCTCGTTGACCCGCGCGAGCTCCGCCTCGGGCATGCCCATGCCCTGGTCGATGACCTCGATGGCCACGCCCTTGCCGACGATCCCGCCGCGCACCTCGACCTGCGACTGCGGCGGGGAGAAGGCCGCGGCATTGTCGACCAGCTCGGCCAGCAGGTGCACGAGGTCGGCCACGGCGCTGCCCGCGATGGACACCTCCGGCAGCCGGGCGATCTTGACGCGGGTGTAGTCGAGGGTCTCGCCGACACTCGAGCGCACGATCTCGAGCAGCTGCACCGGGTTTCGCCACTGCCGCCCGGGCTGACCGCCCGCGAGAATGATCAGGTTCTCGGCATTGCGGCGTTCGCGGGTGGCCAGGTGGTCGAGGCGGAAGTAGATGTCCAGCAGCGCCGGATCTTCCTGCTTCGACTCGGCGGCGTCGAGGATCTCGAGCTGCCGGTGCACGATGACCTGGCTGCGGTGGGCGATATTGAGGAACATCGCCTTGACGCCCTCACGGGTGCGGGCCTCGGTGACGGCGGCGGCCAAGGCGGCGGCGTGGGCGTGGTTGAACGCCTTTGCCACCTGGCCGATTTCGTCGAACCCGAAGTCGAGCACGGCGGCCTCCGCGGCCGGATCGACCGGCTTGCCCTCGCGCAGCTTGGCCATGATCTCGGGCAGCCGCTCATCGGCGAGCACCAGCGTCTCGTTGCGCAGGCCCTTGAGGCGGCGAATGATCCGGTTGGCCAGGATCAGGGAGACCAGGAAGGCGAGCGCGGAGACCGCGAGCATGCCGCCACCGGCCAGCGCGGAGTTGCGGGCATTGCGGTCGCCGACCGCCGCGGCGGCGGCCTCGTTGTGCCGACTCGAGGTGTCCCACAGGTGCAGGATCTGGGTGTTGAGTTTGGCGACGGTGTCGCGCCATTCCTGCGGGGTGAAGGTCAGCGGGGCGACCTGCGGGGCCGCGCCCGGCTTGCTGGGCGGCACCGTGATCGGATCCAGTGCCCGCGAGAGCAGCACGTTCTCCATCATGACGATCTTCGTCCAGTCCGGATCGTTCATGAGGGCCTGCATGTCCTTGTCACCCACGCCGCCGTCGCCGCCGGCGAGCACGCCGAGGTTGACGCGGTAGGTGCCCGCCACGCGGGAGAATTCGATGGCCAGCTCGGGCGGGACGCTGCCGCCGCCGAACAGCACCTCGGCGACCGAGGCTTCCCGGGAGAGCATCTCCGAGGCCTGCGCGATCTGCAGTCCGTTCGAGACCTCCAGGGCCACCTCGGAACTGGGCGCGGTGTCGGCGACCATGCGGGTGCCGATCCAGACGACCTCGAGCAGCTTGCCGTAGAAGTAGTAGGCGTCCGAGACCGGGATGGCGTTGGTGTCGATCTGGGTGCGCACGCTGGCCAGTTGACCGCTGAGGGTGGTCAGTCCGCCGACATTGTCGCCGATGCCCTTGGGGCCGAGCTTCTGCATGGTCGGGGTGATCGCGGCCAGGGCCTGCAATGCCTTGTCGAGGCGAGAGCGCGCCTGCGCCAAGGCCTTCGGATTGGCGTCGTCACCACCGCCCATCTGGGCCAGGGACAGCTGCCGCTCCTGCTGCACCGCGACGATCAACTCATTGGTGGTCGGGGCCGCGGACGTCAAGGCCTCCGCCCACTCCCGTGCGTGCTTGCCCTCGACCACCAGATAACCCGCGCCACCCACACCGATCGCGAGCAGCGCCAGGCTCGGGACGAGTGCGATGGCGAGCACGCGGGTCCGGACCCCGAGCCTCGCTCTGAACATCGGGCAAAGGTAACGGGACGTATGTCACATTCGCCGCATCGGTCCCGGTGAGCGGGAACAAGATTGACATTGAAAGTTATGTATGTTCGTGAATCACAGACCATGCCGCCGCCGAGCCGCAGTTCACGGGCGGTAATCGGCGGCGGCACAGTGGAATTCACCGACTCAGGCGCGATGTCGAGGCGCGGCCGAGAGGAACGAACCGACGCGCTGCACGGTCAGATTCATCTCGTAGGCGACCATGCCCAGATTCGCGTCCGCATTGGACTGCAGTGCCAGACAGGCGTTCGGTCCCGCGGCGGTCACGAACAGCACCGCGCGATCGAGCTCGATCACCGCCTGCCGCACCGCACCTCCGTCGAAGCGATGTCCGGCACTGCGCGAGAGCCCGAACAACGTCGACGACATCGCACAGAAGTGCTCGGCGTCCTCGCGACTCATGCTCTTCGACCGCCCCAGCAGCAGCCCGTCGGTGGAATGCACCACCGCGCACCGCACACCCGCGAGTTTGTCGACGAGATCGTCGATGAGCCAGTCCAGATCACCAGCGTGGGAGGTATTCACCGTCGCCTTCCTGTGGATGGGGGGGCGACACGCCGCCGTCGGCCTGCCGCCCCTGTCGGGTTCCGTTCTCGATGGCCGAGAACAGCTCTCGCGCCTGCTCGGCACTGCGCTGATCGGGTGCCGGGGTGGCCGCGGCCCCGGGAGTCTCGGCCAATTCCGGCGCGAGACTGGCCTGCCGCTGCCGCCGGGGCAGCGCCGGGCGCGAATCCGCCCGGTCCGGGCCTTGCCCGGCGCTCGGACCAGGTTCCTCCGGCAGGTCTGGACCGCTGCGGGGCGGGTTCGTATGAGCTGCAGCAACACCCGCGTCGGAAGGTTTGCGGCCAACACTTCCGCCGAGATCGCCACCGGCCAACCGCGCGGGTGGTTCGATGGCCTGCGGCTCCTCGGTCCGAAACTGGCGCGCGTCGCTCTGGCCGATGCGTCCGTCCGCGGCGGTGAGGTCACGCTGGGGCCAGCGGTCGGCCCAGCTGTCCAGGTGGGCGGCGGCCCGGGGCGGGAGGGGCGAATCGGTTGCGGCCTGTTCGAATTCGGCGGATCGGACCGGCAGGCGGGGTTCCGGGCGGCCGTTCGGTGCGGGGATCTCGCCTTCTATGACCGAGGAGGGGATGAGGACGATGGCTCGGATGCCGCCGTAGTCGGAGTCGGACAGGCGGACGGAGATGTCGTGGCGGGCGGCCAGGCGGGAGACGACGAACAGGCCCAGGCGGGAGTCTTCGGACAGGCTGGTGACCGCGAAATCCGGTGGGGCGCTGAGCAGGGCGTTGAGGCGGTCGAGATGGTCGGCGGGGATACCCATGCCCTGATCGCTGATTTCGACCGCTACGCCGCGGCCGACGGACGCGCCGGCGATGTCCACGCGGGATTGGGGCGGGGAGTAGGTGGCGGCATTGTCGATGAGTTCGGCGAGCAGGTGGATGAGGTCGGCGACGGCGAGTCCGGCAATGAAAGCCTGTGGCAGGCGGCCGGTTCGGACCCGGGTGTAGTCGGCGGTCTCACCGACGGCGCTGCGAACCAGTTCGAGCAGCGGGACCGGGTTGCGCCATTGGCGGCCGGGTCGACCGCCCGCGAGGATGATCAGGTTCTCGGCATTGCGGCGTTCGCGGGTGGCCAGGTGATCCAGGCGGAAGTAGATGTCCAGCAGCGCGGGGTCCTCCTGCTGGGATTCGGCCGCGTCGAGAATCTCCAGCTGCCGGTGGACCACCACCTGGCTGCGGTGAGCGATATTGAGGAACACCGACTTCACACCCTCCCGGGTGCGGGCCTCGGTGACCGCGGCCGCGACGGCGGTCGCGTGCGCGTGACCGAAAGCCGCTGCCACCTGGCCGATCTCGTCCCGCCCGAAGTCCAGGGTGGGCTGCTCGATCTCGGCGTCCAGGCCCTCACCGGCCGCGAGTCGCCGCATGGTCTCGGGCAGCTCCTCGTCGGCCAGCGCGAAGGTGCGGTCGCGCAGCCGGGTGAGCCTGCGGATGATGCGATTGGCCAGCACGAGGGCGATCAGGATGGCGACGAGCGCCACCACGATCATGCCGACACCGGCCCACAGTGATTTGCGCGTGGTATCCGATGCGGCGTGACTGGCCAGCCCCTGCGCCTCGGTGTTCTCGGCCTGCCACAGATCGGCCAACCCGTGCGTCACCTCATCGGAGCTGCGCTGCCAATCGGCCATCGAGATCGGAAGCGGCTGCGCGGGAGTCCGTTTCGCCGAGCCGTCGGTCTCGACCAGGGTGTGCTGGGCCAGCACGGGCTCGACGACGCCGAGCCGCTGCCAGGCGGTCGTGGAGACCAGCGCCTTCGCGGCGGTCGCCTGCTTCTCGTCCGGCTGGGTGACGATGCCGTCGACGCGGGTGCGGTAGTAGCCGACCAGACTGAGGTATTCGGCGCCCAGCTCGGGCGAGAGGTCATTGCCGTCGATCAGCGACGCGGCCAGCGCGTAGGCGCGACTCATCGCCTCGAGGCAGTGCAGCACGTCCGCGGCCTGGGTGAGCTCCACGGCGGTGGCGGCGTCGGGCGCGGTCTTCTCCGCGATCTGCACGCCCGCCATCACGCTCTGCGGAATGCGGTTGTACAGCGCGTAGGCGTCGGCCAGCGCCACCGTGCCCGCGTCGACGCCCGAGCGCAGACCGACCAGTCGTTTGCTGACCTCGGCAATGGCATCGGTGGCCTGCCCCATGGATTCCGGACCCATGCGGGTCAGCGCGGACTGCGTGGGTGCGAGCACCCGCAGCGCGTTGTCGAGCCGCTGCCGCGCGGTGGTCAGCCGCCGAACATCGTTGTCCACCCCCGCGATCCGCCACAGCGTGAGCTGCCGCTCGACCTGCACGGCCTCGATCAGCTCACGCGTCGGTGCGATACCCGCCTGCATCTCGTCGGCCCAGCTGCGGGCGCGGTGGGAGCGATCCACCAGGGTGCCGGTCGCGCTGACACCGATGACCACCAGCGCCAAGCTCGGGACCAGCGCGATGGCCAGGATCCGGGTTCGGACCCCGAGCTTCGGAAAGCGCATCGCTGCAACGTAACCGCGTCACCATCGGGGTGGCGATGCGAGTCCTTTTGTGCGGGACGGGATTTGACACCGTCTCGAGCGCCCCGTAAGCCCGGGGTCGGAGCCCGGTCAGCGACCGGGCAGGAAGCGAATGCTACGCGCGATCGCCATCAGGAACGGCTGCCACCTGTCCTGGGGGATGAAGGCCGGAGCATCCAGGTTGAGGAAGCGCGTCACCACGATCGACTGGGGTTCGGTGAATTTCAGCAGCCCGTCGGGACCGTGGCGGCGGCCCACACCGGAGATGCCCATGCCGCCCATGGGAGCACCGGTCGTGCCCCACGCGGGCGCGTAACCCTCGTCGACATTGACCGTGCCCGCGTGCAATTGCTCGGCGATCCGCTCGCCCTCGGCCTTGCTGCCCGCCCACACACTGGCATTGAGGCCGTACTCGGTGTCATTGGCGCGAGTGATGGCCTCCTGCACCGAATCGACCGGGTAGATCGACACCAGCGGGCCGAAGGTCTCGTTGCGGCCGCATTCCATGGCGTCGGTGACATCGGCCAGGACCGTCGGCTCGTAGAAGAGCGGGCCCAGGTCGGGCCGCGCATTGCCACCGGCGAGCACCTTCGCGCCCTTGGAGACCGCGTCGGCGACGTGCTTGGTGACCGTCTCCAGCTGCGACTCGGAGATGAGGCTGCCGATATCGGTCGAGAAGTCATAGGCGGCACCGAGTTTGGCGGCCTTTACCGCGGCGACGAACTTCTCGGTGAACTGGTCGACCACCGCGCGCTCGACGTACATGCGCTCGATGGAGATGCAGAGCTGACCCGCGTTGGAGAAGCAGGCGCGCACCGCGGCCTTGGCGGCCTTGTCGAGATCGGCTCCCCGCGTGACGATCATGGGGTTCTTGCCGCCGAGTTCGGCAGAGAAGCCGATGAGGCGGCGGCCGCACTGTTCGGCCAGGGTGCGGCCGGTGTCCGAGGACCCGGTGAACATGAGGTAGTCGCAGCTGTCGACAATGGCCGTGCCGACCACCGTGCCCGGACCCGGCACCACCGCGAACAGGTCGCGCGGCAGGCCCGCGCGGAGGAAGAGTTCGGCATTGGCCAGCGAGGAGTACGGGGTCTGGCTGTCGGGCTTGACCACCACGGCATTTCCGGCCAGCAGCGCCGGAATCGAATCTCCCACCGAGAGCAGCATCGGGTAGTTCCACGGCGCGATCACCCCGACTACACCCTTGGGCACCGCGCGCACCGAGGCCCGGTTCAGCACCGGGAACGCACCCGTGGTCTTGTGCGGGGCGAGCAGCTGCGGGGCCACGCGGGAGAAGTAGCGGGCCGCGAACATCAGGCCCATGATCTCTTCCTGCGCAGCCCACCGCGCCTTGCCGGTCTCGGCCTGCACGACATCCATGAGGAATTCGCGGTTCTCCACGACCAGCGTCCGGTAGCGCTCCAGCACCTCGGCCCGCTGCTTGGGCGTGCGCGCGGCCCATTCGGCCTGGGCGGCACGGGCTTTGGCCACGGCGGCGGCGACATCGGCCGCGGTGCCCACCGGCACCGTGCCCAGGCTCCGACCGGTGAACACCTCGGTGATCGCGCGGTCCGCGTGGTCCTGGGTGGTATCCACGGCCGCGAACGAGCGCAACCGTTCGAATACCGCGGCATCCGGCACCGGCATCATCGCCTCCTACTTACGGGTAACTTTCGGATACACACAATCTACCTCGCACCCCGCCCTCCAGCCCGCGACTGCGCAATCCAGGCCACTCGAATCGGTCTTCCGACCGGAAATGCCGATGCCCCAAAATGTCTCAATTGCCCAAATTTTGGCCCCTACCTGCGAACTCTGTAACCCATCGCCTGCCCCGAGCGAAGAACCACCCAGTAGTACCCCGGGTAAGGGATTCGGCGGCGACGGCAGCGTCGACCGATCCGGCAAGGATCCCGCATCTGCACGAGGGGTGTGGATGCGGGATTCGCCGGAAGCCTTTGTGTCCGTTGCTTATTCGTTCACCAGGACCGGAATCGACAGCACGGCGGCCGCGACCGTCGCGTCGACGGGAGTCGCGGTGATGGTGAAGGGAATGCCGTCGTTGCTGGGAATGTGCGGACCACCCGCGACGGGTTCCTCGTCGGCGTGCTCGAAGGTTCCGGCACCGACCAGGTGGCCGGTCGCGTCGTAGAAGGCGGCGTGGACCTCGAGAGCCAGGACGTCACTGACATCGGTCGTGATCGCGAGCGTGCCGTGCACGCTCGGGCCGTCGAGGCGAGTTCCGGTCAGCCGCACGCGGTCTGTGAAGGGACCGGGGGACAGTCGCACTTCTCCCGGAGCGACCGAGACGGCGGTGGCGGGCGGTTCGGTCGTCCGCGGTGCGGCAATCGGAGCTGGCGCGGGGGCGGGGGTCGCGGGACGCGGGCTGGACGAGCACCCCGCGACCAGCACCGCGAACACGCCGACGATCAGAACACCGGCTCGCTTGCTCACGGCAGCAGAGCCTTGCGCATCTTGGTGTACAGCGAGGTGTTGTCCTGACTGGCGGCGAAGACCTGCGCGCCCGGGCCGTAGGCGTAGATCTGGACGTCCGCGCCGGTGTGATTGCCCGACAGGTAGGTCAGCCACAGGCTGGCCTCCGGGGAACCGTCCTTGACCTCGGCCGGGTCGTCGGGGGTCCGGAAGGTCGCGGGGGCGAAGTTGCGCGGATCGGCCTGTCCCGCACCGTTGATGAAGCCGGTCGAGCGCGCCGGATCCTTCACGTTCTCCTTGCCGTCGCGGCCGGGCTTGCTGCTGTTGGCCGGGTTGGTGGCATCGACATTGGCCGGGGGTGCGACGGCCTCGGCATTGACGAAGGTGTTCTTCTCGATGATGTTGAAGCCCGCGCACTCGTGGTCGGCGGTCACCACCACCATGGTGTGCCCGTCCTTCTTGGCGAAGTCCACGGCCGCGGCCACCGCGTCATCGAAAGCCTTGACCTCGTCGAGGGTCTGGGCGGCGTCATTGGCGTGCGAGCGCTTGTCGATCAGCGCGCCCTCCACCTGCAGCAGGAATCCCTTGTCGCCCTTGCGGTTCGACAGCAAATCGATGGCCTTGCTGGTCATCTCCGCCAGCGTCGGCTCCTTCTTCTCCGGCGCGGACTCCGGCAGCGCGTTGCGCGCATTGGTGACGGTCATGTTCCCGCGATTGAACAGCCCGATCACCTTCGACGCGTTCACCGACTTCAAATCGGCCGCGGTGGCCACCTTCTGACTCTCGGCCGTCTGCGCCTTCAGCGCCGGATCGCCCATGCTCCCCAACACCTGATACCCATTGTCCTGCATGACCTTCTGATCATCGGGCTCGAACCGCGCCAGCCCGCCGCCGAAGATGACATCGGCGGTGCCATTGCGGGCGATCTGCTCGGCGATCGGGGTGACCAGCGTCTTGTCCGCGGGCTGCGCCTCATAGCCACCATCGGACTTCTTGGGCAAGCAGGTCGACTCACTGAAGGTCGGCCCCTGGCAACCGCGCAGCAGCGCATGGCTGAACATGGCGGCCGGAGTGGCATCGGTGATCTCCGCGGTGCTGACATTGCCGGTCGCGAACCCGGCCGCCTTGGCCTGCTCCATGAGCGTCGGCACCGACTTGCCAAAGGCGTCCACGCCAATGGCCGCGTTGTAGGTCTTCACGCCCGAGGCCCATGCCGTGGCAGCAGACGCCGAGTCCGTCACCAAAGACGGCCTGGCCGAATTGGGTTCGACCGCATACGTCGCAACCGCGCCAACATACGGCAACTGCTCCAAATTGAGCCGCCCATTGGCCCCCACGAACCGCTGCCGCGCCGCCGTCACATGAGTCCGCCCCATCCCGTCACCCAGCAAATAAATGACGTTCCGAACCTCATTGTCGGCCTTCTTCTCCGACCCACACCCCGCGACCAGCGACGCCCCGGCCACGGCGGCCGTCACGGTCGCAATCGCCCCGAGCCACGCGCGTTTCCTCTGCTCCACGTCATCTCCTCCGTCATCGCACCCGAATCGCTGTCCGGCGCCCGGCCGAAGCTAGTGCTGAATGTTTGCCCGCTCTCGACTCACAGGAATCTCACAGCTGGCTCGCAGGTAAACGAATTCCTCCGCAATTAGATAGCGCCGCAAGGCGCGTACGCTGTACTCGTCGGAAGGGTGTTCATGTCGGAGAATCCGCTTGCCGCGCCGGAGGCGTGGGATCAGATCGCTGAGAACTATGACGACATCATGTCGGAGTTGATGCGGCCGTTTGCTGTTCATGTGGTGGAGTCGGCGCCGCTCACCGGGCGGTCGCGGGTTATCGATGTGGCCACGGGGCCGGGGGTGTTGGCGTTGTTGGTGGCGCCGCGGGTGGGGGAGGTGGTGGCGGTGGACTTCTCCGAGGCGATGATTCGGCGGTTGCGGCGGGCGATCATGCAGCGGGGGATCGGGAATGTGCTCACCGGGGTGGGGGATGGGCAGGATTTGCGGTACGCCGCCAATAGTTTCGATGCGGCGTTCTCGATGTTCGGGCTGATGTTCTTCTCTGATCGTGGGAAGGGGTTCGCGGAACTGTTTCGGGTGGTGCGGCCGGGTGGGACCGTGGTGGCGTCGAGTTGGGCTCCGGTCGCGGACTCGCCGTTGATGACGCTGCTGTTCGAGGCCTATCAGGCCGGGATTCCGGGATTTCCCGCACCGCATGCGAATCCGAACAGCCTGGAGAATCCGGACGTGTTCGAGCTGGAGCTGATCGCGGCGGGCTTCGAGAATGTGAGCGTGACCGCGCGCGCGGAGTCGTTCAGCTACGACAGCGCCGAGCAGATGTGGGAGAAGCTGACCCGCGGCAGCGCGCCCTTGCAGAACATGCGCCGCAAGACCGACGCGACGGAGTGGGCCGCGCAGGAGAAGGTCATGATCGATTATCTGCGCGAGCACTATGTGCCGGGTACGGAGCTGTCCACGACGGCCTGGATCGGCACCGGTCGCGTTCCGCGCTAACACTTTTCGCGCACTCGCACGGTTTTACGATGGCGCGGCCGACCCGGAGAAACCGGCCGCGCCACCCTCCTTCATCCGGCCAGTTCGTTGCCGCGCAGCGGTGCGGGAGCCGCTTCCAGCACCGCTGCCTCGGCATCGGTGAACAGGCGTGACCGGATGACGAATCGGACGCCCTCGGGCGCTTCGAGGGAAAAACCACCGCCGCGGCCGGGGACCACGTCGACGGTCAGATGGGTGTGGCGCCAGTATTCGAACTGGTCGGCGCTCATCCAGAACGCCGTATCCGGAAAGACGCGGCCGAGCAGCACATCGGCCGCGCCCACCCGGAATTCGCCGAGGGGGTAACACATCGGGGAGCTGCCGTCGCAGCAGCCGCCGGACTGGTGGAACATCACCGGGCCGTGGTGGTCGATCAAACGTTGCAGCATGTCGGCCGCGGCCTCGGTAATGGTCACCCGGGATACGGGACCTGCCTTCATCGCGCTCCTCGCAGACTGTGCGCTCGTCTGCCATAGAAGTGGTTGGGGTTCAGAAGAATCCGAGCTTCTGGGCGGAGTAGGAGACGAGCAGGTTCTTGGTCTGCTGGTAGTGGTCCAACATCATGCGGTGGTTCTCCCGGCCGATGCCGGACTTCTTGTAGCCGCCGAACGCCGCGTGCGCGGGATAGGCGTGGAAGCAGTTGGTCCACACCCGACCGGCCTTGATGGCCCGGCCTACCCGGTAGGCGGTGTTCCCGTCCCGACTCCAGACGCCCGCGCCCAGCCCGTACAGCGTGTCATTGGCAATGGTGACCGCCTCGACCTCATTGTCGAAGCGGGTCACCGCCACCACCGGGCCGAAGATCTCCTCCTGGAAGATCCGCATGTCATTGCGGCCCTCGAAGATGGTCGGCTCGATGTAGTACCCATTCGGATAGCCCTCCACCTTGCGCATCTCGCCGCCGGTGAGCACCTTCGCGCCCTCTTTGCGGCCGATATCGATGTAGGAGAGGATCTTTTCGTACTGATCGTTACTGGCCTGCGCGCCGATCATGGTCGAATCGTCGAGCGGATTGCCGCCCTTGATCGCCTTGGTGCGCTCGATGGCGCGGGCCATGAAGTCGTCGTAGATGGACGAGTGGATCAGCGCCCGGGACGGACAGGTACACACCTCGCCCTGATTGAGCGCGAACATCACGAACCCCTCGACCGCCTTGTCCAGGAAGTCGTCATCGGCGGCCATGACATCGGGGAAGAAGATGTTCGGGCTCTTGCCACCCAGCTCGAGGGTCACCGGAATGATGTTCTCGCTGGCGTACTGCATGATCAGGCGACCGGTGGTGGTCTCGCCGGTGAACGCGACCTTGGCCACGCGCGGGCTGGAAGCGAGCGGCTTGCCCGCCTCGACACCGAATCCATTGACCACGTTGACGACTCCGGGCGGCAACAGGTCGGCGATGAGCTCGATCACCAGCAGCAGCGAGGCCGGGGTCTGCTCGGCGGGCTTGATGACCACGCAGTTGCCCGCGGCCAGCGCGGGAGCCAACTTCCAGGCGGCCATGAGGATCGGGAAGTTCCACGGAATGATCTGTCCGACAACGCCGAGCGGCTCGTGGAAGTGATATGCCACGGTGTCGGCGTCGATTTCGGAGATGAAGCCCTCCTGCGCGCGCACCGCTCCAGCGAAATAGCGGAAGTGGTCGACCGCCAAAGGCAGGTCGGCGGCGAGGGTTTCGCGGACGGGCTTGCCGTTCTCCCAGGTCTCGGCGACGGCGAGCTGCTCCAGATTCGCCTCGATCCGATCGGCGATCTTGTTGAGGATATTGGCACGATCCGTCACCGAGGTGGCACCCCAGGCGTCGGCCGCCCGATGCGCGGCCTCGAGGGCCATATCGATGTCGGCGGCTCCGGAACGTGCGACCTCGCAGAAGGTTTCACCGTCGATCGGGGAGGGATTCTCGAAATATCTGCCCTCGATCGGCGCTTTCCAGTCACCGCCGATGAAGTTGTCATAGCGGCGGTTGAAGCTGACGATGCTGCCGTCGGTGCCGGGTTTGGCGTAGATCATGGCGCGGCTCCCTGATCGCATATCTGCGGTGACGGGGGTCACTATGAACCGCGAAGGTTGGCGCGGGGTTGGCGTGTGGTTGGTGAAACGTTGCTGAGTCAGTGCCCGAAATCAGCGCCCGGTGAGGGCGGTGTGCAGGCGCGCGGTGGCCAGGCCGCGGCGCGAATCACCATGGGGGAGAAGACGAAGCGCGTGCTCATGGATCTCGATGTCGTCCGGGCAGCGCTGGCCGAAGCGCAGCGCGTGCTCGGGATTGTGGTCGGCGAGCACCGCGGTGCGCAGGCAGACGTCGAGATGCTCGCGCCACTGGACAATGCCCGGCACATCCGAATCCGGCAGCAGCGGACCGCGATACAGCCGCACGGCGGTGGTCAGGTCCCCGGCCTCGAGGGCGGCGAGCAGTTCGACGGCATCGCAAGCGAGGGGTTCGGTGAGCATGTAGCGGCGGTCGGCGATCTGACCGTCGGTGGCGGCGCGCAGGCGGGAGACGTCGGCCTTGAGGGTGCTCGAGGACACCGACCGGTCGCCATAGACGGCCTCGTGCAACCGTTCCGGGGTGAAGCCCTCGGGTTCGAGGGCCAACAGTGTCAGGATCTCGAGCTGCCGCGGGCGCATGGGCAGCGGCTTACCGGACTTGTACAGCCGCGGCACGCCCAGGCATTCCAGCCGGGTGCGGCTCGCGGGGCGGGACTGTTCGGCGTGCACTCGCGCTTCGATGGCTGTCACCAGGGCTCGGACGGTCGTCAGGATCAGGGGGTGGGAGCGATCCCAATAGGTCGATAGATCCAACACGCCCAGTTGACGGCCGTCGGCGGCGCGAATCGGTGCGCAGTAGCAGACCCAGCCGTGCAGCGCCTCGACCAAATGCTCGGCGGCCCACACCGATTCGGGGCGTCCGCTGTGCAGCGAGAGGGCGACGCCGCTGGTGCCCATGTACGGCTCGTCCCAGCAGCCGCCCGGCGCGAGATTGACCGTCTCGGCGCGGCGGCGAACCGAGCGGTCGCCACAGCTGAAGAGCACGGTCCCCGCCTCATCGGTCACCACCGCGACCATGCCCGAATCCTCGGTCAGGGCCCGCAGCTCGCTGGCCATCTCGGTGATCGGGGTGCGCAGCGGCGATTCGGCCCAGCGCGAACCCAATTCGTCGCGGTCGGTGGCGGGGGCGACGGCGCGGGCCGGATCGACCGTGCGCAGCGACCGCTCCCACGATTCGACGACCTCACTGCGCAGGGCGACCTCGGTACCGGGCGGTCGGCCCGCGCCCGAAGTCCATCGCGCCCACGCCTTCTCCAACTCCGCACGCTGATGCGCGGGGGCGGGCAGCTGTGTCATGGCGCAAACTCCTCGCGGTGCGTCCGGACCGAGCGATAACCCATGATGGCGCGCTGTTCCGCCGCGCGGGCCGCATTCGCGGCAGTCCGTGCAGTAATTCATCCCGTGCGGCTTCGCAGCCTTCGCCGCACGCCGGTCCGCGCCCTTCCGGTGCCCTCGGACGGATCCGGATTCAACTGGTAGACAAGACTTCATGGTCCTCCCCTTCAGATTCGGCGTAAACCTGACGGCACCGACTTCCCGCACCGACTGGATCCAGACCTGTCGCCGGGCCGAGGATCTCGGCTACGACGTGATCGGCGTGCCCGACCATCTGGGAATGCCCGCGCCGTTTCCGGCGCTCGCGATCGCGGCCGAGGCGACCGAGCGGCCGCGGCTGAACACCTTCGTGTTGAACACGCCCTTCTACAACCCGGTGCTGCTGGCCCGGGATGTGGCGGGCCTGGATCAGCTCACCGGTGGGCGATTCGAGTTGGGACTTGGATCGGGTTATGTGGAGGCCGAATTCGAGGCGGCGGGGATCCAGTTTCCTTCTCCGGGCCAGCGCGTGAAGCATCTGGAGGACACGGTCCTCACGCTGCGACGGCTGTTCCGCGATCCGGAATACAAGCCCCAGCCCGCGCAGACCGACGGCCCGCCGCTGCTGATCGCCGGATGGGGTGAGCGCGGACTGCGGGTCGCGGCCGAGCACGGCCACATCGTGGCGTTCACCGGCGCGGGCACCTCCGACTCCGGCAAGCTGACCCTCGCCGACGCGGAAACAACACAGAAGAAGACCGACTACGTGCGCGGACTGCTCGGAAACCGCGCCGCGAGTGTGGAATTCAATCTGCTGATCCAGGGCATCGCCGCACCCGAGGAGCGCGACGCCGCCCTGGCCTACCTCACCGAATATCTGCCGTTCGGATTCGGCGGCGAGCCCGAGGACCTGCCGACCATTCTGTTGGGCACGCCCGACCGGATGGCCGACATGTTGCGCGAGCGCCGGGAACGCTTCGGCTTCAACTACATCACCGTGCTCGGCCACAATATCGACAAGTTCGCCCCGCTCATCGAGCGGCTGAAGGGGGAGCGACACACCTGGTTTGAGGCTCCGGTGTCGAGGCATTACGTCCGCGGGGGACGGACTCGACCAGGAGGAGCGAATGTCGAGCACAGGATGGGTCGTGCTCATCATCGTCGTGGTGGTGTGCATCGTGATAGCGCTATTGGTCGCGGTGGGACTGCGACCGCGGATGCGCAGCCGTCAACTACGGGATCGGTTCGGGCCGGAATACGACCGGGCCGTTCAGGAGTCGCCGGACCGCAAGACGGCCGAGCAGGAGCTCACTGAGCGCGAGAAGCGCCACGACCAGCTGCAGTTGCGGGAGCTTTCCGATGAGGAGAAGCGCCGCTACGAGGCGACATGGTCGCGCATTCAGGAGCAGTTCATCGACGATCCGGCCGGGGCGCTGGATTCGGCCGACCGGTTGGTCACCCAGGCGATGACCGATCGCGGCTACCCGAGCCAGAGCTACGACCAGCAGCTGGCCGACCTGTCGGTGGAACACGCGCGCCCCCTGGGCCAGTTCCGCACCGCGCACGATATCGCCGCCCGCGCCGAACGCGGCTCGGTGTCCACCGAGGACATGCGTACGGCCATCGTCCACTACCGGGAGCTGTTCGCCGACCTCGTCGACGGCGGCAACTCGGGCAGCCATCGAACCCACCACTGAGGCATCGTCATGACACCGGAACAGCACCAGCGCAACGATATTCCCCCGACCCCGGTCCACCCCGACGGCGGCCAGCACCACGGCCAACGGCCCGAGACCTTCGCCGACCAGCCGGGAGTCCAATTCGGCGAGCAGCCGACCCAACGCACCGGCGAACAGCGCGCCGAGCAATTCGGGGACCGTCCGGGCGGGCAGCTCGGTGAGCGGTCACCGGGGCAGTTCGGCGAGCGGTCACCGGGGCAGTTCGGCCAGCAGTCACCCGGGCAATACGGCGGCGACGTCGGCCAGGGGCACGACAATCAACGCGCCGAGCAATTCGACGCCGGGCAGCTGCGCGATCAATGGCGTGAGGTGCAAACCCGTTTCGTCGACGATCCCAAGGACGCGGTGACCCGCGCCGACGGCCTGGTGTCCGATGCCCTCCAGCAGCTCACCGACCGTTGCTCGCGTCGCCGCGAGGAGCTCGAAAGCCGCTGGCAGCGCGGCGATGCCGCCGATACCGAGGAGATGCGCCAGGCGCTGCGCGGCTACCGCGAGCTGTTCGATCAGCTCTTGGGCACCGCGTCGGGCGCGACGAACATGTAGCTCTTCTCCTCGATCCGCTGCTGGATCCGCCACTCCCCGTTCACTCGGAGGAAGGTGTCGTGGTACCAGAGGCCGCAGAGCATGAGCTGGCGGGTGCCATCGCCGGAGGTGACCAGCATGGGGTTGTGGCACATCGTCCGCGCTGTGGCGTGGTCGCCCTCGACCCGAATGGAGGAGTTGGCGATCAGGTGTTGGAACGCGGAGAAGTTGGGCATGACGGTGGCGAGGAATTTCTTGGTGGATTCCACGTCACCGGCAGGCCCGCCCATGGCGGTGTAGTCGATATGGGCGTCGGTGGTGAAGATTTCGTCCAGCAGCTCCCACTGATGGGTATCCACGGCGTGGGAATAGCGGACCATGAGGTCCTCGATTTCCAGGCGGTCCGAAATCTCCTGCAGGGACAGCATGGTGCCTCCGGGGTGGTGTCGAAGCATTTCAGCGTCGTGCCGAAAACTGTTCAGGAACGGTGGGCCAGCGTACGGCGAGGCGGGCAATGATCTTGCCGTTTCCGAAAGATATGGGCGTGCAATAGATCTCGTCCAGACCGGTCCGTCACCCTGAGAGCCGGAAATCCGACCCGGTAATCCTTGGCCGCGATGGCCCGGGCCACCTTCTGCGGAGCGCCACCGATGAGCCCTCCCCGGGGAAGGTGTCGGTGAGAATGCGCCGCTGCGCGTCGATATCGCCGAGGGACTGCGGCGGGTCGCCGGGATGCCTGCGGCGTCGGCATAGGGTGAGCGGGTGGCCAGCATCGTCTTGGAGCAGGTGAGCCTCGGACACGGGGCGACGTGTGTGCTGTCCGGTGTCGACGCCACGTTCGCGGCCGGGCGGTGTACGGCCGTGGTCGGGCCGAGTGGGGCCGGGAAGACGACACTGCTGCGGCTGTTGAATCGGTTCGGGGAGCCCGACAGTGGGCGGGTGCTGTTCGATGGGACGCCCGTTGTCGAGATGGATGTGTTGGATTTGCGGCGGCGGGTGGGGCTGGTTCCGCAGCGGCCGGTGCTGTTGACCGACACCGTCGCGGAGGAGGTTCAGGTCGGGCGGGCGGTGGCCGCGGAACGGGTCGCGGAATTGCTCGCCACGGTTGGGCTGCCCGAGGGGTTCGCCGCGCGGCGGTGCGTGGAGCTGTCCGGGGGCGAGGCACAACGGGTTTGCCTGGCGCGTGCGCTGGCCGTCGAACCAGAAGTTTTGCTGCTGGATGAGCCGACTTCGGCGCTGGATGGGGCGTCGGCGGTGGCCATCGGGGAAATGATTCGGGCGCATGTCGACACGGGCGGGAGTGTGGTGCTCGTCAGCCATGATCCGGGGTTCGTGGCCGAGGTGTCGGATGAGGTGTGGACGCTGGCCGGTGGACGGCTCACGCGCGGCGCGGAAGCGGGGAAGTAGCCATGACACAGGTGCTTTCGGCGGCGGAGACCCAGGGACTTTCGGTGCCGGATTGGACCGGGGTGTCCGCGTCGCTGCTGTTGGTCGCGCTCGCGGCGCTCATTGCCTACCGGCAGCACCTGCACCTGACACGCGAACTGCTCATCGCGTCCGCGCGGGCCGGGATACAGCTCGTCGCGGTCGGCGCGATCCTATTGATCCTGTTCCGCCACACCGGATTACCCGGCGCACTGGCCTGGGTGATTCTCATGATCGTGATCGCCGGGCAGGTCGCGGGCCGACGCGGCGCGGGGCTGCCGCACGCCATGCGCTCGGCAACCATCGGCGTGGCGTTCGGATCGTCCATCACCCTGGGCTCATTGATCGTGCTGGGCATCATCTCCACCCAGGCGCGCGTGGTGGTTCCGGTGAGCGGCATGATCGTATCCTCGGCCATGCAGGCGACCGGAATCGCCCTGCGCCGGCTGGTGGAGGACGCGCGCCGGGCCCGCGACGCGGTGGAAGCCCGGCTGGCACTGGGACTTTCGGGACATCAGGCATTCCTGCCGAACCAGCGGTCGGCCTTGCGGACCGCCCTCATCCCTGCCATAGACTCAACGAGGGTGGTCGGACTGATCAGCCTGCCGGGGGCGATGACGGGTTTGATTCTGGCGGGCGTGGATCCGCTCACTGCCATCCGCTACCAGATTGTGGTGATGTACATGCTGCTCGCGGCAACCACTTTGGCGGCGCTCGCCGCCACCCGAGTGGCGGAGCGGACCCTCTTCGATAGCGCGCAACGTCTCGTGTCACTGCCCGACTGACGACCGCCCAGCCCGCAAAATCCTAATGAGTGGGATTTCACATGCGAGCTCAAGTGCCCGAAATGCCGCTATCGTTACGATGTCCTCGATAAAATGCTTGGGGGATAGGTAGTTTCGTATGGAAGCAATCGAATTCTTCATGCCGTTCGACGCCGCAGGCGTCAACCCGGCCGAGCCGGAGGCCGAAGCGGGCATGTGGTCCTGGCTGGAAGCCTACGACCTGGTGCCCACCGAGCCGACCCGGCGTCGCATGGAGCGTACCCGACCGGCCCGCATGTACGCGCTGTGGTGCCCGCGCGCCGAGGTCGAGGAGCTCACGCTGCTGAGCCGGTACACCGCCTGGGCTTTCATAGTGGATGACCAGTTCGATATCGAAATCCCCGATCCCCGCCGCTGTTTGGAGGCGATCACGGCCATCGAGGCCGTACTGGACGGTACCCCAACACCTGCCGGGGTGCTGGCGATCGCGTTCGCCGACCTGTGGGCGCAGTTGTGCCGCGGCCGGTCGACGACGTGGCGCGAGAGTGTGCGCGCGGAGATCCGCGCCTGGCTGTGGACGTACTACACCGAGAGCGTGGGACGGATCTCGGGCAATCTGCCCGATCTCGACACCTACCGCGCGCATCGGCGAGATGGGGTGGCGCTGTTCGTCTTTCTCGATATCAGTGAACGCGCCGAGGGAGTCGACCTGCCCTCGGCGGTCCGGCAGCTGCCCGCCATGCGCACCCTGCGCGAGTCCGCGGTCGAGCACATGGGTCTGTTCAACGACATGCTGTCCGTCGCGTCCGACGAGGCCTCCGGGTACCTTTACAACTCGGTCCTGCTGGCGCAATATCACTACGGGCACAGTCGAGTTGAAGCCCAGCAACTGGTCAACGGCATGCTCTCCGAATGTGTGCAGCGCATGCTCGACGCGGTCGATCGACTACCGACCGAGTTGAACGATGCAGGCATCACCGGCGGCGAGCGCGCGGACACCCTGGTCACCGCTCGCAACTACACCGTCTACGTGCGTGCCAACCATGACTACCACTATCAGGCGGCCCGCTATATGAGCGCACCCGTGGAAGCGCTCGAGCACGGCCTGCCGCTGACCTGAAGGACTGGAACCTATTGCCGTTGCCGAACTGGAATCCGCAGGCAACCCCCAGGTTTCAGGTTGTGATGGGACTATGAGCTTCTTCTAAGCATGGCTGCCCAGCTGCCTGCGGGCGGCAATGGCAACCGTGTCCGAGAGAGCGGGGCCGATAATGCGAGCGTCGAAACCGATCAGATTCACCGTCGGACAACACCTCGAGGGCAGACGCCGGTGGGGCTTGTCCCGCCCGGCCGCGACGGCCCTCGCCGGTCATGACGAGACCCGCGTACGGGCAGCCGAATCCATAACGCGCCCACTCGACGCGCCGACCGAACGGAGGGCCCGGCGCAGACTCGGAGAGGCCCGCGGGGCCATCGAACCGGTGTTGCGGTCGGCGGTCGGCTCCTTGGCCGAACCCCTGGATCTGATGGCCGGGTACCACTTCGGATGGTGCGATCCGGAGGGAGTGGAAGTCGTGGGCGCGCAGGGTAAGGCGCTGCGACCGGCATTGACCTTCGCGGCGGCCATCGCCTGCGGGGGCGGCGTCGAGGAGTCGGTGCACGCGGCCGCCGCGGTCGAACTGCTGCACAACTTCTCGCTCGTGCACGACGACGTGATGGATACCGATCCGTTCCGCCACGGTCGCCCAACGGTCTGGCGGGTGTGGGGCGAGACCAACGCGACGCTCCTCGGCGACGCGCTGCAGGCGCTGGCCTTGGCGGTGCTGTGTGATGGCGCGCCGGAGATGGTGACGTCGGAGGCGGTGATCCGGTTGGCGCGGGCCACGGTGACGCTGTGCCGGGGGCAGTACCAGGATTGCGCCTTCGAGACTCGACCGAGCGTCACCGTCGAGGAGTACCTATCCATGGCCGCCGGGAAGACCGGTGCGCTACTCGGCTGTGCCTGCGCACTGGGCGCACTGTGCGCCGGGGCCGATCATCGGGTGGTCTCGGCGATGCACACCTTCGGGACCGAACTGGGTCTGGTCTTCCAGCTCGTCGATGACTTCATCGATATCTGGGGCGACCCGGAGATCACCGGAAAACCGGCGCACAGCGACCTGATTCACCGCAAACAGTCGTTCCCGGTGGTGTGCGCGCTGGAATCGGAGACCGCGGCGGGACGAGATCTGGCTCGCCTCTATCAATCCCGCCACCCCATGACCGCGGCCCGCGCGGCGCGAGCGGCGGACATGATCGAGGAGGCGGGCGGTCGCCAGCACACCCTGCGTCGCGCGTCGGCGGCCTTGGACGCGGCCTTCGCGGCCCTACCCGAGGAGCTTGCCACCGACGATCTCACCGCCCTGGCCCAGCTCATCGCCCACCGCGATCGCTGAGGTGCGCGTCAGCCGGAGGTCACCGGCGCGGTGGTGGCGCTGTCGGCGGTCCCGAATCGAATCCCCCTGGCCTCCTTGCCGATCGCGGTGAGGATGGCCACGGCGAGGAAGACGGGCACGGCGGTGACGGCCAGCGCGAACGGGTAGCCGTGCGACTCGGCCAGTCGCTCCTGAATCGGAAGGTTCAGGGACGCAAGCAGATTGCCGAGCTGATAGGTGACTCCGGGATAGAAGCCGCGGATGGCGTCGGGGGACATCTCGGTCAGATGGGCCGGGATGACACCCCACGCGCCCTGCACCGCGACTTGGATCAGGAACGAGCCCAGGCAGAGCATGGCGGCGGTCTTGGAGTACGCGAACAGCGGCACGATCGGCAGGCCGAGCAGGGCACAGAAGATGATCGTGTAACGGCGGCCGTACTTTTGGGACAGCGTGCCGAAGACCAGGCCGCCCAGGATCGCGCCGATGTTGTAGATCACCGCGATCCATTTCGCCGCGACCGTGGACAGACCCGCGCCGCCGTGCTGGGTGGCGGACAAGAAGGTCGGGTAGACGTCCTGGGTGCCGTGGCTCATCCAGTTGAAGGCCGTCATCAGCAGGATCAAATAGATGAATCGCCGCACGATCGCCGGGTTGGTGATGATGTCCTGGAACGAGGTCCTGGTGGATTTCATCCGCTGCTGCGTGGACTCCCACACCTCCGATTCCCGTACGCGCGCACGCAGAATCAGGATGATGAGGGCGGGAATGATCGACAGCCCGAACAGCCAGCGCCAGGACAGACCGAGCCAGTTGGTCACCAACAGGGACGCGAGCGAGGCCAGCAGATAGCCGAACGAGTAACCCTCCTGAAGCAGGCCGGAGAAGAAGCCTCGGCGCTCCACCGGAATCTTCTCCATGGCCAGCGCCGCCCCCAAACCCCACTCACCGCCCATGCCTATGCCGTAGAGCATGCGCAGCACGACCAGCACGGTGAAGTTCGGCGCGAACGCGCACGCGAACCCGACCACCGAATACATGGCGACGTCGACCATGAGGGGGATGCGGCGGCCGATGCGGTCGGCCCACAGCCCGAATATCAGCGCACCCACCGGCCGCATGATCAACGTGGCGGTCGTAATGAACGCGACTTCGCTCTTCTGCATGTGGAAGCTCTTCGCGATGTCCGCGTAGACGAAGACGACGAGGAAATAGTCGAACGCGTCCATGGTCCAGCCGAGTTGGGCCGCGATGAACGAGTTGCGCTGGTCTGATGTGAGCCGGGTGCGTATCGCCATGGCACTGCGATCCTCTTGAAAGCAAAGGTACCTGTAACCGACGGTTACAGGTACCTTTGTTTTTGGAAATATCTGATGAGGTACAAGGACTGTATCAGAGCCTGCGGATGCGGGCCATCCAAGCGGCGACATCCACCAGACCGGTGGGGGAGATGTCGAGGTCGGTGGCTTGGTCGGCGACCGCCTCGGTGACTCGGCCGCGGTAGCGGGTGGGGTCGAGACGTTCGAGTTCCCAACCGGTGGTGAAGGATTCGCGGATCACGGTGTCGCTGATGCGGGGGCCGAAACCGGGTTCGGCGTCGGAGAGGGCCAGGAGATGGACGACGCCTCCGGGCTTGCAGACGGCGTGCAGACTGCGGACGTAGGCGGCGCGGGCGTCGGGGTCGGTGCCGAAGACGTGGAAGAGGGCGCTGTCGACGATGGTGTCGTAGGCGGCGCGGTGGTCGGGGTGGTCGGCCAGGGTCAGGGCGTCGGCCACCTCGAAGCGGACGTTGGGGACGTGATGGGACTCGGCGTTGGCGCGGGCGTAATCGATTGCGCTGGGGGAGAAGTCGATGCCGAGGATGTCGTAGCCGAGGCGGGTCAGCAGGATGGTGTGCTCGCCCGCGCCGCAGCCCGGCTCGAGGACTCGGCCCCGGATTTCACCCGACTGTTCCAGTGCCACGATCGCGGGCTGGGGTTCGCCGATCACCCAAGGGGCCGTGTCCTGGTCGTAGACGGTGTTCCAGAATTCTGCCGGTCTTGTCATGGTTCCAGCCTGCAACCTCGAGTTCGGTCGAGGTCAATCCCTCGATAGCGTCAACCCGGGCGGGTGGAGCATTGACAATGTGGGGATGCCCAAGCCTTGTCTGCTGTTGCAGCTGCGACCCGAGCAAGCGGCCTCGGATCAGGAGTATCAGGCGATCCTGGACGCGGGCGGGCTCGCGGCCGCCGACGTGGTCCGTGTGGAGATGAACCGGGGGATGCCGGATGTGGATCTCGACGACTACTGGGGCGTGATCGTCGGGGGCGGGCCCAGCAATATCAGCTATCCGGAGGCCAAGAAGTACGACTATCAGAAGGCGTTCGAGCCGAAGCTGAAGAAGGTGCTCATCGAGGTGGTGCGGCGGGACTTTCCTTATCTCGGAGCGTGCTATGGGCTGAGCATGCTCGCCGACGCGCTGGGAGGGGTCGTCAGTACCGAGCGCTACGCGGAGACCGCGGGAGCCACCACCATCGAGCTCACCGAGAATGCCGCGAAAGACCCTCTGTTGCACGGGCTTCCAGAGGCTTTCCGAGCCTTTGTGGGACACAAGGAATCCTGCCAGGACGTGCCGCCCGGATCGGTCCTCCTGGCCCGGTCAGCCGCATGTCCGGTACAAGCCGTGCGAGTTGGCGAGAACGTCTACGCCACCCAGTTCCACCCCGAACTCGACGGGCACGGGCTGGCGTTGCGGATCGAAATCTACCGCCACGAAGGCTATTTCGATCCAAGCGAAGCCGAATATCTCACCGAACTCGGGCATCGGGAGAAGATCACTGTGCCGCAGGAGATACTGCGCCGGTTCGTTACCCGGTATCAAGGAAAAGACTGAAGAACAAAAGAAAAAGAGAGAAAGATAAAAGACGCCAGGAGGAGGGAGAGAGGGTGGCCGAGCTTGCGAGGCCCCCTCACCTACCAGCCCCCTCCCGGAAAGACAAAAGACAAAAGATGCCTGGAGGAGGCAGAGAGGCGGGTCGAGCTTGCGAGGCCCCCTCACCTACCAGCCCCCTCACCGCTCGGCCGTTCTTCGTCTCTGTGGAATTGTCAAAGAACCTGAAAGCTGTGGAGCTGTAGAGCGTTTCGGGTCTGTGTTTCTTGGGTTGTCTCGAGTAGGTGATGCGTGCAGTCCGTGGGCTGGGAGGTGAGGTGGCGGCTCCCAACCTGGCGTCAGCCCAAGTCCGGTAGGGCAGGCGAGGCGACCACACTTCCCGTTGTTTTGCGTACGCCAGCGGGGCACGAGCTGCTCGGGTGTCACGCTGCCCGTGAACCCCACTTCCGGCAACTGGAATCGACTGCCGTGGCGACCCGCTCCCCGACGTGGTGTTTGTCGTTGACGTGCGGGGTGTGGGAGGGGTCCAACGCCGCCGGAGCAATCCACCCCACCCGGCCCGGCTGGGCCGAGTCTTTGCCCAACATCACTGTCTTCCAGCCGTGTTCGCTGTCGTTGACCATGGCGTGGTGGTGGTCGCAGACCAGGGCGAGGTTGTTGAGGTCGGTGGGTCCGCCCTTGGCCCAATCGATCACGTGATGAGCCGCGCACATGCTCGCGGGTACATCGCAGCCGGGGTGGGTGCAGCCGCGATCGCGGGCGATCAACGCCAACCGCTGCCCTGAGGAGGCGAGGCGTTCGCCGTGGGCGAGGTAGAGCGGGATCTCGTCCTTGTCGAGGATCGCCAGCACCGGGCGAGAACCCTTGGCCAGCTTGAGGGCTTCGTTGATCGACAGGTGCCCGCCGGAGGCGGTGGTGGCCACGCCCGCACCCTTTTCGAGGTCGGCCAGGCTCATGGTGACCACGACCTCGACGGGCAGGCCACGGTGCTTACCCAGCTTCACCGGCTTACCCGCCTTGGCCGCAGCGACACCGGCAGCAGCGAAGACACCAACACCAGCGGCGGTGCCCGCAGCTGCACCAGCGCCCGCAGCGTCAGCGGCATCGATACCAGCGGTGGTGTCGGTGACCGGCTGCAACGCGCTCACGAGCGCGAACAACGCGTCGTGGGTGCGCTGGCCAGCGTCGCGGCGATCGCGGCGCGCGGCCGCTTCCAGCACCTTCGACTCGACTTGCGCAGTGGCGGCGAGGATCTCGGCATCCGCATCGTCGAGGTTGCACATACCGGGCCGCGCCAGCTTGGCGAAGATCGCGTCCAGCAGGGCGCGCAGTTCGGGAGTGAGCCAGCCTTCGATCTTCGACATCCCATCCACCCCCGGGCGGCTGATCGTGATCCCGCGACGGCGACGACGATCGGCATCGGAAATCACCGTGCCCTCCGGATCCAAACGCGCCAGGATTTCGCGACCGATCTTCGGCAGGTCATCGGGGTGCCCGGTCACGCAGTGCTCGACCAACAGTGCCTCGGTCTCGACCCGCGCCGGCGCGGGCACGTCGGCGGGCAGGTGGGTCATGATGTCGACGATGCCGCGCACATGATCACGCGAAATCACCCCTGCTTCAAACGCGTTCGCGGTCGCGGCCAGCGTGATCGTGCGCGGCGTGCCGTCGGCTCCCAGGAACTCCCCACACGCCCCAGCGATCTTCACCCGCATCGCCGCGTCATAGCGCGACAGGCCCAGGGTTTGACGCAGGAACGGCACCACATCCTTCACCCCCGCCTTGCGCGGCAGGTCCCGCTCCGCGATCTCGATCACGAGAGCCGAATCCAGGGCGGCCAGTTGACGCTTGCAGGTCTCCAGATCGCGCATGAATTCCACGGCATCGATATCGGTCCGAGCCTTGAGTTTGCCGTGCAGGACGGTATCGGCGACGTTGGTGATCGCGGTCATCAGGGCGCTGATGCCGGTGGTGTCGAGTGTTTCCCCCTTCGAATTCATGCTCTAATTCTACCGCCGAATTGATCATAATAGAAGGCGAATTCCGTTGTGATATACGCCTTTTCAGTAATACCAGACGGTCGCCATTTACTATTTCATCTCATCCGAGCCGATTGGAAATAGTAGTGGCCGCCTTGGAAACAGCTGCACCGAAAGCGGGTTGGGATTCGGGGGTTAGGCGGCCGATGGGAAGGTTTACGCTGAGGCTTGCGATTGGGTGGCCGGTGGGGTCGAGGATTGCGGCGGCGACTGCGCCTACGTCTGTGCGCCATTCGCCGTTGTTTACCGCGAAGCCTTGGGTGTGAATCAATTCGAGTTCGACGCGGAGGGCTTCGGGGTCGGTGATTGTGGTGTCGGTGTAGCGGGGGAGCTCGTGGCGGAGGAGGGGGCGGAGGTCTTCGGGTGGGGTGAAGGCGAGGACCGCTTTGCCGTTCGCGGAGGCGTGCATCGGGAGGGCGTGGCCGAGGGCCATGCTGGTGCGAACCGGCTTGTCGGTCTCGAGGCGCTCGATGAGGACCATTTTGCCGTTCTCGGGGATCGTCAGGTGAATGGTCTCGCCGGTGGAGCGGCGGAGGTCCTCGAGGATCGGGAGGGCGATGCCGCGCAGGCCGAGGTCGCCGCCCGCGCTGCCGCCCACGGCAAGGGCTTTCGTGGTGATGACCCAGCGGGTGACCTCCCCGGCCGCCGGGCGGATCCAGCCCGCGGTGTCGAGGGTGACCAGGGCGCGTTGGACCGTGCTCTTGGGTAGGTCGAGGACGCGGGCGAGTTCGCCCACCCCGATGGGCTGACGGGCGGCTACTTCCTCGAGAACTCGCAAGGTGTTCAAGACATTTCGCAAGGTATTGACTCCTTCATCGCGCATCCCTACCCTTGCTGCACCTTTTCACGGCACAGTGTGCCATATCACGGCACAGGACGGAAGTTCCCGCTATGACAGCCCGCAGTGGACGCCATTTCCTGCAGATTCCCGGACCCACCAATGTTCCCGATCGCGTCCTACGCGCCATCGCGCAACCGACCATCGATCACCGCGGACCCGAATTCGCCGAACTGGCAAAGGATTTGCTGCAGCGGATCAAACCGGTATTCGGGACCGATGGGCCGGTTGTCATCTACCCCTCGTCCGGCACGGCGGCGTGGGAGGCCGCGTTGGTGAACACGCTCTCGCCGGGCGATCACGTACTCGCCTTCGAGACCGGGCATTTCGCGACACTGTGGCGACAGATGGCCGAACGACTAGGTCTCACAGTCGAATTCGTGCCGGGGGATTGGCGGCACGGCGCGGACCCGGCGATGGTGGCCGAGAAGCTCACGACCGATACCGCGCACCGCATCTCGGCGGTGATGGTCGTGCACAACGAGACCTCGACCGGTGTCACCAGCCGCATTCCCGAGATCCGGGCCGCCATCGACGAAGCCGAGCATCCTGCGCTCCTGCTGGTCGACACCATCTCCTCGCTCGGCTCCATCGACTACCGCCATGCGGAGTGGGGAGTCGATGTGACCGTCGGGTGTTCGCAGAAGGGGTTGATGCTGCCACCCGGGTTGGGCTTCAATGCCGTCAGCGAGAAAGCCCTCACCGCCTCCCGCACGGCCCGGCTGCCGCGCTCCTACTTCGACTGGTCGGCGATTCTCGACGCCAACGAGCATGGTTTCTACCCCTACACACCGGCCACGAATCTGCTCTACGGCCTGCGCGAAGCCTGCCTGATGCTCGAAGAGGAAGGTCTGGCACATGTTTTCGCGCGCCACGACCGCCATGCCGCGGCCACCCGGGCCGCCGTCCGCGGTTGGGGTTTGGAGGTGCTGTGCGCCGATGAGCGCGAGTACTCCAGTTCCCTCACCGCCGTCCTGGTGGGCGGTGCGCACGATGCCGACAAGGTGCGGCGGATCATCCTGGACCGTTTCGACATGTCGCTGGGCACGGGGCTGGGCAAGCTCGCCGGTCGGGTGTTCCGGATCGGGCACCTGGGCGATCTCAACGACCTGACGCTGGCCGGGACCCTGTCCGGCGTGCAGATGGGCCTCGAGCTCGCGGGCGTTTCGATCGATCCGGGCGGGCTGCAGGACGCCCTCGAGGTCCTGCGCGGCGAGTGAGCGCGCGCGGACATTCTTCTCTCTCTTTACTTTCATCGCTCCCCGCTGGGCGGCCGAGACGAAACGGCCCGCGATCTACCCGGATGCTCCGCTCCGAGCGATTTCCTACGAGGAGGTAGGTCGTGATCGAGCGGACTTCCCCTGTCCGGCGACTGTCCCATATGAAACGGTGGACCTATATTCTGCCGGTCGTCGTCTTCATCTACGTCATCTGTTATATCGACCGCACGAATATCAGTTTCGCTCTGCCACACCTGAAAACCGATATGCACCTCACCGGTGCGCAGCAGGGATTGGCGAGCGGCATCTTCTTCTGGGGCTATCTGCTGCTGCAGATTCCCGGCGGGTACATGGCCGAGCGGTGGAGTGCCCGGCAGTGGATCGCCATCCTCATGGTGCTCTGGAGCGTGGCCGCCATGGCCTCGGGGCTGACGCATTCGGTCGGGCAGCTGCTGCTGGCTCGATTCCTGCTCGGGGTGGCCGAGGGCGGGGTGCAACCGGCGTTGATGACCACCATTCGCGCCTGGTTCCCCTTCGCCGAAAGAAGCCGGGCCTTCGCGATTTTCAAGCTCTACACCCCGATCGCGGCGATTGTGGCGGCACCGTTCTCGGGCGTCATCCTCACCTATCTGGACTGGCGGTGGATGTTCGTCATCCAGGGCGGGGCTCCGCTGATCGTCGGGCTCATCGCGTGGCTGGCGATCGTGCGCGATACCCCGGCCAAGGCGGGGTGGCTGTCGCAGGTCGAGCGTGACTACATCGAGAACGCTCGGCTCCAAGAGGGCGAGCAGCTGCAGTCGCGCGGAACGTTCAAGGCGGCGTTCACCTCTCGAATCGTGTGGCAGTTCGCGCTCATCTACACCCTCACCCAGATGGGCCTGCTCGGGCTGACGCTGTGGATGCCGAGTGTGCTCAAGAAGGCCTTTCATACCGATATGAAGGTCGGGCTGGTGGCGATCCTGCCGCAGATCGCGGCGGGGGCGGCGATCATTCTGGTCGGGCGGTCCGCGGATCGGCGGGGCGGGCACATCGCCCACATGTCGGTGGTGCTGGGTTCCGCGGCCCTGATCCTGGTGGGCGCGAGTTTCGTTTCGGCGGAACAGAAGTGGATCGTGCTGTTGGCCATGATCCTGGGTACGGCGGCATCCATCGCCTGGTACGGCCCCTTCTGGGCGACGGTCACCAAGCTCACGCCGGTGGCCGCGGCCGGTGCCGGCATGGGACTGATCAATGGGGTCGGGAATCTCGGGAGCTTCTTCGGACCGTATATCGGCGGCTGGCTCAGTGATCTCAGTGGCGGTGGCTACGCACTCACGCAGGTGTTCTTCGGGATCGTGTTCGCGGTCGCGGCGCTGCTGGTGCTGACCCTGCGCAAGCACCTGCACGCCGCCACCCAGGCCGCGGCGCCCGCGCAACCACCCATGCAGCCAATCACCGTGGACAACAAGGATTTTCAATGACACCACTCGAGCAGGCATTGAGCGCGGTCATGGACGGCGAACTCGCCTTCGACGACTACAGCCGACACCTCTTCTCCCGCGACGCCAGCATGTACGCCATCACCCCGCTGGGCGTGGCGTTTCCCAAACACGCCGAGGATGTCGCCGCCGCGGTGCGGGTGGCCGCCGAATTCGGGGTGCCGATCGTGGCGCGCGGCGCGGGCACCAGCCTCGCGGGCCAGACCGTGGGCCCCGGGCTGGTGCTGGACATGTCGCGGCATTTGAATCGGATTGTCATCGACGCCGAGAGCCGCACGGCCCTGGTCGAAGTCGGGGTCGTCCAGGATCAGCTCAATCGGGCCGCGGCCGAATACGGGCTGATGTTCGGGCCGGATACCTCCACCAGCAACCGCGCCACGATCGGCGGGATGATCGGAAACAATTCCGCCGGAAGCGGTTCCCTGACCTACGGCATGACCATCGACCATGTGCGCGCGTTGGACGTCGTGCTCGCCGATGGCTCACGAGCCCGGCTGGAGCCCGTCGACGAGGCCGAACGGCAGCGGCGAGCCACCGCCGACACGCTGGAGGGCCGGATCTATCGGGAACTCCCGCGGCTGGTCCTCGACAACGAGCAGGCCATCCGGTCCGGTATGCCGCTCTTCTGGCGACGCGCCGGCGGCTACCGGCTCGACCGGTTGGTCGGCTTCGGCAAGGGCACGCCGTTCGATCTGGCCAAGTTCGTGGTCGGCGCGGAGGGCACGCTGGTCATCGCGACCCATGCGCTGGTCGATCTCATTCCCAAGCCCGCGCATACCGTCTATGCCGTAGGGCATTTCGACGACACCCACAACGCCATCGCCGCCACGACCGACGCGCTCAGTTGCGACCCCCATCAGGTCGAGCTGATGGATCGCACGATCCTCGAACTCTCCCGCCAGAAGATCGAATACGCCGAGCTGGGCACCATCCTCGTCGGCGATCCGGGCGCGCTGCTGTTCGTCTCGTTCAGCGGTGACGACGAGGCGGCGCTGGTCGCGAAACTCGATGAGCTGGAGGCGATCTGGCGCGAGAGCGGGCACGGCTATCACATCCTGCGCGCGGTGACCCCCGCCGATCAGAAGGCTCTGCTCAAGGTCCGCAAGTCCAGTCTCGGACTGCTCATGGCCGCGGGGGAGGGCACCCGCCGCCCGCTGGCCTTCATCGAGGACACCGCGGTCGACCCGATCCATCTGGCCGAATACACCAAGCGGCTCGCGAGGATTCTCGACGAACACCACATGGAGGCCGGCTTCTACGGCCACTGCTCGGTGGGCTGCCTGCATATTCGGCCGTTCGTGGATCTGACCGATCCGCAGCAGGTCGAGAACATGCGTACGGTGGCCGAGGCGGTCAAGGATCTGGTCGCCGAATACGGCGGGGTGAACTCCAGCGAGCACGGCGACGGGCTGGCGCGCAGCGAGTTCAATCGGGAGATCTTCGGCGACGAGCTGTATGAGGCCATGCGGAAGGTCAAGCGGCTCTTCGATCCGCTCGGCATCATGAACCCGGGCAAGATCGTGGACGCCCCGCCCATGACCGAGAACCTGCGCGACCGGGATGCCCTGCCACCCGCGCCGCCGCTGACCACCAAGCTGGCGTTCGAGGTCGTCGGCGGGATGCGCGGCGCGGCGGATCGATGCATGAATATCGGGCTGTGCCGCAAGGCCGGACCCGGAGTGATGTGCCCGTCCTACATCGCCACCAAGAACGAGGAGGACGCCACCCGTGGACGAGCCAACGCCCTGGTCAAGGCCCTGTCCGAACCCGATCCACACGTGGCGCTCGGCGATGAGCGGCTGCACGAGATCCTCGACCTGTGCCTGATGTGCAAGGCGTGCAAGAGCGAATGCCCGATGAGCGTGGACATGGCGTCATTGAAGGCCGAGACGCTCGCGCATCACCATGAAATCCACGGAACACCCTTGCGCTCACGGCTTTTCGGGTCGATTCGGGCCCTGAACCGGATCGGCTCGGCGACCGCACCGCTGTCGAATGTGCCCGGCCGGATCTGGCTGCTGCGTCGACTCCTGGACCGGACACTCGGCATCGCGGCACCCCGACCTCTGCCAACCTTCCAGCGGGCCAACCTGATTCGCTGGTTCGGTCGGCGCGACATGGTCGGTGCCCCCGCGCCGCTGGGGACGGTGAACTGGCTGGCCGATTCGTTCACCACATTCACCGAACCGCATATCGGTCGGGCGGGCATCGAACTGCTGGAGCGCGCGGGATGGCAGGTCGAGCTCGCCGCCGGGGGTTGCTGCGGACGGTCCAGCATGTCCAAGGGGCTGCTCGACGATGCGAAGAAAAAGGCCGCGGCACTGGTCGATTCGCTGACCCACACGACGGTCCCCGATTCGCCGATCGTCGGCTGCGAACCGTCGTGCGTCTTCATGCTGCGCGACGAGTACAAGGCGCTCGCGCCCTACACCCACGCGGTGCACACGGTGGCCGATCGGGTCCGGCAGGTCGAGGAGCTGCTCGTCGAGGCCATCGACGCCGGAAGGCTACGGCTGCGGGCGGATTCCCGATTCGCCGGGCAGCGGATCGTCTTCCACGGCCACTGCCACCAGAAGGCCGAGGTCGGCACGGCCGCCACCATGGCGCTGCTGCGCCGCATTCCGGGTGCGGTGGTCGAGGAGATCGACTCCGGATGCTGTGGCATGGCCGGATCGTTCGGTTTCGAATCCGAGCACTACGAGATGTCTCTCGCGGTCGGCGAGGATCGCCTGTTCCCGGCCTTGGCCGCCGAACCGGCCGATACGATCGTGGCGGCGACGGGGGTCTCGTGTCGGCAGCAGATCTTCCACGGGGCCGGTCGAACGGCCTGGCATCCGTTGGAGCTGGTGCGGGAAGCCTTGGCGGAGAACGGATAAAGGATGCGGATCGTTCGATACGCGGTGAAGGGCCGGGTCGGCCGCGGAGTCCTGGTCGGGGACGCGGTGCACGAATTACCCTGGGGCAAAACCGAACCCGGCGCGCACGTAGCACCCCTGGCGGAGGTGGAACTGCTCGCCCCGTGCGAGCCACGCACCATCGTGTGCGCGGGCAGCAATTACGCCGGACACCTGGCCGCACAAGGCCGGGCCCGCCCGACCCGGCCGTCGCTGTTTCTCAAGTCTCCCAACGCGATCACCGGCCCCGACACATCGATCCGGCGGCCCAGCGAACTGCGGCGGCTCGAGTACGAGGGCGAGCTGGCCGTGGTCATCGGCCGCACCGCCCGGCGGGTGCCGGTCGAGCGGGCAGGGGAGTACGTCCTCGGGTACACCTGCGCCAATGACGTCACCGCCCATGACTGGCGCGATGACGGGCAGTGGGCGCGGGCCAAGAGCTCCGATACCTTCTGCCCGCTCGGCCCGTGGATCGAAACCGAGCTCGCCGACCCGTCCGACATCCACCTCACGACGAGGGTGGGAGGCCGTGTCGTGCAGTCGGAATCGACCGCGGACATGGTCTTCGGGGTCGACCGCCTGCTGGCCTATGTGACCCGCTGGATCACCCTGCAACCCGGTGACATCCTGCTCACCGGCAGCCCGGCGGGCGTGGGCCCGCTGGTGCCCGGCGATCTGGTCGAAGTCGAGATCGCGGGCATCGGTACCCTGCGCAACACCGTGGTCGAACGCACCTGACCGGGCGACAGCTGGCCACCGCCGCAATCGGCGCCTGAGCTGCTGTCAACAGGACTACCATCTATTGGTGGTGCCAAAAGTCCGGAATGTACTGCGCACAGCCTTGGCCGCGGCCCTGATCTCGTTGACTCCCATCATGATTCCGACGGCGCACGCCGAGACCGCACATGTCGATCGAATCGAGTGGGTCAGTGATCATCAACTGACGGTCTATGTCTACTCGGCCGCCATGGATCGAGTCATTCCGCAGGATGTTCTCATTCCCGATGGCGGCAGCGTCGGACGACCGACCGCGTACCTCTTGTTCGGCGCGACACTCGACGATGAGGAAACCGTCTGGCAGACAAAGACAGATCTGCTCGCCTTCGCGCCCGGTACGGGGATCAATATCGTCATTCCACACGGCGGCGGGTCGACCTATTACACCGACTGGCAGCACGACGACCCTGTTCTCGGGCGCAATAGGTGGAAGACGTTCCTGACCTCCGAACTGCCCCCGATCATCGACGCCGTACTACACCCGTCGGGACGCAATGCCCTTGTCGGACTGTCGATGTCGGGGACATCGGCGTTGGCACTCACCGAGGCGGCTCCCGACCTGTACGAGGCGGTGGGCGCGTTCAGCAGCTGCCCGGAGACCAGCACGCCCCTCGGCCGGTCTTACGTCTATCTCACCACCCACGTGCACGGCGGTGGGAATACCGACAATATGTGGGGCCCGATCGGCGATTCCGCGTGGACCGACAACGATCCCTACCTGCACGCCGAACTCCTGCGCGGCCACACCATTTACCTGTCGAGCGGGAACGGACTGCCCGGCCGCCACGACAATCTCGCCGAGGCGGGCAGCGCCGATGTCCTACAGAATCAGATCGTCGAGGGCGGCGCGATCGAGGCCGCGACCGGTCAGTGCACGTTGCGCCTGGCAGCGCGATTGGCCGGACTGGGCATTCCCGCGACCTATCGACCGCACGAGGGGACCCACTCCTGGGGGTACTGGCAGGACGATCTGCACGAATTCTGGCCCATCATGGCGGCTGCGATCGGCGCGTGAACCGCTCAGGCGAGCGCGGACAGCGACGCCCGGACCTGCGCGGCGTCGACAAAGGTGTCCTTGCGAACCACGAGTCCGTCCGCGTCCACGGTCACGATGTCCACGCAGTCGAAGCGGATCGGATGCGGTTGTCCGTCCGAGCCGGTCGGCTCGGCGGTCAGGGCCCAGTCCAGGACCCAGTGCTGCTCACCGAGCAGCAGTCGATAGACCTCGAAGCCGAATCCCGGCCACTGCCGGAACATTTCGGCGAAGGCCTCCCGCACGGCCGGGCGGCCCTGGACCGGCTGCGCTCCGGAGTGCAGCCAGAATTGAGTGTCGAGGGAGTGCAGGGCGATGATGGCATCGGGGTCGTGGGCGGACCACGCCTTGGCGTAGGTGTCGAAGGTGGCGGCCAAATCGAGTGTGGTGGGCATGGGAAATCCGTTCCGCCGGAGCGCTATTCGATGGTGTAGACGCGGTAGGTGATGTGGGTGAGGGACAGCTCGGCGAATCCGACGTTCACGGTGCGATTGAGCCACGCGTAGCGTTCGGCGCCGGTTTCGAAGACCGGCAGCGTGCGCGCGTGCATGTCCGCGGCGCGCAGGGTCTCCCCGGCCAGATAGCGTTGCATCGCAGCCGAATCCGCGAGTGCGACGCGACCGCCCGAGGTCAGGTAGATGTATTCCGCGTCGTCGGTGCGCAGGGTCGCGCGGATGTCGAGTCGGCAGATCAGATCCTTGCCCATGGTCAGCCAATCGCCGCCGCCGGGCCGGATGGTGCCGCGCAGGCGCGGCCCCTCGAAGGTTCCCGTCCCCGCGACGGCGATCAGCCGGAACGCGGCGGGGGTCGGGAATATTTGTGTCTCTTGGAATTTCAGGTCGATGTCCATCAGGTGTTCGACGGCCAGAGTCGACCGAACCGGTCCCTCCAGTACTCCCGAACCATCCCGCGTAGCACTAGCTGACATGAGTCAACTATAGCCAGCATGGGCGAGGAACCCAAGGGTGCGGCCCGATCCGGGATCACTCCTCGGGGACGCGGAGGTGCAGGGTCAGCAGGATGTGGTCGAAGGCCGCCACGATCGCCGGGGACGGCGGCGGAACATCGGCCAGTTCGGCAATGAGCTGGGCGGCCAGCACGCGCAGCTTGACATTCGTCTCCTGCGAGCGCCAGACCAGGATCTTGAAGGCCTGATCGGCGCTGATGCGGTACATGCGCATGAGAATGGACTTGGCCTGTTCGATCACCGCGCGGGCCTCGATGACCTCGGGCAGCTTCTGATCCAGCGCCATGCGTTCGACCTCGGAGAGGTCGATATAGAAACCCGCGGTTCCCACCGGATTCCCGTCACTGTCGAGAATGCGGTCCGCCACCACCATGACGTGGTGCTCGACGCCGTGCGCGTCGATGAACCGGTGGCGACTCGAGAAGGGGTTGCCCTCCTGTATCGAACGGTTGATGGTGTCCGCGACATGCTCGCGGTCGTCGGGATGCTTGTGCGCGAGCAGCAGTTCGGTGGTGGGTTCGATCTCGCCGGGCTGATAGCCGTGCATCTGGTACAGCTCCGGCGACCACTCCCAACGCTCGGTGGCGAACCAAAAGCGGAAACTCCCCGTCGCGCTGGACGGCAAGGATGCCTCGCCGGGCGATGGGAGCGATTCCGCGGTCGGGAATCCGTCAGGCGACACCATGACGAACATTATGACCCGGCGCGTTCTTCGACAGGCCGCATACTCCGCAGCCACAGTGCCGTCGCCGCGAACAGCGCGAGGGTCAGCCAGATGTAGGCATTGTGGTCGAGCAGCGCGAACGGCCCGTGGCTCGGGATGTCGAAGATGCTGCCGTAATGCAGGTGGACCAGGTCCATCACGCCACCGGAGGTAATCACAAAGGTGACGAGCAGGACCGCGACGGTCGGCAGACTGGGATGCCGGACAGCCAGGTGGGTCAGATAGATCAGCAGCGGGGCCAGCCACACCCAGTGGTGGATCCAGCTGTACGGGGACACGACCGTACTGGTCAGGCCGACCAGGGTGACGGCGGGGAGCTCGCGACCGGTCATCGACAACCGGCGGGCCAGCAGCAGGCAGACCACGGCGATCGCCACGGCGGCCGCCAGCCACAGCAGCTGCGGTCCGAACGCCGCGCCCAGGGAGCGCGCGATCATGCCGCGCAGTGACTCGTTCTGCGGGTTCTCGGGCACGCCCACGCGGGCCGGGTCGGCGAACGCGCCGCTCCAGAAGGTCAGCGAATCCTTGGGCAGGACGGCCAGACCCACGACCATGGTGACGACGAGCGCGCCGATCGCGGTGGCGGCGGCCCGGAATCGACGGGTGACCAGCAGATAGGCCACGAAAAAGATGGGGGTCAGCTTGATTCCGGCCGCGATACCGGTGAGCGCGCCCTTCCACCGGGACGAATCGGGCAGCGCCATATCGGCGAGGACCAGCAGAAGCAGCAGGATATTGATCTGACCGAAGCCCACGGTTTCGCGAATCGGCTCGCACAGCAGCAGGATCGCGGCCGCCGCGGGACCGACGATGAGCGTGTGCCGGTCCCAGCGGTAGCGCAGCACCAGCAGTGCCGCCCAGACCGAACCGGTGAGCAGTGCGAAGTTGGTGAGCCCGCCCACCCAGGTGAAGACCGTCCCGTGCAGGAAGGCCAAGGGCACGAACATGATCGCCGCGAACGGGGTGTAGACGAATTCGAAAACACCGCGTGTGTGGCCGCGCAGCGGGCTGTCGTAGACCGACACCCCGTGCACCACACGGTCTCCCGCGACCTGATACGCGCCCAGGTCGACCAGGTGCATCATCATGCGCGGTGCGGCGGCCACCTGCCCGAGGTAGTACCACCCGGCCAGCGCTCCCAGGATCGCCACGACCCACGTCACCGCGGGTGGTATCGAACGCCGCCGTGGAACGGCCTCCGTCGTGACTGCCACCTGGTCGAACGCCGATACCGGCATGCTCACCCCCATCGATTGGGCTTCCCGATTGCCCGCCCCACCGTAGTAACCGGGGCGCGGGATCGCCACTCGGTGATGCGCAACGAACCAACCGGTCATTGCGCAATGAGTAGCGATCACGCTGCCGCACAACGGTTTTCCAATATTCGATCACCATCGCGCGGACAATGAGCGCAATGTACGATTACCACCTCGACTGGAAATATGCGGCCGCCCCCGATAAGCATCCGCGTCCTCAGACCAGCGGTTATCTGATCGGTCTGATAGCCGATACGACGACGCTGTCGCCGGATGTCTCCACACCGGCCACCTTTACCGGAGTTCCGAACTATCCCGGTATCGGGAAAGCCCTGAATCCGGCCACCAAGACGATGCACACCTGCGGGCTCATCGAAAACCTGGATTGGGACGGCGAAGCCACCGCGCCGCTGCACATGGGCTTTTACGTGAGCGAACGCAATCAGCAATCGCTGCAGAACGCGGTGCAGCGCGGGAACCTGCTGACGATCACCGACCTGAAGTTCTGGGTGGTCGGCTACGAGTTCCCGGCACAGTCCGGCAAGCCGGGGACCTGGTACGAGGTCGCGTATCCGATCGGCGCGGCGTCGGAGCCCTCGGGGTCGGTGCACGGCCGGATCAACCGCACGGGCGCGAATCTCGACATCAGGATCTCCGATGTGGCGACCCCGGTCGATCCCACCGGGCAGAAGATGTTCGCCTGCGAAATGAGCGTCGTTCCCGCGGTGAACGTCACCTTCACCTTGTTCCAAGCCACCTCCCCGACGAACAAGCAGGTATATACCTGGGGTGTCGGAAAGTAGGCGGCCGAGCCACCGCCTCGACTACGGCAGCATGACGAGTTTGCCGGTGGCGCGGTTGTCCTCCATATACCGGTGTGCGGCGACAATGTCGTCGAGGGCGAAGACGCGGTCCACGTTCGGGCGGTAGGTGCCGGACTCGACCTCGTGGACGACGCGCTGCAGCAGGGTTGTCGCGCCCTTGTAGGTGTCGCTGTGGAAGGCGGTGAGTTTCGTGCCGGGCGGGATCAGGGCGATGGGTTCGAAGTTCGGGATCAGCCAGCCGCTCAGGGAGCCCGAGACGCAGACGGTGCCGCCGCGGCGGACCAGTTGGAGCGAGTCCGCGGCGGTGTTCGCGCCGACCAGATCGAGGATGTAATCCGGTCCCTCGGGCCAGAATTCGTGGATCTGGTCCGCGAGCGAGCCGCCGGTGTCGAGGATCGCGTGGTCGACCCCGGCGACGGTCAGGGCGGCGGTCTTGACCTGCTGCCGGGTGGTGGCCGCGGTATCGAGGCTGTAGCCGGAGGCGATCGAGATCGCGGCCATGCCGACCGAGGACGTGCCGCCTCGGATGAGGAGTCGGCCGCGGTCGCCCGGGGTGATGCCCAGCGCGTCCAGAGCGCCCTGCGCGGTCAGGTAGGTTTCGGGCAGGGCGGCCAGCACATCCCAGGGCAGGGTGGTGTCGAGCGGCATCAGCAGCGAGTTCGGCAGCAGGGCGTATTCGGCGTAGCCGCCATCGAATTGGCGGCCCATCTCACCCATGACCGCGGCGACGGTCGTGCCCTCCGGCAGGCGGGGATCGGTCGAGGCGGCGACGGTGCCCACGCATTCGATGCCGAGCACACGCGGGAATCGCACGGTCGGCGAATGTCCCTGGCGGGTACGCAATTCCGATCGGTTGAGACCGGTGCCGTGCACCTGGACCAGGCTCCAACCCTCCCGCACCCGTGGGACGGGCAGCTCCCGAATCTCGAGTACCTCCGGGCCGCCCGCCGCGACACACACGGCGGCTCGCATTGTCCTGCTCCTGTGTTCGCTCATGCCTCGAGTTTGGACGGCTGGCGGGGTGGCGAGCTACCGATAGAATGCCAACCTATGCCCGTTCGCCGCCAAAACCCCGCGACCGGTCCGACCTCGCGGCTCTGGTCGTCGGGTGGGGCGCATCTGTGGCCTTCCGGGGGCACGAGCTCGGGACACTCGCATACGCGCGGACATCTGGTGTACGCGGCCCGCGGGGTGCTCTCGGTACACACCGAGACCGGGACCTCGATCGTGCCTGCCAATCGAATCGCTTGGACGCCAGCCGGATTCGCGCACTACCACCGGGCACACGGTGAGACGGACATGCGGATCCTGTTCCTGCCACCCGGACAGGCCCGGCTCGCCCCGCCGCGTCCGGCGGTGTTCGAGGTCTCCAACCTCGCACGCGAACTGCTGTTGGTGCTGACCGGGCCGGGCAATTACGACGACTCCGCCCGCAAGTACGACCGTGCGGCGCAGGCGCGGTTACGCCGCATCCTGCTCGACGAGCTGCACGAATCACCCGAGCAGCGGCTGCATCTCCCGGAACCCCACGATGATCGCCTGCGCGCCATCGCCGTCCGCCTTTACGACAACCCCGCCGACAACACCTCGCTGCCGGACCTCGGCCGCGCGATCGGTGCCAGCGCTCGCACCCTGAGCCGCCTGTTCCAGTCCGAACTCGGAATGACCTATTACGAGTGGCGAACCCAGCTCCGCGTGTACCGCGCCCTCATCCTCCTCGCGGAGGGCCACGACACCACCTGCACGGCTCATGCCTGCGGCTGGTCCAACCCCAGCCACTTCATTGCCGCCTTCACCAACCTCATCGGCACGACCCCGGGCAGATATCGCGCCGACCAGCGCTCATGAGGTGACGCGAAGGCCTTGTCGGACAACGCGTTTATCGTATGACGTGGATCACCGATGAGTTTCGGCGGTGCGCGAGGTCTATGTCTTGGGAGGTACCGACATGACCGGGATTCTGGATGCGGCGGAGCTGCGGGAGTTGTGTCTCGCGGCGGGAGCCGATGATGTGGGGTTCGCGGCGTTGGAGACGCCGGGGCTCGAAGGGGAAGTCGAGTATGTGCGGGAGGCGCTTCCGAGTACACGGTCGTTGATCGCGGTGTGCGTCCGGGTCACGCGGGCGAATTTCGTCAGCCGCGCGGCCAGCAATGTCAATACCGAGATCGATACGGCCATACCGGTTCTCGATCAGATCGGCCACCGGATCAGTATCGCGCTGCAGGACCGGGGGTTTCGGACGCTGTATCCGTCGGTGACGTTTCCGGTGGAGTCGCATCGGTTGCCGAGTCGAGGGTGGACGGTGTCGCACAAGCCGGTCGCGGTGGCGGCCGGATTGGGGCATATGGGGATCCATCGGTGCGTGATTCATCCGCGGTTCGGGAGCTTCATCGGGCTGGGCACCGTCTTGACCGAGGCGGTGATCGCGCCGTATTCGCAACCGCTGGACTGGAACCCATGCCTGGGCTGCTATCTGTGCGTGGCGGCCTGCCCGGTGGGGGCGATCCACAATGACGGCAGTTTCGACTTCAACTCCTGCTACACCCACACCTACAACCAGTTCGTGAACAACTTCGCCGACTGGGCCGAGACCATGGCCGACAGCGCCGACGCGCAGGACTACAACGGGCGAATGACCGCTCGCGAGACCACCATGCAGTCGCGGCGTCAGTATCGGTCGGGGTATTGCGTGGCGGTGTGCCCGGCCGGTGAGGAGGTGATCGGGCCGTACCTCGACGATCGGGTCGGTCACCTGCAGCAGGTGCTGCGGCCGCTGCAACGCAAGCCGGAGAACGTCTATGTGAGCGCCGGATCCAATGCGGAAAGGCATGTGCGCAAGCGGTACAAGGCCAAGACGGTGCGATACGTCGACACCGGGATCATGCCGCCCGACGGCATCGACGCGGCACCGGAGTCGAAATGAACGACGCTGGGCGGCTGTGGAATTCCTTGCATGTGCCGGTGGATCGCAGCGGGGGAGTGGAGGCGCATCCGACGGTGCGAAAGGTGCGTGCCCGGGCCGATGCGCCTGCCGAGCCGGCGGAACTCGATGCCGACTGGCTGCGTGAGCTCTGCCTGTCCGAGGGGATCGACGATGTCGGATTCGTCGATCTGAACGCGCCCGGGCTCGAAGGCGAACGCGATTATGTGCTCGAGGCGTTGCCCGGCACCCGCGCCCTGATCGGCTTCTGTCTGCGGACCAGTCGCGACAACCTGCGCAGTCGGTCGACGAGTGCGGCGAACCGCGATGTCGCTACCACGCAGGAACTCGGGCACGAGGCGGCGCGGCGCATCTGCCTGACGTTGCAGCAGCACGGGGTGCGGGCGTTGTATCCGGCGGCCGGATTTCCCGCCGAGATTCACCGGTTCCCGAATCGCAGCTGGGTGGTTTCGCACAAGCTGGTGGCGGTGGCCGCCGGGCTGGGTCAGATGGGATTGCACCGCAATGTGATTCATCCGCGCTTCGGGACGTTCATAGTGCTGGGCACAATCCTGATCGACCGGGCGGTGTCGCGGTATTCGAGCCCGGTCGCTTCGAATCCCTGCATCGACTGCGGGCTGTGTGTGACCACCTGTCCGGTCGGGGCGATTCACGCCGACGGCGGATTCGACTTCGATGCCTGTTACACCCACAACAATCATCACGAGCTGTCGAACTTCGCGGGGTGGGTCGAGGAGGTCGTGGACAGCGCCGACGCGGCGGACTATCGGCGGCGCGTGACGCCGAGCGAGACCCTCGCGGTGTGGCAGAGCCTGTCGTTCGAACCGCAGTTCCGGGCGGGGTATTGCGTCGCGGTGTGCCCGGCGGGCAGTGATGTGCTCGGCGGTTACCTCGCCGACCCGGAGGCGCACGCCCGCGACGTGGTGCAGCCGTTGGCGCGTAAGCCGGAGTACGTGTACGTGGACGGTGGGTCGTCGGCCGAAGCGCATGTTCGGAACCGCTTCCCCCACAAGACCATTCGACATCCTCGCCGGGTCGATGTTCCGGCACCCGAGATCGATCCCGCGCCGGAGCGCCATGACTAGCGTGCCCGATTTCCCGTTGGATCTACCGATCTTCGAGATCTACTCGGGCGCTGATGGCGCGCGGATCGAGATCCATCCCTGGTTCTTCGTCGAGGGTCGGCAGTACCTGGGCGTCACTCGGGTGCTGCCGCCCGGGACCGGAAAGGGACCGGCGCACATCCATCTCGGGACAACCCAGTACTGTCTGCTCCTCGAGGGTGCTCGAGCTCGCTTCCGCCGGGGTCGTCGCTCCGGAATCCTCGAGCCCGGCGAGGTGCTGACCATTCCGGCCGACACCCCACACGTCGATCCCTACAACGACTCCGACCAACCAATCGTCCTGCGCACGCTCTACACGCCCGGACCGGTCTGGCTCCTGGCCTTCGGACGCACGCTCGGCCAGGCGATCCGCGATCGACAAACCAACGGCCAGCAGGAGCTTCGCCTGCTCCACCTACTGATGATGCTCGGCACCCCGGGTTCGGTCACCTACGCCGCATCCATCCCGGTGCCTGTGCAGCGACGGCTGCTGCTGCCCTTGGCCACGCGCGTCGCGAAACAGCGCGGCTACCGCCCGGCGGCAGGCCTGCGCGACCACATCTTCCGAACGAGCTGACCGCGCGCTACTTCCGGATCGGCCGGCGGGCCGCCAGTTGCGCACGGTCCGCGGCCTCGCGTCCCGCGTGCCACCCCTCCGCACTGCCCACCGACACGCGCGACCTTCTGGCAGTCGGGAACAGAGTGTCGAAGGCCTTGTCGATTGCCACCTGATACGAAGCCAGAACCGGCAACAGCCGTTCGGGCGCAGCGGATTTCGCGATCGTCTCCTCGTTCGCACGGGTCAGTCGCTCACCGATGCGAGTGGCGTAGGAAACCAGGAACGATTTGCGGAACGTGCGACTGCGGGCGTGATTGTCGCGGCCGCTCTCATTGCCGTGGGCGATCATCGCCCTGGTCGCCTGGACCAGCAGCGAGGTGACCAACAATTCGACGACATCGAGTTCGTCCTCATCGCCGACAATGGCGACGAACCCCCACGCGGAGGAGAAAATCGCGCGGCACCGGTTCGCCTTGGCGACCGCATCGACCAAGAGCGCCTTCGCATCCAAATACGGTGTCTCCAACCAGATTCGGCGCGCACCCGGCAGCTCCGGCGCACTGGTATCCGCCTCGACGAGCACCCGATCGATCGCGTACTTGGTCATGAGTTCCTGAGCCTTCGCCGAAAGCGTCTCCGCCTCATCCGGAAAGTCCGTCGACTCCGCCTTCGCCAGCAACCCCCGAACCCGCCCCAACACCTTCTCATCAATGGCGTGCCGCGCCCCGGACGCCGGTCGCGCGGTCCCCGGCAACGGCCGAATGACCGCCAACTGCGGAAAGTTGCTCAACAACGCAAGCGCTTCGATCACGGTGGTCATGGCCTCGACCGGAATCAGCAACTGCTTGCGAGCCCACTGCCCCAGATGCGGCTCATCCGCCGACCACCACACCGTGGCACCCATCTCCTCCAGCTGTGCCAGCCAGATCGGATCAACCGACTCGGGAGCAAACTCCCGAACATACGCGGCCAGAGTATCGACCAGATACCCCACAGCGAATTCATCAACCCGCCGAACCGCAGCCTGATACACATCCCCCGGCAACCATCCCCGCCTACCGGCCTCCACGATCAGATGTCGAGCCGCCCAGTCCGCACCCCGCTCGAGTTCCGGCGTAAACGCCCCGCCACCCGTCAAAATCCCCGCAAAATACTGTGCCGCACGGGCACTCTGAATGGACTGAAGCGCGGCCTCGAGAACCGCGGCACCAACCTGCTCCGCCGTCGCCCCCTCAACCAGCCCCAATACCTCGCCCCCGCCAGCGAGCCGCGCCCGCTGAGCTGCGGCCCGATGCCGCCGATTCTTACCCACAGCTCCGCCCTCCGCTCACCCAGCACCACCGGAACCCACGATAAGGCCTACCGATGTCACGGCGGCCGCCAGCACGGCAGGCGGCGATGAGGTGCCGCCTGCCGTGCCGACGGGATGGTCAGGCGTTGTAGCGGACTACCACGAAGTTGTCGCCCTGCTGGGGGTCTGCGGTGCTGCCGGCCACGAGGATCTTGCCGTCGGACTGGAGGGCCACGGCGCTGCCGTGATCGGCTTTGGTGCCCAGATCGGTGGATATCTTGCCGCCGTCACCGAAACCGTTGTCCGGCTTGCCGTCCGCGCTGTAGCGGGCCAGCGCGATGTTGTCGCCAGTGGCGGTGCCGGTGCTGGTTCCGGCGGCGACCAGCTTGCCGTCCGGGGCGATCGCCAGCCCGTAGGCGACGTCGGCCTTGCCGCCGAAATCGGTCGTCGCCTTGCCGCCGTCGCCGAATCCCGTGTCCTGCTTGCCGTCGGCGGTGTAGCGCACCAGTACGAAGTTGTCGCCCTGGGCGGGATCGTGGGTGGAGCCCGCGATCACGATCCGGCCCTCGGAGGTGAGCGCGACGGCGTTGGCGTGATCGGCCTGGGTGCCCAGGTCGGTCGAGACCTTGCCGCCATCACCGAAACCGGCGTCGAGCATGCCGTCGGCGGTGTAGCGGGCCAGGGCGATATTGTCGCCCGTGGTGGTGCCGTGGCTGGTGCCCGCCGCGACGATCTTGCCGTCGGTTTGGATCGCGACCGCGTTGGCGACATCGGCCTTACCGCCGAAATCAGTGGAGACCACGCCATTGCGGCCGAACCCGGTGTCGGGCTTGCCATCCGATGCGTAGCGCACCACCACGAAGTCGTCGCCCTGGGCGGGATCTGGATCATGGGTGGAGCCTGCGACGACGATCTTGCCGTCGGATTGCACCGCGACGGCGTTGGCGTGATCCGCCTGGGTGCCCAGGTCGGTCGAGACCTTGCCGCCATCACCGAATCCGGTGTCGGGCTTGCCGTCGGCGGTGTAGCGGGCCAGGGCGATGTTGTCGCCGGTGGCGGTGCCGTGGCTGGTGCCCGCGACGATGATCTTGCCGTCGGATTCGATCGCCACCGCGTTGGCCACATCGGCCTTACCGCCGAAATCGGTGGAGACCTTGCCGTGGTCGCCGAATCCGGCGTCGAGTTGGCCGTCGGCCGTATAGCGAACGATCGCGAAATTGTCGCCCTGGGCGGGATCCTGGGCCGAGCCCGCGACGACAATCTTGCCATCGGACTGCACCGCGACCGCGCGGGCATGGTCGGCGCTCGATCCGAGATCGGTGGAGACCTTACCGCCGGAACCGAACCCGGCATCAAGCGTTCCCGCGGTGGCGGGAGTGGTGGAGTGCGAACTCGCGCAGGAGGTCACCGCTAGCGCGGCGATCGCACCGAAACTCCAGCGCGACAACGTCTTCCCGGTCGATCGTGTGGCACACAGCAATCCAGCTACCTCATTTCGATAGTTCGATGACGGTAGAGCGATTGTTCGGCGAGAACACACCAAAAGAGCCTGGACAGTATGACTACCAGGTGGTCGACGCCGTCACCGAATGAACACGTTGCCGCCACCCGGCACGGCGTGTCCGATCCTGGCCATGAGAACACACCTCAGGGATGACAAGGTGTTCGATCGAGGCGCGAGACAGTTTCAAGTAGGTAGCACCTTGACGCCGAGGGCGGTGGCGAGGGTGATGGCTTGGGCTGGGTCGATGAGGGCGGCGGTGATGGTGGTGTTCAGGGGGTCGAGGGAGGTGAGGTCGCTGCCGCGTAGGTCGGCTGCGGTGAAGTCGGCCTTGGTGAGCCAGGCGCCGGAGAGGTCGACGGTGTGGAAGGTGGCTTTTTGGCAGCGGGCGTAGGTGAGGTCGATTTCTCGCATGCGGAGGTCGGTGAAGGTGGTGCCGCGCAGGTCGGCTCCGGGGAGGCCGACGAAAGACCAGTCTCCGCCTACCGCTTTCAGCAGGGTGAAGGTGCAGCGGTCGAACATGCTGCCGGTGAGTTTGCACATCGTGAACTCGGTTTCGAAGAACCGGCATGCGGTGAACGTGCAGTTCAGGAATCCGACGCTGGAGTGGGTGGCTTGGGCGAAGCTCACGTTTCGGAAGGAGCATTCGGTGAAAACGGTTCGCCGCGTGGTGATCTCGCTCATGTCGACATCGAGAAACTCGACCCGGGAGAAGGTTTCGTCCACCAATTCCCGGCCGTACCAGTCCTCGCCACGGATCGTGTGTTCGGTCGGTGGCGCCTTCTCCCCAGCCCGCCGATCAGCCACCGTATGCCCCGCGATTCGTCCACATACCGCCACCGTATCGCTGTCCACCGACACCCCACAGTTCCCGATCTCCTGCAATCATGGTGCGTACCCAGCCGTCCAAGACAAACGAATACGGAGAGATGCCGTGCAGGTCTTCCACAGCCTTGATGAACTGAAGGCCCATGTCGGGCAGGAGTTGGGGCCGAGTGGGTGGCTGACCGTTGAGCAGGGGCGGATCGACGAGTTCGCCGGGGCCAGTGAGGATCGGCAGTGGATACATGTCGATCCGGTGCGCGCGGCGAAGGGGCCGTTCGGGGCGACGATCGCGCATGGGTACCTGACGCTTTCGCTGCTGGCCCATTTCTCGTGGGATCAGTTCGAGTTGTCCGGGGCGGCAATGGCGGTCAACTACGGGCTGAACAAGGTGCGCTTTCCCGCGCCGGTTCCAGTGGGTTCGCGCTTACGCGCCATCGGAAAGCTGGACGGCATAAGGGAATTGGCGGACGGTTGGACCGAGTTGACGATCACCCAGACCGTCGAGATCGAGGGCGCGGTGAAGCCCGCCTGTGTCGCCGAGACGCTGACGCGCGTGCTCTGGTCCTGATCGAAGGGCCATACGCCGTCAACACGCAAGCCCGGCCAGCATGACCGCGTGGGCGAGGCGGCGTTGTTCGGGGGAGTGCGCGGAGTCTGCCATTCGCATGAACGCGGCCACATCGTCGGTGCTCACATCGCCGCGCAGCGCACCCGCGCGCTGAGCTCGTTCGACGACGGGCGCGATGAGGTCCGCGGTGGCTCGATATCCCAGCTCGGCGGCGGCGGGGCTGGTGCGGCAGAGGATGTCGAACAGGCGCAGGTCGGCCGGATCGAGCACGCAGCCTTCGGTGAACACGAGGGTGAATGCCTGCCAGGCATCCGCTGTCGCTGCCGCCCGGGCCGCGACTTCGCGTGCGCCGCCGGTGAGTTCGGCGAGCAGGCTGGCGACGAGCGCATCCTTGGTCGGGAAGTGGCGATAGAAGGTCGTGGTTCCCACTCCGGCCCTGCGGGCCACGGCGTCGATGCCGACGCCCGCACCCTGCTCCGCGAACACCGCGCGAGCGGTGTCGAGCAGCCTTCGGCGGTTCTGCAATTGATCCTTGCGTGGGGCACGCGCGGCCTCCGCCATGTCGCCTCCAAGTTCCAAAGTGGTAGCACTACTACCGTTTAGCGCCTACAGTAATCCGGTAGTGATACTACCGTTTTGAGGAGATTGGTTATGCGCGCACTGGTTTCGGCGGTCGGCCACGGTGGGTGGACGAGCATCGAGGAGGTCGACACCCCGGTGCCGCGAGCGGGAGAGGCGCTCGTTCGGGTTCACGAGTTCGGTTTGAATCGTGCGGACTACCTCTATCTGCGACGGGGCGTTTCGGGGTTCCGACCGGGGCTCGACGGTGCCGGTGTGGTGGCGGCAGCCGATGGTGATGGCGCACCGGAGGTGGGCACTGCGGTCGCGTTCCATTTGCCATCGGGCGGTGCGGCGGCCGAATTCGTCGCGGTACCCGTGGACCGGCTCGCCCGAGTACCGGCCGAGCTGCCGCTGGCCGTCGCCGCAGCGGTGCCGTTGCCCGGCCTGGTCGCCGTGCGATTGCTCGAGTTGGCCGGGCCGCTCGCGGGCACCACCGTATTGGCGACCGGAATGGGCGGCGGCGTAGGGCAATTCATCGTCCGGCTCGCCGTTGCCGAGGGTGCCACGGTGATCGCGATGGCGCAGCCGGAACTGCCGACCGACCATATCGAGGCAGCCGGAGCCAAGATCGTCCACGACATGAGCGCGATACCGGATGGATCGGTCGACATCGTGCTGGAGTCGGTCGGTGGACAACTGGGCTCGGCCGCCGCACGCAAGCTGCGCACCGCCGGATCGCTGCTGTGGTTCGGACAATCCAGCGGGCAGCCGATGACCCTCGACTTCTTCGAAATGCTCCGCGCCGGAGGGTCATTGACGCTGCGGCAGTTCGTCTTCGACGCCGACGGCCACCCCGAACACGACACCCGCGAACTCCAGCGATTGCTCGGAATGGCCGCGGCAAGTGAGCTGTCCGTACCGATCGGCCATCATCACGACTGGACCCATGCCGCCGGGCTACTCGAGGACATGGCCGCCGGGCGATTGCGCGGCAAGGCCGTGCTCACCATTCCCTGAGTGGAGGGATCGCCCCGATCGTCGACCCCCTCTCCTAGTGTTCGTCGATGATCTCGGCGTTGGTGGCGGTGGGGGCGATGGTCAGCGACATGGTGGTGGCCACGAGCGGGAAGCCCTGGGATGCGCCCAGGGCCGTGAGCATTTGTTCGGCGGATTCCCAGCGCCAGGTGTCGAGATAGGTGCCGTCTTCGAGGCGGGCCAGGCGGGTTTCGGTCAGGCCGGCGACGGCCTTGCGGATTCCGGCGATCAGGGCGGCGCGTTGGGTGAGGAGGGTGTCGAGGTCGGCGTCGTCGACTCGGTAGTTGTGGACGCGTAGGACCGGCATGAGGGGCTCCTTTGTTGTCTGTTGAACAACTACAAGCCTCTTGTCCGAGACCGCGATTTCGTAGTGCGCGGGCCATCGGTTCGGTGTGCGGTGCACACCTTCCGGGGTGTGCATTGTGCACGGTCAGGGGCATGGCACCTGGGCGGTGAGGGAGAACTCGCCGCCCGTGAGAGCGGTCTCGAACAGGCCGCCCGCGTCGACGACTCGGGTGCGCATGTTGCGTAGGCCCTGGCCGCCGGTGCGCGGCGAAGTGGAGACGCCGTCGTTGCGCATGTTCAAGTGCACGAACCCTTTTCGGTTTCGGCACGCGATTTCGACGTGGGTCGGGGTGCTGTGGCGGAGCACATTGGTGACCGCTTCACGCACCACCGGCGCGAGCACCGCGCCGGCTCGGTCGGGGAGGTCGTCGTCGTAATCGACCCGAACGGTTCGGCACGCGTCGGTGAGGGCCTGGCGGGCGGCTTCGAGTTCGCGGCGCAGCGATCGCGCGGCGGTGTCGTCGACCAGTGCGCGCGCCTCGGTGTGGGCACCGGCGATAATGCGCAGGGCCTCATCGATTTCGGTCTCCGCGCGCCCGGCATCGCGGGTGACGAGTGCGGCGATGAGGTCCCCTTTGAGCGCCAGCACCGAGAGCGTCATGCCCAGCAGGTCGTGGATGTCGCGGGCGACGCGCAACCGCTCGACCTGCAATATGGTGCCCGCCAACGCGATTCGCGAGGCGTTCAGCTGCGTCGAAAGCTGCCAGAAGCGGCACAGACCGGATACCACCAGAATCGCCTCCGTCGCCAGGATCATCCAACCCCAGCGCGCGTCCGGTGCGGAGTAGACGGCTCGCAACGCGACCAGGCCGACGGTGGCGAGCACCGCCGTGATCCCGCGTCCGGACAGCAGCACCGCCACCGCGAGCAGCATCAGCCAGACGCCCCATGCGGAACCCAACCAGGGCAGGGGCAGCAGCGTTACCGCGGCCTGAACCGGCAGCAGCCGTTTCGCCCAGGCCGGCCGAAGCACCTGCGCCACCAGCAGACTCGACAACACCGCACCGCCGACCGCCGTCGCCACGGAGTCGTGTTCGGATTCGAGGGTCTTGATCACCGTCCACGCGAAAAGACTCGTGATCAGTGCGAACAGGGTCAGCCGGGGTGTCAGCCGTGACACCGGAGACTCATCCGCGGGACGGATCTCGAGCTCGCGGTGCACAGCGGCGGTTTCGCGGACGGTCTCGATCACCCGACGAGTCGCGGCGGTCGCCTGCTCGACTGAGGTGCGAGCTCGCAGGGGATCGGCAGTCAGTTCGGTCCGTGCCCGGCGCAACAGATCTCCGACACCGGTCAGCTGGTCGCCGAGCGCCGCACGCAGGCGGCGCGCGACCTCCAACCGTTCCCGAGCCAGCGTCGCGTCGGCGAGGTCACCCTGCGTCCGTTCCAGGCGATCGACCAGGCTCGGCAACCGCAGCAGGCTATAGGCGACCAAACCGATCGCCGCCGTATTGAGGTCGGCGTAAAGGTGATCCGTCCACACACCGTGCCAACCGACATGCACGAATCCGGAACTCGCCGCGACCGCGAGGAAAACGACCCATCGCAACCGATTCGGCAAGCACCACAGCACGGTCGCCGCGAGCAGACAGTCCACATTCGCTTCGGCTCGCCCCAGGACGATGGGCAAATAGGTGAGCAGCGGCTGCACCGCCATCACCGCCCCGCGGCTCCCGGGCCGACGCTGCGCGAGGGTCAGCAAGACCGCCTGCGCCGCAGCGCAAATCGTCGGCACCACACCGGCCCCGTCCGCCCACACCGACAGTACGAAGAGCAGCAAGAACAGGTACCCGCCGTACCGCGGCAAAAACGACACGCCGATGATTGCATATCACCAAGGGCGTTTCAGGCAACCGGAGCCTCGCCTGACCTGCGACGGGGAGAGAACCCATGATCAAAGTGCTGGTCGCCGAGGACATGCGGCTATTGCGCGACACGCTGATCGCGACCCTGACGCTGGAAGACGATATCGATGTCGTGGCGGCCGTGGATCGCGGCGATGCGGTACTGACCACGGCGATCACCACGCAACCCGACCTCGCGCTGCTCGATATCGACCTGCCCGGCAAGGACGGGCTGGCCGCCGCGGTCGAACTTCGCGAACAGGTACCCACCTGCCGCATCCTCATCCTCACCGCGCTGAGCAGCCCGGGACATGTCAAGCGCGCCACCGCGATCGGTGTGGGCGGGTTCGTCCTCAAGGATTGCGCCCGGCCGGAGCTCATGCACGCGGTGCGGACCGTCGCCGCGGGCGGCACCGTCCTCGACCCGAACCTGGCCTTCACCACCTTGCGCGCCCCGGACAACCCGCTCACCGATCGCGAGACCGAGGTGCTGCGCGGCTACGCGGCGGGCGCGGACGCCAAGGAGATCGCCGCCCGCCTGCACCTGTCCTACGGCACGGTGCGCAACTATCTCGCCTCGTCGGTGTCGAAGCTGCAGGCCCGCAATCGCATCGACGCGGTCCGGGTGGCCACCGAATCCGGCTGGCTGTGACTCGCATCCTGCCCGGGCATGTTCGCTGATTCGTGACCGGTGCGGGGACGATCCGCATTCGGCAGTGCTGCGAACACCATGTGAACGCCCCGATCGGGCGGCGCACTCGAGGCCGAATGAGGTTCGCAGCAATGGAATTCGACAGCAACCTGTTCGCATCCCGGTCCCACCTCGACCCGGTTCGGCTCGCCGATACGCTGAAACTCGTTCACCGGATCCCGGCCAGTGGTCTCGGGTCGGCCGAGTGGGATCCGCTCGGCGGGCTCGAGCGGGGCATCGACACCGCGTACGCCCTCGATGTCGCCGACCGACGATGGCTGCACACCCATCTCGCCGAGCTGCGGGGTCGTTGGAAGGGCTTGCCCGAGGGGCGGTCCCGCTGCGTGATTCACGGCACGATCGGCATCGACGGTGTCCTGACCGGTGCCGACGATTGCGCGGAACCGCCGGATTCCGGATCGCCGACGGTCGGGCCGCCCGAGTGGGACCTGGTGCCGGTGGCCATGGCCTATTGGTCCTTCGGGTGGCTCACCACACCGCAATACGTCGCGTTCTGCCAGACCTACGGGCAGGATGTCGCCCGCAGCGGCCGCTACTACCTGCTGCGGGACATCCAGGAATTCGCCATGACCATCGCGGCCGCCCGCACGACGGGCAATGGGCGGCACCACAGTCAGGCTGTGCGCCGACTCGCCTCGATCCGCGGCGACATCGGGCCGCGTCCATGGCCGGGCTGGGTGCCGATTTGATGTCGAAACCCCCGGCACGGCAGCGATTTACGCCGTCCAGGGCCGCAGCTTCTCCGGGTTCCGGATCACCCAGATGCGGGTGATCCGGCCGTCGGCGATATCGAACGCGTAGACCGACACCACCGTGCCGTCGACCTCGGCGACCAGGCCGGGCTGTCCGTTCACGGTCCGCTCCAGCAGCGTGATGGCCGAGCCGCGGGCGGCGATCTCCATCCAGGCGTGCGCGATCGCCTCGCCGCCCCGAATCGGCTCGAGGAAGGCCAGGGCCAGGCCGCCACCGTCGGCGGTCGCGGTCGCCTCCGGATCCAGCAACCCGATGAGGGCCTCGATATCCTGTGTCTCCCAAGCCTGTTTGAAGTCCCGGACCACTTCGGCGCGTTCACTGCCCGGCGTGCTGCGGGAGGTGTCGATGCGGCGGCGGGCGCTCGAGGCCAACTGGCGGCAGGCGGCGGGAGTGCGGCCGACGACCTCGGCGATCTCCGCGAACGAGTACCGGAAGACATCGTGCAGGACGAAGGCGACGCGCTCGGCCGGCGTCATGGAGTCCAACACCACCAGGAACGCCATACTGATCGACTCGTCGAGGGTGATCCGGTCGGCGGGGTCGACCGGATCACGCCCGTCCAGCCACGTCGACCGACCCGGCACCGGCTCCGGAAGCCATTCGCCCACATAGCTTTCCCGGCGGGCCCGCGCCGAACCGAGCAGATCCAGGCAGATGCGCCCCGCGACCGTGGTGAACCACGCACCGGGCGCGGCGACCTCCTGACGCTGCGCCTCCGAGAGCCCGTACCAGCGCGCGTAGGTCTCCTGCACCACGTCCTCGGCCTCGGCCAGCGAGCCGAGCAGCCGGTAGGCGAGATTGATCAGCTGACGGCGTTCCTTGATCACCGCGGGTAGCTGCGGATCGGTCATTGTCGTCTCCTTCGGTCCATCGGGTGCCTCACCGATATCGACGAATCACCGACCTATTTTGTGAGACCGCCTGACATTCCGCACGGCTGCGTCGTCGGAAGGGTATGACCAGAATCGCTATCATCCTCGGCAGTACCCGTCCCAACCGCAGGGGCGACCAGGTCGCACGCTGGGTGCTCGACACCGCATCCCAGCGCGGCGACGCCGACTTCGAGCTCATCGACCTGCGCGATCACCCGCTTCCACACTTCGACGAGGCCGTGCCGCCGATGTTCGGTCCGTCGGTCAATGCCCATACGCGCGCGTGGGCCGAACGGCTCGCGACCTTCGACGGGTTCATCATCGTCACCCCCGAGTACAACGGCTCGGCGCCCGGCGTGCTGAAGAACGCTCTGGACCACGCGTTCGCCGAGTGGGTCAACAAGGCGGTCGGTTTCGTTTCCTACGGCGTGGACGGCGGCGTGCGCTCGGTGCAGCAGCTGCGACTCGTGTGCGGCACGCTCGGCATGGCCGACGTCGGATACCAGGTATCGATCTCCGTGCTCACCGACTTCGAGAACAACACCACTTTCGTCCCCACCGACCGCCAGAGTGGGGCTCTGACCAAGACCCTCGACCAGACCATCGCGTGGAGCAACGCCCTGGCCCCGCTGCGCACCACCCTCGTCACTTCGTAAGGAGCCGACCATGAACGCATCCAACGACTTCCAATCCCACGACGACCGGATCAAGGCCGAGGAGGCCGAGCTGCGCGCGACGATCGACACCGTGATCGACGGCCTGCACGACAAGGACCTCGACGCCGTGCGCCGGGCCTACACCGACGATGTGGTGTCCTTCGATGTCGAGCCGCCCCTCCAGCACGTCGGCATCGACGCGAAACTCCGGAACTGGACCAACGTGTTTCGCATATTCGAGTCCGTCACCTACGACGTGCGAGACCTGAGCTTCACGATCGGAGACGAGGTCGCCTTCGGCCACGCCTTCGCCCGCCTGCGCGGCACGCTGAAGAACGGGGCGACATCCAACGGCATGTGGGTCCGGGTCACCTATGGTCTGCGAAAGATCGACGGCGCCTGGCGGATTGCCCACGATCAGGTCTCGGTGCCGTTCGACCACCTCACCGGAAAGGGTGTCGCCGATCTCGAGCCCTGACCTCGTGCGACACTGATTCCGTTGGGGCACAGTTGATTGCATGAATCCATCGATTTCGGTCGCGTGACCAGAATTTAACGATGATTCGCTCATGATCGTCGCGAGTTCGGCGTAGCGTGCTTGAACATTCACCGAGGTTCCTCGCTCTGAGTGCCTCGGCAGGCAAGCAGGCAGTACCGCCGATACCGGGTCGGCCGGTGGCCGCGAGTTTCATGGCGGACAATGTGATTGATGATTCGACATCGGCCCCGACAGCATCGGCGACGCAACCGGAATCCGGTGCGCGACTGGCTCTCGACGGCGGAGAGCCCGTCCGATGTACCCCCTGGCCGACCTATGACCGGGGCGCGGTCTGCGTCCATCCCGAGGACGAGGACGCGGCGCTGCGCGCGATCCGCAGCCACCTCTATTTCCGGTACGACCATCGGCCGCCGCACGAGACCGAGTGCGCGCGATTCGAGGCCGAACTGTGCGAGTACTTCGGGTCCGCGCACGCACTCGCCGTCTCCAGTGGAACCACCGCGCTGACACTGGCGATCATGGCCTCCGGGATCGAACCCGGAGCCCTGATCGCCTGTCCCGGTTTCACTTTCGCCGCCACACCCAGTTCCATCCTGTTGGCGGGCTGCACGCCGTTCCTCGTCGACGTCGACGAGAATCTGCACCTGGATGTGGCGGATCTGCGGCACCGGTGGACACCGCAGATCAAGGCGATCGTGGTCGTCCACATGCGCGGATTCGCCGGGGACATGGACGCGCTGCTCCAATTCGCCGAGGAGCAGGGCGTGCCGGTGTTCGAAGACGCCGTTCCCGCGCTCGGAGCGGAGTTGAACGGGCGCAAACTCGGCACGTTCGGGCTGGCCGGGGCGTTCAGCACCCAGTCGGACAAGTCGCTCAACAGTGGCGAGGGCGGCTTCCTGGTGACCGACGACAGCGCCCTGTTCGCCCGTGCCACAGTGCTTTCCGGCGCGTACGAGGGTCGGCTGCGACGACACTTTCCCGAGGACGGGCCACCGCTGGCCACCGATCTGGACCTGCCGCTCTACAGCTTTCGAATGGACGAGATTCGGGCGGCGCTGCTGCGGTCCGAACTGGAACGACTGCCGATCCGGCTGGCGGCGTTCCGCACGAACTACGACTACGTCGCCGCGGAACTGGCCGACCTCGAAGGCATTTCGATCCGGCGGCCGGTCGCACCGGGCGCGTACCTGGGTGAGGCGTTCATCTTCCAGGTCGCCGAGGGGCGCGCGCAGTGGTTCGCCCGGGCGCTGTGCCGGGAGGGTATCGAGGCGCGCAATCTCGGCTCGGACTCCGATCACAATATTCGCGCGTTCTGGAACTGGCGATTCCTGTTCCGGGGCATGGACACCGGTGCGGTCAAGGCCCTGCTGCCGAACGCGACACGGTATCTGCAACGGGCCGTGGACATTCCGCTGTCCTCGACGCTGACGCGGGCGGACTGCGACGACCTCGTCGCGGCGGTCCGGAAGGTCGCCGCCGCGACGCCGACGGGGGAGATCGACCCTGATTCGGTGTGGATCGGGCGGCTATGACGGCGTCTCCCGAGACCGGAACGCTGCCCAAGCTCGCGCTCGCCGGGGTTTTCGGTGGGCTGTTCTGCGGATACCTCGGCCTCTCCGCCGCCATTCCGGTGCTGCCCGACCATGTTCGGGATCGGTTCGGCGCCGGGGATCTGAGCGTGGGGCTCGTGGTCACGGCCACCGCGCTGACCGCGCTGCTCACCCGGCCCGTGTTCGGCGGGTTGGCCGATCGGCACGGCTATCGGCAGGTCATGCGGTTCGGCGCGCTCGCCGTCGCGGTCGGCGGGCTGCTGTATTTCGTGCCGCTCGGGTTGGGCGGGCTGATCGGGGTGCGGCTGCTGGTCGGCATCGGCGAGGCGGCGCTGTTCACCGCGGGCGCCGCCTGGACCGTGACCCTGGCTCCGCACAACCGGCGCGGGCAGCTCATCGGGCTCTACGGGGTGGCCATGTGGGGTGGCATCTCGGCGGGGACCGCGCTCGGTGCGGCCTTGCGGCACTTCGGGATTGGGGCGGTGTGGGGGCTGTGCGCGGCCGCGCCGCTCGCCGGACTCGCGCTGATCACGATTGTCGGGCCCGAGCCCGAGGTCGCGCGATCGACGGGTGGGCGCGGGTTGATGCTCAAGCCCGCGGCGCTGCCCGGGTTGGCGCTCGCCCTCGCCGCGGCGGGCTATGTGGGGCTGGCCGCGTTCATCATTCGAGACCTGCAGGTGCGCGGAATCGGTTCCGGCGCGGTCGTATTGGCTGTCTTCAGCGCCGTGTACGCGGGGACGCGACTGGTCATCGGGAAGCTTCCCGACCAGCTCGGGCCGCGACGGGTGGGCACCTGGTCCGGGCTCGGCGAGGCGGCCGGGCTGCTGATCGTCGCGTGGTCGCCGAACCTGCCCGTGGCCATTGTCGGGGTCGTCGTGATGGGCGTCGGGTTCTCGCTCCTGCACCCGTCGCTGGCATTGATGGTCATGAACAACGCCGAGAGCTCGAAACAGGGTGCGGCACTGGGGGCCTACACCTCGTTCTGGGATCTGGGGCTGTTCGTGTGGGGTCCGGCGACCGGGGCCATCGCGAGCGGGCTCGGGTATCCGGCCGTGTATCTCGTCGGCGCGGGCTGCGCGCTCACCGCCGCGGTCATGGCGTACACGATTCGGCAATCGGTCACGACCGACTGAGAAGGGAGTCGGCAGATGACTAGCGCATCACCGGTCAAGGTTCTGTGCGTCACCGGATGGTGCCGCAATGGCAGCACCATTCTCGGCAACATCCTCAACGAGATTCCCGGGGTGTTCCATGTGGGAGAGCTGCATTTCCTGTGGAAGAACGCGTCCGGGCGGGGCGTGAACGAGCTGTGCGGGTGCGGGCACAAGCTCGTCGACTGCGAGTTCTGGTCCACCATTCTGCCCGTCGGCAGGCCCGCCGGGCTCACGTTGGAAGCGCACGCGGACAGTGTGATTCGGGCGCAGCTCGCGCAGGTGCGGACGCGGCACACCTGGCAGGTATTGGGTCGCGGTCTGCGCAACGAGCAGATTCGGGCGCACGGTGAACTGCTGCGGCAGGTCTATCGGGCGATCGCCGAACGCAGCGAGGCGGATCTGATCGTCGATACCTCGAAGATGCCGGGGGAGGCGGCGTTGGTGTCCTACCTCGACGGGGTCGAGCCGTACTACCTGCACCTCGTGCGCGATCCCCGGGCGGTGGCCCAATCCTGGAGTAAGCCAAAGGATTACGTGTACGCCATGTCGGCGGGGAAGAGCACCGCCTACTGGACCGGCTTCAATCTCGCCTCGCATGCGATCTCGCGGCGGGTTCCGCAGCGGTCGATGTTCCTGCGCTACGAGGACTTCATCGCCGATCCGGCAAGCAGCATCGACACCGTGCTGCGGTTGTGCCGGCTCGATCCGGCACTTAATCCGATGACCGATCGGAGTGTGGAGCTGCACGCCAACCACACGGTGACCGGCAACCCGGATCGCTTCAATACCGGTGTCACCACTATTCGACCGACCGATGACTCGTGGCGTCGAACGCTGCCGGACTCGGCCAAGGTGGCGGCGACGGCACTGTCCCTGCCGCTGTCGCTGCGCTACGGATATCTACACCGTGGCCATGGGAGAGGTTGAGCGACAGTGGATTTGGGACTGGCAGGCAAGGTCGCACTGGTCGCGGGCGGGTCGAGCGGCATCGGTCTGGCGATCGCGGCGGAGTTGGCGGCCGAGGGTGCGCATGTCGCCATCGGGGCGCGCGACCCCGCGCGGCTGGCCGCCGCCGAACGCACGCTCAAGGAGTTGGCGCGGGGGCGGGTGCATGCCACGCGCGTGGATGTCACCGATGCCGCGGCCACGCGCCACTGGGTCGAGGAGGTCGCCTCGGAGTTCGGGGGACTCCACATCGTCGCCGTCAGCGGCGGTACACCGCCCACCGGGAACGCGACCAGCTTCGAGGCGTCGGTGTATCGGGAAGCTGTCGAGACGGTGTTGATGCCCGCCGTCGAGCTTTCGATGGCGGCGCTGCCGCATCTGCGCGCGGCCCGGTGGGGCCGAATTCTGCTCGTAGCCTCGGAGACCGCCGTGGTTCCCATTGGCGGGCTGGCGCTCTCAGGGGTCACCCGGGCCGCGATCGTGCGCTTCGCGCAGGCGCTGGCGGCGGATCTCGGGCGCGACGGGGTGACCGTCAATGTGCTCGCGCCCAGCGCCACCCATACGCCATTGCTGGAGCGGGTGCTGACGCAGGGATCTTCCGGTCGACTGCCCGCGGAACTGGCCGCCGTCGGCGGCAAGACGGCGATCGGCCGGGTCGCGCGACCCGACGAAATCGCCGCTCTGGCAGCGTTTTTAGCCAGCGAACGGGCCGGATACATCACCGGCACCGTGCAGCTGATCGACGGCGGCTCGAGCGTGCTCGGCGCGTCCTCATCGCATTACATCGATTCCCAGGAGGGGACATGCTGAAAGCGGACACCATCAAGCAGACGCTGGCGCAGGTCGTCGCGGATCGCAAACAGGAGGCCTCGCCGGGGCGGATGTTCGTGGAGGCCTGCATCGAGCACGGGCTGGACGCGGCCGTCGAGTACGACGTCACCATTACCGATTCGCTGACCAGCTCGCGGCGCAAGCCGCGCAATCCGGCGCGGAATATGCTCAAGACCATCGATCTGTCGCGCGATCCGCGCCAATTCTATTGGCACGAAAGCGCTCCCGGTCCCGAGGACGCGCCGATCGAGGGGGCCGAGGTGCGGCGGGAGTTGGCCAGTCGGTTCCGCAAGTCGCCGATTCCGGAGCTGCTCACGACCACGGCGTGGGTGCAGGTGCCGCCGGATCTGTGGAAGGACCCGGATACCTTCGAGAACTTCATCAACTATCGCTTGATCGTGCGGCTGTGTACCGCCGAGAACCACACGATCATCAGTGGTGAGGGCGGGCTGCTCGGGATGCCGGAGATCGAGCGGATGACCTCGCCCGGGCCGTTCGCCTCGACAATCCTGCGCGCCTGCAACGAGATCGAGCAGATGGGTGGGACGGCCGACGGGATGATCATCAACCCGGTCGACTACTACCGGGCCATGGGGACCGGGCGGTTGATGGAGGACCTCGAGGCCAACGGGGTGTTCATCGTGCGGACGCGGCTGGTCGAGCCGGGGCAGGCGATTGTCGGCGACTTCGGGCACGGCGCACAGCTTTTCGACGCGGGACGGTCGGTGATTCGCTTCGACGAAGCACCCGCGGGGACGTTCACCGAGCCCGGAATCGCGTTGAAGGCGGAGATCTACGAGCGGGTCGTGGTGAACCTGCCGACGAACTTCTTCGTCGTCAGCGTGTAGGTCGCTGTCGTGGAAAACGAGTTCCCCGGGCGCGTCGACCCGGATGTGGTGATCATCGGCGGGGGAATCGTCGGACTGTTCTGCGCGCAGCAGTTGCGGCGGCGCGGGGCGGCGGTCACGGTGCTCGAGCGTGGGAGGTTGGGTGGGCCGCAATCGTGTTCGTCCGGCAATACGGGATTCGTCGGCACCCACGGGGCCGCGCCCCTGGCCGAGCCCGGCATGCTCGGGCTCGCGGTGCCGGGCGCGACCGATCCGGATTCGCCGTGGTACATCGAGCCGCGTCAGGACGCCGACCTGACGCGGTGGCTGGCGCATTTCCGGCGTGCCTGTTCGGCAGATGCCGCGGTGGACGGGTTTCGGGCATTGATCGGGATGAAGAAGCGCAGTCTCGCGATCCTGCTCGAGCTGTGCGGGGCGTCGGAGGAGTTGGCGGCGCTGCTGGAGTCGCCCGGGATCGTGCTGGCGTTCAAGACGGCGCAGGGGTTCGCCGAGGCGAGTCGGGCGGTCGCGCGGACGGTGGCCGGTGGGGTGCCTTTGCGGGCGCTGGGGCCGGGGGAACTCGATGAGCTCGCGCCGAAGACCACCTTCGATATTCATGGCGCGCTGTACAACCCGGAGGGTGCGTATCTGCATGTTCCGGAGTTCGTGCTCGCGTTCGCGCGGGTGCTTCGCGAATCCGGCGTGGAGATCCACGAGCACACCGAGGTCACCGACTTCGGGGTGCAGGATCGGAATATCGTGCGGCTCGGCACGACTCGCGGCGAGCTGCGGCCCGCCACGGTGGTTATCGCGGCGGGCGCGTGGAGTACCGAGTGCGCCCGCATCGCGGGTGTCGATCTGCTGCTGCAGCCGATCAAGGGCCACAGTCTCACCGTGGCCGCGCCGCCGAGCGCGCCCGGGCTGCCGGTGCTGCTGAGTGAGGCCCGGGTGGCGATGGTCCCGCTCGGCGACCGGCTGCGGATCGGTGGGCAACTCGAACTGAGCGGGATGAGCGATACCGTGTCCGAACGGCGAATTCGGGCGCTGCTGACTGCCGTTCGGGAGTATCTGCCCGCCTTCGAGGAGTCGCCGACTTTGCAGACCTGGAGCGGTTTGCGGCCGTGCACCCCAGACAGCCTGCCGCTGGTCGGTCCGGCCGGGGAGCTCCGCAACCTGCTCGTCGCGGCCGGGCACGGCCACATCGGCATGGGGCTCGCACCCGCCACCGGTGAACTCGTCAGCCAGCTGCTGGCGGGGGAGTACCCGATCACCGACCCGATCCCGTTGCGGCCGAACCGTTTCGACGCATCCCATTGAATCGACGATCGTATGGCTGACACCAGAATCGGCGTCCTGTGTCTCGACACGGCGTTCACCAAATTCCCCGGCCACATCCGCAATCCGTCGACCTTCGACTTCCCGGTCGTCTACCGGGTCGTCCACGGCGCGACCCCGCACCGCGTCGTCACCGAAGCCGACCCGACGCTGCTCGACCCCTTCATCGACGCGGCCCGCGAACTCGAATCCGAAGGCGTACAGGCGATCACCGCCGCCTGCGGCTTCCTTGTGATCTTCCAGCAGCGGCTGGCCGACTCCGTTCGGATCCCGCTCTACACGTCGAGTCTCATCCAACTACCGCTCATCCACCGCATGCTCCCCGCCACCCGCAAGGTCGGCCTGCTCGTCGCCGATTCCCAGGCCCTCACCCGCCGCCACTTGCAGGCTATTGGCGGAGAGTCCATCCCGATCTGCGTCGCTGGAATGGCGGCCCATCCGGAATTCCGCGAGGTCATTCTCGAAGGCCGCCGCCCCGACCTCGACTCCGACCGCCTGGCGGGCGAAGTCATCGACGAGGCCTCCCGCCTCGCTGCTCACAACCCTGATATGGGTGCTTTGCTAATCGAATGCACCGATCTCGTGCCCTACCGCCACGCCCTCCAGACCCTGCTGGGCATCCCGGTCTTCGACATCGTGACCCTCACGAACATGGTCTACAACACCCTGTCCCACAAGCCTTTTCACGGTGAGTCTTAGACCGGCCGTCTCGGGCCGTCGGCTATTCGAGATAGTCGTGCAGCATTTGCGAACGTGAGGGGTGGCGTAGCTTCGACATCGTCTTCGATTCGATCTGTCGAATGCGTTCCCTGGTGACGCCGTAGATCTTTCCGATGTCGTCGAGTGTTTTGGGTTGGCCGTCATCCAGACCGTAGCGCAGGCGCATGATGCTGGCCTCGCGGTCGGCGAGGGTGTCGAGCACGGCACCCAGTTGCTCTTGGAGCAGCGTGAACGCCACGGCGTCGATGGCCACGACGGCCTCGGAATCTTCGATGAAATCGCCGATTTGGCTGGAACCGTCGTCACCGATCGTCTGGTCCAGGGAGATCGGCTCGCGTGCGATCTGCCGAATCTCGAGCACTCGCGCCGGCGTGATGTCCAAGGCTTCGGCGAGTTCCTCCGGTGTGGGTTCACGGCCCAATTCTTGAAAGAGGTCCCGCTGTACCCTGCCGAGCTTGTTGATGATCTCCACCATGTGCACCGGGATGCGAATGGTGCGGGACTGGTCGGCCATGGCGCGGGAAATCGCCTGGCGGATCCACCAGGTGGCGTAGGTCGAGAACTTGAATCCCTTGCTGTAGTCGAACTTCTCGACCGCCCGCACCAGACCCAGATTGCCCTCCTGGATCAGATCGAGAAAGGCCATGCCGCGGCCGGAGTACCGCTTGGCGATCGACACCACCAAACGCAGATTGGCCTCGAGCAAATGATTCTTGGCGCGCGTGCCATCCTGCACGACCCACATCAAATCCCGGCGACGCGCGGCGCTCAGACCCGCAGGCCCCGCGGACTCGTCCCGCAACTTCTCCGCCGCATAGAGTCCGACTTCGATCCGCACCGCGAGATCGACCTCTTCCTCCGCCGTGAGCAGGGGAACCCGGCCGATCTGCTTCAGATACGCCCGCGTGGAATCGTGGTCACTGGTTTCGGGTGCGGTCGTTGCCACATTCGCCTCTCCGACAGGTTCGGGTGGCATCGCGATTCGACGAACAGGGATCGCAGAGAGGCCTCGAGCGGCCCGGCAATAACGGACCGTCAACCAGTTTACTGGCCTACAGCCGGATTGTGCGGGTGGCTGTGCAAGAACCGAGCATTCGGCGCGGGTTGGCTGTCGTCGCTGTCCAGGCCCGCTAGCAGGCGTAGGCCGTCGCAGGCCGGGGTGCCGGGAGCCGCCGACAGCACCACCAACTCCATGCCCGAGTCGTCGGGGAGGGCGAAGTTCTCTTGATGCAGCTCCAGGAGTCCGACCAGGGGATGCCGGTAGGCCTTGCGGCCGTGGGTGCGGGCGCGCACATCCGCACGGGCCCAGAGGCGACAGAAACGGTCACTGCCCATGGCCAATTCACCGATGAGCGCGGCCAGACGCGGATCGTCGGGGTAGTGACCCGCGGCCAGGCGTAGGTGGCCGACCACGTCGAGGCTGCATTGCTCCCAGTCGGCGTACAGGCCGCCCTCGTCCTCCTCGAGGAAGAGGTGGCGGGCGGTGTTCAGGCCCGGCATCGGCCGGCCGAACAGGAGTCCGGCCATGCGGTTCCCGGCGAGCACGTCGAGGCGGTGGTTCATGATCAGGGCGGGAGCGTCGGGGACCAGATCCAGCACGCGCAGCAGCTCCGGCCGAACCTTTCTGCTCGGTGCCTTGGCCGGGCGGCGGCGCTGTCGGGCGAGTCGGTAGAGGTGTCCGCGTTCGGTTTCGTCGAGACCGAAGACCCGGGCCAGCGCGTCGAGGACCTGTTCGGAGGGTTGCGTCGCGCGGCCCTGCTCCAATCGCACGTAATAGTCGACGCTGACTCCGGACAGATGTGCGACCTCCTCGCGGCGCAGCCCCGCGACGCGCCGACGGCTGTCGGTGGGGATACCGGCGGCCGCCGGATCGACCCGGGAGCGCCGGGTGCGCAGAAAGCCCGCGAGATCGTCCATGCCCTCAGTATTGCCGGGCATACGCCGGGCAGGGTGGTCCTGTCATTACCAGGAAGTCCGGTCCGACGGAAGACGCGCCCCTGAATGCCGGGCGTCGCGGCAGTCAGGCTCGAGGGACCAACATCCCAAGGAGTTCTGATGAAGACGCTGATCGTCTATGCCCACCCGGAGCCGAAGTCGCTCAATGGATCGCTGAAGGATCTCGCGGTGTCCACGCTGCGCGGCGCGGGGCACGACGTGCTGGTGAGCGATCTGTACGCGATGAACTGGAAGGCGGTCGTGGATGCCGCGGACTACGGCCCGCACGCCTCGAATCCGTTGCAGGTCGCCCGGGACTCGGGTCGCGCCTTCGATGCCGGGGAGCTCAGTGTCGATGTCCGTGCGGAGCAGGAGAAACTGCTGTGGGCCGACACGATCATCTTTCAGTTCCCGCTGTGGTGGTACACGATGCCCGCGATCCTCAAGGGCTGGGTGGATCGCGTCTTCACCTTCCACTTCGCCTACGGCGTCGGCGAGCACAGCGACACCAAATACGGTGAGCGCTTCGGCGAAGGCACCCTCGCGGGTCGAAGGGCGCTGGTGTCGGTGACAGTCGGTGGCCCGGAATCGCATTACGCCGCGCGGGGGATCAATGGACCCATCGATGATCTGCTGTTCCCGATCCACCACGGCATCCTCTACTACCCGGGTATCGAGGTGCTGCCGCCGTTCGTGCTCCACGGCACCGACCGCATGACCGATTCGGACTTTCCGGACGTCGCCAAGGCCTGGGAGCACCGCCTGCTCACCCTGGAATCGACCGAACCGATCGCGTTCCGGCAGCAGAACTTCGGCGACTACGAGATACCGTCACTGCACTTGAAGCAGGGGCTGGAGCCGGTGGGACGCACTGGCTTCGGGCTGCATGTGCGCGGCTGACCGCGGGACGCTGGACTGAAGCGCGCTGGGTGCCAACCGATTCCGGTGGTCGGGGTCGGTCGGGCCCGGTCGGCGCGATATCGGGTTTCACGACCTCGCGCCAGGTGGAGGGGGCGTGTAGTTCGCGCAGGCGCAGGCCCGCGATGCGGGTGAGGATCAGACCGATGGTGACCGCGGCGAGGGCCGAGATCGCGCCGCCGGCGGCGAAACCGATCCGGGGGCCGTAGGTATCGGTGATCCAACCGACCAAGGGTGCGCCGAGTGGGGTGCCGCCGGTGAAGACCATCATGTAGAGCGCCATGACGCGGCCGCGCATGGCCGGGTCGGTGGCCATTTGGATGGAGGAATTGGCGGTCACGTTCACGGTCAGGCCGAACATGCCGATCGGGATGAGCAGGAGGGCGAACAGCCAGAATGACGGGGTGATCGCGGCCACCATTTCGAGCAGGCCGAAGATCAGGGCGGCGGCGACCAGCATGCGCAGGCGGGAGGTGGCGCGGCGGGCGGCGAGGAGGGCACCGGCCAGCGAGCCTGCCGCCATCAACGTGTTGAGCAGACCGTAAGTCTGTGCGCCGGAATGGAATACGGTGTGGGTGAAGGCGGTGAGCCAGATGGCGAAGTTGAATCCGAAGGTGCCGATGAAGCCGACCAGCACGATCGGCCAGAGCAGTTCGGGGCGACCCGCGACGTAGCGGAGGCCTTCGCGCAGTTGGCCCTTACCGCGGGGCGTGCGCTCGACCTCACGCAGCTCGTTGGTGCGCATCAGCAGCAGTGCCGCGATCGGTGCCAGGAAGGACAGGCCGTTGAAGACGAAGGCATAGCCGCTGCCGATCGCTCCGATCAGCACACCGGCGACGGCGGGACCGACCAGCCGGGCCGACTGGAAATTCGCGGAATTCAAGCTGACCGCGTTCGCCAGTTGGTCCGGTCCGACCATTTCCGAGACGAAGGTCTGGCGTGCCGGATTGTCGACGACCGTGACCAGTCCGAGCACGAATGCCGTTGCGTAGACATGCCATACCTGCACATGACCGGTCAGCGTGAGTACACCGAGAGCGAGCCCGGTCGCGCCCATTGCCGCTTGGGTGCATACCAGCAGTTGCCGCTTCGGCAGTCGATCCACCAGGACGCCGCCGTAGAGGCCGAACAAGAGCATGGGCAAGAACTGCAGCGCCGTCGTGATACCGACCGCGGCGGCTGATCCGGTGAGGCTGAGTACCAACCAGTCCTGCGCGATCCGCTGCATCCAGGTACCGATATTGGAGACAACCTGCCCGCTGAAGAACAAGCGGTAGTTGCGAATTCGCAGAGAACCGAAGGTGCTATGTGGGGGAGTGTCGCCGGGGTCGAGTCGGATGTCGGACTGGGGCGTTACAACTCCCGGCCTCACAGGTTTGCCTCCTAGGGTGCGACGGTCTTCGGGTGTGCGGGCCCACGCCCTGCACCGCAACCGCCCCGGAGGGGGGAAATCAGCCGACGTCACAGACGTTCGACTCGGACATCGCCAACTCTGCTCGAGGATCGGCGGCACACGGCCCGGTTCGAGTCCATCCACCACCGGCCGCCGCAAGAACTTCGGCGATCAACACAGTGCGCAACAGCGCAAAACTCCAGCTCTGGGACAGGCCCTACGACAACATCGGCGCACCCGGGAAGCCCAACACTTTCCTTAGCCTAATCAATTTGCTACCCCGATGCCACCAATTTTGTCCAGACTCACACCACCGACCACGACCACCCGTACGGTCATCGACATGCCCCGTAACGACGATCAGGATCCGCCTCAACCACCCTTCAAGAACAACGACGAGGTGGCGGCCTACCTCGACCTAGTAGAGCAAGAGCTGTCCCGCTTGATCGAAGAGAACAGCGACCTCCGAGCGATAGTCGCCGAACGCGACCACACCATCACCGAATTGAGATCCAAACTCGGCGAAAGCTAACGCCACGGACGCGTCGCAGCGTGTCGCGACGAAGGCATTCATAAGCGCCCTCGCAGCAGTCGTTCTCGGCGTAGATTGCTCGAATATGGCTGTGTCAACGTGGAATAGGCACGATTGCTACTTTCGGCACGTCATGTCTCGCGCTGCCGACGCGGCTACCGAGTTGCGGCCGTGGTTGTCGAAAGCGGTTGCCGAGCGCCTACAGTGGGACGAATTGGAGTTGGTTCCGGGCAGTTTCGTCTCCCACGAACTACAGTCCCGCTGCACCGACATCCTCTACCGCACCCGCTACGACGACCGCGAGGGCACCCCGCACGCCACGCCTGGGGCTGGAGGATCTGCGCCCGATCTGCGCTATCTGGGCACGCTGGCGCGGTCCGGTGGCGGCGAATTGGAGGCCGCCCTGACGTACATTCTGTCTATGGGTGACACCGATCGCACCGATCTGGAACCCGTGGTCGACCAGCTCGGACCCGAAGCCAAGGAGGCATTGATGACCACCGCGGAACGATTCGTAGCGAAGGGACGCGCGGAGGCCCTCCTCGAACTGCTGGCATTGCGGTTCGGACCCGTTTCAGCCTCGATCACAGACCGGGTCAACAATTCTTCCATCGACCAGCTTCAACAGTGGACGGCCCGCGTACTCACCGCCGAAACGCTTGCGGAGATTTTTGAGTTGTAGGCGGTCGCTCACTCACGCGCTCTCTTGAATTGCAGTTCACGCGCGGGGGAAGTCTGGCGGGTGGCAATCCTGTGGCCGTTGTTCGTGGTCGACCTCTGGCGTCGAGCGGTTGCTGGGTACCCGTACCGGGTATACCCTTGCGGCCGGATGGGCACGGCGGTCGGCGGTGCGGACGAGACGAGGAGGGGCGATGGGCGCGATTGGACACGCACTGGCATTGGCCGGGTCGATGACCTGGGAGATTCTGTGGGCGTTGATTCTTGGGTTCGCGCTGTCGGCGGTGGTGCAGGCGGTGGTGCGCAAGTCGACCATTGTGCGGTTGCTAGGTGACGACAGGCCGCGGACTCTCGCTGTTGCGGCCGGGTTGGGGGCGGCATCGTCGTCGTGTTCGTATGCGGCTGTGGCGCTGGCGCGTTCGCTGTTTCGGAAGGGGGCGAACTTCACCGCGGCGATGTCCTTCGAGATCGGGTCGACCAATCTGGTCGTCGAGCTCGGGATCATTTTGGCCCTGTTGATGGGGTGGCAGTTCACCGCGGCCGAATTCGTCGGCGGGCCGATCATGATCGTGCTGCTGGCGGTGCTGTTCCGGCTGTTCGTGCGTTCCCGGCTGGTGGAGGCCGCCCGCGAACAGGCCGACAAGGGGTTGGCCGGATCGATGGAAGGCCATGCGGCCATGGACATGTCGGTGCCGACGGAAGGGTCGTTCCTGCGGCGACTGTTCTCGCGGCAGGGCGTGACCGCCGTGTCCCACGTTTTCGTCATGGAATGGGCCGCGATTCTGCGCGACCTGGTGATCGGGCTGCTCATCGCGGGCGCGATCGGCGCGTGGGTGCCGGATAGCTTCTGGCAGAAGTTCTTCCTGACCGACCACCCGCTGCTCTCGGCGATCTGGAGCCCGATTGTCGGCCCGCTGGTGGCGATTCTGTCGTTCGTCTGCTCGATCGGCAATGTGCCGCTGGCCGCGGTGCTGTGGAACGGCGGCATCGGCTTCGGCGGCGTGATCGCGTTCATCTACGCGGACCTGCTGATCCTGCCGATCCTCAATATCTACCGCAAGTACTACGGCACCCGCATGATGCTCACCCTGCTGGGCACCTTCTACATCGCCATGGTCGGAGCGGGCTATGTCGTCGAGATCCTTTTCGGCGCAACCGGTCTCATTCCCGGCGAGCGCAACGCCATGGTGATGGCCGAGGGCATCCGCTGGAACTACACCACCTGGCTCAACATCGTCTTCCTGCTGCTCGCCGCCCTGCTCGTGCTGCGTTTCGTCCGCACCGGCGGCATCCCCATGCTGCGCATGATGGGCGGCTCGCCCGACCATGAACATGATCACGCCGACCACGGCCACACCGGACACGGACCGGCCGGGCACGCCCACTGATCACCCCAGCGCGCACCTCAGGCAGGGTGGCGGCGTCGATGCTGGGCCACGTGCACCCGGGTGGAACAGCGAGTGGAACAGAAGCGGCGCTTGCCATTTCGGGAGGTGTCGATGAAGACGATGTCGCAGCCGTCACGGTCGCATCGGCCGATTCGGGTGGGTTCTTCGCAGAACAGCGTGGCCAGACCGAATGCGGTGTAGGCCTTTACGCGTTCGTCGATGGGGGCGGTCTCCTGGGAGTAGTGCAGGTGCGGCGCTCTGCCGTCGTGAGTCGAGATGTAGGGCCGGTGGGTGGTCTCGGCGAGCAGCGCATTGAGTACCTCGACCGAGGGGTTGCTGAACACCGCGTCGAGTTCCTTGATCCAGCTCCGCAATTCGGCCTCCTGGCGGGGATCTATCGGGCCGACGGGCCGGTACCCCGCCGCGACGAGCAGCTGCTCGAGGTCCTGATCCGGCCCCGCGTTCACCAGCCGAGCCGCGATCTCCGCCGCCACCCCGCCGTAAGGGTTGAAGTGCACTAGGTCATTACAGCAGGGTGAGTACATGTCCGCCACCTGCCCCACCTGCTCCTGGCCCACCCCGACTCTGGTCTCCACCCACAGGAACGTGCGCTACTTGCGCTGCGTCTGCGGCAAATGGCTCATCGAAGACCTGGCGGTGGTGATCGCCACCGCGGGCGAAAGCGCATTCGCCGAATCCGGCCGTTGACGGTCACGATGCAGGGCTCATCTTCGGACGCCGCACAGGTGAGCCACGATCCTGAACAACCAAACACGTTCCGACGGCCAATTCTGTTGAGCACCTTGCTGATCCGAGACCCGCTCGTAGATCTGCCGAAGCATGAGGTCGGCGGCGTCCGGTGAACCGAGCATGAGACAGCAGAAGATTCGCAGCTGTGAACGCAGCGCCTCGGCAGATGGTTCGACAGCGTCTGGCTCGCACATGTCGGTTCTCCCGTCAGAGTCCGAACAAGGGGAACAGGTCCGGTCCGTGGAATGCGACGACCCTGCTGACGCCCGCGGCGGTGATCGTCAGGACGTGGAGGGCATGGGAGCGGTAGGTGCCGTCGCGGCCGCGGGCGTACACCCCGAAGGCGGCTTGTCCATTGGCGGAGGTGGGAACGAGCATGGCCGGTCCGACGAGCCGCATCTGCCTGGCGAGGAAGGCGAGGATGGTGTCGCGCCCCTCGAACCAGGCTGCGATCGGCGGCATTTCCCACCTGGCGTCCTCGGTGAGAACCGCGACCAATTGATCGACATCGGCGGTTTCGAAGGCGCTGACATATCGATTCAGCAGGGTCCGCCGATCGGGCTCGACAGGTTCGGTCAGATCGTCCGCACTGATCGGAACCTGGGCGCGGGCTCGCTGAAGTGCGCTGTTGACGGCTGCCGTCGATATCTCCAGCAGCTCCGCCACCTCGGCGGCCCGCCACTGCAGGACGTCGCGAAGGATCAGCACGGCACGTTGCCGCGGCGGCAACTGCTGGAGCGCTCCCATCAGGGCGAGCCGCATGGTCTGCCGTTCCACCACGATCGTCGCCGGATCGTCGGGTGCGGCGGTGAACAGGAAATCGGGTATCGGTTGGAGCCACGGCACTTCCCGATTGCGTCCGAGGGCCGCATCCGGATCTGCCTGGGGGCCACCGAGATCCGCTGGTAGCGGCCTGCGCCGACCCTTCTCCAGCGCCTTGAAACACGCCCTGGCCGCGATCCGGTACAGCCACGTCCGCAGCGACGATCGCCCCTCGAACCCGTCGTAGGCCCGCCAGGCGTCGAGCAGCACCTCCTGCACCACCTCTTCGGCCTCCTCGACCGAACCGAGCATGCGGTAGCAGTAGGCGAGCAGCTCGCGCCGGAACGGCTCGGCCAGCCTCCCGAAATCCTCAGTGCCGACCTTGGTTTCCACCACCGAATTCATGACCAACCACCTCCTACTCATACAGAGGCGATCTCGAGGCGAAATTCATCGGTGACCGATCGAAGCTTCTCCGATGAGTTTCGCGGCCATCGATCCTCCGTATCTGTGAAGGGGTCGACAGGAATGGAGCGATCGATGAGTTCTCGGGTGGTATCGAGGCAGGAATGGCTCACCGCGCGGCTGGCGCTGTTGGACGAGGAGAAGGCGCTGAGCAAGGCCCAGCTGGCACTGGCGGAGAAACGGCGGGCACTGCCCCCGGTGGCGATGGACAAGGAGTACACGTTCGAGGGACCGCACGGAAAGGTCGGACTGCTCGACCTCTTCGAGGGCCGCTCGCAGCTGATCGTCTACCACTTCATGTGGCTGCACGACATCGACTCCGGTTGCCCGAGTTGCTCGTTCGCGCTCGACAACATGCCCGACCCCGTACATCTGAACGAGGCCGCCGACACCACATTGGCGGTGGTGGCCCGGGCCCGATACGACCGGCTGGCGCGGTTCCGCGAGCGAATGGGCTGGACACTGCCGTTCTACTCGTCCTACGGCAGTGACTTCAACTTCGATTTCCATGTCTCCCAAGACGAGTCCGTCGCGCCGGTCGAATACAACTACAAGGACAAGGCGACACTCGAGCGCGATGGCATCGGCTACTACGCCCACATGGACGGCCAAGGAATCAGCGTCTTCACCCGCGACGACGACCGGATCCTGCACACCTACTCGACCTACGGGCAAGGCGCGGACGTCATGCTCAGCACCTACCGCTTCCTCGATCTAACCCCGTCCGGCAGACAGCGCTACATCAACGAATTCCCCCTACACGATACCTACGGCACCGCACACGAACCCGCGCATCATCACTGATTCCGCTTCGGACACAAAGGAGTACGGCAATGAACGATCTGCTCGCGCGCACACCCACTGACCCGAATTCCCCTCCGACACAGAGAGTCGCCAATCAAGACCGACACGACACAAGGTGCTCGAGCAGACGCCGCGTGTCGTGACGACAACACCTACAAAGGCCCTCTAGTCAGGTCCAGTCGGAGTAAGTTGCTCGAATATGGCTGTGTCACCATGGAATAGGCACGATTGCTACTTCCGGCACGTTATGTCTCGTGCGGCCGACGCCGCTACCGAGTTGCGGCCGTGGGTGTCGAAAGAGGTTGCCGCACGCCTACGCTGGGACGAGCTGGAACTGGTTCCGGGCAGTTTCGTCTCCCACGAGCTACAGTCACGTTGCACCGACATCCTCTACCGCACCCGCTACGACGACCGCGAGGCGTATCTCTACCTGCTGCTCGAACATCAGAGCAGCTCCGATCCGCTGATGGCGCTGCGCCTGGCCGAGTACCAGATCGCGTTCTGGCGGCGCTGGCTCAAGGACAATCCGAACGCTCACAGCGTACCGATGGTGTTCCCGGTGGTGCTGTTCTGCGACCCATCCGGCGGGCACTGGACCGCACCCCTGGATCTGTCGGAGGTGATCGACCCCGACGACGCCTCGCGCGCATTCCTCGCCGACTACCTGCCCCGCTGGCGGTACGTCGTGGACGACCTCTCGACGGTAGACGTGGACGCCCTGCTGGCCCGGGATCTGGCTCCAGCGGTAGCAACCCTGTTCTTCCTTCTGAAGGTCGCACCCCGCAAGCCCCGGCTGGGGCTCGACGATCTGCACCCGATCATGCGCTATCTGCGCGTGCTCGCACAGGGCGGCGGCGGGGAATTGGAGGCGGCACTGACGTACATTTTGTCTATGGGTGACACCGATCGCACCGATCTGGAACCCGTGGTCGACCAGCTCGGACCCGAAGCCAAGGAGGCACTGATGACCACCGCGGACCGACTCGAAGCAAAGGGCCGCGCCGAGGGGCGTGCCGAGACCCTCCTCGAACAGCTGGCATTGCGGTTCGGACCCATCCCCGCCTCGATCGCAGACCGGGTCCACAACTCTTCTATCGCCCAGCTTCGACAGTGGACGGCCCGTGTCCTCACCGCCGATACGCTCGCGAAGGTTTTCGAGTAGTAGGGAGAGCACCCGCCACGCGCCGGAATGTGCGCGGGTTCGACTTGGTCTTCAAATGCCAGCAGGCGAGTTCCTTTGTATAGCAAAGGAACTCGCCTGTCTTTGTGTCCGGAGGGGGACTTGAACCCCCACGCCCTAATACGGGCACTAGCACCTCAAGCTAGCGCGTCTGCCATTCCGCCACCCGGACCGGTGATGCTGGACAAGATTAGCGGAGAGGTTGGGGGAAAGGGAAATCGGGGCTGGGCCAGGCGAAATGGGGTGCGCGGGCGGGGGATTCGGAGGCTAGTGGAGGATGCCTAGGAGGTTGGCGTTTTTGATGGGGGTGTCCTTGTTTGCCTGGACTTGGCAGAGGGATTGGACGGCTGCCATGGAGAGGTCGACCTGGGTGCCGGGGGGCTCGTGGTCGTTGCCGGTTTGTTGCTTGATGAACTTGGTGATGGTGACGCGCTGGGTGTCGGCGTTCTGGGCGAGGTAGTCGCTGCATTTGGTGTCGCCGCCCTTGTTGAGGGCCTTCTCGACATCCGAGCAGCCGGACAGCAGGGTTACGGCTAGTGCGGCGGCGGCCACGGCCGTCCATCGCGCGGTGTTCATCATGCGTTCCTCGTGGGTCGTGCGCGGCGGTGTCGGCCGCGCGATCGACCGCCACTGTAGATGGGCGCGACCGTTCGGCAATCGGGGCTGGACCCGGAGATTCGAGCCGAAAGGCTGTGATTTGCATCACAATTCCCCGCACATGAAGGGGGGTACGAATGGCATGGTGGGGCAATGCCCTTCGCCTCCGCCGAATCGATTCGGGTCCTCGGTGCCCGCGAGCACAATCTCCGCAACGTCTCCATCGAAATCCCCAAGAACAAGATCACTGTCTTCACCGGGGTATCCGGCTCCGGTAAGTCGTCGATCGTTTTCGACACCATCGCCGTCGAATCCCAGCGGCAGCTGCAGGCCACCTTTCCGGCCTTCGTGCAGAACTTCCTGCCGCGCTACGAGCGCCCGCACGCCGAGGCCATCGAGAACCTGACCGCGCCGGTCATCATCGATCAGAAGGCGGTCGGCGGCGGGCCGCGCTCGACGGTCGGCACCATGACCGACATCTACGCATTGATCCGAGCTCTGTTCGCGCGCTTCGGATCTCCGTCGACCGGGCTGGTCTACGACTACTCGTTCAACACACCGCAGGGCATGTGCCCGGACTGCGACGGGCTGGGTGTGGCCATCACCGCCGATCCGAACAAGCTCGTGGATCGCGCGAAATCGCTGAACGAAGGCGCGATTCTGCTGCCCGGTTACAACGTCGGCAGCGGCGACTGGCAAATGTATGCCAACTCCGGCCGTTTCGACGCCGACAAGAAACTCGCCGATTACGACGACGCGGAATGGCACAATCTGCTGCACGGCAGCGGCGGCAAAGTGGAATTGTCTTTCGCGAGAGGCACCTGGAAAGCCAATTACGAAGGGCTCGTGGACAAATTCACCCGGACCCGGCTCAAGCGCGATACCTCGGGACTTTCGGAGAAGACCCGAGAGCAGATCCAGCGCTTCCTCACCGAGGGCGTGTGCCCGTCCTGTCGGGGGGCGCGCCTGAATCCGAAGGCGCTGGCCACCAAGCTCGGCGGCCGCACCATCGCCGACTGGACCCGCCTGCAGATCACCGACCTGATCGAGGTGCTGGGCGAAATCGAGGATCCGGCCGCGCTGGGCCTGGCCGACGCCACCCGCATCGCCCTGCAGCGCGTCGCCGATATCGGTCTCGGCTACCTGAGTCTGGATCGCGCGACCTCGACGCTGTCCGGCGGTGAAGGCCAGCGCCTCAAGATGATCAAGCATTTGGGCAGCACGCTGGTGGGGATGACCTACATCTTCGACGAGCCCAGCGTGGGCCTGCATCCGCGCGATGTCGGGCGGCTCAATCGCATGTTGGCGGCGCTGCGGGACAAGGGGAATACGGTCCTGGTCGTCGAACACGATCCGGATGTCATCCAGATCGCCGACCACATCGTCGATGTCGGGCCGCGAGCCGGTGCGCACGGCGGCGAGGTGGTGTTCACCGGAAGCTTCGCGGAATTGAAGCAGTCCGACACGCTCACCGGCGCGGGACTGCGCCGCACCTTCCGGGTCAAGGAGACCTTCCGGACCGCGACCGGCACGCTGACGGTAGCGAATGCCAAGGCGCACAACCTGAAAGATGTCACCGTCGACATTCCGACCGGGATTCTCACCGCGATCACCGGTGTCGCGGGCTCGGGTAAGAGCAGCCTCATCCGCGACGAATTCCTGGCCCGCTACCCGGAATCGGTGTTCGTCGACCAGTCCGCCATCGCCGCGTCCTCGCGCTCGACCCCCGCCACCTACCTCGGCCTCATGGATCCCATCCGCAAGCTGTTCGCCAAGGCCACCGGCGAACCCGCGAGCCTGTTCAGCTTCAATTCCGACGGCGCGTGCCCGGAATGCGGCGGCCGCGGTGTGATCATCACCGAGATCGCCTACATGGATCCGGTGACCACGCACTGCGAATCCTGTGACGGCCGCCGGTTCTCCGACCGGGTCCTCGCACTCACGCTGCGCGGCAAGTCGATTGCCGATGTCCTGGAACTGTCGGCGGAGGCGGCCGTCGAGTTCTTCCCGGAGAGGGCATTGAATGCCAAGTTGCGCACCATGAACGAGGTCGGTCTCGATTATCTGAGTCTGGGGCAGGCCATGAGCACCCTGTCCGGTGGTGAGCGTCAACGCATCAAGCTGGCGACGCAACTGCAGAACACCGGCACCGTCTACGTCCTCGACGAGCCGACCACCGGCCTGCACATGTCCGACGTCGACACCCTGTTGACGCTCATGGACAACCTGGTCGAGCGCGGCAATACCGTCGTCGTCATCGAACACAATCTGGATGTGGTGGCCCACACGGACTGGGTCATCGATCTAGGCCCGGACGGTGGCAAGAATGGCGGCGAGATCGTCTTCACCGGGACACCCGCGCAGCTGTTGGCCGACCAGGTCTCACTGACGGGGGAGTACCTGCGCCGCTACAAATCCGCCGCCTGACGACAATGGTTGCAGCGCATGCCGATTCGCACTGACCGAATTTCAGCCCAGGTGCGATTCGGCGGCGCTGGCGGCCCGCCACACCCGCGCCTCGCTGGTATTACCCCGCCTGTTCAACAGTTCCGCGAGCCCGGCCATGGCGCGCGCGTCGCCATGTTCGGCCGCGGTGCGCCACCAGTGTTCGGCCTCGGAGAATTCACCTCGCCGGTAGCGCAGCACGCCGAGGTCGTAGGCCGCGGCTAGGTGCCCGAATTCGGCTGCCTGCGTCCACAGCTGGCAGGCCTGATCCTCGTCGCCGCGACTCTGCATCGCCACACCGAGCTCGTAGAGCGCGTTCTGGTAACGACTGGCCTCGGCGCGCGGTTCGGGCGCGGGCGGGGTGAGGGCGACGGCCAATTCGACGACGAGCTCACCGAAATCGGGCGGTCCGACCCCGGTGCTGCAGTGCAGCACGGTCATGGTGGGTTCGCGGGTGATGAGCATTCCGTAGTTGCCCGACCACGACACGGTGGCATCGCTCTCGTCCACCCAAACCGGTGTCAGAGTGATGGCGGCGTCGGCTCCGGTCGGGCAGATCTCGAGGTCGATGCCCCCGGTCATGGCATCGCTCCACACGTCAACCCCCCTGAGCCGGCGGCCGCCCAGCAACACGTCGCCGCGGTCCACGCCGAGGCCGATGCCGAGGCTGCGCACCCCGGGCCGCGGCGCGGCCGTGCGCAGGGTGAGTCGGACCGTGGTCGGTGAGACGCCGATGGCCTCCGAGTGCAGGGGATAGACCTGCGCCCCGTTCCAGGTCACGGGCTCCGCGCTGTCGTATCGGTCCGCCAGGGGTGGTGCGGTCGCAGCCGGTTCGGCGTACGAATACGACCCCTTCATCTGCCCCGCCTTCCGCCGGTGCCGTGTGATGTTCGCGCATACCGTAGTACCGATACCGCCCGCGGCGTCCCGTATTTGCCAGCTACGTTTTTCAGCAAACACCTGGTCATGTGACCGGTGTCCGAAGTGCCCCTCGCGGGTACTCGAAGGCCGTAATTCGCCGGTCGTTCGACGTGTCGGCCGCGTCTACGCGGTGTGTCGTACTTGCGCAAGGCCCACTGTCCTGTTGAATCGTCGGCGAAATACCAGCGAACGAGTGAAAGGTAAGGACATATGGCTCTGCCCACCATGACCCCCGAACAACGCTCCGAGGCGCTGGCCAAGGCCGCCGCGGTTCGCAAGGCTCGCTCGGAGATGATCGCGCAGGTCAAGAAGGGCTCGCTCAGCCTCGGCGAACTCCTCAAGCGCGCCGACAAGGAGGACCTGGTCAAGAAGACGAAGGTGTCGGCGGTCATCAAGGCGCTCCCGGGCATCGGCCCGGTCAAGGCGGCCAAGCTGATGGACGAGGCCGAGATCCCCGCCGACCGTCGCATCGGCGGTCTGGGCTCCCGGCAGCGCGCCGCGCTGCTGGAGGCGCTGAAGGCTTGAGATCGGGGAGTGGCCTGCCGGGTCGCGAAATCGACCCGGCGGCAACCACTCCACCGCGTCTGGCTGCTCGGTGAAACCGCAGGAAATCGGCCGATTTGGTCCACGCGGTCCGATCCGATAACCTTGCTGAGCACCACCGGTCCGGGTGGCGGAATGGCAGACGCGCTAGCTTGAGGTGCTAGTGCCCGTATTAGGGCGTGGGGGTTCAAGTCCCCCTCCGGACACCACGAAGCGCGAGCCCCGTTGCATTGCAACGGGGCTCGCGCTTTTTTCACAGGGTGTGGTGGATGAGGATCAGTAGCGCACATGCCGGGGCGGCGAGGCTCACCACGAGGGACAGCCAGGTGGCTGCGCGGGCGAGGGGCCTGCGGGTGAGGTCGGGCTCGAACATCGATGTTCTCCGAGGTGGCATGTGATGCGGTGGATCTGGCAAATGTAATCGCCATCACATGCCGATCGAAGACGCATAAGCTCCAAGACCGTGGGAGGGGCCGATGGGGGCGGTTGGACGAACCTCCAGCCGCCCGGGCATTACTTCCGGTTGCGGTATTCGGCGATTTCGCGCGCGCGGAAGTCCATGTTGTTTCGATCGTGGAAGAAGGCGAACACTCCCGCTGTCACAATGCCCGCGAGGATGAGCGTCGTCATGAGGAACCGCCTTTCGTCGTTCGGGGAAAACAGTGGACCGTTCGCGAGCGTAGGATTCCGCGACGCCGATCGGCAATGCGATGGGACGGACGGCACAGTCGACCGTCGCAGCCTCACATCGACGGCCGAATGTGGCCTGGCTCATTGCTTGTGGCGCAGTGTGTCGATGCCGCCGAGGATCAGGTCGATACCGGCGAGGAACTGCTCGCGGTCGTCGTGATCGCGCAGTTGTGCGGCGATTCGGTGGACGAAGGGGTGTCGGTCGGCGTCCAGCCGCGCCCACTCGGCCGCGACCGTGGCCAGGAAGGCGGTCCGATCGGTGTCGGGCGGCACCAGGCGCGCGGCCGCGGCGTAATGTCCCGCGAGACCGAGCAGATAGTTGACAAGTGCTGAGGCGCAATCGAATTGCGCGTGCTCGGGAACCCCGAGCGCCTGCACTTGCGCACCCATGCCCTCGAAAATCCGCAGCATCGCGGACTGCCACGGCTCTCGTGACAGCTGCGCGCCTGCCCACGGGTGCGCGTCGATGGCGTCGAACACCCCGAGCGCGAGAGCCCGGATCGTGTCTCGCGGCGTGGCTGCCTCGGCAGTGTCCACGACGACCCGGGCGATGATCGCGTCCGTCGCGGCCGCGAGCAGCTCGTCCTTGTTGGCGACGTGGTGGTAGATCGCCCCGCTGCCGGTGGCCAGACGAGCGGCGAGGGACCGGAAGGTCAGGGCGTGCTCGCCGCCGGTGTCGAGGATGTCGATCGCGGCCTCGACGATCCGCTCCTTCGAAAGTCCGTCCGCGCGCCGCCCGGACCGTCGCGTTGTGGTCGTCATGACACTCATCTTGACACGAATGGAACGTTGTTCCAAAGTGGCTATGGAACAACGTTCCAATATCGATTCGAGAGGAGTACGACGATGACGACGCCAGTCACGATCATCGGCGCGGGCCTGGGCGGACTCACGCTCGCCCGCGTCCTGCACGTTCACGGCATCCCCGCGACCGTTTACGAGGCGGATCCCACTCCGCAGGCCCGCACTCAGGGCGGCCAGCTCGACATCCACCCCAACGACGGGCAGTGGGCGCTGGCAGCGGCCGGGCTGACCGACGAATTCCGGGCCATCATCCACGCGGGCGCGGAAGCCACGCGCGTGCTCGACCAGCACGGCACCGTGCTGCTCGACCTCCCCGACGACGGCACCGCCACTCGTCCCGAGGTGCTGCGCGGCGACCTGCGCCGCATTCTGCTCGATGCCCTGCCCGCGGAGACGGTGCGATGGGATCACAAGCTGAGCGGCGTTCGCCCCCTCCGTGCGGGCCGCCACGAGCTGTCGTTCGCCAACGGGGAGACGGTGATCACCGACGTGCTGGTCGGCGCCGATGGCGCCTGGTCGAAGGTGCGCCCGCTTTTGTCTTCGGCCACACCCGAATACGTCGGCGTGACGTTCATCGAGACCTACCTCCACGACGCCGACACCCGCCATCCCGCGACGGCCGAGGCGGTGGGCGATGGCGCGATGTCCGCGTTGACGCCGGGCAAGGGCATCGTGGCCCACCGCGAAGCGGGCGGCACCCTGCACACCTATGTCGAGCTGACGCGCCCCGCCGAATGGATCGCCGCCCTCGATTTCAGCGACCCTGATGCTGTAATCGACCGTCTGGCAGCGGAATTCGACAGTTGGGCCCCCGAACTCACCGCGCTGATCACCGCCTCCGACACCGCCCCGGTCGCCCGCATGATCCACACCCTGCCCACCGGACACCGCTGGCACCGCGTCCCCGGCGTCACCCTGCTCGGCGACGCCGCGCACCTGATGCCGCCCTCGGGCGACGGCGCGAACCTGGCCATGCTCGACGGCGCGGAACTCGCCCTGGCCATCGCGGCGCACCCCGATGACATCGAAGCGGCCCTCGCCGCCTACGAGGAGAAGTGATCGTGGGCACGATCGCGGGCCGGTCTCCGACGGTGGTGGCCCCGACCGATCGGGCGTGGAAGGTGGTGCCGATGAGCGAATCGCTGCGCAGCACATCGTCATTGGCGAGGTATCCGCGCGCGTGCTGGCGGGCCAGCAGCGCCGAGGTGCCGGTGCCGCAGGGGGAGCGGTCCGACCAGCGCGGGTAGTTGGCCATGAGATTGCGGACGTGCGCGGGTTCGGAGTCCGGGGCCAGGAACATGGCGTGTTTGCAGCCGGAGATCCGTTCGTCCTCCGGATGCACGGGACGCTGGAATTCGTTGATGGCGTCCATGATTCGCAATCCGATGTCGAGGATGCGGTCCTTGTGCTCCCGGTCGTAGGGCAGCCCGAGCTTGCCCAGGTCGATGATGGGGTGGAAGTTGCCGCCGTAGGCCATGTCGTAGCGCACCGTCCCCAGCCCGGGCACCTCGATATCGTTGTCGAGGCTCTCGCAGAACGCGGGCACATTGGTCAGGGTGACCGAGTCCGCGTGCCCGCCGGAGACCGCGACCGCGGCGACAATGCGTCCCCTCGGCATGTCGAGCCGGATCTCGGTGACCGGCTCGGTGACCGGCACCATTCCGGCCTCGACCAGGGCGGTGGCGACGCCGATGCTGCCGTGCCCGCACATCGGCAGCATGCCGCTGGCGTCGATGAACAGGACACCGAAGTGACCGTCGGGGGTGGTGGCGGGTTGCAGGATCGCGCCGACCATCGACGCGTGTCCGCGCGGTTCGTTGACGAGCAATCCTCGTAGTCCGGAATGGTTTTCGGCGAAGAATGCCTGCCGCTCGGCCATGTCGATGCCCGGTATCGGGCCGATCCCGCCGGTGATGATGCGGGTGGGCATGCCTTCGGTGTGGGTGTCGATGGCGGAAATGAGGTGGCTGCTACGCATTTCAGGGTTGTCCTTCAGTGTCGAATTCCGCGAGTTCGCGCAGCCGCACCGGTGCGGCGAGCGGACGCCAGGCCGGGGTGGCGGCGGCGAGGCCGTCGGTGGCGGTCGCGTCGGGGTAGGGGTGTGCGCGCAGCGCGTCGATATTGGCCGCGCACATGCGCCCCTGGCAGGGGCCGAGTCCGGCGCGGGTGGCGAGTTTGGCGGGCCGGTAGCCCTCGCCCGCGGAGCGGGTCCAGGCCGCGGTCAGTTCGGCGTGGGTGGTGCCCTCGCAGCGGCAGATCACGGTGGTCGGCCGCGCCCAGCTCAGGACGCCGGGCCGGATGGGGTGTGCGGCCGCCAGCCGGGCGACGAACTGTTGCGCGGTGCGGTGGCGGGCGCGCAAGGCCCGGTCGGCGTCGGGATCGCCACCGGCGGCGGCGATTCCGGCGACCGTGCCTTCGATATCGGACACGGCGGCTCCGCCGATGCCCGTGATTTCCCCTGCCGCCCACACGGTTTCGGCGGTGGTGTGCTGGGTGTCGTCGACCTGGACGAATCCGGAGGCGTCCAGGCGCGCTCCGGCCGCGAGCGCGAGTTCGTGCTGCGGGGTGAACCCGTGGGAGACCGCGACGGCGTCGACCGCGACCGTGGTGTGGCTGCCGGGGATGGGTGTCCAGTTCTCGTCGAGCCGGGCGACGGTGGCCTCTTCCACACGACCGTCACCGGCCACCGCGACCACCGCGCGCGAGGTGTGCAGTGGAATCCGATGGCGCACACCGCATCCGATGTACTCGAACAGCTCGCCGACCTTGCCGAGGCTGTGGCGCAGCTGCCACGGCCGCGCGGCCCAGTGCCGCAGGATGCGCCGCCCCGGATTGGCCTCCAGTACGGCCGTCACCGTCGCCCCGCCCAGGGCCAGTGACTGCGCCACGGGGAGCAGGAAGGGACCGGTACCCGAAATCAACACCGACCGGCCGACGAGCACCCGCTGGGTTTTCGCGAAAGTCTGTGCGGCACCGGCGGTATAGACGCCGGACAGGTCCCACCCCGGAAACGGGCACACGCGATCGTAGGCACCGGTGGCGATCACCAGCGCGTCGCCCTGCACCAGCCGGTGGGTGCGTCGCTCGCCCTCCTGGCCGATCAGCACACGCACGGCGGGGCAGCCGCCCTCGGCGTGCTGTTCGATCTGATAGACCGCCGCCCACGCCAGGTATTCACAACGCGGATGCTCGCGCAGCAGGCGCGCCCGGTGTTCCGCGGCGGTGTAGCCGTGACCGATGCTCAGCGGCCGCCGCACCCCGTAGTCGGCGGGGATTCTGCGGTTGTATTGGCCGCCGAGTTGTTCATTGGAATCGATGAGCGTCACTCGCGCGCCACACCCGAGCGCGGACGCGGCCGCCGCGGTGCCCGCCGGTCCGCCGCCGATCACCACCACGTGCCGGGTCATCGCGCGCCGCCCTCGAGCCGGGTCTGGGTGGTGACCGCGTCACCGTCGCGGGCGGGACGCCGACACAGGCGCACGTCCGGGATGCCGTTCACGGTGGCCACGCAGTCGAAACACACACCGATGCCGCAGAACACCCCGCGGGCCCCGCCCGTCGGCGCGGTGCGCCACCTGGTGCGCCCGTCGGCCAACAGCACCGAGGCCAGCGTCTGCCCGTACACGCCGGGAACGGCGGTGCCGTCCAAAGTGATCGACAGTGGCCGATCGGCGCGGCCGACCGGGTCGGAGTCCGGGGGAATGATTGTGGGGCTCAAGGAAATATCTCTCTCGTAGCGGGCGGATCAGTGGTGGCCCAGGGCCAGGACCGCGCGGGTGTCGGCGTCGATGCGGGCCAGCAGTTCCGATGTCAACGGCAGCCGGGGCGGACGGCAGCGGCCGCCGTGTCGCCCGGCCAGATCCATCGACCGTTTGATGGCCTGGACGAATTCGGTGCGCGAATCCCAGCGCAGCAGCCGGTGCAGTTCGCGGTACAGCGGCAGCGCCTTGTCCAGGTCGCGGTTCAGCGCGGCGTCGTAGAGCGCGACGGCCGAGCGCGGAATCGCGTTGGCGTAGCCGGAGATCCAGCCGACGGCCCCGGCGATGCCGAGTTCGAGCACGACGTCGTCGGCGCCGATGAGCACGTCGAGATCGGGTGCCAGTTCCTTGATCTCGTAGCTGCGCCGGACATCGCCGGTGAACTCCTTGACCCCGACGATCAGGCCCTCGGCGTGCAGTTCGGCGAGCAGGGCGGGGGTGAGGTCGATGCGGGTGTCGACGGGGTTGTTGTAGGCCACGATCGGCAGTCCGACCCGCGCCACGGTCCGGTAGTGGTCGAGGATGCTGTCGCGGCCGCCGCGATAGGTGTTGGGCGGCAACAGCATCACCGCGTGCGCCCCGGCGTGGGCGGCCTGCTCGGCCAGGCGGGCGGCCTGCAGCGCGCCGTAGGCCGCGACGCCGGGCATGACGGTGAATCCCGGTGGGGCGGCGGCGATCGCGGTGGCGACGACCGCCGCCCGCTCGGCGTCGGTGAGGGTCTGATATTCGCCCAGCGACCCGTTCGGGCTGACGCCGTGACAGCCATTGGCGGCCAACCACGCGACGTGCTCACCGAAGGCGTCGTGATCGACGGAGTAGTCCCGCGCGAAGGGCAGCGTCGTGGCGACCAGCACCCCGTGCCAGGGCCTGCTCGCGGGCGTCGCGATCGAATCGGACATCGTCGTCTCCTTCTGTGAGCCGGTGCGGGATACCGCCACCCGAACGCTCTGTGTTATGTGAAGTGTGACATTGCACAGAGCGTAGCCAAGTGGCCTGCGTCACGCAAGATGGGTTTTGCTGTCAGATCACGCGGTCGGGCGCAGCCGCAACGCCGAATTCGTCCATGCCGAAATCTCCTCGCAGAGAGCGGGATCGGAGTCGAGCGAGCGGCCGTAGGCCGGGATCATCCGGCGAATCTCCGGTTCCCAGCGCGCCCGCCGCGTCGGGAAGCAGCGGTCGATCAGTTCCAACACCGCCGATACCGCCCCCGACGCGCCCGGCAGTGTGCCCAGGAATCCGGCCAGCGAGCCGTCCGCGGTCGCGGCCACGGAGGTGCCGAATTCGAGTCTGCCGCCGCGCAGCCCGCCGTCCGACAGCACGGATTGGACGCGCTGACCGGCGGTGATCAATTCCCAATCGCCCGAATCGATCTGGGGCGCGAATTCGCGCAGTGCGCGCAGCCGCCCGTGCATCGGCTGGGTGACGTCCTCGATCAGGAACCGGAGCAGCGGCCGATTGTCCATCGCCACCCGGGTCAGGGGAACCAGATTCCCGAGGCCCACCGATCGTGGAAAGTCCAGGGGCGAGCCGTGTTTCAGGAACCGCGGCGACCATCCGCTATAGGCCCCGAACTCGAGGTACCGCTGGCCGTCGATGATCCGGGTGTCGAGATGTCGGGCGGACATCGGGGGAGCGCCGGGGGCGGGCAGGCCGAAGACCTTGGCGTGATGGGACCGCACGACCTCCGGGTTCGTGCAGCGCAGAAACTGTCCCGACACCGGAAATCCGCCCACGTACCGGACTTCCCGCACCCCGGCGCGCCGCAGCAGCGACAGCGAGTGCCCGCCCGCGCCGACGAACACGAAGCGCGCCTCGACCGTGGACCGGTTCTTCGAGCGCCGGTCCTCGAGCTGCAGACGCCAGCCGGGATCGGCTCTGGACAGCGAGGTCACCTCGCATTGGAGATGGATGGTCGTTGTCGTGCGCAGGAATTCGAACAGCCTCCGGGTGAGTTGCCCGAAGTCGACGTCGGTTCCCGCTGTGCTCCAGCTGATCGCGGTCTCGGCGGGTGAGTCGCGACCGGCGGCCAGCAGGGGCAGCCGATCGGCGAGCAGGCCCGGGTCGGCGCTGAAGCGCAGGTCGGCGAACAGCGGATGGGTTGCCAGCGTGTCGTATCGCCGCCGCAGGTACTTCACATTTTCAGCCCCCTCAACAAAGCTGAAATGATCGACCGCGTTGATGAATCCGCCGGGCTCGCCGAGTATCGAGTGCTCGACCGCCCAGGCCCAGAACTGGCGCGAAATCTGGAATTTCTCATTCACTTCCAGCGCTTTGGCGATATCGACGGAGCCGTCGGGTCCACGCGGCGAATAGTTGAGTTCGCACAGGCCCGCGTGCCCGGTGCCGGCATTGTTCCAGGGCTCGCTGCTTTCCAGACCCACCTCGGGCAAGCGCTCGTATACCGCGATCGACCAGTCCGGCTGTAATTGTCGAATCAGGGTGGCGAAGGTCGCGCTCATGATGCCCGCGCCGATGATGGCGACATCGACCCGCTCGGTCACAGCCATCCGAACCTGACGCTCCACGGCAGCACCCGCACGCCGGTGAGGACGTCCTGGGTGGCGAACGGGTCACCGGCGAACAATTCCCGGACCGCGGTCTCGTCCTCGGCCTCGACGACGAACAACGCACCGGACAGATCCGCGTACCTCCCGGCCAGGTGGATCGTGTTCGCGTCGTAGAGACTCTTGACCCAGTCGAGATGCGGAACATGCAGCCGCTCATAGTTTTTCGCCTGCGTCGACCCGGGAGCGCCGTAGGCGTATTCCACTGCGAAGATGGGCATGGTCTACCTCGTGATCCCGAAGGCGTCTTCGATGACGGCCCGCTCGTCCGCGTGCCGTACCACGGCCATCGCCTCGGCGGCTCGCGCGCGGTTGTCCGCGTCCAGGTCCTGGGAGACCTTGAACCGGCCGACAATGTCGTGGATTTCGATTTCGAATCCGGTGACCCGGCCGATTATCTGATCGATTCGCGGATGGCCGTAGTCGAGTTCGTAGTCGTGGGGGTCGGATTTCTCCGCGATGCTGGCTATGCCGTCGAGGAGTTGTTCGCGGTCGTTGAGGAGCGTGGCGGTGCCCCGGACATGGACGCTGATCGAATTCCAGGTGGGCAGTGGATTTCCGGTGAGCACCTTCGGCGACAGGTAGGCGTTGGGCCCGTGGAACAGCACGGTCACCGGTCGCCCGTCGAGGAGTCGGGCGTGCGGGTTGGCGCTGTCGAGATGGCCGAAAAGGGTGCCGCGCGGCCCGCGTTCGCGCTGCAGGATCAGCGGCAGGTTGGTGGCGACGATCTCGTCGGGCCGCGGCGCGGAGAGCATGGTGGCGAATCGATACGTCTCCATGATGCGCAGGGATTTGCGCTCGTCCATTTCCAGATGCACCCGTGGCGGGTACAGCGGATTGTGCCGTTCAGAACTGTTGGACACGGACCTGTGCTCCTTCTTCTCGAGGGCTTTCGATGAACACGCCACGCCCGGCGTACGCTCCCGCGACGCCTTGGATGACGATGCAGACGGCGAGGACGGCCAGGACCGGGCCCCACGAGCCCGTAAGGTCGTGCAGCGCACCGGCTCCCACCGGACCGACCGCGGACAGGGAGTACCCGACGGTCTGGGTGAGGCCCGCGACCAGGGCCGCCTCGGCGGCGCTGCGGGTCCGCAGCAGGGGCAGCGAGAACGAGGCGCCACCGGCGATGCCGAGCCCGGCCCCGAACACGATCATCCACACCGGGGTCCAGCCGTCGGGCCGCAGCGCGATGGCGGCCGTCCCGGCCAGCAGCAGCGCCGGACCGAGGACGGTGGCCCACACTTGGTTGCGGGTGCGGTGGATGGCAATCGAGACGCCCAGCGCGCAGGGGATGGCGGTCAATTCAGCGAGCGCGAGCAGGAACGAGGCGCTGCCGCTGCCGTGTCCGGCCTGCACCAGGATGTTGGGCAGCCAGCCGGCGATGGTGAAGAACAGGACCGACATGATGGCGAAGAACGTCACGATCGACCAGGTCAGCGGCTGGTAGCTCACCGCGGCCAGGCTGATCGTGCGGCGCTGGGCGACAGCGGTTTCGGTGTCGCCCTCGCGCCTGCGCAGCAGCAGCCAGGCCGGTGCCGCGATCGCCACCGGGATCACCCACACGAACAGGCCCAGCTGCCAGGAGCCGAGCCATCGCGAAATCGGCAGCGTCACAGCGGCTGTCAGCGCGGGACCCAGGTACAGGCAGACGGTGTAGAGGCCCATCAGCGGCCCGCGGCGGTGCGGCGGGTGGCCCTTGATGTAGGCGGGCAGCAGCACGTTCAGTCCGGTGATCCCGGCACCGATGACCACCATGCCCCACAGCATGGGAATCAGGCCGGGCAGCAGTCGGATGCCGAATCCGGCCGCCAACACCAGCAGGGCGTAGGCGACGACGGATTGATAGCCCAGCCGCGTGCCGAGCCTCGAGACGAACGCCGACAGCAGCCCGAAGACCAATATCGGGGCGGCGCTGAGCATTCCGATGGTCGCCGAGTCGGTGTGCGCGTCGGCGCGAATGAGGGTCGCGACCGGGGCGATGGCGGTGATCGCGGGTCGCAGATTGAGCGCGACCAGGAAGACGGTGACCGACACCGCCCACATCGGCACGGGTTTCGCGGTGAACGCCGCCGTGCTCATGAGGATCCGGCCCGATCGTGGAGCGGATCGGCGATGAGGAGCTCGGCGATCTGAACGGCGTTGAGCGCCGCGCCTTTTCGGAGATTGTCGCCGCTGATGAACAGCACCAGGCCGCGCCCGTCCGCGACGCCGCGGTCCTGTCGGATGCGACCTACCAGGCTGGGATCGCGACCGGTGGCCGACAGCGGTGTCGGCAGATCGTGCAGGCGCACACCCGGTGCGGCGGCGAGCAGCTCGGTCGCCTGTCGCGGCGTGATCGGTTCGGCGAATTCGGCGTGCACGGCCAGGGAGTGACCGGTGTAGACCGGGACCCGCACGCACGTGGCCGACACCCGCAGGTCCGGGATGGCGAGGATCTTGCGGCTCTCGTTGCGCAGCTTCTGTTCCTCGTCGGTTTCCAGCGAACCGTCGTCGACCAGACTGCCCGCCAACGGGATCACGTTGAATCCGATCGAGGCGGGGAAGCGCGCCGGTTCGGGAAAGTCCACCGCGTCGCCAGCGAACGCCAGCGCACGGCCGTGCCCGCGGGCGGCGTCGACGGCGGCCGACAGTTCGTCGAGCCCGGTGAAGCCGCCCCCGGACACCGCCTGATAGCTGCTCACCGTCAGCCGGACCAGTCCGGCGCGGCGATGCAGCGGCGCGAGCACCGGCATGGCGGCCATGGTCGTGCAGTTGGGGTTGGCAATGATGCCCTTGCGCGCCTGGGACACGGTGTCGGCGTTGACCTCCGCCACGATCAGCGGGACGTCCGGGTCCAGCCGCCAGGCCGACGAATTGTCGATCACCGTCACACCCGCGGCCGCGAAGCGCGGGGCATGGGTGCGGGCGATGTCGCCGCCCGCGGAGAAGATCGCGAGGTCGAGTCCCGACGGGTCGGCGGTGGCCAGGTCCTCGACCGCGATCTGCTCGGCGGCGATGCCGTTGCGCCACGGTAGTTTTCGTCCGGCCGATCGCGCGGAGGCGAAGTAGCGCAGCTCGGCGACGGGGAAGTCGCGTTCGGCGAGGAGGCGGCGCAGTACCGCGCCGACCAGTCCGGTCGCTCCGACGATGCCGACCCGTAATCCGTTTTCTCTCAGCATGTTCGGGCTCCCGCCGGTGTCGGATGCAGCCAGCGCAGGGGGTCGGGCTCGCAGGCGCGGGCGAAATATTCCACGTCGCGCACCAGTCCCGCGCTGTCGACCGGCGTCCCGGCCGTTCGCTCCAGCCGCTGGTCGTTCTCGCGTCGGCTGCGGGTGCCGAAGGGCAGATTCCCGAAGCGCGCGAAGCGGATCGCGCCCTGCGGGTCGCGGCAGGAGATGACCTCGCCGCGCACGAACCGGCTGGCCGGGAACGGCACGTCGAGCCGGCCCTCGGCGAAGGCCACGCCGATCGAGTCGATGAGGTCGGGGGCGTCGAGCACCGGGTCGATCAGCTCGCGCACTTCGCGTTCGATCGCGTCCTGCTCACGCGCGATGGCCTCCTCGTCGAGGGCGAACCAGTCGAAGGCGGCGCTCATCCCGAAGCGGGTGGTCACCAGGCCGACGGCGTTCTCGGCCATGGTCGGAATGCCGCTGGCCTCCGCGGGCGATTTCGTGATCACCTTGGCCGCCCGGCCGCGCGCCGCGATGAGCCCGCCGTAGCCGATCAGTTCGACGGCGCGGTCGCGGTCGGCGGGAAACACACCCATGAACTGATGCAGCACGGTGTGCACCCGCACCTCGGGCCGGTCGGCCAGATAGTGGGCGGCCAGGGCGGTGATCGCGCGCAGCGCGGCCAGATCCTGCCAGGGGTGACCGCCCTGCGGATAGGAGATCGACAGGCACCGAACCCCCTGTGCCGCAGCGAGTACGGCCTCGAGCAGCGTGGTGGCCAGGCAGATCGACGGCGGCATGAGCACGCCGGTGAGGGTGCCGAACAGCTCGCGGTCGATGGTCACGCCCGCGGCGGTGATCTCACCCGCCATCCGGTCGATCTGCTGCCAGGACCGCAGTGATTCGGTGATCGGCACGTCCTTGGCGTAGGGCACGTTGTAGCCGATGCCGCCGCCTTCGAACGAGGTGAATCCCGAGGCGATGCTGACCGCGAACAGCTGCCGGGCGTCGGGTGAGCCGTGCCGGACCTGAATCGGCGCGGCCACCGCCTCGTTCAGCTCCCGACCCCGTCGCCAGCCGTGCGTGACCAGCGGGTAGCCATTGAGGCTGGCCGGATCGGCGGCCAGGGCGGCACGCACGCTGTCGAAGCGCAGCAGCCGGGTGTGCGAGTCGACGGTGACGGTCGCGATATCGGGTGCGGCCGTCGCCTCGAGCCCGGTCAGCAGGGCCCGCATGGCTTCGTGGCCGCCGACCCCGCAGCGCGGCTGTATCAATGGCCTGGCGCGCGAGGCGGTTTCGTCCAGCAGCTGGGCGACCGTTGGTTTGCCCAGCGCTCGCATATAGGCGAGGGAGGAATCGAGGTCGGGCAGTTCGGAGACGATCACGCCGGATCACCTCCGGAATGGTCGGGAGCCCCCGAGCGGGTCAGCAGGTCACTGTGGTTCGAGCGGCGTTTGGGCCGTACGAATTCTGTTGCGGGCGCACCGCTTTCGACCAGTCGTGCGTGCAGGGCGTTGGCGACCGAGTCGAGCTCCGCGAGGCCGACGACGCTGCTGCGCGCCCGGCCGTCGGTGTCGATGACCGACACCAGCCCGTACTCGCCGATCGGGTCCAGTCGGCGTCGGTCGGTGACGACGGCGACGCGGCCGGATCCGGTGCCGACCACGGTGCCGGTGGCCGCGACCAGCGCGCCGCCGACATCGCCGGGCGTCAGCGCCCGGCATTCGATGCGCACGCCGTGCGCCTCGGCCATGCGGACCGAATCGTGGTGCAGCACTTTCGCACCGGCCAGCGACATGGCCGCGCACTGCCGGTAGCTCAGCTCGGGCATCAGCTGCGCCGCGGGCACCAGGTGCGGGTCCGCGGTGAACACGCCGGGCACGTCGGAGAAGATCTCGCAGCGGTCGACACCGAGCATGGCGGCGATCGCCACCGCGGTCAGATCGGAGCTGTTGCGGCCCAGCATGGTGACCCGGCCGGTGGCATCGGTGGCCTGCCCGCCCGCGACCACCACCACGCGGTGCGCACGCAGTGCGTCCAGCAGCGGCCGCGGGTCCATCGAGATGATCCGTGCCCGGGTGGCCTGCCCGTCGCTGCCGAGCCCGTTCTGTCCGGCCCACAGGTCGGTGGCCGCGCAGCCCCGCGCGTCGAGCGCGGCGCGCAGGAAGCTCGCGCTGACCATTTCGCCGGTGGCCAGGATGTGGTCCTGGGCCGGTGCCCGCAGTCCGGGGTCGAGGGTTCGGGCCGCCTCGAGTAGTCGGCCGGTGGTGCCGGACATGGCGCTCACCACGGCCACCGCGCGTCGGTTCGAGGGACCGTCGGCGCTCACCAATGCGGCCAAATAGCCTGCCACGGCGGTGTAGTCGTCGAGATCGATGAAGCAGGAGCCGCCGAACTTGACGACGGTGATGTCGTATCCGCTATCCGGCACGGCGTACCTCGGCGACGGCGGCGGCCTTACTTCGGCGCTTCTCGCCGGAGAGTCCCCATTCGGTGGGCTGTTCGTGGGCGAGGATCTCGAACACCTTGCCGATCGAATTGCCCAGGCCCCAGACATCGGTGTACGCGGGCCATTTCGGGTGTCCGGCATCGATGTCGGCTTGGCGGGCATAGCCCGCGCGCACCCATTCGCTGGTGGAGGGTCGCCGGTGGTGGAAGTCGTGCTGGGCCAGGTCGCCGGGCACCACGGTGATTCGAGACGGCAAGTGGTAGAACATCATTCGCAGCGTCCAGCGGGTCCAGGCGCGCAGCGCGGTGCCCAGGGGCAGGCCGGGTGCGGGGACCGGGTCACCGCTGAAGCGGCCCCAGGAGTGCGACACGTGGAAGGCGCGGCCGGACAGTCGCAGATCCTTGGCCTTGAACCAGGCGTGCTCGCTGAGGAACTCCAGCAGCGCGACGACGTGATACAGCGGCACCAACGGCACCAGCACCGCCAGCGTGAATTCCAGCCACGTGCCCTGCCAGGCGACCAGCCCGAACACCGCCGCGAGATACACCGCACCCATGACCTTGCGGTAATTGGCGCAGCGCCACAGGTTTTGGGCGAAGCGGGTGTAGAGGAACTCGCCGTGGAACTTGGGGGAGACGATCACCACGGCCAGCCGCCGCCACAGCGCGCGCTCGCTCATGCCCGGCCGGAAGCGCAGTTGCAGCAGATGCTGGATCGTGGGATCGGCGATGGTGGCGAAGGTTTCCTTGCGGTGGTGCAGGTTGATGTGGTCCTCGTAGTACTGGTCCGCGTCGTCGGTGCACACCAGCGTGGACAGCACCTGGTGGATCATGCGGTCGCGGTGGATCTTGTGGGTGAAGCGGGCGTGGATCGCGTGATGGGCGATCACCGTGGAGCACACCCGCGACGCCGAGGTGCTCAGCATCCAGCACAGCGGCAGCAGCAGCCACCACCACGACACCCCGCCCGCCACGATCCACCAGGCCGAGCCGATGCCCACGGCCAGCGCGAGCAGATCGCAGATCAGGTAGGTGACGGGGTTGAGCCGGATCAGGGGTTGCTGCCCGGGCAGCGCCTTGCCGGTGATCCAGGTCCACAGGTGCTGGGTCCAGGCCGGAAAGCGTTGGTAGGAGGCGCGAATCGCGGCCGACTCGGCCTCATTGTCGGGTGTGACGGGGGAAGTGTGGCCCGTTGATGTGACCATCGTGGGCTCCCTTCTGGGTGTTCATTCGAGGCCACCGGTGGGTTCGGTGGCGCGGTGGGCGGCGACCTCCGCGCAGGCCGCGCCCAGGATTTCCAATGCCTCGGCGGCCTCGTCGCGGCCGAGGGTCAGCGGCGGCAGGAACCGCGCGACATTGTCGTTGCGGCCCGCCAGCTCGAAGAGCAGTCCGCGGCGCAGCGCCGCGCCCCGCAGACGTTGCGCCACCTCCGATGACGACCAGGGGCCCAGGTCGGTGAGCTCGACGCCGAGCATCAGTCCGAGCCCGCGGACCTCGCCGAGGAACCGGTGGCGCGATTGCAGTTCGAGCAGACCCCGGCGCAGCACCGCGCCGACGTCGATCACGTTGTCCAGCACGCCGTCTCGGGCCACCACCGCCATGAGCGCGGCCCCGGCGGCGAAGGCGAGTTGATTGCCGCGGAAGGTGCCGGTGTGCGCGCCGGGCCGCCAGCCGTCCAGGCGGCGGTCGTAGAGGATGACCGCGGCCGGGTGGCCGCCGCCGATGGCCTTGGAGGCGACGACCACGTCGGGCTCGATGCCGTACTGCTCGAAGGCGAACCAGGTGCCGGTGCGCCCGCATCCGGTCTGCACCTCGTCCACGATCAATGGAATGTCGTTGGCGGCGGTGATCTTTCGCACCCGCTCGACGAATTCGCGCCGTGCCGGGATGACTCCGCCCTCACCTTGGACCAGCTCGAGAATCACGGCCGCGGGCCTGCGCACGCCACCGTTCGGGTCGGCGAGCATATTGTCCAGGTATTGCGCGCAGTTGATCTCGCAGCCGTCCGGTGTCAGGCCGAGGGGGCAGCGGTAGCAGTAGGAGTAGGGGAAGAACGCCACGCCGGGAAGCAGATTCGTGAGGTGTTCCTTGGATCCGCGCAATCCGGTGAGGGCGATGGTGGACTGGGTGCTGCCGTGGAATCCGCCGTGGAAGGCGATTACGTCGCCGCGGCCGGTGGCCGTCTTGCACAGTTTCACGGCCGCGTCGATGCCGTCGGCACCGGTCGGGCCGCAGAAGTGAATCCTGGTGCGCTCGCGCATCGGTTCGGGCAGCAGCCCGATCAGCCGGTCGGTGAATTCCTGTTTGGCCGGGGTGGGGAAGTCCAGCAGGTGCGGGTGCACGTCGAGTTGGCGGTGCGCGGCCGCGACCAGGTCCGGATGGTTGTGCCCGAGGGCGAGAACGCCCGCGCCGGACAGGAAGTCGAGGAACACATTGCCGTCGAGGTCGGTCAGATAGGAACCCGAGCCACCGGCCACCGCGATCGGCGTGTGCCGCGGATAGGTACGGGCGGAGGACTCGACCTGCGCCTGATGTTCCAGGAGCCGTTGCGAGCGCGGGCCGGGCAGCTCGGTGCGCACCGCCGCACGGGGTCGTAGGGGAAGCTGCTGCGTCATCGGGGCAGCCCTCCCGACACACTGTCTCCGGCCGGAGCTGCCACCGGTGAGGTGCCCCCGCCGAACAGCACCGGGGCAACCTGCACCGCGGGGTCGAGCAGGTCGGCGACGGTGCGCGAGATCGTCTCCGCGCGCAGCGACAGCAGGCTGAACGATCCGGCGTCGGAGATGCCGTGCGAGGACTCGCACAGGTTGTAGACGAACAGCGGCGGCAGGCTGCGCCCGTGCGCCCCGGCGACCCGGTAGTCGTAGCCGACCGCGAGTGCGCCCTGATCGGTGCGATGCAGCTGCGGGGCAAGGTTTTCCAGCAGCGGGGGATAGGGTTCCTGGTCGGGGCGCGGACCGAAGTTGCGGAAGCCGGTGGCCAGCAGGACCAGGTCGAACCGTTCCCGTGCCAGGTCGCCGCGGTGCCGGTCGCGGACGGTCAGCTCGACCTGGTTCGCGGTCGCCGACACGGCCGAGACCTCGGAGTTGTTGCGTACGAACACCTTCTGCGCGCCGTCGAGGCGCTGTTCGTAGATCATCAGGTACAGCGCGCGCAGCACGTCGGCGTCGGCGGCCGAATAGTTCGTGTAGCGCAGATCGCTGTCGAGCAGGTCCTTGCTCTGTTGTGAGGCGTGGAAGTAATAGTCGACGAATTCGGGCATGATGCTCTCCTCCATGAAGGGGGAGACGTCCTTCATGCGCGGACCGAAACCGCGTACCAGGGTGACGATCTCGGTGCGGGGAAACCGCCTGGCCAGATCGAGGGTCAGTTCGACGGCGCTCTGGCTGCTGCCGACGACCGCGATCCGGCCACCGGCGGCGAATTCCTCGGCGTACCGGGTCACGGTGCTCTCGTACTTGGTCAGGTGGACGACGCGTGCGGAGTCGACGGCGTCGAAAGGCGCGGGCAGGTACGGGGTTCGGCCCGGCGCCAGCACCACCACGCGGGCCAACCGGGATTCACCGGAGGCCAGCCCGACCCGATACCCCTCGGTGCCGTCGGGCAGGGTCGTGACGTCCACGGCGTCGACGGTCGCGCCGTACTCGACCCGGTCTCCGAAATGCGAGGCCACCCAGGAGATGTACCGGCTGTATTCCTTACGCAGCGGGAATTCCAGTCCCAGGTTCAGGTATTCGAGCATCCGGCCCTGCTCGAACAGGAAATTCAGAAAACTGTATTTGCTGCGCGGATTGCGCGGTGTGACGAGGTCGCGGACCGGATTGTTCTGAGTGTCCGACCCGGCGAGCAACATTTCCGGCTGCCACACGACGCGGTCGCGGGCCTCGAGAAACAAGGGGCGCACCCGGGGCTGTAATTCCTCGAGTGCCACGGCCAGCGCGATATTGGCCGGGCCGAAGCCGATCCCGATCATGTCGTGCACGATCGCGGTCATGATGATCTCCTTCAGGGGCGACGCGGCGGAGTCCGAACCGTCGGTCAGCCGACGGCGGAGAGCCGTTCTCGTCGCGGTGTGACAGCCGCCTGCGCGGTGTGGACGCGGGCCCGTCGCCGCAGCCGGTCCAGCACCCGGGTGAGCTCGTCGATATCGGAAAGGACGTGGTCCACGCCGAGTTCGAGCAGTCGCCGCGGCTCGTCGCCGGTCTTGGCGCTGCCCACCGACAGGTTGCCGCCGACGATGACCGGGCAGTCCAGCAGACCGGCCGCGCGGGCGGCGCGCAGCGGGGAGACGTCTTCCACGGCATGGCCGTTGACCGAGCCGATGATCACCGCCAGGGCGTGCGGGTGCGCCGCGAAACAGTCGGCGAACTCCGAAATGGGTGTGCACGGACCGAGATTGACGACGTGGTAGCCGAGTTGCCGCAAATGCAGGGCGATGATGTGGTTCGCGACCGCGTGTGAATCACTCGCCGCGACACCGAGAATGACGGTCGGTGAAATGGTGGGCCCCCCGGCGCACATTTCGAGGTTTTCGCTTCCGGGTAATGCGTACATAGTGGGCTCTCTCGAAAAGCGGTGTGGCTCAACGTACTATGTGAAGTGTGACATTGCACAAGGCTAGCGAAGTGACCTACGTCATGCAAGGTTCATTTCGCGACTAGAACACGAACCCCTCCGGGAACGGGTCCGACGGGTCGAGCAGGTAGTTGGCCGTGCCGGTCAGCCATGCGCGCCCGGTGATTTCGGGCACGATCGCGGGTCGGTCGCCGACCACGGTGGTCGCCACGGCACGGGCGTAGAAGGTGGTACCGAGGAAGGAGTCGTTGCGCAGCACCTGGTCGTCGCCGAGCAGGCCGCGCGCGTGCTGGCGGGCCAGCAGCGCGGAAGTGCCGGTGCCGCAGGGGGATCGGTCGAACCAACCCGGGTGGATGGCCATGGCGTTGCGGGTGTGCGCGGGTTCGGAGGCCGGGTCCAGGAACAGCACGTGCTTGCATCCGGAGATGCTCGGGTCCTCGGCATGCGCGGGGCGGCGGGACTCGTTGATGGCGGCCATGATTCGCAGCCCGGCGTCGAGGATGCGGTCCTGCTCGGACCGGTCGAAGGGCAGCCCGAGCTTGGCCAGATCGACGACGGCGTAGAAGTTACCGCCGTAGGCCAGGTCGTAGCGCACGGTGCCGATGCCGGGCACCTCGACGTCGTTGTCGAGGCTGTCGCAGTAGGCGGGCACATTGCGCAGGGTGACCGAATCGGCGTGGCCCGCGCTGACATTCACCGTCGCCACCACCCGCCCGGCCGGGGTGTCGAGCCGGATCTGGGTGGTCGGTTCGGTCACCGGCACCATGCCCGCCTCCACCAGCGCGGTCGCGACCCCGATGGTGCCGTGTCCGCACATCGGCAGCAGCCCGCTGACTTCGATGAACAACACCCCGTAGTGGCCGTCGGCGGTGGTGGCCGGTTGCAGGATGGCCCCGCTCATCGAGGCGTGGCCGCGCGGCTCGTTGACCAGCAGTCGGCGGAGGCCGTCGAGGTGTTCGAGGAAGTAGGCGCGCCGTTGCGCCATGGTGTGGCCGGGGACGGTGCCGACCCCGCCGGTGACGACGCGGGTGGGCATGCCCTCGGTGTGGGTGTCGATGGCGGTGATGATCATGCTGCTGTGCACGGGGTTTGCCCTTCTCGAGAAACGATGACGGCGGGCCGGTCGACGGCGAAGGGTGCGATGTCGAGCTCGCCGGCGCGGCCCGCGAGCGCGGCGGCCAGCACGTACGCGGTGCCGATGGACAGTCCGATCCCGGCCCCTTCGTGACCGGTGGCGTGCCAGAGACCGGGCAGCCGGGGGTCCGGGCCGATCACGGGCAGATGGTCGGCGAAGTACGGCCGAAAACCGCCGTAGGCGCGCATGATCGGCACCTCGGCGAGCACCGGGTACAGCCGCAGCGCCCGGCGGGCGATGGCGGCCATGCTGTCGGGTCGCAGCCGGTTGTCGAAGCCGCATTCGCGCCGGGAGGACCCCAGCAGGATCGGCCCGCCGTGGGTGGACTCGACCACCGCCGAGGACTGCAGTTCGGCCTGCGAACTGCCCACCGCGCCCACATAATCCGCGTCGTAGACCTTGTGGAACACCGTCGGCGGCATGGGTGCGGTGATCAGCACGTCGCCGCGGCGGGTGCGCACCGCGATGGGCGCGTCCAGGCGCTGCGAGACCCGGCCCGACCAGGGGCCGGCCGCATTGATCACCACATCGGCGTAGCGCGCGCCCTGACTGGTCTGCACGCCGATCAGCCGCCCGCCCGCCACCAGGGGTCCGGTGACGACACACCGGGTTTCGACGGTGGCCCCGGCCGCGACGGCGGACCCGATCAGGGCCGCCGCCGCGCCGACGGGCTGGACCTGAGCGTCGTCGGGGTAGTGGACGCTGCCGGTCACCTCCCGGGTCAACGCGGGTTCGGCGATCGCCAATTGATCCGCGTCGAGATCTTCGCAGTGCAGTCCGACCGCGCGTTGGCCGCGCGCGAACTCCGCCAGGGCGGCGGCCCCGGCGGCATCGGTGGCGACCACGATGCCGCCCTTGGGATCCCATTCGACGGCCGCGGCCTCGGCGGGCAGTCGCGCGGCGATGCGGGAGAGCACCTGCGGCCAGAGTCGACGGGACAGGCGGGAGAGTTCCAGCTCGGGGCCCGCGCCCTTGTCGGAGACCAGGACATTGCCCTCGCCGTGGGCGGTGGTGCCCGAGGCGAGTCCGCCCGCCTCGCAGACCCGCACCGACGCACCGGCCAGGGCGAGTCGGTCCGCGAGCGCGCAGCCGATGATGCCCGCGCCGATGATCAGCACGCCCAGCCCGGACAGGGCGGCGATATCGCGGGAGTCGAGGGTCGAGGAGTCGAGAGTCATTGCGCGCGCTCCCCGTTCACCGACCGCGGCAGTCCGAGCGGATTGTCGGTCCGCAGGGCCGGTGGCAGCAGCTCCTCGGGCATCGACTGGAAGGCGACCGGCCGCAGGAACCGGGTCATGGCGGCGGTGCCGACCGAGGTGGTGGTCGGCGTCGTGGTGGCCGGGTAGGGGCCGCCGTGCTGTTGCGCGTAGGTCACCGACACTCCGGTGGGCCAGGAGTTCCAGAGCACGCGACCGGCCGTGTGGGTGGCGGCGGTGAGCAGGGCGTGCGTGGTCTCGTCGGCGCGTTCGCCGAAGATCGACACCGTCAGCTCGCCGTGCAGCGACCGGGCCAGTTCCAGCAGTTCGTCGGTGTCGCGGTAGGTCACCAAGAGTGTTGCGGGGCCGAACATTTCGCGCATGAGGGCCTCGCGGTCGGCCAGGACGGCCCGCGCGGTGGTCGCGAGGAGCACGGCCGCGCCGGGTGACGCGGACAGCACCCGTACGTCGCGATGGTCCCGGACCTGTGCGACGGCCGCCGCGAATCCGGTCGCGATGTGGTCGTTGAGCAAGTCCCCGGTGAGCATGGGCGGCAGGGCGCTCAGTTCGTCCACCAGCGTGGAGGTCTCGGGCACCGCGACCAGCCCGGGTTTCGTACACAGTTGCCCCGCACTCGAACTCACCGCGGTGAGCAGGCCCGCGGCGATCTCACCGGCCCGTGACCGCGCCGCCTCGGCGGTCACGAACACCGGGTTGATCGACCCCAGTTCCCCGTAGAAGGGGATCGGCACCGGCCGCGCGCACGCCAGGTCGTAGAGCGCCCGCCCGCCCGCCGTTGAGCCGGTGAAGCTGACGGCGGCGACGGCGGGGTGGGTGAGCGCACGCACCCCGGCGTCGCGACCGTGGATCATGCCGAAGATCCCTGGGGGAGCGCCGCATTCGACGATCGCCTCGTCGATCAGATTCCCGACCGCGCGCGACAGGACCGGATGACCCGGATTGGCCTTCACGATGACCGGGCACCCGGCCGCCCAGGCCGAGGCGGTGTCACCGCCCGCGACCGAAAACGCGAACGGGAAGTTGCTCGCGGCGAAGTTCAGCACCGGGCCGAGCGGAATGTTCATCCGGCGCAGATCCGGCCGCGGCACACCCATGGGCCATTCCGCGTCCGCGGTGTCGATGCGCGCGTCGAGGAAGCCGCCGTCGAGCACGCACCGCGCGAACAACCGCAATTGGAAGCTGGTGCGCCGCAATTCGGCGCTCAGCCGCGGCTCGGGCAGCCGGGTCTCGTGCCTGGCGAGGCGGATCAACTCCGCGGCCTGCGCGTCGAGGCGCTCGGCGACGGTGTCGAGCAGTCGGGCCCGGTCGGCCAAGGCCAGTGCCGCCCAGGGCCCCGCGGCCGCCGCCGCGGCCTCGACCACGGCATCGACCTGCGCGGGCGTCGAGTCGGCGATCGGTACGATCGAGACGGTCATCGCGTTCTCACTCCCAAATCCAGTGCTGGCTGCGGGTTTTCGGCTACCGGTAGCCGCGGGCCAGCACCTCGCGGGTGTCCGCGGTGATCTTGGCGACCAGCTCCGGGGCCAGCGGCACGCGCGGCGGGCGGCAGGGGCCGCCGCGGCGTCCGGCCAGATCCATCGACAGCTTGATGGCGTGGACGAATTCGGTCTTGGAATCCCAGCGCAGCAGCTTGTGCAGTTCGCGGTACAGCGGCAGCGCCTTGTCCAGATCGCGGTTGACCGCGGCGTTGTACAGCTCGACGGTCACCTGCGGAATCGCGTTGGGGTACCCCGCGATCCAGCCGACCGCCCCGGCGATGCCGAGCTCGAGCACCACATCGTCGGAGCCCACGAGCACATCCAGATCCGGTGCCAGTTCCTTGATTTCGTAGAAGCGCCGGACATCGCCGGTGAACTCCTTGACCCCGACGATCAGGCCCTCGGCGTGCAATTCGGCGAGAATGTCGGGGGTCAGATCGATGCGGGTGTCGATGGGGTTGTTGTAGGCCACGATCGGCAGTCCCACCTGGGCCACGGTGCGGTAGTGGTCGAGAATGGAATCGCGGCCGCCGCGATAGGTGTTGGGCGGCAACAGCATCACCGCCTGGGCACCGGCCTCGGCGGCCTCCTCGGCCCAGCGGCGCGCCTGCAGCGCCCCGTAGGCGGCGATGCCCGGCATGACGGTGAAGCCGTCCGGGGCCGCGGCGACGGCGGTGGTGACCACCCGGGCCCGCTCCTCATCGCCGAGGGTCTGGTATTCGCCCAGCGATCCGTTCGGGCTCACGCCGTGACATCCGTTGTCCGCCAGCCAGGCCACGTGTTCGGCGTAGGCGTCGTAGTCGACCGAGAGGTCCGCGGTGAACGGCAGGGTCGTGGCGACCAGTACCCCGTGCCACGGCTTGTTGGCCGTGGGCGTGGTGGTTTCGGGCATGGAGAGCCTCCATCGAATCGAGAGTCCGGGTGAAGCGCCCGGTCGCGCCCGTCACACCAGTGCGGTGTGACATTGCACAGACGGTAGCGGGCGTGACGGGGGTTACGCAACCACTTGCGTGATCGTCATCACTTCTCTACGGTGCAATGTCACACACCACCGAGGGATGAGGGTGCGCCCATGACCGCTGTCGACGACGGGACCGCGACCGATCGACCACTCGCCGACATCGACGCCAAAGTCGCAGCGTCCCAGGCGAAACCGCCCACCGGGCTCGGGCGCATCGTGGCCGCGGCCATGGCGGGCGCGGTCGCCGAGTGGTACGAGTTCTTCCTCTACGGCACCGCCTCGGCGCTGGTGTTCGGTCAGGTGTTCTTCCGCTCCAGCGGCAATGCCATCGATGGCGTCATCGCGGCCTTCGCGCTGTACGCGGTCGGCTTTCTGGCGCGGCCGTTCGGGGGAATGCTGTTCGGCCACTTCGGGGATCGACTCGGACGCAAGGCGCTGTTGCAGGTCAGTCTGGTCATCGTCGGCGTCTCGACCTTCCTGATCGGCTGCCTGCCCACCTACGGGGTCATCGGCTCCTGGGCGCCGATCCTGTTGGTGGCGTTGCGATTGGTCCAGGGCTTCGCCTTCGGCGGCGAGTGGGGTGGGGCGGTGCTGCTCGTCAGCGAGCACAGCCCCGATCACCGCCGCGGGTTCTGGGCCAGTTGGCCGCAGGCGGGCGTGCCGCTGGGCAATATTCTGGCGACCCTGGTCATGCTGGCGCTCTCGGCGCAACTGTCCGACGCGCAGTTCCTGGCGTGGGGCTGGCGGGTTGGCTTCTGGCTCTCGGCCGTGGTGGTGATCATCGGCTACTGGGTGCGCTCGAGCGTGGACGACGCACCGATCTTCCGCGAGGCGCAGGCGAAACACCGGGCGGAGCAACAGCGTTCGCCGGGCCTGATCGCGGTGCTCCGCCATCACCGGCGCGCGGTATTGATCGGGATCGGCGCGCGCTTCGCCGAGAACATCCTCTACTACCTCGTGGTCACCTTCTCGATCACCTACCTGAAACTCGTGGTGCACGTCGACACCGCGCCCATCCTGACGCTGATGCTCCTCGCGCATCTGCTGCACCTGGCCATGATTCCGGCCGCCGGTCTGCTCTCGGACCTGATCGGCCGCCGACCGGTCTACCTCACCGGCGCGGTGCTCACCGCGGGCTGGGGCTTCGTGGCCTTCCCGATGATGGACACCGGCAACTACGCGGCCATCATGGTCGCGATCACGCTGGGCCTGGCCATCGAATCGCTCACCTACGCACCGTATTCCGCGCTGCTGACCGAGATGTTCCCCACCCGGGTCCGCTATACGGCGCTGTCGTTCTGCTATCAGGTCGCGCCGATTCTGGCGGGTTCGCTCGCGCCGCTGATCGCCGTCGGCCTGCTCGACCGGCTGCACAGCTCGGTTCCGATCTCGCTGTATCTGGTTGCGGCGGCGGTGATCTCGGTCGTGGCGGTCGGGCTCGCGCGCGAGACCGTCGGCACCTCGCTGCGCGCGGTGGACGCGGCGGCCGCCGAGCGCTGAACGCGCTATACAACGTGATATGGCATAGACTGTCCCAGACCGAGCCAAGCAACGGATATGGGCAGGGGATGCCGACGTGAGTATCGACCACTTCACCCAGATGGAGAAGGTCAGTCTCCGCGACAAGGTGTCGCAGGCGCTCCGGGCGGCCATCATCGCGGGTGAGATGGAGCCGGGCGTGGTGTATTCGGCACCGTCGCTGGGCGCGCGATTCGGCGTCTCGGCCACCCCGGTGCGCGAGGCCATGGTCGATCTGGCCCGCGAGAATCTCATTTCGATCGTGCCCAACAAGGGTTTTCGCGTCACCGAGATCGCCGAGAAGGATCTCGACGACATCACCCAGATCCGGCTGCTGCTCGAACCGCCCATCGTGCGCGAGGTCACGCCGCTGATCCCCGCCGAGGACTTCCCGCGGCTGCGCGAACTGGCCACCAAGATCGTCGAGGGCGCCGAGCGCGGCGATCTGGTCGAATACACCGCCGCCGACCAGATCTTCCACCTGACCCTGCTGGGCTACGCCGAGAACACCCGGCTGACCCAACTGGTCTCCGACCTGCGCGACCACACCCGCCTGTTCGGCCTCGCCTCCCTGGCCAAGAAGGGCCAACTCGTCGATGTGGCCCGCGAACACTTCACCATCGTGGACCTCATCGAGTCCCGCGATCAGGACGCGGTCGAAGCCTTCCTGCGCGGCCACATCGGCCAGGCCCGCGGCCGCTGGGCCAAGCCCGAGGACTAGCCCGCCCGGTCATGACGGTCGGGTGGCGATCGAGGAACAAAACCGTATTGGTTGCGGCCCGGGTGCGGTAGCCGGTCGTAGCCTGGTTTGGTGGCTGAGCAGCAGGTTGCGGCCCCGGTCGGGCCGCCGTTGGTGGTGCGGGTGGCGGGTGTGTTGGTGGCCGTCGAGGGGCTGGTGGCGACCGTCGCCGCGATCTTGATGTTCGTGCGGGCGACGACCGGGCGTCACGGCGACTACGGCATCGCGATTTGTCTTGTGCTGCTGGCCGCTTCGGTGTTCTTCGCGGGCATCGAACTCCTCGTCGGGCGCTGGTGGCCGCGCACGGTGGTGGTGATCGCGCAGGGGCTGTTGTTCATGATGGCGTGGGACATGTTCACCGGTACCCAGCCGATGCTCGGTGTACCGCTGGCGATCGTGACGCTGACCATTCTCGCGCTGTTGTTCTCGCCGCCGTCGAATCGCTGGATGGCCGTGCCGTTCGATTTGAGTCCCTCCGCCTGAACCGAAGCTAGGGCAGGGCGTGCAGCCACAGGCGGGTGTGGGTGTCGTCGGTGGTCGCCAGGAGTAGGCCGGCGCGCAGGGTCGTCATGCGGGCCGTTGCGGTGGTGACCGGCAGGGGGATCTGTTGCCAGTCGGCGCAATTCGAGGCGACCGAGTGCAGGGCGACGGTGTGGTCGAGGGTGGTGAGGGTGAGCAGGCGGGTGGGGGTCGCCAGTGCCTGGAGGGTGTCGACGGTGGGGGCCGATGGACCGGGGAGAGGATCGGAATCGGTGGTGGGCCAACACAGTACGTGCGGATTCGCGCCGAGGGTTTGGCCGAAGACCGTGCACGACGCGGTGCCGCAGGCGACTCGGGCGGCGACGGCATTGGTGCCGGGTAGGGGGTGGCGCTGCCAGGTGACGGCGTCGGGTGAGGTCCACTCGAGGGGCCGGAGGACGTTGTCGCGCAAGGTTTCTCCGACGATGACGAAGCCGTCGGGACCGGTCGTGACCCCCGCCGCGCCGGTCTGTTCGCCGGGGGCGGAGGCCAGGGCCGGGTCTTCGGCGTGGCGTTGCCAGTCACCGCCATTGGGTGAGGTCCAGTACGCGGCGCCGTAGCGGCCCTCGGGGCCGTCCCAGTCGCCGATCAGCAGATCGGTGCCGCGCAGGGCCGCGGCGGTGGTCACCGCGATGGCGTGTGGGCCGCCGAACATCTCCATGGCCTGCGGGTATTCCTTCAGGCCGTGAGCGTCGCCGCTCCAGATGGTCATGCGCGGATTGCTGTGTGCGCCACCGAAGGCCTGGCCCAGCACCACGGTGCGGTCGCCGACCCCGGCCGAGATGAGTTCGGCCTGTTGGGCATACGGGCTCTCGGGGTGGACCGGGACGGAGTTCCAGTGCGTGCCATCGGTGGTGGTCCAGGCAGCCGGGGTGCGGCTCTCGCCCGCGGGGATCGAGCCGAGCGCGAGGATGCCGTCGGCGGTGGGGGCGAATTCGAGGATGCGGGCGTCGCGCTGGGGCGGGGACAGTTCCCGCCAGGGGGAATCGGGCGTGTGTGTGGTGCATGCGGTCGCCAGCGCCAGCACCGCTACCAGGACGAGTGACCACCTCATTCGGACACTGTGCCAGGAACGGGCCGGTCGTGGCGGGGTTCCCGGTGATCTCCGCGCCGCGCCGGGGCAAATCCGAAAAGCAGACCATCCGGTATGCCACGATCCTGGGCCGTGGCGACAATCCGGACAATACGGATGTGGGTGCTGGTGGCGTTGGCGACGACGCTGCCCGTCTGCGCGCACGCCAACCCGGTGCTGGATCTGATTCAGCCGCAGCACGATCCGGCGGCCATCATGCCGACCCCGCCGTCGGATCCGTTCTATACGCCCAAGCCCGGATTCGAGGCGCTGGCGCCGGGCACGCTGTTGTCGGTGCGGGTGGCGGGCGGGTTCTTTCCCACGGCGCGCTCGCTCGAGCTACTGGTCCGTTCCACCGATTCCCACGATCAACCGGTTCCGGTGGTCACCACCCTGTTGCTGCCGAACGCGCCCTGGAAGGGGCCGGGCCCAAGGCCTTTGGTGTCCTACGACATTCCGATCTCCTCGGTGGGGCACTCCTGCGCGCCGTCGGCGGAGCTGAAGCGGGGCGTGTCGGCGGACATGCTGGCGATCCAACTGCTGCTGGCCAAGAACTACGCGGTCGTCATCCCGGATCATCAAGGCCCGCGGCAGGCGTACGCGGCCGGGCTCATGGGCGGGCACGCGGTGCTCGATTCCATTCGGGCGGTGACCCGTACGCCGATGCCGGGGCTGGGACCCGACACCCCGGTGGTGGTGACCGGCTACTCCGGTGGCGCGATCGCGACCAGCTGGGCCGCGCAACTCGCCCCGACCTACGCCCCGGAGATCAAGTTGGCGGGCGCGCTGATCGGCGGCGGCCCCTCGGATTATCAATTGCTGCTGCCGCGCATGGACGGGGTCAACTTCGCCTCGGGTGTGTTGTTGGCGGCGGCGTTGGGGTTGGCGCGCGAGTATCCGGAGCTGCTCGGCCTGCTCAATGACAACGGCTGGCGCGTGGCGAAGCTGTTCCGCGACATCTGCATCGCGCAGGAGACGGTGCTCGGCGTGGTCGCGCCATTGCGGATCGATCAGCTCTCCAGCGTGGCCGAGCCGACGAAACTGCCCATGGTGCAACACATCTTGGCGCAGAACCAGCCGGGCGCGGTCGCGCCGACCGCCCCGGTGTTCATCTACCACGGCGTCAACGAGATCTGGATTCCCTATGTGGGGGCGCAGCACCTGTTCGAGGACTGGTGCGCCCGGGGCGCGCGGGTGCGGTTGCAGCCGTTTCCGGGCGAGCATTTCCTCGTGGGCGCGCTCTCGATTCCGCTCACGAATGGCTGGATCGAGCAGTTACTGGCCGGGCAGCTGGTGCCACCCGGGTGCACCGGTCCCGGACACTGAGCCGTAACGGCGATTTAGCGAATAGTTAGCAAAACACGCTCCGCGTCGCTTCCGTTGGATCACAAATATTTCGCTTAGCATGCGAATTGCCCGGACAGCCGGATCCTGATGAACGGAAATCGATGACCTCGGATATGCGCAGGGCCGTGTCCGCGATACTCACCATGATGGTCTTACTGATATCCGGCAACGGTGCGGTCCGCGCCGATTCTCCACCGGAGTCCGCCATTGTGGGGGTGCGGGAAATGGGCCCGAAACGATCACGGATCACGGTGTATTCAGCCGCCATGGGACGTGCGGTCACCGTCGATGTACTGCACCCCGACAACGAGCGTGAGCGCCCGTCGTATTACCTGCTCGACGGCGTGGATACCGCGGCGGGCGAGACGAATTGGACGCAGAAGACCGATATCGCGGAGTTCTTCGCCGACAAACACGTCAATGTGGTGCTGCCGGTCGGGGCGCGGGGCAGTTTCTATTCCGATTGGGAGCGGCCGGATCCGGCGCTGGGCGGGGTGCAGATGTGGGAGACGTTCCTGACCCGCGAGCTGCCGCCGCTGATCGACGAGCACTTCCACGGCAGCGGGCGCAATGCCATCGGCGGGCTGTCCATGGGCGCGCTGTCGGCGGCGACGCTGACCACCCGGGACCCGTGGCTGTATCGCGGCTTCGCGGCCTTCAGCGGCTGCCTGGACACCGAGAGCGCGAATGCCAAACTGGCCATCCGCAATTCGGTGAGCTGGGTGGGCGGCAATCCGGAGAACATGTGGGGGCCCGACGGCGACCCGGCCTGGTCGGCGCACGATCCGCTCAGTCATGCGGCCGCATTACGCGGCAAGGCGGTCTACATCTCGACGGGCAGCGGAACGCCGGGACCGGAATCGCTGACCGATCCGCTCATGCCGCAGGCGGTCACCTTCGGGGCGGTGCTGGAATATCTGGTGCACGACTGCACCGAGGCTTTTCAGCGGCGACTCGAGGAACTGTCGGTGCCCGCGACATTCGTTTTCCACCCGCAGGGAACGCATTCCTGGCCCTATTGGCAGGAGGATTTACACGAGTCCTGGCCGCTCATGGAGTCGGCGCTTTCCGAATAATCCAGAACCACGCAGATGAACTATTGATGATGTCGGCGTGTCGCGGTCTCCGGTGCGCTCCCGACAGTTGACAGTGCTATCGGCAACTTATTCGCTATCCACCCCGGAGGTACTTATACCGTGCTAGCCCGCGTGCGCCGTTTTATCGCGCTCGGTGCCCTACCCGTGCTGCTCGTGCTCGCCGCCGCACCCGTGGGCGCGTCGCCTTTGTATCCGACACCGGATCCCGACCCTTTCTATGCGGCCCCGCCCGATATCGGCGCCGCCGCGCCCGGCGAGGTTTTGGCGGTGCGGGCCATGCCGCCGCTGCCGCTGTTCCCGGGTGTTTCGGTGTCGTTGGTGAAGTTCCGTTCCACCAATTCCGCGGGCGATCCGATTGCCGCCACGACCACCGTGCTGCGCCCCGCCAATGCGATTCCGGGCGCGCCGCTGCTGTCGTATCAGCACATCATCAACGGTCTGGGCACCCAGTGCGCGGTGTCGCATGTGCTCTATACCCAGGACCCCAATCTGGCGGTGCGCGAAGCGCCGGTCCTCAATGGGTTGCTGCTGCGCGGCTGGTCGATCGCGCTGCCCGATCATCTGGGTCCGACCATCGCCTACGGTGCGGCGCGGTTGGGCGGGTTGATCACCTTGGACGGGATTCGCGCGGTGCAGCGGGTGCGCGAGTTCGGGTTGCAGACGAGTCCGGTTGCGCTGCTGGGTTATTCGGGTGGCGGCATGGCGACCTCGTGGGCGGCGGCGTTGCAGCCGCAGTACGCGCCGGAGTTGCATCTGGTCGGGGCGGCCGAGGGCGGGGTGCCGATGAATCTGGTCAAGATGATCGAAGGGCTGGGGTATCAGCATCATCCGGTGTTCGGGCTGGCGTTGGCCGCGGCCATCGGGCTCGAGCGCGAATATCCCGATCAGCTGCCGGTCAGCGACAATATGAATGCCGCGGGGATCGCGGCGCGCAATGCCATCGCCAATGGCTGCACCAATGACATTCTGGTCGCGGGCGCGGGCCACAGTGTGCTGGATTTCGCCGCCTCCACCTCGCTGGTGTCGGATCCGCGGGCGCGACGTGTGGTAGAGGACAACAGCATCGAGCTCTTCGACGGCGTGCCGGGCATCCCGATCTTCGAATGGCACGCCCCGCAGGACGCGCTGATTCCCGTCGACGCCATCGACAACACGATGCGGCACTACTGCGCGGCCGGTCTGCCGGTGGAGTCGGAGTTGTTCCCCAGCCCGGACCATCTCACCACCGCCGTGCTGGGTGCGCCGACGGCGATCAACTGGATCGACGCCCGCTTCCGCGGTGAGCCCGCACCCTCGAACTGCTAACCGCGCGAACGGTCCGCACCACGGCGATGGCGGGCCAACTGCAGTTCCAGCAGCAGCCGATCGGCCGGATCGTCGAGATCGATGCCGGTGATGTCCTGGGCGCGACGCAACCGATAGCGCAAGGTGTTCGGGTGAATGCTCAGGGCGGTGGCGGCGGCGCGCACATCGCCGTGGTGGCGCAGATAGTGGTCGACGCTGGCTTCGAGTTGGGCGGCGTGGGTGCGGTCGTAGTCGAACAGGGCGGTCAGCCGCGGGTCGTGGAGTTCCGGGCGGGCGGCGAGCAGATCGAGGATCTCGCCGAGCAGCACCGCCGTCCGGGACTCCGCGAGGGTGGTGACGCGGTCCTTGGGGAAGGTGGCCGCGGTGCTGTCGAGGACCCGGTCGACCTCGAGTCGGGCGCGGGCGACCTGGCCCAGGTCGGGGACGGGCACGGCGATGGCGGCCCGCAGGACCAGGGCGCTGGCCGATTCGAGCTGGTCGACCAGTTGCCGGGTCCAGGCGGTGACGGCGCGGGCGGACTGGTAGCGGGGGAGCAGGATGTAGGCGCGGTCACCGAGCACGGTGGCCAGGGCGTCGCGGCGAAAGGCCCCGGCGCGCAGGCGAAGTGCGCTGCCGAGGACCTCACGGTCGCGTGCTCCGGGGGCAGCGCCGGTGAGGGCGAATCCGATGACCGCGCCCGGGCCGGTCACCGGTATGCCGAGCGCACCGGCGACCGAGGGCACATCCACGCCGCCCCCGCGCGCGCCGAACAGCCGTTGGATGAGCAGCGCCTCGGTCGAGGGCGCGTCCAGGCTGCGGGAAATGATGCGGGCCGCGATCGCCGACGCACCTCGAAGCACCTCGGCCGCACCGGGTTCGAAGGGCCGCTCGCCCTCCTGCAGCCAGATCGCGCCCAGCACGGTGGCGGCCGGATCGTCCCCAGGCCGCCGAATGCCCACGGCCAGACGGTGTTTGATGTCGAGTTCGTCGTGCGCGGGCAGGTCGATGACCTCGTCGGACTGCCGCAGCCGGTCGAAGACGCCCCACTGCTGCAGGATGCGCAGGTATTCGCGTGGACCCTCGCGGCCCAGAATCGATTGAATCCGTAGGCGATCGGCGGCGTCGTTGGACGCGGAGTAGGCCAGCACATGCGAGTGCGCGTCCTCTATGGTCACCATGCCGCCCGCGTGCTGGGCGATGATGTGCGCCAACCCGAACAGATCGGTATCGGCGGCCAGCAGATCACGCTCCTCACCGTCGCGCGCGCCCCGGGTGCGATCGAGCATGCGACGAATCAACGGGTACACGTGATCCCAGCGCGCCTGCGGATGCACCGCGACCACGGCGACACCGGCGCGCTGCGCCGCCGCCCGCACTCCGCCGGACTCGCCCGCGGTCTTGGACAGCACCACCCGCGGCCGCTGCGCCGCCGCCCGCGCGCCGACCTCCCGCAGCCAGGTGACCGCATCGTGCTCGGACACACCGACGTGCAGGTACATGTCCGACATCGGTGCGTGCGCGGCGATTTCGGCCGCCAGGTCATCGCTGTCGGCGAGGACCACCGACCGGATGGCGACCTCCTCGCCCAGCGGCGCATCGACCAATTCGACCAGCGTCGCACCGAGCGCGCCGAGCAGTTCCCGCAGGGCGACACCGGGTCCATCGAACGTGCGACGCGAGTCGTCGCCGGTGACGGCGCGGGGTGTGGCGGTGCGGGCCGAACGGTGGTCGGCGGTGGTGTCTGGGGTCATGGTGCTGACTCCGGGTCGGCCGATGGGGTTCGGCCGACCGTACAACACTCGCGGGGTGTCTTTGGCCGATCGGCTCAATATCTGCGCGGGATTTCAGGGTTGACTCGGCGTCATCGCCCCTGTGGCTCGGGCCACATGTCGCCAGGAGGATGTCATGGACGCTGTCACGGTCACTCCGCCGCCGGTGAACGAACCGGTGGGGACTTTCGCGCCCGGTACCCCGGAGCGTGCGCGACTGCGGCGCAAGCTGAGCGAACTCGCCGCCGCGTCGATCGAGATTCCGCATGTGATCGGCGGGAAGGAGCGGCGTAGCGCGGGGGAGGTGGTCGATGTGGTGCAGCCGCATCGGCATTCGGCGGTATTGGGGACGATCACGATCGCCGAGGCCGTGGACGCGGCCGATGCGATCGAGGCGGCCACCGCGGCCGCGCCCGGGTGGCGGGCCTTGTCGTTCGATGAGCGGGCGGCGGTGTTCTTGCGGGCCGCCGACCTGCTGTCGGGGCCGTGGCGCGAGACGCTGGCGGCGGCGACCATGTTGGGCCAGTCCAAGACCGCGTATCAGGCCGAGATCGACGCCCCCTGCGAACTTGTCGATTTCTGGCGGTTCAATGTGCATTTCGCACGCGAGATCATGGCACAGCAGCCGATCTCGACGCCCGGGGTGTGGAATCGCGTGGAATACCGGCCGCTCGAGGGGTTCGTGTACGCGATCACGCCGTTCAACTTCACCGCCATCGCGGGCAATCTGCCGACCGCGCCCGCGTTGATGGGCAATACGGTGGTGTGGAAACCCTCACCCACGCAAGCGTTTTCGGCGTATTGGACGATGCGGTTGTTGGAGGCGGCGGGCCTGCCGCCCGGTGTGATCAATCTGGTGCACGGGCGCGGCCCGGAGGTGTCGGCGGTGGCGCTGGCCGATCGGCGGCTGGCCGGAATCCATTTCACCGGGTCGACGGGCACCTTCCAGCATTTGTGGCGGTCGGTGGCGGAGAATATCTCCGGGTACGACACCTATCCGCGGCTGGTCGGGGAGACCGGCGGCAAGGATTTCGTGCTCGCGCACAGTTCGGCGGATCCGGAGGTGTTGAGCACGGCCCTGATTCGCGGGGCGTTCGACTATCAGGGGCAGAAGTGTTCGGCGGCGTCGCGGGCGTTCATCCCGAAGTCGGTGTGGTCGCGCATGTCGGGCGATTTCCTGGCCAAGGTGTCGGAGTTGCGCTACGGCGATGTCACCGATTTCACGAATTTCGGTGGGGCGGTGATCGATCGACGCGCCTTCGACCGCAATGTGGCCGCCCTCGAGCGGGCCAAGGCGACCCCGAGCCTGACCGTGCTCACCGGTGGGCGCGCCGAGGACAGCCAGGGCTGGTTCGTGGAGCCGACTGTGCTGCTGGGTGAGGATCCGGCCGATGAGGCGTTCCGCACCGAGTATTTCGGGCCGATCCTGGCCGTGCACGTCTACGACGATTCCACTCCGGGTGGCTTCGAGGACGTGCTGGGTCTGGTCGATGGCGGTTCGGCCTACGCGTTGACCGGTGCGGTGATCGCCGACGATCGGGCCGCGGTGGCGCGGGCGACCGAGCGACTTCGCTTCGCGGCGGGCAACTTCTACATCAATGACAAACCGACCGGCGCGGTCGTCGGCCAGCAGCCCTTCGGTGGCGCGCGGGCCTCGGGCACCAACGACAAGGCCGGGTCGGCGCTGAATCTGTTGCGCTGGACCTCGGCGCGCACCATCAAGGAGACCTTCGTGCCGCCCACCGATCACCGGTATCCGCATCAGGCGGTCGCCTCGGAAGCGGAGGAGCGCTGATGTTCACGGCCACATTGCGTCCGGCGCTGTTGGCGGCCTCGCGGTCGCCGCGCGTGGAGAAGACGGTCACCGCGATGGCTTCGACCCGAAAGGTGGTGCGGCGCTTCGTCGCCGGGGAGACCGAGGCGCAGGCGGCCGCGGCCACCGCGGCACTGCGGGACTCGGGCCGCTACGTCAGCATCGACTATCTGGGTGAGGACACCACCGATATCGAGCAGGCCCGCGCCACCGTCTCGCACTATCTGACGCTGCTGGACACGCTGGGCGAGCTGCCCGGATCGCCGGGAGAGATACGGCCCCTGGAGGTTTCGCTCAAGCTCTCGGCGCTGGGGCAGTCGCTGCCGCGCGACGGGCACGCCATCGCGCTCGAGAACGCCCACAAGATCTGCACGGCCGCCGCGGCCGCGGGCGTGTGGGTCACCGTGGACGCCGAGGATCACACCACCACCGATTCGACCCTGGCCGTGGTGCGGGCGCTGCGGGCGGATTTCCCGTGGGTGGGCACGGTGTTGCAGGCGTATCTGCTGCGCACCGAGGGCGACTGCCGCGACCTGTCGGGTCCGGGTTCGCGAATTCGGTTGTGCAAGGGCGCGTATCGCGAACCGCCCGGGGTGGCCTATCAGGATCGCGACGAGGTGGACGCCTCGTATCTGCGCTGCCTGGACATTCTCATGCGCGGGCAGGGCTATCCGATGGTGGCCACCCACGATCCGGTCATGCTCGAGGCCGCGGCCGGATACATCCGTTCCGCGCGCCGCGAGCCCGACCGGTTCGAATTCCAGATGCTCTACGGCATTCGCGACGAGGAGCAGCGGCGACTGGTCGCCACGGGCGCGCATTTGCGCACCTATGTGCCCTACGGCGATCAGTGGTACGGCTATTTCATGCGCCGCCTGGCCGAGCGCCCGGCGAACCTCGCGTTCTTCCTGCGATCGTTCGGTCCGGGCGCGCGGCGGTAATCGGCTGGGCTACACCATGATCAGCTCGGGGTCGAGGCCGAACTTGTACTTGCCGTACATGTCGTAGACCTTCTCGGCCTCATGGGTGGCGTGCACGCGGGCGGCGTGCGCGTCGCGGAACAGCCGCTGCAGCGGCGTGCCCTTGGCCAGGGCCGCCGCACCGGCGGACTCCATGAAGACATCGATGGCCGCGACATTGCGCTGGGTGGCGCGGACCTGGTCGCGGCGCGCGTCCAGCCGGGTCTCGATCGACACCTCGTCGCCGGCGAGCAGGGTCGCGTACTCCTCGGCGATGTGGCCGAAGAGCTGACGCCGGGAGGCGTCGATATCGCTGCTGACCCGGCCCACCCGCTCGGTGATGTAGGGATCCTGCTTGGCCTGCTCACCGGCGAAGGCGGCCCGCCAACGCTCACGCTGGTATTCGACATAGATATCGCGCGCGCCCTCGGCCATGCCGAGCACCGGGGTCGACAGGGCCGTGGGCAGGATGGTGCCCCACGGCATGCGGTAGACCGGCTCGGTGTTCACCCGCACGCCCGGCATGGTGCCGTCGTTCATGTCGTGGAAGCTCAGGAATCGGTGTTCGGGGACGAAAACGTCCTGCACCAGCACGGTATTGGAGCCGGACCCGGCCAGACCGAAGGTGTCCCACACCCGGTCGATGGTGAACTCCGACTTGGGGATCAGGAAGCTGCCGAACTGCGGCTTGCCCTCCACCATGATGGGTCCGCCATCTTCGAGCACCGGTCCACCCAGCAGCGCCCACTGCGCGTGGTCGCAGCCCGAGGAGTAGCGCCACGCGCCGCTGACCCGGAAGCCGCCCTCGACCTTCAGGCCCGCGCCCATCGGGGCGTAGGAGGAGCAGATCAGCGCTTCGCGATTCTCGCCCCAAACCTCGTGCTGGGCTTGCTGATCGAACAGCGCCAGGTGCCAGGGGTGGATGCCGAACACGCCGGCGATCCAGCCGGTGGAGCCGCAGGCGCTCGAGATCCGCCGGATGGCGTCATAGATGATCACCGGCTCGGCGGCGTAGCCACCCCATTGGGTGGGCTGGGTGAGCTTGAACAACCCGGTCGCCTGCAGGTCCGCGACGGTTTCGTCGGGCATGCGCCGCAGATCCTCGGTCTCCTGCGCGCGCTCGCGCAGGGTCGGCAACAACTTGTCGATCGCCTCGAGCACTTCGTGATCGAACACACCATGGGCCACGTGAACCGAACCCCCACCTTCACCATCGAAAAGAAACACGTTTCGGTTTGAGACTAGATCACCCACCCACCCCGTGCCCGCCGAAATCCCCGCGCCCCAATCCATTCCGGACCGCGGGTGCGGCGCGCCGGGAGGGCGGGCTTTGGCCGGTTGGACAACAGTTTTGAACTTTATTTAACCAATCGCCCGATCACAGCGTCGGTCATGGTCCGATTAGCTGAGCTAGCTCGAGTGTGACCTGCGTTACTCGCATCGGAGCGGGGCGCGGCGGAACGAAAGGATCCCGCATGTCGATTGCGGAGTTGCGCGGCCAGATCTTGCGCCGCAAGCCGATTACGGAGGTGGAGGACGAAGCACCCGTCGATGAGCGGCTCTCGCGACACCTCGGCCTGTGGCAGCTGACGGCCATCGGGGTCGGCGGCATCATCGGTGCGGGGATCTTCGCGCTGGCCGGGTCGGTGGCCAACAAGACCACGGGGCCTTCGGTTCTCATTTCGTTCCTGATCGCCGGTGTGGCCAGTGCGTGCGCGGCGCTGTGCTACGCGGAATTCGCGGGCATGGTGCCCAAGGCGGGCTCGGCCTACACCTACGGCTATGTCTCGCTCGGCGAGTTGGCCGGGTGGTTCATCGGCTGGGATCTACTGCTCGAGTACGTGGCGGTGGCGGCGGTGGTCGCCATCGGTGTGTCGGGCTATTTCAACTTCCTGTTGGATCAGATCGGAATCACCTTGCCGCACTGGATGCTCGGGGCCTCGGGCACCGGCGACGGGCATGTGGTGGATGTGTTCGCGATCCTGTTCTGTCTGGGCAGCGCGTGGGTGCTCTCGCGCGGGATCAAGAGCGTGGGGCGCTTCGAGACGGTCGCGGTGGGGATCAAGGTGGCGATCGTGCTGCTGATCATCGTGCTCGGCGTGTTCAAAATCGACAGTGCGAACTATCACCCCTACTTCCCGTTCGGCACCGGCGCGGTGTGGACGGGTGCGGCGACGGTGTTCTTCGCGGTGTTCGGCTACGACGCCATGAGCACCGCGGCCGAGGAGTCCACCGAGGCGAAAAAGCATCTGCCCAAGGCGATCATCTACTCCCTGGCCATCGCCATGGTGCTGTACGTGCTGGCGTGTCTGGTGTTGACCGGCATGCAGAAATACACCGAGATCAGCCCGACCTCCGGGTTCTCGACCGCGTTCAAGTCGGTGGGCATGGGCTCGGTCGCCAATATCATCGCCGTCGGCGCGATCGTCGGCATCATCACCGTGGTGCTGACCTTCATGCTGGGCGTGACTCGCGTGTGGTTCGCCATGAGCCGCGACGGTCTGCTGCCGGAGTGGTTCGCCAAGACGCATCCGACCCGCAAGGTGCCCACCCGGGTGACCTGGATCGTGGGTGTCGGTTCGGCGATCCTGGCGGGGCTGTTGAAGATCAATGTGGTTGCGGAGCTGACCAATATCGGCATTCTGATGGCCTTCATCGTGGTCAGCATCTCGGTGATCGTGCTGCGCTACACCCGCCCCGACGAGCCGCGCGAGTTCCGGCTGCCGCTCATGCCGGTCGTGCCGGTGGTGGGCATCGGGTTCTCGATCTATCTGATCTGGTCGCTGCCCTGGGAGACCTGGGTGCGGTTCGCGGCATGGCTGGTGCTGGGTCTGATCATCTACTTCGGCTACTCGCGGTTCCACTCCCGGCTGGCGCGCCCGACGGCGCTCGAAAAGGCCTGAGCCGCACAGACTCCGGGCGGCGTCCCGACGCCAGACGCCGCCCGGACCCTTCCTGCGCTCAGGCCAGGATGTGGATGTCGATCGTGCCGTCGGGGGCGGATTCGACGCGAATGTGCGTCAGGTCGGCGACGTGGGCGGTGGGGGCGAAGGCGGCGGCGCGGGGGCCGACACCGACCACGCGCATGCCCGCGGCCTTGGCGGCGGCGATGCCCGCCTGCGAATCCTCGAACACCAGGCAGTCCTGCGGGGAAAGCCCCAGTTCGGCAGCGCCTTTGAGGAAGCCTTCGGGATCGGGCTTGCTGACGCTGACCGATTCGGCGGTGATGAGAATGCTCGGTAGCGCCAGACCCGCCGCCTGCATGCGCCTTTCGGTGAGGGCGATATTCGCCGAGGTCACCAGGGCGTGGGGGAGATCGGCGACGGCGGCCATGAATTCGGGTGCGCCCGCGATCGGCACGACGCCCTCGACGATGCGGGTTTCCTGCTCGAGCATGCGGGCATTGTCGGCGCGATTGAGTTCCTCGGGGCGGTCGGGCAGGAAGTGGGCCATGGTGGCCCACCCCTGTCGCCCGTGGGCCACGGCGAGAACGTCCTCGAGCGGTATCTCGTGTTCCTCGGCCCAGCGTTGCCAGAGGAACTCCACGACGGCTTCGGAATTCACGAGCGTGGAGTCCATGTCGAGCAGCAGAGCGCGGGCGGAGAGCGTGGCGTCAACCGTCATCTACTGGTTATAACCACATCCCGCCCGCGGTGCAATGTGGGCTCAATCCCGCGCGCGTGCGGGCCTGGTCAGCAGGGCCAGGCCGACGGCGAGCACGGCCATGCCCGACCACGACAGCAGCGGCAGGCGTTCCCCGACGACGGTGACGCCGAGCAGCGCGGCGACCGCGGGTTCGGCCAGGGTCAGGGCAGTGGCCGTTTCGACCGTGGTGTGGCGCAGGCCGTAACCGAACAGGCGGTAGGCCAGGAAGGTCGTGAACACCGCCAAGTGCAGGGCCACGGCCGCGCCGCGCGCGGTGAGCACCCAGGCCGGACCGCAGGCGAGCACGATCGGCAGGGCCAGGGCCGCGGCGAGTCCGAACATGGTGCCCATGACCGAGTTCGAGGCGTGGCCGCGGGCGATGAGCAGGCCGCCGATCAGCGAGTAGACCGCGTAGGTGAGGCCGCCGCAGAGGGCGAGTGCGACGCCGAGCGGGTCGATCGTGGTGGTCGCGGTGGCCAGTTGGGGGCCGACGACCAGTAGGGCGCAACCGATTACGGCGATCAGCGTGGCCAGACACCAGCGCGGGGTGGGTGTGCCGCGTCCGGTGAGCCAGGCCAGCAGGCCCGCGAACACCGGTGCGCTGCCGAGGGCGATCACGGTGGCGACCGCGACACCGGTCCTGGCCACGGCGGGGTAGAAGGTGACCGGATATCCGGCCACGGCCACTGCGCCCAGCAGCAGCAGCCACCGTTCGGAGGCGTTGGGCCGTAAGCGCTTTCCACGACCGGTGAGGTAGAGCAGCAGCCCGCCGAGCGCGAGACCGGCCGAGCCGATGGCGGCGGCCGAGGTGCCGGCCGGGGCGAAGGAGGCGGCGGTGCCGGTGCTGCCCCACAGGACCGAGGCGGCGAGAATGGGCGCGCTGCCGCGCCAGGCGGCGGTGTGCGGGCGCGCGGGAGCGAGGGTGGAGGTGCGAGAGGACACGATGGTGGACTCCGTCGTCGAATTCCGAACAGGGCGGGGATTCGAAACGGGCGCACGCGAAATCCAGGCTGCCGCAACGGGTCAGCCGAGTGCTAGGCGAAAGTCAGCCGGTGCGCCCGATCAGGCGGCGACCGGCGGCGGCGTGACCGCGTGCCAATGGATGTCCACGCGACGAGCCTACAAGACGGGTGCGACGGTCCGGGCGATCGGGTCGATGATCGAGCGCAAATCGTTTCGCAGGAGGCGAATTCGATATTGTCCGGCCTTGCTGCGGCGTACCGTCCCCACCAGGCATGTCGCCGGCACAGCGATCCGCCGACGAGAAGGAGCGGAGCATGAAGGCCATTCGCACGCACGAGCCGACCGCGGGCATCGGCGGGCTCGTCTATGAGGACGTCCCCGACGCCAAGGCCGGGCTGTGCGAGGTATTGATCAAGGTTGTCGCGTGCGGAATTACGCACAATGAGCTGGATTGGCCCATTTGGACGTGCCGGGCCGGGCATCGGCGCGCGGCGATCATTCCGGGTAACGAGGTGTCGGGGGTGGTCACGGCGCTGGGTTACGGGACCGCCGGATTCGCGGTCGGCGACGAGGTGTTCGGGCTGACCGACCAATTGCGCGATGGCGCGGCCGCCGAATACGTCGCGGTGGAGGCGCGCAATCTGGCTCCCAAACCCCGGTCGCTGGACCATTTTCAGACCGCCGCCGTGCCGCGGGCGGGGCTGACCGCCTGGCAGGCGCTGTTCGACCACGGCAAGCTGGAGAAAGGGCAGACCGTCGTCGTCCACGGCGCGGGCGGGGCGGTGGGGTCGGTGGCGGTGCAGTTGGCGCGCTGGGCCGGGGCGCGGGTGATCGGCACCGGGCGTGAGCATTCGCGTTCGCTGGCAACCGAACTCGGGGCCGAACGGTACATCGCACTCGACAAGGGCGGCCTCGACGAGATCGCGGGGCAGGCCGATCTGGTGGTGGATACCGTCGGCGGGGAGGTGCTCACCGCTTCCTCGGCGCTGCTGCGGCCCGGCGGCACCCTGGTCACGATCAAGGCCGCGGCCGAATTCCCCACCGACCGTGACGACATCGCCACGATCGTGTTCGTGCAGCTGCCCAATCGCGATCAGCTCGTCGAGATCGCGCGACTCATCGACGACGGGCACGTGCGCCCGCAGGTCGGGGCGGTGTATCCACTCGCCGAGGCGGCGCAGGCGTTCACCGTGAAGGCCGCGGGCGGTGTCCCGGGCCGGATGATTCTGCGGCCGTGACGAATCACCCGCGTGCCGGGTGAAGATTTAGCCGATCTCGCCCCTGGGTATGAAGGATCTTCTGTACAGTTCGATCATGAAGAAGGTTTCTTCAGCATCGACCGGGGCGGGTTCGTCCGGGCGGCCGGCGCCGCTGGACGCCATCGATCGATTGCTGCTCGATGAACTCGCGCGCGACGGGCGCATGACCAACAATGCGCTCGCCGCCGCGGCGGGTATCGCGCCCTCGACCTGCCTGGGGCGGGTGCGGGCGCTGGTGGAGCGCGGGGTGATTCGCGGTTTTCACGCCGATATCGATCCGGCCGCGCTGGGCCGGGATCTGCAGGCCATGATCGCGGTGCGGGTGCATGCGGCCGCGCGCAGCCATCTGGCCGAATTCGGCGAGCAGATGGCCGCGCTGCCCGAGGTCGAGAACGTGTATTTCATTGCCGGAGCCGATGATTACCTCATTCACGTGGCGACCGCGGATTCCGGGGAACTGCGGACCTTCGTGCTCGACAATCTGAGCGCGCACCCGGCCGTCGCGTCGACGGAGACCATTCTGATCTTCGATCACGTGCGGCCGGGGCATCACGGCGGTTCCTGAAAGGGCGGGTCGGCTCAGGCGGCCAGCGGGTGGGCGGCGTAACCGTGTGCCGCCGCAACCGATTCCGAGAGCAGCTCGCCCTTGTGGGTGCTCAGTCCGGCGGCCAGGCCCGCGTCGGCGGCGACCGCGGCGCGCCAGCCCTGGTCGGCCAGGGCGACCGCGTAGGGCAGGGTGGCGTTGGTGAGGGCCACCGTCGAGGTGTGGGGGACCGCGCCGGGCATGTTGGCCACGCAGTAGAAGATCGAGTCGTGCACCCGGTAGGTCGGGTCGGCGTGGGTGGTGGGGCGCGAGTCGGCGAAGCAGCCGCCCTGGTCGATGGCGATGTCGACCAGCACCGAACCCGACTTCATCTGGGCGACAAGCTCATTGGAGACCAGCGTGGGGGCCTTCGCGCCGGGCACCAGGACCGCGCCGATGACCAGGTCGGCCTCGCGGACCAGGTTCTCCACCTCGAACCGGTTGGACATGACGGTGCGGACCTGACCGTGGTAGAGATCGTCGATCTCGCGCAGGCGGGCGATATTGAGGTCCAGGACGGTTACATCGGCGTGCATGCCGTGCGCGACGGCGATGGCATTGCGGCCGGACACGCCCGCACCGAGCACGACCACCTTGGCCGGGCGCACACCCGGGACGCCGCCCATGAGCACGCCGCGACCGCCGCCCGAACGCATCAGGTGGTAGGCGCCGGCCTGCGGGGCCAATCGGCCCGCGACCTCGCTCATGGGCGCGAGCAGCGGCAGCGAACCGTCACGGGCGGTGACGGTTTCGTAGGCGATGGAGGTGATGCCCGCCGACAGCAGCGCGTCGGTGCATTCCTTCGAGGCGGCCAGGTGCAGGTAGGTGAACAGCACCTGATCGGCGCGCAGGCGCGAATACTCTTCGGCGATGGGCTCTTTGACCTTGAGCACCAGATCGGCGGTGCCCCAGACCTCGTCGGCGTGGTCGAGGACCTGGGCGCCGGCGAAGCGGTAGGCGTCGTCCTCGAAGGTGGAGCCGATGCCCGCGCCGGTTTCGACGTAGACCTCGTGGCCGCGGGCGACCAGTTCGTGGACACCGGCGGGGGTGGCCGCCACGCGGTATTCGTGGTTCTTCACCTCGCGGGGGATTCCGATCTTCATGGCACTCCTCGGTTCTCTCGGCTGGGTCGGGTGGGATCGCCACCCGGGAGAGAGTATGAAGATTGTGCGAGATCATCACCAGACCGCTGAATGAAATTCTCTAATTCGCGCATTCAGTTCTTTGATCTGCGAAACGAGTGGGTGCGAGGTGGGTCACACCGAAGCATCTTCGGCGGTGTGCGAGGGCCTTATTCCGGGGCTTGCGGCCAGCCCTCGTCGATCGGCCAGCCGCCCGCGCGCAGTTGCGCGCGCACGCGTTCGAGGTCGCTGTCGCGGGGCATCTCGTCGGTGAGCTTGGTGATGAGGACCCCGACGTCGGCGCGGTCGGCGGGCAGCGCGCCGAGCAGGATCAGCTCGGCGGCCACCTGCCGCACCTGGTCCTCGGTGAGCCGCTTGGCCAGCACCGCCAGCAGCGGCAGATAGTCGGTGTCGGGCACGCCCTGCGGATACCCCGCGCGCAACCACGCCACGATGCGCGCGAGCAGTTCGGAGAGGGCCATGCGATCGGTTTTCCCTGCTTGTCGCGGGTCACGCCTCGGACGGATGGCCCAAAGGCCAACCGGCGGCGGCCAATCGGGCCGCCACGCGATTCACGTCCTCCGCACCGGGCTTCTCGTGGGCCAGTTTCTCGATCGCGGTCTCGATGGCGGCGCGGTCGAGCACCCCGTCGGAGGCCAGCAATTGTTCGATCACCTCGTCGACCTCGAGCTCGGTGAGCTTGCGGTGCAGCACCGCGAACAGCGCCACGTAGTCCTCACGCGGGACGCCGTGCGGGTAGCCCGCGCGCAGCCAGGCCAGGACGGCGGCGAGGATCGAACGATTGGTCGTCATGGCTCACTTCTTCGGGGGTTTCGCGCCGAACAACTGGATATCGAAAGTGTGGCTGATGAAATCCTTGGCGATGTAGAGGATTCCGGCGAGCACCACGACCAGCGCCACCGCGAAACACACGTAGGCGATGGCGGTGGCGGCGGTGTTGCGATTGGAGGTGGCCGGGCCGTCGGCGGTGGCGGGTTCGAGGGCCCAGAACCGCACGCCCAGACCGAAAATCACCGGGACGCCGACTCCGAGCACCAGCGCGATCAGGGTGACCTCGCCCAGGGACTTGGCTATGGCAGTGAAGGTGTGCACGGACGCTCTCCTCAGGCCGCGGCGGTCTCACGCGGCTGCGACGGCGGGATGAGCCCGCCCTCCCAGTCGTCGTTGACATTGCTGGTGTCGATGGGATTGCGCCGCGAGCGCAGGTACATGTACGCCGACGCCGCGATCAGCAGGGTGGTCACGATCAGTACGCCGAGCAGCCCGCCGCCCAGATCGGCCAGCCACCAACAGAACGCGCCCACCAGCCCGGCCAGCGGCAGGGTGAACACCCACGCCACGGCCATGCGCCCCATGACGCCCCAGCGCACCTCCGCGCCCGGCTTGCCCAGGCCGGTGCCCAGGATCGAACCGGTGGCGGTCTGGGTGGTCGACAGCGGCAGACCGAACTGGGCGGAGGTGAGAATGATGGCCGCCGAGGAGGATTCGGCCGCGAAGCCCTGCGGGGAGTCGATCTCGACCAGGCCCTTGCCCAGGGTGCGGATGATGCGCCAGCCACCCAGGTAGGTGCCGGTGGCGATGGCCAGCGCGCAGGCGACCTTCACCCACAGCGGGATGTCGTCGGCGGAGGTGTAGGTGCCGCGCGCGACCAGGGCCATGAAGATGACGCCCATGGTCTTCTGGGCGTCGTTGGTGCCGTGGGCCAGCGAGACCAGCGAGGCGGAACCGATCTGGCCCCAACGGAATCCGGTGCTCACCCGATCCTTGCGGGAGTTGCGGGTCAGCCAGTAGACGGCGTAGGTGCCCAGGCCCGCGACCAGCGCGGCCACGAACGGGGCCAGCAGGGCCGGGACGATGATCTTGTTGATCAGGCCGGTCTTCTGGTCCCCGGTCCAGATCACACCGCTCGCGCCGAGGGCGGCCACGGCCGCGCCGATCAAACCGCCGAACAGGGCGTGGGAGGAACTCGACGGAATTCCCATCAGCCAGGTGAACAGATTCCACAGAATTCCGCCGACCAGGCCCGCGAAAACTATGTGCAGCAAGGCCATGTGGTGCACGCCGCCGATATTCAGCAGCCCGCCCGAGACCGTCTTGGCGACCTCCACCGACAAGAACGCCCCGACCAGGTTCAGCACGGCCGACAAGGCCACCGCCACCCGGGGAGCGAGCGCACCGGTCGCGATGGAGGTCGCCATCGCGTTTGCCGTGTCGTGAAAACCGTTGGTGAAATCGAAGGCCAACGCGGTGATCACCACGATCAAGAGGACTATAAGCTCAGCGCTCACAACTCCAGTGTCACAACGCAATAGCGGCCATCGCGGCCCTGCGCGCGGGAGTTCACTCGAAATTCAGATCGGAAACCCGGGGCCGTAGCCCCGGGGTAGACCGCTCCTTACATGACGGTCATGCCGCCGCAGCAGCCCAGCATCATCGAGCACATCCAGTTGCACAGCATCTGTAATGGATTCATTCGCTATCACCTCCTCGGGCGTGATTCGGAGACGATCGGCCCAAGGCGTGTTCGGGCGGGTGAGCGCCGAATCCGGCACGAGTACGCCGAGGGTGAAATGAACGGGCGGGGTGGGTGATTCGTGGCGAGAATGGGGCGGGCCGGTTCGGCTGTGATCGTTTGGGAGGCTGTGGGAGATGGACGAGGTGCTGCTCACGCCGCCGGATGCCGCGGAGGTGCGGTTCGTGGCGCGCGGTGTGGTGAGTGCGGTGGGTGGGGTCGAGGGGTTGACGCCCTTGCAGCAGTTGCTGATTCCGGCGTTGTTCCTGTCGATGACGGGGCATCCGGTGGAGTTGGCGGAGGTCTCGCCGATCGGGGCGGCGGAGTTCGCGGCGGGGATGGCGCGGCGGAATGCGATCTTCCGGGAGCGGGTGTTGCAGACCGCGCTGCTGGCGGCGCTGGTGGTGCGGCCGCTGCCCGAGGAGGTCGCGGATCGGCTGCGGGAGTTCGCCGACGCGTTGGGCGTGGACGACGAGATGATCACCGTGGCGCAGTTGTATGCCGAGGGCGCGGTGGATTTGGCGGCGGTCGACTTCTCGCGCAACGGCTATTTGGGCAATGTGGACGCGCTGCGGATGGGTGCGCTGCACACCGAGGGCCTCGACAGCTCCTGGAGTGCGGTCACCGATGATCCGGCGCTGGCCGGGCGCTGGGCCGAACTGTGGGACCTGCCGGTCGGCACGCTGGGGCGCGGGGTCGCCGATTTCTACCGGGATCGCGGATTCGTCACCCCGGGTCTGCCCGGTTCCGCGCCGCCGCTGCTGGCCCAACACGATTGGGTGCACGTGCTCGCCGGATACGGCACCACCCTCGAGAACGAGATCGAGGTGTTCGCGTTCATGGCCCGCGCCAATGACGATCCGCGCGCGTTCAGCCTGCTGGCCATGGTCATCTCGCTGTTCGAGACCGGGTATCTGCGCGCGGGGGCGGGGCTGTTCGAGGCCGACGAGGGGCATCTGCGCACGCGCGGCATGGCGCAGCGGCTCGGGGATGCCATGCGCCGCGGCGCGCTGACCCGGGGCAGTCACGACTTCCTGGATCTGGACTGGTTCGCTCTGGCCGATCGCCCGATCACGGTGGTGCGCAATGAGATCGGCCTGGTTCCCAAGGCCGACGCCGCGGTCGCGGCGGGCTCGGCGGGCCCGTGGCAGCCGGGCGGAATCACGCCCTACCAGCTCAATTCCTCGAAGTCCGCCGCGGAATCCGCGGGCCGCCCCTACATTCCGTGGCAGCCCGACCCGACCCGCGACTGAGTGTCTATCGCGCGCTGTTCAACCGCGCGCGATCGCACGGCGTGGGCCGGGATCAGGCCGAGCCGAGGAGGCTGAGCATGCCGGAAACGGCTGCGGACCAGGTGAATTGCTCGGCGCGGTGGCGGGCGGCCCGGCGGCGCTCGCTGAGGGGACGAGACAGGACGTCGGTGACCGCTTCGGCGAAGGCGCGGGGGTGGTCGGCGGCGACCGCGCCGGCCTCGGCGGTGATGATGTCGGCCAGGGCCGAGGAGCGGCTGGCCACCACGGGGGTGCCCGCGGCCAGGGCTTCCAGGGCGGCCAGGCCGAAGGTTTCGTGCGGGCCGGGGGCCAGGGAGACGTCGGCGGTGGCGAGCAGGGTGGCCAAAGCCGGTCGGTCGCTGATGAATCCGGCGAAGTGGACGGTGGGTTGGCCGTCGGAGAGCGGGGGGATCAGGCGGGCCTGGCGTTCGAGGGCGTCGCGGCGGGGGCCGTCGCCCGCGACCACCAGGCGGGTGTCGAGGCCGCGGCGGCGCAGGGCGCTGACCGCGGCGATGCTGCGGTCGACGCGTTTTTCGACCGAGAGGCGGCCGCAGTGCACCAGCAGCGGATAGTCGGTCGCGCCGAGGTCGGTGCGCAGGCGCAGGTCGTGACGGTCGGGGCGGAACATGTCCAGATCCACGCCGAGCGGGACCAATTCGACGTTCTCGACATCGATGCGCTGGAATTCCTCGCGCGCGAACTGGGTGGTGCACACGACGATGTCGTAGTTCTGGGCGGTGCGGCGGTTGGCGATATCGGCGGCGCGGCGCGCGATCGGGCCCGGCATGATCTGGCCCAGCAGCCGGTCCAGGCGTTCGTGGGAGATCATCACGCCCGCGATGTCGCGGCGGCGGGCCCAGCGGCCGAATCCGCGCAGCGTCAAGCGATCCGACACTTCCAGCACGTCCGGGCGCAATCCGGCCAGGGTGTCGGCGACCCGGCGCGGGTCGGCGGCGCGGTAGCCGCCGGTCCACGGGATCTCCGGTGCGGGCACCGTGATGCGCAGGACCCCGCTGGGCAGCACCTCCTCCGCGCGCCGGGTGCCCGGCACGATCAGCACCACCTCGTGCCCGGCGGCCACGTACCCCTCGCCCAGGTGGTGCAGCGCCGTGCGCAGTCCACCCGAGCGCGGACCGTAGAAATTCGCCAGCTGAACGATGCGCACGTGGCCGATCGTGCAGGGCAACGGGTTCCCCGCGGCACCCCCCGCCTCAACGCCACATGAACACCCGCGAAAGAACCGGCGAACCCGGTGTAGTCGGCAACCCGCACCCACCCGCCCGAACCTCCCATCCCGAACCCCGCGGGTGATACTGGTCTGGCCGCTTGACCTGTTGGGGTGGGGGATTTAGCGTTCGGGGATGGCGTTCAAGCGGATCGATCGGCGGACGGTGCCGGATACCGTGTTCGAGCAGCTCGTGGGGGAGGTGTTGGACGGGGAGTTGGCGCCGGGGGCGGCGTTGCCCGCGGAGCGGGCGTTGGCGGAGACGTTGGGGGTGTCGCGGCCGACGGTGCGCGAGGCGTTGCAGCGGTTGGCGCACACCGGGTTGGTGGAGGTGCGCCAGGGTGGGTCGACGACGGTGCGGGATTTTCGGCGGCACGCAGGTCTGGAAATGTTGCCGCGGTTGCTGATTCGCCAGGGGGAGCTGGATTTCTCGGTGGTGCGCTCGATTCTGGAGACGCGGCGGGTGTTGGGGCGCGAGGTGGCGGGGTTGGCGGCCGAGCGGGCGGCGGGAAGCCTGGGGTCCGAGCTCGACGCGGCGGTGGAAGCCCTTGCCGCGGAACGTAACCCGGTCACACAGCAGCTGCTGGCGATCACCTTCTGGGACCGCCTGGTCGATGGCGCGGACTCGATCGTGTACCGGCTGCTCTACAACGATCTGCGCGCGGTCTACGAACCCGCGGTCGAGGCCCTGGCCGGTCTTATGGCCGCCGAAGTGGGCAGCACCGACCGTTATCGCGCGCTCGCAGCCGCGATCATCGACGCGGACGCCGACGAGGCACGAGCAGCGGCGGACGCACTGCTGGCCATTTCCGCGGCGGAGTTCGAAGCCTTCGCGAAACAGCCGGACAGCACGCGCGCCTAGGCCGCTCGACGAAAGGCCCCCGGCGATCCCGGTCCGGGTTCGACCCCGCTGACCTCGCATCATGGTCTGGGCCGTGGGGTGGTGGCGGGGTCAGGGTAGGAATTCCGTCCTTGCCTTCTGTCGACGGCTCGCTATATTGGTCTGACCACTTGGCCACCTGGCCAAGATCGGGTGGTTCGATAGGCGGGTTTGGGAATGACGCACCTTCTGCAGGCGCAGCGCGAGAGTGCCGAGGGCGAGCCGGGCGTGCTGGCGGCCGAATTGGTCGGGCGGGCGCGGGAAGCGCAGGCGACGTGGGGTGCGCTTGCGGTCGAGCAGCGGGTGCGGGTCATGAGCGCGTTGCCCGAGCTGCTTCATGCGGCGATGGATCGCATTGCCCAGGTGATCGTCGAGGAGAACGGAAAGCCTCTGGCGGAGGCGCTCGCACACGAGGTGGTTCCGGCGATCGCGTTGACCCGCCACCATCTCGAGACGGCGGCGGCCACGCTGGGATCGAGTCGGATCGCCTCGGCGACCGCGCCGTACCGCAAGGCGGTGCGCACGCATCGGCCCTATGGCGTGGTGGTCGCGATCGCGCCGTGGAATCTGCCGTTCCTGATTCCGTTCAGTCAGGTGCTGCCCGCGTTGATCGCAGGGAATGCGGTGGTGCTCAAGCCCTCCGAGCTCACGCCCCGGGTGGCGGAGGTGCTCGTGGAGGTGGTTCGGGCGTGCGGTCTTCCGGAAGGGATGCTGCAGTTGGCCATCGGCGATGGGGCCGTCGGAGCGGCGTTGATCGAGGCGCGGCCGGACAAGGTGTTGTTCACCGGGTCGGTCGCGACCGGTCGCGCGGTGATGGCGGCCGCGTCCCGGTTCCCGATTCCGGTGGGGCTGGAGCTGGGCGGGATCGACGCGGCGATCGTGCTGGAAGACGCCGATCTGGAGTACACGACCTCCGCGGTGGCGTGGGGCGCGAATTTCAATGGCGGACAGGCCTGTTGCTCGATCGAGCGGGTGCTGGTACACGAGTCGCTGCATGACGCATTCGTGGTCCGGTTGGAGGACAAGCTGCGGCGCATCGACCTCGGCAGCGATCTCGCACCGGCCATCGATGAACGCCAGCAGCGGATTTGGCAGCGCCACCTCGCCGAGGCCAGGGAACACCCGATCCCGGTGGCCGGTGGTGAACCGAGCCGGGAACATCGGGTTCGGGTGAGCGCTGGCGAACCAGTGCGCGAACACCGAGTCCGGGTGACCGGTGGCGAACCAGTGGGCCAACGCCGAATCTCGCCCGCGGTGGTCAGCGGCGAGGACGTCCGCGACACCCCGGTGTGGCGGGAGGAGACGTTCGGGCCGGTGGTGGCGGTGTCCCGGTTCGGGTGCGAGGACGAGGCGGTGGCATTGCACAACGCCACCGAGTACGGGCTCACCGCGAGTGTGTTCTCCGCCGATGTCGCGCGAGCGCGGGCGCTGGCCGGTCGACTGCGGGCAGGGTCGGTGTCGATCAATGATGTGGCGGCGACGATGTATTCGACCCCCGAGCTGGCGTGGGGCGGGGTCGCGTTGTCGGGGTTCGGGCGCTCCCACGGTGTCGACGCACTCTTGGATGCGAGCTGGGTGCAGGTGGTGGATCTGCCGCGCGGCCCGGCCTTCGGGCCGAAGCGGCCGTGGTGGTTCCCCTACGACGTCGGTCTCGAGGACGCCATGCGCGAGCTGGCGGCGAGCCTGGTCGCGCCGCATGTCACCCCCAAGCTGCGCGGTTATGGACGCGCCGGTCGTTCCCTGCTGGGCATGCTCGCCCGTCGACCGAAACTCTGAAAGGCGCGAAATCCGATGAAGGACAACGCCATGACCGCCATCGCGCAGAACTCGCCGCGCTTGCGCCCGGGCTCCGATCACGTCGAATCCTGGTTCGTGCGGGCCAATGATCCGCACTCGCCGCGCGCGGTGTGGATCAAGGCGACGGTGCTGACTTCCGGCGACCGCCCGGCGCGGCGGCCACAGCCGCCTGCGGCGTCCCATCACGATCCACGCCGCGCCGACACCGATCCCGGGACCGCCGTGGCGCAGGCGTGGTGCAGCGTGTTCGACGGCAAGCGCACGCGCGCGTGGTGTGTCGACATTCCCTTGGCGACAGCGCGGTTCGAGGCGCACGCGCTCGGGCAGGATATCGCGGTGGGCCCACTGTCGCTGCTGTTGCACGCGCGCGGCGGCAGCACGGCGGGCGAGCTGTCCGATGCCGAGCAGACCATCGCGTGGGATGTGGGTTTCACCAAGGTGGCGGGTCTCGGTGACCCGATGTCACTGTTGCCGACCGACCGGTTGCTCGACAGTCCGGTGCCGAGCAACAAGCTCGTGACCCCCTTCCCGTTGCTCGCCGTGACCGGGCATCTCGACTGGGAAGGCGAGCGCTGGGACCTGAGCGGCTGGCACGGCATGCAGGGCCACAACTGGGGTCGCGAGCACAGCCCCGAATACGCCTGGGGTCAATGCGTTTTCACCGATGCCCGCTCCGGTGAGCCGTTCGCGGTCGCCGAGGCGGCCTCCGGGCGGACCCGGATGGCGGGCCGCACCTCGGCGCTGCTGTCGATGCTGGTGGTCCGCCGCGGCGGCGAAGAGTTCCGTTTCGACCGGATCGTGGATCTGTGGCGGCAGCGCCCGCACCTGGATTTCCCGGACTGGTCGCTGCGCATGAGCGGTCGCGACGGGACGGCCGAACTGCGCATGCACGCCGAACCCGAGCAGATGGTGTGCCTGGCCTACCGCAACCCGGCCCGCGCCACCAGCTACTGCCTCAATTCCAAGACCGCCGCGGTGTCGGTGCATGTCGCGCCGCGCAACGGCAATGCCTTCGAGTTGCGCAGCCCGCACGGTGGCGCGCTGGAATTCCTGGTGCCGCAACCGGTCGACACCGTGTCCCCGATCGTCTGAGAGTGCTTCCCCGATGCCTTTGACCTTCTTCGAGACCATGCGCGGCGAGCTCTATGACGCCGACGGCGAGGCCCATCACCTGGCCATGGATCTGCGCTGCGAATCCGGGCAGGCGCGCGGGTTCGTCACCAATGGGCGCGCCCGCATCACCGGGACCATTCGCGCGCTGCCGTGGGTGGATGGCGCGGCGGTGATCGGGACGCTGGTGGCATTGCCGGTGACCAAGCGACTGATGAGCTACGAACTGGATTTTCGCGACGAGCAGGATCGGGCGTGGCGGTTGAGCGGGCGCAAGGATGTGCGGTGGTTGCGGCGCGCGCACGCGAGTCTCACGAATCTCGACACCACGCTCTCGTGTGAGGGCGAGCAGGTCGCGCACGGGCGAATGCAGTTCTTCGCCAACGACTATCCGAGCTTTCTGCGCTCGTTCGAGCCGTGGGTGTCGCTGCGCGACGATCTGCCCGACGGCACCCGGCCGCAGGGCGTGTTCTCGCCCGGACAGCTCGAGACCCTCGCCGCACTGGCGGAGGTGCTCATCGAGCCCGGTGGCGCGGTGCCGTCGGTCGACTCGGGCACCCTCACACGTGTCGACACCTACATCGGCAATATGACCCCGCTGATGCAATCGGGTCTGCGCACGGCCCTGCGCGGCCTGGACGCGGCGGCGCGCGCCAAGCACGGCAAACGCGCTGCGGCGCTGCCTATCCCGCACCGCCGGGCGCTGATCGAGGACGCCCGGCACGGCAGGACGCTGCGCCATGCCGTCGAGGCGATCGAAACACCGTTGCGGATCGCGCATTTCAGCGACCGCCGCTACCTGGACGCGATCGGCGCACCCCGCTATGACGAGCCGGTCCGCGAGCAGCGTCCCGGCTGGACGGCCAATGTCAGTACCCCGGGCGAGCTCTCGCCGCGTGAGCTGGTCGACTGCGATGTCGTGGTCATCGGCACCGGTGCGGGCGGCGCGGCGGTCGCGGCCCGGCTGACCGAACGCGGCCTGGGCGTGGTGATGGTCGAGGAGGGCGATTACGCGGGCCGCGCGGAATTTCGCGGTGAGCTGGGGGAGCGCACCCAGAAGTATTGGCGCGACGGCGGATACAACCTGGCGATCGGCAACTCGGTGCTGGGCGTGAGCACCGGGCGGCTGGTCGGCGGCACCACCGCGATCAACTCCGGCACCGCCTTCCGCACCCCCGACGCGGTGTTGCGGGAATGGCTCGACCTGGGCTTTCCCAGCGACTTCAGCCCCGAGGCGTTCACACCGTATTTGGACGAGGTCGCCGCCGAATTGGGCATCACCACCGCCGATCCCCGCTATCTGGGCCGCGTCGCCGACATCATCGGCGCGGGCGCTGACGCCCTGGGCGCGGCGCACGGGCCGTTGCCGCGCAACGCGGTCGGCTGCGACGGGCAGGGTCAGTGCGTGTACGGCTGTCCGACCGAGGCCAAGCGCAGCAGCAATGTCAGCTGGGTGCCGCGTGCGCTCAAAGGGGGTGCGCAGCTCTACACCGGCCTGAGCGTCAACCGGATTCTGCTGTCGGGCAACCACGCGGGTGGGGTGCTGGCCGAGGGGCAGGACGAGCACGGCGCGGCACGCACCGTCGAGATCCGTGCCCGCGCGGTGGTGGTCGCCACCGGGACGCTCGTGACGCCCTTGCTGTTGCGCCGCAACGGGATCAGCCTGCCCGCGCTGGGCCGCAACCTGTCGGTGCATCCGTCGCTGGGCGCGGTCGCCATGATGGCCGAGCCCGGGTCGCCGTGGACCGGGATCCCGCAGGGCTATCAGGTCGAGGGCCTGGGCGATGAGCTCGTCACCTTCGAGGGCGTCACCATCCCACCGCAATTCGCCGCCGGAGTGCTGCCCTTCCACGGTGCGCGCCTGACCGAGTGGATGAACCGCTGGACCCACACCGAGCAGTTCGGCGCGATGGTGCGCGACACCGGGTGCGGCAGCGTCCATCACGGTCCGGGCGGGCGCACCCTGATCCGCTACGACATCACCCCGCGCGTGCAGACCGCGCTGCAGCACGCGTGCGCCGGGTTGGCCGAGCTGTTTCTGCGCGGCGGCGCGGAGGCGGTCGCGCTGCCGATCGCGGGCACCCCGCCGATCCGCACCCTCGATCAGGCCCGCACGGTCGCCGACGTGCGGTTGCGCCCGCGCCAGTTCCGCATGATGGGTCCGCATCCGCTGGGCACCGCCCGCATGGGCCGGGATGCGCGCGCGGCGGTGGTCGGGTTCGATCATCGGGTGTTCGGTACGTCAGGGCTCTATATCGCCGACGGCTCGGTGGTGCCGACCTCGCTGGGGGTCAATCCGCAGGTCACCATCATGGCCTTGGCCCTGCGCGCCGCCGATCTGATTGCGGCCGACCTCAATTGACCCGATTCGTGGCCGCTGTTGTCTGGCGCGCTGCCAACGATCTTGGTAGAGATTGATTACCGCACAAAAGGGGTGATCCGGGTCATTCCGGAGAATGGGGACGAATCAGTGGGTGCCAGAGCCGATTTGGAACGGGAACTGGGCGGGCCGGTGGCCGCGCTCGACCTGCTGAGCGAGGCCGAGACCGCCGACCTGCTGGACATCTTCCAGCAGGCGCGGCGCACCGAGAACGCCGCCATGGTGGAGGCGGTCGACAAGACCGTCGGCGCGCTGCCGTGGCCGTTGCGGACCGCGGCCAAGAAGATCATGTTCGGCAACAAGCTCGGATAGCGGCGATGAGCGATCTGGTGACCCGCGCGCAGATCACCCTGCTGTCGCGGACCCTGCACGTGCCCGAGGAACGGCTGACCCATCTCGAGAAGTTGGGCGCGGCACACCTGCACGAGTTGCAGGCGGCCATGGCCAAAGTCATGTTCGCCGAACACAATGCGATCTTCTCGCGGCTGTCGCTGCTGGTGCCGATCATTCCGCTGTCGATCTCGCTGCCGTTGGTGCAGAAGATGGTGCCGCCGGTGATGGCCGGGCGCGCGGCGGGGGCGATCGGGGTGGATCATCCGAAGAAGGCCGCCGAGGCGGTCGGCATGCTCGAGCCCGGGTATGCCGCCGAGGCCGCGCCGTACATGGATCCGCACAGTGTCGGGCAGTTGGCCGATGTGGCGCCGCCGAAACCGGTCATGGCGATCATCAACGAGTTGTTGCGGCGCGGGGACTACATCACCGCGGGGCCGTTTCTGGCCTATGCGACACCGGAATTGGTGCGGGCGGTCGAGGAGGATGTGCACGATGACGAGGGGTTGATCCGCTCGGCGTCGTACTCCTATTCGGGGGAGAACATCAGCGTCATCATCCGGCATCTGCTCGCCGGGGAGGGTCGGCGCATCCCGAGGTTGGTGCGCACGATTCTGCAGGGGTCCAAGGAGTTGCGGCTGGCGGCGCTGTCGGTGTTCGCGCGCTGCGACACCGATGTGGTGGTGGCGATCGGCGATATCCTCTTCGATCTGGGTTCGGCCGAGGAGATCGCCGATCTGACCGAGACGTTCATCGCGGCCGGGGCGGTGCCGGAGACGCTGCGCTTCGTCGGGCAGCTCAGTCCGGCGGCGTTGGATCTGTTGGCGGCCAACCCGATCCTGCGCGAGGCCGAGGCGGTGGACGCGGTCGCCGCGGCGGTGAACGGGTGCGACGAGGCCGCGGTGTGGCGGGGGCTGTTGGAGTTGGGTGAGCGCACCGAGGCGGTGGTGTCGCGTCGAATCGGCGGGGCGATCTCCCGTTTCGACACCGCGACGCTGACTCGGCTGCCGGAGCTGGCGGTCACCGCGCACCTGTGGCCGCCGCTGTTGAAGGTGCTGGCCACGGCCGAGCCGGATGCGCAGTCGCGGATCGGGGAATTGTGGTCGGCGCTGCCGGTGCTCGAGCGCACCGAGATTCAGCAACGCATCGCCGGTCTCGGGCTCGATGAGCAGTTGGCGACACTGAGCGCAACCTTGCAGTTGACGCAATAGCGCGGGCTGCGCCTTTGCGTGCACATCATGCAGAATGCCTGCGGCCCCTCACGATTCGACGATCGCGAGGGGCCACAGCGGCGTTGGACGCTGGCTGGTCCGCGGGGGTTCAGCGCTGGCGCAGGGCCTCGGCGCTGCGTTCGAAGGCCGCCGCGCCGTGGCCCTCGGCGACCTGGCGATCGACCAATCCGGCGATGCCGGACAGTGGTTCGGCGCTGATTCCGGCATCGGCTGCGGCTTGGCGCAGGGCGTCCATGGCCGATTTGGTGAACACCAGGTCCTGGAAGACCTCGCCGGTGTAGTCGCCGGTGTCGATGATGCGGGCATAGCCGGGCAGCATTTGCGCCATGGCCGTCATGTAGGCCGCCGCGCGCGGAGCGAACTCGCTGGCCGACACTCCGGCCGAACCGACCAGGGCCACTCCCTGGAAGAACCCGCCGAACATTGCGTACATGTTGGTGAGCAGCGCGAAGTCGGTGAGCGCGGCCAGGCCCGCGTCGGCCCCGAAATACTCGGCACTGCCCCACAGTTCGAGCAACGGCCGATGCCGGTCGAACAGGGCTCGCGAGCCGCTGTAGAGGATGCTCGCGCCCTCACCGCCGATCATGGACGGGACCGCCATGATGCCGCCGTCGAGGAACTCGATACCGTGCTCGGTGGCCCAGCGCGCCAACTCCCGAGACTGTTCGGGGCTGGTGCTGGTCAGGTTGAGCAGCTGCTTGCCCGCCAGCTCGCCCACGATCGGGTCGAGGGTCTCGTGCACCGAGGCGTGATCGAACAGCACCGCGATCACCAGTTCACTCGCGCGCACCGCCTCGGCGACCGTGCCCGCCGAAACCGCCCCGGCCGCAACCACTTCCACGTCCTTGCCGGCCGTGCGGTTCCACACCGCGGTCCCCACCCCGGCCTTACGCAAGGTCTGCACCAGCGCACTACCCATGGCGCCGAGCCCGAGCACCGTCACCGGGCCGTGCTGAATGTTCGTCATTGCGGGAGAACTCCTTTTTCGATCATCAAGTGAGTGTTTTCGGCGCGCGCTGAGGTCGAGACTGCCGGGGCCGGTGTCGCCCCACAAGTACGCACTTGCCGCTCAGCGACTAACCCGAAGGTTTGTCTCCAGCTGGACGCCCCGAGCGCGCCGGAATCGAGTAGTCCACTACTGGTGCGCAGAGTCGCTGGCGCGCCCACCGTTGAGCTGTGCGAGTGGTCGTGAATCGCCAGGCGCACTGAAGTCCCATCCAAGAGAACGGAACCCAGAAATGACCGACCCGATCATTCGCCCCCACATCGATCCGAACATCGTGATGGTGCTGCCGAATTCATTGGCGCAACGAGGAAAAGGGTGACAAGGCCGGGCAACTCGCCCCACCGTTCGTCGACAAATACCGGGCAGTCGGAGGTCCCACCGGCTTTCTCGGATTTCCCTACGATGTGCACGACGCCCCGACTCCCGACGGTGTCGGTCGATTCCTGCACTTCGAGTACGGCGGCATCTATACATCTCCGGCGATCGGGGTGCACGAAATTCACGGCGAGATCTGGAAGAAGTGGTCCGATCAGGGCTGGGAGCAGGGGGATCTGGGGTACCCGACCTCCGATGAGCAACCCGGACCCCACGGAACAGGCCGGGCCAACAGCTTTCAGAACGGCTGGATCTATTGGACTTCGGCCTCGGGCGCATTTGCGACCATCGGGCACGCCGTCCCAGACCAAATCGTGGTCACCAACAAGAATTTCACCTTCTCCAACAACACTCCGGTCGGGGGATGGGCCACCGTCACACTCAACTCCGATGGCAGTTGCGCTTTCAGCGGCCACGTCCATGACTCGGGTGCCCCGGACTACGACGTGTCGGCCTCGTGCGCGGTCGTTGCCGTGCACACGGGAACCGCATACATCCTGCAGCACACCGGATCGACGTCGGGGGACATCAGCGTTCTCAGTGGCTCACGCGATATGGATTGGAATGACCATGGATCGCATCCGGAACTCACGGCGGGATGGTTGGACCTCAACGCGTCCTACGAGGTCACCTGGAATCTCACGGCGAGCATGAGCCTGTCCAGCTGGATCGACCTCGTCAAAAAGGCATATCCCTACGTGCAGACGGCGGTCGCTCTGCTCGCCTGAGCCGGACGAGCGCATCGCCCCCGGATCGGCGCGCCGATGGTGGCACGACCGTTGGCCCGCCGGTCCAATCGTGTGACAGGTCAGTCCGGCTGCCCGAACCAGGTGGACAGTGCCCCGTCCAGGGCGTGGGGAGCAGCGGAGGTCCAGGCGATGATGCCGTCGGGGCGGATCAGTAGCGAGAGGGGCTCGCGGGGTTGGGCGGGTTTGGTGGTGAGGATCTCGACGCGGTCCGACCAGGGGGCGGCGGTGGCGCGGAGGGCGGGGGAGTCGGTGAGGTCGAGTAGGACGGCTTTGCCGGAGGTGAAGTGGTCGGCCAGGCGGGTGCCGTCGGCGAGGTCGAAATCCGGTGTGGCCGTGCCGACGAGGGGGTCGTCGCTGCCCAGGTCGTAGCGGTGCAGGACGCCCGCGAGGCGTTTGGCGATGAGGGTGGCGGCGTCGGGGGTGTCGAGCAGTTCGGTGACGACGCTGCGCAGGGCGCGGCTGCGGGGATCGGTGCGCATGAGCGCGACCTGCGCGCGCGTCCACTCCAGGACCCAGGCACCGATGGGGTGGCGTTCGCGAGAGTAGGTGTCCAGCAAGGTTTCCGGGGCGCGGCCGCGGATGACGGCGGCCAGTTTCCAGCCCAGGTTGGCCGCGTCGCCGATGCCCAGATTCAGGCCCTGCCCGCCGAAGGGGGAGTGCACGTGGGCGGCGTCGCCGGCCAGCAGCACCCGGCCCTTGCGGTAGTCGGGGACCTGGCGGGTGTTGTCGGTGAAGCGGGTCGCCGAAATCACCTTGCTGATTTGGACTTTCACGCCGGTGACGCGTTCGAAGCTGGCCTCGAGCTCGGCGGCGGTGACGGGGGTGACCCGGTCGGCGGGTGGGCCGTCGAGTTCGACGGTCAGGATGCGGCCGGGGGTGGGGCCGTAGACGTAGATGCCGGTGGGGGTGGTGTTCCAGCCGCGGGGCACATCCTCCGCGCCGGTCATCTCCACCACGGCCTGGCGGCCGGCGATTTCCGGGTCCAGGCCCGGGAATTCGAAGCCGGCGAGTTTGCGCACGGTGCTGCGGCCGCCGTCGCAGCCGACCAGCCAGCTCGCGCGCACCCGGTGCTCGCCGCAGTCGACGCTGACCCCGATACCGTCGTCGTCGAAGCCACTCACCTCGACCCCGCGCCGCACCGGCACGCCGAGTTCGGTGGCGCGGGCGGCGAGCATCGCCTCGAGGGCCTGCTGGTCGACGAAGCGGGACTCGGCGGCCGGGCCGAGATCGGCGAAGGCCGGGTCCTCGGTGTCGATTCGGTCCGCGGAGAGCATGATTCCCGCGAAGTGCCCGCCCGCGCGCGGGCGCATCGGGGCGGCGGGCGCTGTCGGTACCGCGGACGTGGCGGGCCCGGCGGGAGTCTTCGGTTTCGCGAAAAGCTCCATCATCCGCGCCATCGCCGCGTCGTGGGCCGCGCGCAACGAGGGTTCGAGCCCGCGCCGGTCCAGCGCCTGGGCGACGGGGGCGTTGATGCCGCCCGCCTTGATGGTCGGATCCGGGGCGGTCAGTCGCTCGACGACGAGCACGTCCACGCCCGCCAGGCGCAGCTCGCACGCCAGCATCAGCCCGACCGGTCCGGCCCCGACCACCACCACATCTCGTGTCTCGTTCATGGCGACCACTGTGGTGGCGGCCGATTACCGGGCGCTTGCGTGCGCTTACGCAGGGCTTGCGCGGTCAGTTCCACCCGCGCGAATCCTGCTTGAGGGCGGTGTCGATGGCCAGACCCGAGGCCACCACCATCGACAGCAGCGGCTGGGGCAGCTGGCGGTGGATCTGCACGACATAGTTGTCGGCGGTGGTGAACATGGTCTTGAGCAGGCCCTCCCAGGTCTTGGTGATGCGGGCGACCTCTTGGCCGGTGTGGTCGTGGATGGCGAAGTTCCAGGCCCGCCAGTTCTCGGCGCGGATGCCGCCGATCTGTTGGCCGTTGACCACGAAGGAGAAGTTGATCTTTCCGATCATGTTCTCCTGGATGATCTCCCCGATCGGCGCGCCATTGCCGTGCTCGAGCAGGAACTTGGACTTGAACACCTTGGCCGGGCGGGTGATTCGCAGCAGGCACTGGCCGTGCGCGTCGCGGATCTCGAGCTTGTGGGTCATGAACTGGTCGTAGCTGGACAGGAACCGCACGGCCTTCTTCAGTGCCGACTGCCCGACCTCGGCGACCGCGCCGATCTGGCGGCCGTGCTGGTCGAAAACGCTGTACTCGTTGACCATTTCGATCAACTTGACCTTCTGGTTCACCACCAGCACCGGTTCGGTGAACACGGTGCCGCCACCGGCCTGGGCGGGGGCGATACCGGCCTGCTGCCGCACCTGACGCTGAATATCGGCCGGATTGTCGGCGCTGCCGATCTCGAGCTCCCACGGGGTGGCCTCACTGCGCCCGCCGAACTGCTGCGGAGGCCCGGGGTAGGGCTGGCCCGGCTGCTGGGGCTGCGGCGGACGCTGACCGAATTGCTGTGGAGGCTGACCGAATTGCTGGGGCTGCTGACCGTAGGCCTGCTGGGCATGCTGGTGCGGCGGCTGCACCTGATGCGGCTGTGATTGCTGGGCGAGGGGTTGCCCGCCGAACTGCTGCGGCGCGTAAGGCTGTCCGCCGGTGTGGGATTGGTTCGCCTGCTGGGGGCGGGGTTGCTGGGCGTACTGGTCGGAGGCTGCCCGGTCGGGTTGCTGGGTGGGTTGTCCCGGTTGCTGGTGGGGCTGGGTGTGATTGGTCCATTGGCTGCCGTCCCACCAGCGCAGCACTGGGGATCCGGGACGCTCGGGGTACCACCCCGCGGGTTGACTCATGGCCGCATCCTAACGGTGTACAGGCACTCTGCACTTTTTGCACTATTCGCCCGGTGATCACCTTTATGATGGGCGGTCGACATCGGGTGGCCGGGTCCAGGCCTTCCGGGGAAACGGGGAAAGCATGGCCGCCACAGTCGAATTCGCGGTTTGCCAGCGCTGCGTTAACCGGCCGGTCTCATGAGCGATCTGGTGACGCGAGCCCAACTGGTGCTGCTGGCCCGGACCCTGCACGTCCCGGTGGAGCGGCTCGCGCACCTCGAGAAACTGGGCCCGCACCGGCTGCACGAGCTGCAGCAACGCCTGGCGGTGCCGCTGTTCGACCAGCACCAGGCCGTCTTCGAGCGGATCGCGGCGCTGGTTCCGCTGATCCCGCTGAGCATTTCGTTGCCGATCGTGCAGAAGTTGGTGCCGCCCAGTATGACCGGGCGCGCGGCCGGGGCGATCGGGGTGATCTATCCGGACAAGGCGATCGAGGCGTTGCTGCGCATGGATGTCGGCTATGCCGCGGACTGCGCGCCGTTCCTGGATCCGCGCACGGTCGGCCAGCTCGCCGATGACGCGCCGCCCGCGCCGGTGGTGGCGATCCTCAACGAGCTGCTGGCCCGGCGTGACTACATCACCGCCGGCCCGTTCTTGGCCTATGCGACACCGGAACTCGTGCGCGCGGTCGAGGCGGGGGTGCCCGATGACGAGGGCCTGATCTTCTCGGCGTCCTACGCCTATTCGGGGGAGTCGCTGAGCGCGGTGGTGCGACAGTTGCTGGCGGGCAGCGGTCAGCGGCTGCCGCGGCTGTTGGGCACGGTCGTCAACGGCTCCAAGGAGTTGCGGTTGGCGGCGCTGTCGGTGTTCGCGCGCTGCAGCCCCGAGGTGATCGCCGCGGTCGGTGACATTCTGTTCGAAGTGGCCCCGCCCTCGGCGATCGCGGATCTGATCACCACGTTCATCGCCGCCGACGCCACCGCCGACATGCTGCGCTTCCTGGGGCATCTGAGCCCGAACGCGTTGACGCGGCTGGCGTTGAATCCGGTGGTGTCGGAGGTGGCCGAGATTCTCGTCGACGCCGTGGACGGCAGCACCGAGGTGGCGATCCTGCGCGGTGTGCTCGAACCCCTCGCCCGCACCCCCGCCGAGGTGCGCCGCCGCGCCGGGCTGCGCCTGGCCTACCTCGACACGTCGACCGTCTTGGCCCTGCCCGCCCTGGCCCAGGCCGCGCGCCTGTGGCCGCCGCTGCTGTGGGTGCTCGCGGCCACCGACGTCGACGTCCAAGCCCATATCGGCGAGCTGTGGGCCACCGCCACCCGCGTCGACCTGGCTGTTCTGGAACGCCGCATCGCCGACCAGCGCCTGGACTCGCTGCTGGCCACCCTCACCACCACCATCCGCTTCCTGCGCTGAGCGTCGACTGGCACATCCTGGAGGGGATTTGCCCGGAACAGCCGCCAGGGTGTGCCACTCGGCGACTCGGGTTGGGGGATGGCTGATTTCAACTGTTGGCGAGTGGGTTGGACTGGGTGCGCGGGTGTGGGGTCCGACCGCGGATGGGTGCGCGATGCCGGGGAAGTGGTAGGAAAGGGACGTGTCCGAAACTGCCGAAACCCACACCCCGCGTGCCGTGTCGGAAGTGGTGGACCTGGTCAGTGCGCTGATCCGGTTCGACACCTCCAATACCGGTGAACTCGAGACCACCAAGGGCGAGCGCGAGTGTGCGCTGTGGGTGGCCGAGCAACTCGAGCAAGCCGGGTACGAGACCGAGTATGTGGAGTCGGGGGCGCCCGGGCGCGGGAATGTGTTCGCCCGGTTGAAGGGCGCGGACTCCTCGCGCGGTGCGCTGATGATGCACGGGCATTTGGATGTGGTGCCCGCCGAGGCGGCCGACTGGAGTGTGCACCCGTTCTCGGGTGCGGTGCGCGACGGCTACGTGTGGGGGCGCGGGGCGGTCGATATGAAGGACATGGTCGGCATGATGTTGGCCGTGGCCCGGCAGTTCAAGATCGAGGGGACGGTGCCGCCGCGCGATATCGTGTGGGCGTTCGTGGCCGATGAGGAGAACGGCGGCCGGTGGGGGTGCCAGTGGCTGGTGGAGCATCGACCGGATTTGTTCGAAGGTGTCACCGAGGCGGTCGGGGAGGTCGGCGGGTTCTCGCTGACGGTGCCCAAACCCGATGGCGGTGAGCGTCGCCTGTATCTGGTGGAGACCGCGGAGAAGGGTTTGGGTTGGATGCGGTTGCGCGCCAAGGCGCGCGCCGGGCACGGGTCGTTCCTGCACGAGGACAATGCGGTCACCATTTTGTCCCAGGCGGTGGCGCGGCTGGGCACCCACACCTTCCCGCTGGTGGTCTCGGATTCTGTGGCGGAGTTCTTGGCGGCGGTGGCCGAGGAGTCCGGGCTCGAATTCGATCCCGCCTCACCGGATATCGAGGGTCAGCTGGCCAAGTTGGGCACCATTTCGCGCATTATCGGTGCGACGTTGCGTGACACCGCCAACCCGACGATGCTGCGGGCGGGTTACAAGGCCAATGTGATTCCGCAGAGCGCCGAGGCGGTGGTCGACTGCCGGGTGGTGCCGGGGCGCCAAGCCGAGTTCGAGCGGGAGGTCGACGCGTTGATCGGCCCGGATGTGGAGCGCGAGTGGATCACCAAACTCGACTCCTATGAGACGACCTTCGACGGGCATCTGGTCGATGCCATGAACGACGCGATCCTGGCTCACGATCCGGCCGGGCGGACGGTGCCCTACATGCTCTCGGGTGGCACCGACGCGAAGGCCTTCGCCAAGTTGGGGATTCGCTGCTTCGGGTTCGCGCCGCTGCGGCTGCCCCCGGAGTTGGATTTCACCGCGCTGTTCCACGGGGTCGACGAGCGGGTTCCGGTGGAATCGCTCGAATTCGGCACCCGCGTGCTGGAACACTTCCTACTGCACAGCTGACGAATCGAAAGGACCTGTCGTGCCGGATTATTCGTACAACCCGTATGCCGCGCTGCCGCAGCTGCCCGAGTTCACCCTCACCTCCACCGATATCAGCGACGGCAAGCCGCTGGCGCTGGACCAGGTCTCCGCGTTGGGCGGGGCGGGTGGGCGCGATATCTCCCCGCAGCTGAGCTGGTCCGGATTCCCCGCCAAGACCAAGAGTTTCGCGGTCACCATGTACGACCCCGACGCCCCCACCGCCTCGGGCTTCTGGCACTGGGTGCTGGCCAATGTGCCGGTCACCACCACCAGCCTCGAGACCGGGCAGGCCAGCGCCGGCGGCAGTCTGCCCGCCGGGGCGCTGCACCTGCGCAATGACGCGGGCCTGCGCGAGTACACCGGCGCGTTCCCGCCCGCCGGGCACGGCGCGCACCGGTATTTCGTGGTCGTGCACGCGGTCGGAGTGGAGCGGCTCGAGGTCGACGACACCGCCTCACCGGCCTACCTGGGCTTCAACCTGTTCATGCACGCCATCGGGCGGGCGACGATCATCGGCACCCACGAGCAGAAGTAGGCGTCGACCCCGAAACCGCCTTGGGCCGATTCCTGCACAATCCCTCGCCGATCGACGGTTTCCTGTCGATATCGCTGCGAGAGTGCAGGAATCGGCCCATTGCCGTAAACAGCGGCCAGCACCGCGCGCTCGCCCTGGTCGCTCATCGGCTCGGCGTGCGGCGTGACCGGTGAGCGGATACGGCTGTGGGCCCGGACTTTTCGTCCGGGCCCACGTTCGTGTGCTGATCACCGGGTGGGGGTCAGCTCATGTTGATGACGCCTTCGGGGGGCGGGGTGAGGTAGAGGGAGGCGATGTGGGTGGCGTATTTGGTGGCGATGGGGGTGCGCTTGAGTTTGAGGGTGGGGGTCAGTTCGTCGCCGCCGGGTTCCCAGCCCTCTTCGAGGATGGTGAAGCGTTTGATCTGTTCGACGCGGGAGAGTTTGGCGTTGGCGATGGCGACGGCGGCCTTGATCTCGGCGACGATCTCCGGGTGGGCGGCCAGGGTTTTCAGGTCGGCGTCGGGGGTGCCCAGGGCCTTGGCGCGGACCACGGCGGTGTCGGGGTCGAGCACGATGAGCGCGGAGATGTAGGGTTTGGCGTCGCCGATCGCGACCACCTGGCCGACCAGTGAGGACGCCGCCTTGACGGTGTTCTCGATATTGGTGGGAGACAGGTTCTTTCCCGCCTCGTTGATGATGAGTTCCTTCTTGCGGTCGACGATGCTGACGTAGCCGTCGCCGTCGATGGTGGCCACGTCGCCGGTGTGCAGCCAGCCGTCGGCGTCGATGGCCTCGGCGGTCTTCTCGGGCATCTTGCGGTAGCCGCGGGTCACGATACCGCCGCGAATGAGCAGCTCACCGTCCTCGGCCAAACGCAGCTCCACACCTTTGAGCGGGACACCGACGGTGCCGGGCTTGGGTTTGGCCAGCGGGGTGTAGGTGCCGACACCCGAGGTTTCGGACATACCCCAGACCTCGGTGACCGTGAAGCCCAGGCCCAGCAGGTATTCCAGGGTTTCGGGCGGGATGGCCGCGGCGCCGGAGGCGGCGACCTTGAGCTCGTCGAAGCCCAGCGCGTGACGCAGCTTGCTCAACACCAGCGCGTCGGCCAGCTTGTGTTGCACGTCGAGCAGCACGCCGCGCGGGGTTCCGGCCAGGTCGGCGCGGGCGGCCTGCGCGCCGACACCGAGCGCCCACCCGGCGAGGGCCTTTTTGACCGGGCTGGCCTCGGTGGCGAGTTTGGCGTCGATCCCGGCCTTGATCTTCTGCCACACGCGCGGCACCCCGAAGAACGCGGTGGGGCGCGCGTCGGGCAGGGCGGCCGCGATTTCGCGCGGGTCGGGCACGCAGGTCATCTGCACGCCGGTGAACAGGTTGGCGCAGTGGCCCGAAATGCGGTCGGCCACATGGGCGGCGGGCAGATACGACACCGAGCGGTCGTCCAGGCCGACGGTGAGCGGGCCCTCGACCAGGCCCACGATCTGGGCCACGACATTGGCGTGGGTCAGTTCCACGCCCTTGGAGGGTCCGGTGGTGCCGGAGGTGTAGATGAGGGTGGCGATGTCGTCGGGTTTGACCGCGCGCCAGGCGGCGTCGAAGTCGAAGTCGGCCTTGGGTGCGGCCTCGACCTCGGCCAGGGTCAGCGTGCCCGCGGCCGAACCCTCCACCAGCACAATGTGTTCGAGCTCGACGCCCGCGCCGCGCACGGTGTCCAGGAACGCCGGTTCGGTGATGACCACCTTGTTCTCGGCATTGGTGAACAGGTGCGCGATCTGTTCGGGGGAGCTGGTGTTGTAGATCGAGAACGGTGTGGCGCCCACGTGCAGTGCGGCGGTATCGACCAGATTGAATTCGGGCCGGTTGGTCAACATGATGCCCACGGTGTCCCCGGGCCCGACCCCCAACCCGGCCAGCCCCGCCGCGATCGAGCGCACCCGCTGCGCATACTCGGCCCAGGTGATCTGCCGTGTACCCCCCACGGTCCGCAACGCCACCTGCCCCGGCCGCAACGTCACCGTCTCCTGAAACGCCTCCGGAATCGTGTGAACGGTCTTCCCCGATGCGTGCGCATACCCGATATCAGTCGTCATAACCCTTTTCCCGATTGCCTCTCGCTGCACCGGCCACCCGCGCACCCATCCACCCCTGCGATGGCCACGCGCCGTTTGTGGCGCGGCTCACTCATCGTAACCAGATCGTCGCGATCGTGTCGTGGGCTACACCGGCCACCCGAGTGGCCGAATTTATCGATCCCGGGCCGGAAGCTGTGAATAGGCGCTGCGCCGCTTGGCCTTGGCCGCCATGTAGCGCGCGGCCCGGACGCTGCGTGGCGTGGTGTGCAACGAGATCGCCCGCACCCGCAGCCCGGCGTTTTCGACCGCCTGGACCTTGTCGGGGTTGTTGGTCATCAACCGCACCGACCGCAGCCCCAGCTTCGCCAGCGCCACCGCGGCGTGTTCGTAGGTGCGGGAGTCTTCGGGGTGGCCGAGCAGGCGGTACGCGTCGAAGGTGTCCGCGCCGGTTCGTTCCCCGACGTGCAGCCCCCTGGCCTTGACCTCGAGTCCCAACCCACGTCCCTCCTGCTCGAGGTAGATCACGACACCTTGGCCGCCCTCGTCCTGGATCATGTCCAGGGCCAGTTGGAATTCGGGCCCGCAGTCGCAGTCGTCGGAGCCGAGGGTGTCGCCGTAGAGGCAGCGTGAATGGATGCGCACCAGACAGCCGTCGGTCGGCTCACCGAAGATCAGCAGGTGCCCGACACCGGTTTCGTCGCGTATTTCCTTCACCCGCACCCGCAGTTCGCGTCCCTTTCGGAACAGCGAATGTGCAGTTGCCTGAAGCTCTTTCACGCCCTACCCCGCCTTGCCGACCGCCTTCGGCAATTATGGCCGAGCGGTCGATTGCAGGACATGAGTTGTTCGAAGCCGTCAGGGTCGAGAGCCGCGGGCCAGCGTCAGCCGGATCCGGGCGCGCAGCAGTCGCGTGCGTTGCGGTCCGAAGCGTCCGATCGCCAGGCCGGCGAGGGCCGTGGCGGCCGAGACGACCGGCAGCACCCAGCGACCGTCGACGCCGGCGGCGATGAAACCCGCTGCGCCCGCGCAGATTCCGCCGAACACGGCGATGCACGTGCCGCCGGAGAGCGCCCGCAGCGCCCGGTGCGTCCCCCAGCCCTGCGGCAACCGGTGGCCGCGGTGTTCGCGCTTGGCCTGCAGGTACTGGTGCACCCAGGGATTGCCCGGCACCACCAGCAGCGGCACCGGATGCACCGCCACCCCGGCCGCGCGCAGCTGTGCTTCCTTGTCGGGGTTGTTGGTCAGCAGTCGTACCGAGCACAGTCCGAGGTTGAGCAGTGTCTTCGCGGCCGCGGTGTAGGTCCGTGCGTCCGGGGGCAGGCCGAGTTTCGCGTAGCTGGCGAAGGTGTCGAGGTGTTCACGCTGGCTCAGGGCGTAGCCGCGGGCCTTGCCGATCAGTCCGGCCCCGCGGCCTTCCTGTTCGAGGTAGAGCAGCACGCCGCACCCCTCGGCCTGGATCATGTCCAGGGCGAGTTCGAGTTCGGGCCCGCAATCGCAGTCGTCGGAGTGCAGGGCGTCGCCGTAGAGGCAGCGGGAATGAATGCGAACCAGACAGTCGGGTTCGATGCGGCCGAAAATCAGCGCATGGCCGAGACTTTCGTCCGAATCCAGCGGTATCACCCGCAGCCGGATGGCGCGCCCGTAGCGGGTGAAGACGTGTTCGGTGTCGTCGTCCAGGGACTGCGCGTTCGCTGTCGTCAAGCGATCCTCCGGTCAGGGACGATAACCACGGCATTGGGGCCCTCACCGATCGCTTCATATGCCGGGCCGCGCACGATGCTATACCGGCCGCGGGCTCGGTGCCGGTTTTCCCCTCGTGTCATTCCTGGGTCGATCGCGTCGAGGATTCGGCGACGATCGCGTCGATCGCGTCGGCCGCTGCCATGGTGTCGGGTGTGCCGTGTCCGGGTGGCATGCGGGCGGCGCGCAGGTTGAGGTCGGCCATGGCCGCGGTGGCCCATTCGAAGTCGGCCGGGACGGCGGCGCGATCGAGTGAGACGAGTCGGTAGGTCAGGGCGGAGGAGAACGCCGAGGCCGCGCCCGAGACACCGGGATAGTCGTTGTCGAAGAAGCAGACCTCGATGGTGCCGGCGCCGGCTCGGTGGATGGTGCAGCGGGAGCGTTCGATGACGCAGACCGAACCCACGCCGCGATCGAGCAGCCACCCTGCCACCGACTCGGGCGGCTGATCCGGGCGCAGCGCGGCGATCTCGTCGGGTGAGCCGACCAGATGATCGATCGCCGACAGGTGCGCACTCATCGCCGCGGTCAAGGGGCGCTGCGGTGCCACGTTCACGACCAGCCACGGCGGACCCGGCGCGGTGGTCGTGTTCTTTTGCGCGCCAACCGCTTCCAGTGTCCGTTCGATCACGGGGACGGATTGCTCGAAGGTGAGCAGTACGGCTTTCACGTCGGTGAGCGCCTGTAGGTTGGCGGCTTGGTCGAGGTCGGAGGAGGCGAGTTGGGTGCGGCCGCGCTTGGCGGCGATCGGGGTGTATTCCTCGCCGTCGGCGGCTTCGATCATGATGGTGACCGGGGTGCTCAGCTCGGAGACCATCTTGATCAGGCTGGTGTCGACGCCCTCGCGGGCCAGGTAGTCGAGGATCTCACGCCCCTCGCGATCATTGCCGATGGCGGTGAGCAGCCGCGTCTCGAGACCCAGCTTCGCCAGTGTGACAGCGCGTTTGAGTCCCTTGCCGCCCGGGCGTCGCCGGAAATCGCCCCACATCGGGACGCCGCGCCGGGGGAAGTTGTCGACCTCGACGATCATGTCCATGACCGCGTCGCCGATGATGGTGACCGTTTTGCGTTCGGCCGCTTCGGGATCGGACGCGGAGGTCAGCAGGGTCGCCAGCGCGGTGAACGCCCGCTCTTCGGGTGCCTCGCGCAGGGTGCGCACACTGGGTGCGCCGGGGATCGTCGTCGCGCCCAGTGCCTCGTGCAGTCGGCGCCAGTGCAGGGTGAGGTAGCGGCGTCGGGCGGTGAGCTCGGTGGCATAGAACTGGCGCAGGTCGATGCCCGCCGGCGGGTGGTCACGCAACATCCCCAGACACAACTCGGCGTCGACGATCAGGCGATCGGTGACCTCGAGATTGCAGGCGACGTGGCGGATCGCCTCCAACAGCGCGACCTCGGGGGTGGTCTTGCCGCGGTGGGCGTAGTGGCGAACCACGCTGAGCCGCAACAGGCTCCGAAGATCGACCTGAGTCCGGTGCACGCGGCCGGGGACCAGGCCCGAGCGTTTGCGCAGGCTCTTGAGGGCAGCGGTGACGGCCAGGACCGTGTCATCCGGTGCGATCATGGCGGACTCGGGGCCGAGGGGAAGATTGCCTGTTGCCATTTGCCCCAACAATACCGTCGAACATGTTTACTGAACAGCCGAAACGTAAAACCAGTTGGGATAGTGACAAATGCCGGACCTCACCGGCTAAAGACGGTGACACACGGCAAATGTCATACTGATGGTGGCGAAGTACCGCGCCCACCAGACGGTTCGGGAGGTCCGGTGTCCGGAGTGGTTCTGATGATTCGACACATCCGCCGACACAGGCGGGCAGCGATGAGTGACGGCGACGCGGAGCAGGAAATCGACGTCGCGGTGCGCTAGTCGGGCGGCCTCCGCCCGCGCAGCTGCCACCCACCCACCCGCGGCGTCGATCATTCAGGCCGACAACGACATCCGCGGATTCGAGCGCCCGGCCGACCACCCCACGAGGTCGGCCGGTATTCGGCATCTCGCGGTGTGCTCGCGCTTCGGCGGTGACGCACTCCACTTCCCATCCGGAGACCTCGATGACTCTCTACCTCGCCCCTCATTCCATCACCACCAGCCTCACCGCGGAGTGCGCCGAGCACCTGCTGCGCCGACCCGAACCAGCGTGGCAGCTCAGCTGGCACCCCGACCGCCTTCTGACCTACGAACAGGCCTCGGCGGCAATGGAACTCACCGAATTGATCTGTGCGCTGCCGTGTGTGTCCGAGGCGGCCTGGCAGCGCGCGCACGCTCTTGCCGACGAACTGAGGATCGATCTCGAGCAGGCCTGCGAGACGCTGCGCGGGCGTCGTGCCGAACGGGGGGAGCTATGACCGCGCACTGGCAGCTGAGCTGGCTTCCCGCGCGTCACCTCACGCGCGAGCAGGCGCGCGCCGGAATGGAATTGGACGAGATCCTGTCCGACCCGGCCATCGTCGAGGACGAAGCCGCCCACCTGTGGGCCGCCGATCTGGCCACCCGCCTCGGCATCGGTGTCGAACGCGCCGTCCTGCTGCTCGCCCGACGTCTGGCCCAACGAATGGCCGAGGACGCGATTCGCTCCTAGTCCAGGTTGGGCGGCGGTCGGGTCAGGCGCGGGTTTTGTGTTCTGCGCCTACGGCTTCGGAGAGGGAGGTGTAGCCGTGGGCGCGGAGGTGGGCGGCCAGGCCCTGGTGGATGTGTTTGGGCCAGAGGGGGCCGCCGTAGATGAAGCCGGTGTAGCCCTGCAGGAGGGAGGCGCCGGCGCGGATGCGGGCCCAGGCCTGGTCGGCGGTTTCGATGCCGCCGACGGAGATGAGGACCAGTTTGTCGCCGACGCGGGCGTAGAGGCGGCGCAGGACTTCCAGGGAGCGGTCGGCGACCGGGGGGCCCGACAGGCCGCCCGCGCCGATCGGTTCCACGTCGGCGGCGGGGGTGGTCAGCCCGTCGCGGCCGATGGTGGTGTTGGTGGCGACGATGCCGGCCAGGCCGAGTTCGACGGCGAGGTCGGCCACGGCGTCGATGTCCTCGTCGGACAGGTCGGGGGCGATCTTCACCAGCACCGGGATCGAGACCTCGGCCAGGACGGCCTGCAGGATGGGGCGCAGGGACTCGACGGCTTGCAGGTCGCGCAGGCCGGGGGTGTTGGGGGAGGAGACGTTGACGACCATGAAGTCGGCCAGCGGGCCGAGCAGTTTCGCCGAGATGGCGTAGTCGGCGGCGGCGTCTTCGGGTTCGACGACCTTGGTCTTGCCGATGTTGGCGCCGATGGGCACGCCGCCGGGCAGCCGCGCGGCCAGGTGTTGCGCCGCGGCGGCGGCGCCGAAGTTGTTGAAGCCCATGCGGTTGATGAGCGCGCGGTCCGCGGGCAGGCGGAACAGCCTCGGCGCGGGGTTGCCGGGCTGGGCCTGGGCGGTGACGGTGCCGATTTCGGCGTAGCCGAACCCGAGCGGGCCCCATGCGTCGACACCGTCGGCGTTCTTGTCGAATCCGGCGGCCAGTCCCAGCGGTGCGGGGAAGTCCACACCGAACACGCGAGTGCGAAGGATCGGGTCGGGGTCGACGAGCATCGCCGCGGTGAGCTTGCGGCCCGGGGCGAACCGGGTCGCCAGCCGCATGGCGGCGAAGGCCAGATGGTGGATGGTTTCCGGCTGCAGTCGGAACATCACCTTCAGCAACAGGGCGTACAGGCGCTCATACATATTGGGTTACATCACCGCCTCGGGTGTCGGGGATAGCTGGGGAGTCTTGCGGCGGCGCAACAACACTCGACGCGAGCCGTCGGTGTAGGCGCGCACGCGTGAGAGCTCCCAGCCGCTGTATTCCGCGTGGATGGATAGCCGGAGGGCGGCGGTGACCCTGCTGACGCCGGGCGGCAGTCGCAGGGGCACGTATTCCCATTCGTCGCTGGTTTCCTCCCAGCCTTCCGGTAATGTGCGCGATTGGTGCGCCGATCGTGAGGCCCGAGCCATCACTGCCCTCTCTTCCGCTGGTCCGCGCCGATCCGTTGCAGACCGTCGCCGGTCGCGGATCCCACGAACATGTCGCCGGTGCGGTTGTCGACGGTGACCGAGTTGGGCTGGCGCACCGTCGGGTAGCGCCCCACCTCTACCGGTATACCCGTTGACAGGTCGTAGCCGACGACTTCGTTGCTGGCTGTCAGCGTCACCCACACGGTCTCGGACCGCTGATCGTAGGCGAGTGCGTAGGGAGCAGAGCCTACCGGGAAACGCTGGTGCAGGACCAAGGGATCGGCGGTGTAGACCAGCAGTTCGCCCCCGGCGGTGTCGGTGACCAGGCTGCGGCCGAAGTGGTCGCCGATCATGGCGGTGGCGCCGTCGCCCGCGCGCAGCGACAGCCCGAGTTTGGTGTCGCCGTCGAGCGCGACGATGGCGGTCTGGCGGCGGTCGAGGATCACGACGCCGTCGGGTCCGGCGGTGAGAGCGTCGGCCGAGGACAGGCCCGAAATGGTGTGGCGCACGGCCCCTTCGGCGTCCAGGAGCAGTACTTTCCCGTTGGCCAGGCCCGCGACCAGGGACCCGTCGGGGCGCAACGCGACCGCGTGCACATCCCCGTCGATCCTGATCTGGGTCGTCGCGCCGGTGGCGGCGTCCACGCGCACGATCGCGTTCGGCACCGCGACCAGGATCTCCCCGGGCCGGCCGGCCGCGAGGGCGGCGGCCTTGCCCGGCAACGAGATCGGCCGCGTCGCACCGTTGTCGATGAGCTGCAGTGTGGTGCCGGAGTCGACGACCGCGGCCAGCACCCCGGTGGCCGGTTCGTCGAGCAGCAGCGAGATCGGCGCGCTCGGGCTCACCTGCCCGGCGGGGGTGGCCGCCGGTGTGGGGGCGAGCGCGGGGGTGGCCGGTTCCCGGGTGGCGTTGTCGGAGTTGCTCTGCTGGTCCGAGCATCCGGCCAGCAGGGTCACCACCGCCGCCCCCGCGAGGGCCGAACGGATCCAGCCGCGACGGCGCATGCAGCGAACTCCTTACTGACCGAACTGACCGACGAAATCATGCGTGCTCTCTAATCTGACCATGTTCCTCTCGTGCGGCCGACAAGTGGGGGTCTTCGCGACGGCGTGGCGCGTGCACCGCGTGCCGATTTGCATGATGTGACATGGGGATTCGGTGGCGGTGTCGGGGCGGACGGTTACCGTGGAAGGCAAAAGGGCGCTGTATCAGGGAGATGTGTTGGTAGCCGAGGACCGGTCGGGTTTCCGGGTCGAGGACGTGACGGTGGGCCGCTACGCGCACGGGTTCGGGGTCACCGCCGACGGGCGCTCGTTCGCGTTTCGCACCCATCGGGCGAGTTTGACGGTGGAGATCTATCGCGGCGACCTCGAGTCCGCGGTGCCCGCGCCCGAGGATGTGGTGGCGGTGGCGGTGGCGCCGGTGACCGATATCGATCTCGACGACGAGCGCAGTGTGGTGGCGTTGGTGCGGGATCTGATTCCGGCGGCGCAGCCGGTGGCGGCGGCCGCGCCGCGCGAGGCCACGACGGTGCGGGCGCTGTTGGGTCGGTTGAGCGCGGTCCTGGACGGTATGTGAGCCACCCCGGCGCCGGTGGTGTCTGTGACAGGCGAATCACTCTGCGCGAGCGCGCATGACAAACTAGCGGCACACAACCGCAGTTCGAGCTGACGAGGATGTTGATGCGACTTCGACGACCGGTGACCGCCACGCTTGTGTTGACCGTGCTCGGCGCGTCGCTCGCCGCGTGCGGCGGGAGCGATGACGAGTCCAAGGTGGCCGCGGCGCGGTCCTCGGCGTATGCGGCGTTGAGTGCGTCCTCGGCGGCCGCGGCGTCGTCGAGTGTGGCCGCGCGCCCGGCGATTCCGACCGCGGCGCAACTGGATCAGCAGATCAAGTCCGCGCTGGATCCGAACCTGCCCGACGCGGACCGCACCGCGTTGATCGAGGACGGTGACGCGTTCAAGGACGCGATCCCCGACATGTACAAGGCTCTGGCCGATCATCCGCACGCGGTGTACGGAGTGCGCGATCCGGTGTTCGACAATCACGACGGCACCCTGACCGCCACATTGAGTCTGGACAAGGACGGCACCGGCACCGATGTGCGCACCACGGTGGTGCATTTCGTGTACAAGGACGGGCGCTGGAAGATCTCGCGCACGGATCTGTGCGGGATTCTGCGCTCGGCCGATTACAAGACCGCGGCCTGCGGCTGATGGTGGAGGCCGGATCCCTACGGTGGGGGCGAACGATCCACCATTTCCGGTTTCTGGTGTTCGCCGCCTTCGCCGTCGCGGTGCTGGCGTCCGGATTCTATGGCCGCGACCTCGGTAAACATCTCACGCAGGAGGGCTGGTTCGATGAGTCGAGCCAGTCGGTGGCGGCTTCCAAGCTCGCCGATACGACCTTCGGCCGCGACACCGACGCGGACCTGATCGCCCTCTACACCGCCCCGCCCGGGCTGACCGTCGACGACGAGCCGGTGCGCAGTGCGGTGGCCGCGGAGCTGACCCGGCTGCGCACTGCCCACCCGGATCGGATCTTGAAGATCGATTCGTATTGGGACGGCGCGTTGATGGGCCAGTTCGCCGACGCCTCACGCACCCATGCCTTCGCCAGTATCGGGTTGCGCGGTGACGGCGGCACCGACACGGTCGAGAACTATCTGGCCATCAAGAACGAATTCCATGCCGGCACACCGGGGTCGGGTCCGGGCGGCACGACGGTGCAGTTGGCGGGGATGCAGCCGGTGGTGGAGGGCATCAACACCGGCATGCAGGACGACATCCACCGCGCGGAGTTGATCGCGCTGCCGTTGGTGGCGATCCTGCTGTATTTCGTGTTCGGCGGCGTGATCGCGGCGCTGCTGCCGGTGCTCATCGGCGGGATGACGATTCTGGGCAGCCAGGGCATCATGCGGCTGTTGACCGATCATCTGCAGGTCAATGTGTTCGCCTCGGCGGTGGTCACCTTGGTGAGTTTGGGGTTGGCCATCGACTACGGGTTGTTCGCGGTGACCCGATTCCGGGAGGAGTTGGCGGCCGGGCGCAGCGTGGAGCAGGCCAGCGCGGCCACGGTGGCCACGGCCGGGCGCACGGTGTTGTTCTCGGCGGCGATCATCGCGGTGAGTTTGGGGGCGTTGTTCATCTACCCCAACGGGGTGCTGCGGTCGGTGCCGTTGGGCGGTATCTCCTCGGTGGTGTTGGCGGCGGTGTTGTCGGTGACGGCATTGCCGGCGGCGCTGTCGATCGTGGGTCGACGCATCGATCTATGGGGCTGGCATCGGCTGGCCAGTATTCGCACCGCCGAGCAGATCGACGCCGGGTTCTTTTCCCGGCTGGCGGTGTTCGCGATGCGCAAACCGTGGCTGGTGATCGTGCCGGTGGTGGTGATGCTGGTGGCGTTGATTCTGCCGTTTCGCCACATCGAGTTCGGGGGGTTGAGCGAACGGTATCTGGCGGCGAACAATCCGGCGCGGGTGGCCCAGCAGGATTTCGACCGCATGTTCCCCCAATTCCGTACCGAGCCACTGAAATTGGTGGTGGTGGGCGCGAACTCGCAGCAGCTGTCCGATATCCGGTTCGAGGCCAATCAGCGGGTGGGGGCGCGCATGACCGGGCCGTTCGATCCGGCCGCGCCGAGCAAGGATCAGGTGACGGTGTTGGCCAGCGGTTTGGCCGACAAACGCGACGCCGACACGGTGATGGCGGCGCTGCGCGCGATCCCGGCACCGGCGGGGGTGGTGGTGATGGTGGCCGGGGTGCCCGCCCTCGAACGCGACAGCATCCAAGGGTTGATCAAAGGGCTGCCGCTGCTGGCGACGATTCTCGTGGTGGCGGCGATCGCGTTGATGTACGCGGCATTTCGGTCGCTGGTGTTGGCGATCAAGGCCGTGGTGATGTCGGCGTTGAGTTTGGGCGCGACCTTGGGGGTGTTGACCTGGATCTTCGTCGAAGGGCACGGGGCGGGATTATTCGATTTCACGCCGGGCCCGTTGATGTTCGCGGTGCTGGTGTTGATCGTGACGGTGCTGTTCGGGCTCTCCACCGATTACGAGGTGTTTCTGCAGTCGCGCATGGCCGAGGCGCGCGCGGCGGGAGCCGATGCGCCCGAGGCGATCCGCTACGGCATCGCCCACACTGGCGGCGTGATCACCTCGGCCGCGGCGATTCTGATCGTGGTGACCGGGGCGTTCGGGTTCTCGGATCTGGTGCTGATGAAATACATTGCCTACGGCATGATCGCGGCGTTGGTGTTGGACGCCACCGTGATCCGCATGCTGTTGACTCCGGCGGTATTGAAGTTGGTGTGGCGATGAAGGTGCTGCAGGGCGCGAACCTGTTGCTGATGTTCGTGCTGGAACTGTGCGTGCTCGCCGCGGCGGCGTGGTGGGGGTTCACGGTGTCCGCACCGTTGGCGGTGCGCATTCTGGCGGGGTTGGCGGCCCCGGCGGTGTTCATCGTGGTGTGGGCGTTGTTCGGGGCGGCCAAGGACGCGCGGTTCCCGCAAAAGGGGTGGCGGCGCATCGTTTTGGAGATCGTGTGGTTCGGCGCGGCCTCGGTGCTGTTGGCGCTGGCGTGGACACCGGTCGCGGGGGTGGGGTTGTTCGTGATCTGGTTCCTCAACGGGGTGCTGCGGCTGGTGTGGGGTCAGCAGGAACTCTGACCCGGCTCGCCGATTCCGTGGTGTCTCACCGGTTCTCGTCGCGCCCGCGCACGGGCAGCACCAGTTGCGCCCCGGTGCGCGGGTGGTCGAACACGTCGACCGGATGCTGGTAGACGCGGGTGAGCAGCTCGGGGGTGAGGATGTCGCGGGGTGGGCCGTCGGCGGCGATGCGTCCGGCCTCGAGGACCGCGACGCGGTCGGCGTAGGCGGCGGCGACCCCGAGATCGTGCAGCACCACGACGACGGCGGCCCCGGCGCTGGCGCGTTCACGGGCCAGGCGCAGGACCTGTTCTTGGTGGCCGAGATCGAGGGCGGCGGTGGGTTCGTCCAGCAGCAGGGTCGCGGTGTCCTGGGCCAGCACGCGCGCGAGTGCCACGCGGGCGCGTTCACCGCCCGACAGCGCCGGGAACGGGCGGGCGGCGAAACGTTCGACATCGGTGGCGGCCATGGCGACGGCGATGGCGGTGTCGTCCTCGTCCTGGCGGGCGGTGCGCGCCCATGGGGCCCGGCCCATGGCCACGACCTCGCGGGCGGTGAACGGGAATCCGACGGTGTGGGCTTGCGGCAGCACCGCGCGGCGGCGCGCCATCTCGAGGTGGGTCCAGTGGGTCAGGGCGTGTCCGTCGAGTTCGACACTGCCGCCGGTCAATTCGAGTTCTCCGGCCAAGGCGGCCAGCAGTGTGGATTTGCCCGCGCCGTTGGGGCCGACCAGGGCCACGATCTGTCCGGCGATGACCTCGAAGTCGATGCCGTCGAGCACCGGGCGCGCACCGCGTGTGGCGCTGACCTGACGAGCGCGCAGGGTGGCGGTGCCGGGTTCGGGGGGCTCGGGCAGCGCGGGTGGGCGTCGAAACACGGTGGCCAGGTCGCGGAGTCGGTTCATGCCCAGCCTCCCGCGCGCGAGCGGGTGCGGCGCAGCAGCCAGAAGAAGAACGGTCCACCGACCAGGGAGGTGATCATGCCCAGGGGCAGGTCGGCGTTGTGGACCAGGGCGCGCGCGCCGATGTCGGCGGCCACCAGCACCGCGGCGCCGAGGATGGCCGAGAGCGGGATCAGCACTCGGTGTGCGGGGCCGACGAGCATGCGCACCACGTGCGGGACGATCAATCCGACGAACAAGATGATGCCGGTGAAGGCGACCCCGGCCGTGGCCAGCACCGCGACCACCACAATGATGTTGCGCCGCAACCGTTCCACGTCGACGCCGAGGTGGCGGGCCGCGGATTCGCCGAGCGCGAGGAGATCCAGGCGCGGGGCCATCCACACCGCGGCCGCGATCCCCGCCAGGGTCAGCGGCCACACCACGTTGACCGCCTGCCAGGTGGCGCCGTTGAGCGAGCCCATCTGCCAGAACACCAGCTGATCACGGGCGGCCGGGGAGGCTTTGAACAGCAGGAACGAAATCAGGCCCCCGGCAAAGGCATTGATGGCCACACCGGTGAGGATCAAGGTGACCACTTCGGTGCGCCCACCCGAGCGCGACAGCAGATACACCAGGGCGGTGGTGCCCAATCCGGCCACGAACGCGCCCCCGGCCACCGACCAGGCGGCGGTGAACGCGCCCCCGATCACGATGACGGTGCCCGCCCCGACCGCGGCACCGGCCGAGACGCCGATGACGCCGGGTTCGGCCAGGGGGTTGGCGAACACGCCCTGCAGCAGCGCGCCCGCGGTGGCCAGCGCCGCGCCCACGAGCACGGCGAGCACCACGCGCGGGAATCGCACCTGCCACAACGTCACATCCCCGGCCGGGTGATGCGGCATCGGCCCCCAGTCCAGGCCGAAATGGTGAAAGAAGCTGCCCGCGACTTCGGCGGGACTGGTCGGCACCTGCCCGATGCCCGCGGAGATCACCGCGAGCACCACCAGCGCGACCACGGCGGCGGCGAAGACGACGGTGAGCCGCGACCGACTCCGCGGACCGGCCGGTTCGGGGTCGACGCTGGCCGGGAACCGTTGCACGGCAACGGCTTCGCGCTCGGTGTCGTTGATCGAGGTGGAGCCGACCGAATTCGGTTGCGGGGGTAGGGGGTCGCTCATGCGGTGGGGGTGCCGTAGACGGCCTTGATCAGGGCGGTCAGGACGCGGCCGGTGTTGGGGCCGAAGGACAGCAGTACGGCGTCGTTCATGTCGACGACGCGGCGGTCGCGTCCGGCGGGGGTTTGGGCGACGCCGGGGACTTTCTCGAGGCCGTCGACGCCGCCGACGGAGGCCAGCCCGTCGCTCATGACCAGCAGCACGTCGGGGGCGGCGGCGATCATGGCTTCGCTGGTGATGGGCAGGAAGTCCTGGGTGATGCCCGAGGCGGTGGCGGCGTCGATGCCGCCGATGGCGCTGATCAGCGATTCCGCGCCGGAGCCGGGCCCGAAGATCATGGTGATGGCGGTGGAGCGCAGATACAGGAACGCTATCTTGGGTTTGGCATCCTGGTGCGGCACCGACGCGGTGGCCGCCGCGATCTCGTCGGTGGTGCGTTTGGCCAGTGCCTTGCCTGCCTGCGAGACGCCCAATGCGTCGGCGACGGCCTGGATTTGCGGCACGACCCCGTCGAGGGTGCGTTTGTCGTCGAAGTAGACGACCGTGATGCCCAATGCTTTGAGTTGCTCGCGCAGGGCGGGGGTGACCGCGGTGGTGTCGGTGAGGAACACGCTGGGTCGCAGTGCCGCAACGGCTTCCACGCTCAAGGTGCCCGAACCGCTCGACACGGTCGGCAGGTCCTTGACGGCGGGGAAGGCCGCGGAGTTGGAGCGGCCCACCAGTTTCGAGCGCAGTCCGAGCGCGACGACGGTTTGGGCGAGGGTGCCGTAGCGGTCGGCGGCGATGATGCGGCTGGTGTCGGTGACGGTGACCGGCGACCCGTCGAAGGAGGTGACGGTGGCGGGCAGCACCGGGGTGGGTTCGGGCCCGATGGGGACCGGGTCGAGGTCGCCGACGCTGGCGGTGACGGGTCCGCGCTGGCCGGTGGTGCTCGAAGTGCCGTTGCCGCAGGCGCTCACGCCCGCGACCAGACCGAGGCCCAGCACCAGGATCAGCAGCGTGCGGATGGCCGGGCGGGCATTCACGAGACACCTCATGCCGGTAAGGGTAGCCTTGCTCATTCTGTGCGTGCGCTCACGTCTCCCAGGGCCGCGGCGATGGCCCGCGGCAGTTCGAGGGTTTCCGCGGCCAGGATTCCGGTGAGCTGCCCGATGTCGCGGGCCCCGACCAGCATCGACGCGACCCCGGGTTGGTCGCGGATCCAGGCGATGGCCACCGCGAGCGGGGAGGTGCCCAGACCGTCGGCGGCGGTGACGACCGCGTCGACCACGCGCACCGCGCGGTCGTCGAGTCCGGCGATGATCTCCGCGGCGGTGGCCTCGTCCGCCCCGCGCGAGTCCGCGGGCACACCGTCGCGGTATTTGCCGGTGAGGATGCCCCCGGCCAGGGGTGCGGTGGCGATGACGCCGATGCCGTGATGCTGTGCGGCGGGCACGAATTCGTGTTCGACCCCGCGCGCGAGCAGCGAGTAGGGGATGTGGGTGGCGGTCAGGGGCGCGGCGGCGGCGAGGGTGGCCAGCTGCCAGCCGTCGTAGCCGCGGGCGCCGGCGTAGCGCACCCGGCCCGAGCGCACCGCCCAGGTGAGGGTGTCGGCGATTTCCTCGAGGGGGGTGTGGGGGTCCCAGGCGGCGACCGACCAGATGTCGAGGTGGTCGGTGCCCAACTGGCGCAGGGTGTGGTCGAGTTGGCGCATCATGGTGCGCCGGGAGGCGTCGACGGTCCAGCGCACCGCCGCGGGGGTGTCGGCGGGGGTGTCGGCCAGTATCGGTGTGTATCCGGCGTTTCCGCTCAGCACGAGGTCTTCGCGTCCGATCTCGGAGAGCAGTTCGCCGAGGATGTGTTGCGCGGCGCCGTCGCCGTAGGCGGGCGAGGTGTCGACCAGGGTGCCGCCGGCCTCGACGAAGGCCATCAGTTGGGCGGCGGCGTCTTCGGCATCGGTTTCGCGGCCCCAGGTGTGGGTGGCCAGCCCGAGCCGCGAGACCCGCAGTCCGCTGCGGCCGACCGTGCGTTGTTCCATCACCGCGCTTGCACTTTCGTCACACGCGTCAGCCTAGGCGCAGCCGACGCGTGCGCCCCGCTATGGCCGTCTCCTGCGCGGCGGGTCGAGCCGAAAATCCCGCGTGCGTGTCCGAATTCGGACACGGGCCGGTAGGGTCGCTGCGGTGTTGCGGCGCGCCTGCGCCACCGGGCGCGCCGTTGGGATGCGCTGGCGCGGTTGCCCGGAAAGGCGCGGCGGTGGCCGAGGGCGCTCGGCGACCACCGGTGCCACTACCGGCGTTACTGCCGCGACGGGCACGAGTGCTGTGGCGGGTAGCGGCGTTGCCGCGCCGACGAAGCCGTGGCAGGTAGTGGCATCGCGGCGGGCAGTGATGCGGTGGCAGGCGGTGGCGCTGCGGCGGGCAAACGATGCTGTCGCGGCCGATGCTGCTGTGGCGGTAGGGAATTCGGACTGGAGGGTGTGTGGGCGAGTCGATGACGTGGGTGCAGGCGCTGGTGTTGGGCCTGGTGCAGGGTTTGACGGAGTTTCTGCCGATCTCTTCCTCGGCGCATCTGCGCATCACCTCGGCGGTGTTCTTCGGTGACGACGCGGGCGCGTCGTTCACCGCGGTCACCCAGTTGGGCACCGAGGCGGCGGTGCTGGTGTATTTCGCGAAGGACATCTGGCGCATCCTGGTGGCGTGGTGCACCACGCTGTGGTGGAAAGTCCATGCGCCGCACCGGGAATCGGTGCCGCTGCACGAGCGCGCGACCACCCGGCTGCCGGTACTGACCGACGACGGGCGCTTCGGCTTGGGCCCCGATCCCGACACCCAGCGCGCCCTGGACTATCGGGTGGGCTGGTATGTGATCATCGCCACCGTCCCGATCGGCGTGCTGGGATTGGTGTTCAAGGACCAAATCCGTACCGGCGCACGGAATCTGTGGCTGATCTCGATCATGTTGATCGTGTTCGCGCTGGTGATCGCGGCGGCGGAATGGTATTCGGGCAAGGCCTACGGGCGCGCGCGTCGCCCGATCGAACTGCTCACCACCCGTGACGGCCTGATCATGGGTCTGGCCCAATGCCTGGCGTTGATCCCGGGCGTGTCGCGGTCGGGGGCCACCTCGTCGGCGGGCCTGTTCTGCGGGTTGACCCGCGAGGCCGCGGTGCGGTTCTCGTTCCTGCTCGCCATTCCCGCGGTGGTCGCGTCGGGATTGTTCTCCCTGCCCGATGCGTTCGAACCCGCCGGTGAGGGCCTCAACGCCTCGGGTCCGCAGCTGCTGGTGGCCACGATCGTGTCGTTCGTGGTCGGGTACGCGTCGGTGGCGTGGCTGTTGAAGTTCGTGACCCGGCATTCCCTGGATTGGTTCGTGGGCTACCGCATCGCGCTCGGTGCGCTGATGCTGGTGCTGTTGTCGACCGGCGTCGTGTCGGCGACCTAGTCGGTAGGCTGTCCCGGTGACGGTGATCCTGTTGCGGCACGGCGTGTCCACCTCCAATACCGCCCGCACCCTGGCCGGGCGCAGCGCCGGGGTCGATCTGACCGACCGTGGCCGCGACCAGGCCCACGCGCTGGTGGCCCGGCTGGGATCGCTGCCGATCGAACACATCGTGTGCTCGCCGCTGCTGCGCTGCCAGCGCACCGTGGCCCCGCTGGCCGACAAGCTCGGCCTCGAGGCCGAACCCGACGAACGGCTCCTGGAAGTCGATTACGGCGACTGGACCGGCAAGGCCCTCGCCGATCTGGTGAACGAGCCGTTGTGGAAGGTGGTGCAGCGCCACGCCAGCGCCGCGACCTTCCCCTCCGGAGAGTCCTTGGCGCAGGTTCAGTTTCGCGCGGTGTCCGCTATCCGCGAACGAGATCGGCAATTGGCCACCCGGCATGGTAGCGATGTGTTGTGGATTGCGTGCACGCACGGCGATGTCATCAAGTCGGTGTTGGCCGATGCGTTGGGCATTCATCTCGATGGTTTCCAGCGGATCGTGGTCGAACCGGCCTCGATCAGCGTCGTCCGCTACACCCCGACCGCCCCGTATGTGTGGCGGGTCAATGACACCGGCCCGGATCTGTCCGGGTTGGCGGCGATTTCACCGCGAACCGGCGGCGAATCGCGTACGGGCCCGGTGCCCGGCGGGGAAACGGGTACCACCGACAGTACGGATAATGGGGTAGCGGAACGCCCCGATTCATCAGTGTGAGTGAACCGAATGGAGGTGCAATGGGCCGAGCAATCCATATTTTCCGCACCCCCGATCGTTTCGTCGCGGGCACCGTCGGCGAGCCGGGCGACCGCGCGTTCTACCTGCAGGCCGTGCAGGATCCGCGCGTGATCAGTGTGCTGCTCGAGAAGCAGCAGGTGAAGGTGCTCGCCGATCGGATGGGGTTGCTGCTGGACGAGGTGCAGCGCCGCTTCGGCACCTCGGTGCCTCCGCAGGCCGCCGATGTGGCCGACACCGCGCCGTTGATCACCCCGATCGATGCCGAATTCCGGGTCGGCACCATGGGTTTGGGCTGGGACGCGGACGCGGGCGCGGTGGTGGTGGAGTTGTTGGCGATCACCGAGACCGAGGTCGACGAGTCGGTGGTGCTCGACGACACCGAGGAGGGCCCCGACGCGGTACGGGTGTTCTTGACCCCGGAGCAGGCGCGGGAGTTCTCGTTGCGCTCGGCGCGGGTGATCGCGGCCGGGCGCCCGCCGTGCCCGTTGTGCGGGGAGCCGCTCTCGTCGAAGGGGCACATGTGTGTGCGTACCAACGGCTACAAGCGCGGCGATATCTTCGGTGTCGCCGAGATCGATGACGAGGACGAGGACTGAGGCTGTGGACGACCCGCTGGGCACCGCCGAGTTGACGGTGATCGGGCAGGTCACCACCGCCAGCAATGTGACCCTGGTGTGTGAGGCGGCGGGGTCGGGGCTGCGGGTGGTGTACAAGCCGGTGCGCGGGGAGCGGCCGCTGTGGGATTTTCCCGACGGCACCCTGGCCGCCCGCGAGGTCGCCTCCTATCTGGTGTCCCAGGCGTTGGGGTGGGGGGTGATTCCCGAAACCATCCTGCGCGAGGGGCCTTTCGGGCCGGGGATGGTGCAACGCTGGATCGATACCGTCGACGACGAGTCGGTGCCGGATCTGGTGGATCTGTGCCCGGTCGGGCAGGTGCCCGAGGGCTATCTCGAGGTGTTGCGGGCGTTGGATCCGGCGGGGCATCCGGTGTCGCTGGTGCATGCCGGCGATGCGCGGTTGTGGCGGATGGCGGTGTTGGATGTGTTGATCAACAACGCCGACCGCAAGGGCGGGCATGCCCTGTTGGGTGCCGACGGGCGTGTGTACGGGGTCGATCACGGGATCTGTCTGCATCACGAGCCGAAGTTGCGCACGGTGTTGTGGGGGTGGGCCGGTGAGCGGATCGCCGATGAAATGCTCACCGACGTCACGGTTTTGGTGAAGGCGATCGCGGGAGAGTTGGGTGATCGGCTGGCGGAGTTGATCACCGACACCGAGATCGACGCGCTCGAGGCGCGCGGTCGGGCCCTGTTGCAGGATCCGGTGATGCCGGGGCCGAGCGGGTCGCGTCCGATCCCCTGGCCCGCGTTCTGAGCGCCGCGCGCCACGGTCTATCGTGCTGCGCGCCACCGGCTTTTAACCCGCGGCGCGCGTGCCTTTCGGCTCGGGTCGAGCGCAACGTTCGCTTCGTCGTGATTGCAACCGTTGACACACCGCTGGCGGGGACTAGGGTGCAGGTCGGCCCGGGCGGGTGCGTGTCGCGCGGCACACCGGTGTGGGGGCGGCGGGGGCGCACCGCGATCTCGGCGTTAACCTCGAGTCATGCAGTCCTGGTCCGATACCGCTGTCCCGACCGTCCCCGGATCCGGACCAGCGTTGCGTTTGTACGACACCGCCGACAAGCAGGTGCGCCCGGTGACCCCGGGACCCACGGCCACCATGTATGTCTGCGGCATCACCCCCTATGACGCGACGCATCTGGGCCACGCGGCCACCTATCTGACCTTCGATCTGGTCAACCGGATCTGGCGTGATGGCGGGCACGAGGTGCATTACGTGCAGAACACCACCGATGTCGATGATCCGCTGTTCGAGCGTGCCCAGCGCGACGGCATCGACTGGCGTGCGTTGGGCACCCGTGAGATCGAGTTGTTCCGTGAGGACATGGCCGCGTTGCGGGTGATTCCGCCGCGCGATTACATCGGCGCGATCGAGTCGGTGCCCGAGGTGGTCGAACTCGTCGACAAGCTCCTCGCGTCGGGGGCGGCGTATGTGGTCGCCGACGACCAGTATCCGGATGTGTACTTCCGTCACGACGCGACCGAGCAGTTCGGGTACGAGTCCGGCTACGACCGGGCGACCATGGAGCGACTGTTCGCCGAACGCGGCGGGGACCCCGATCGCCCCGGCAAACGCGATCCGATCGATGCGTTGTTGTGGCGGGCGGCGCGTCCGGGTGAGCCGTCGTGGCCCGCGCCGTTCGGGGCGGGACGCCCGGGCTGGCATATCGAGTGCGCGGCGATCGCGTTGAATCGCATCGGCAGCGAGTTCGATGTGCAGGGCGGGGGCAGTGATCTGATCTATCCGCATCACGAGTATTCGTGCGCGCACGCCGAGGCGTTGGTGAAGGGCCGCCGCTTCGCCCGCCATTACGTGCATGCCGGGCTGATCGGTTTGGATGGCGAGAAGATGTCGAAGTCGCGCGGCAATCTGGTGTTCGTGTCCAAGCTGCGGCGGGCGGGCACCGATCCGGGCGCGATCCGGCTGGGGTTGTTCGCCGGGCATTACCGCAGTGACCGGGAGTGGTCGGATGCGGTACTGGCCGAGGCGCTTTCGCGACTGCAGCGCTGGCGGGCGGCGGCGGCACTGGGCTCGGGTCCGGACGCGGCCGATACGGTGGCGCGGGTGCGTCAGCATCTGGCCGATGATCTCGACACTCCCAAGGCTCTGGCCGCGATCGACGCGTGGGCGCAGCAGGCGTTGACCTACGGCGGCCCCGATGCCAGCGCGCCCGGGCTGATCGCCGATGCGGTCGACGCGCTGCTGGGCATCAGACTCTGAGCCGGACGCTGCTCTGACGATGCCGGATGTGGTGCGGGTCGAGGAGTTTCACGGCGACCGCGCGGACATCGCGTGGTCGTTTCGGTTGGCCGAGGATTCCGAACAGCTCCTCGCGGCCTATCTGGGGCGCGGGCGAGTGTGGGTGGCGCGCAACGAATCCGGGCAGGTGATCGGGCACATTCAGGCGGTGCCGGCGGCCGAGGGGTCGGTGTGGGAGATCACCAATACCGCGGTGGCCGAACCGTATCGGGGCACCGGGGTGGGGCGGGGGTTGATCGAGGCGGTGGTGGCCGCGGCCACGACGGCCGGGGTGGGCCGCTTGGAGTTGGCCACCGCGACCGCCGATGTCGGGAATCTGCGCTTCTATCAGCGCTGCGGGTTCCGGATGACGCGCATCGTGGCCGACGTGTTCACCCCCGAGCGGGGTTATCCGGAGTTCGTGGAGGTCGACGGGATTCGGATGCTGGATCAGGTGTGGTTTTCCCGCGCGCTGTGAGCGTGCGCGCCGCTCACCCCGCCGGGTGCGGGGGTGCGAAGTGGGGGTTGGGGGTGCGAAGTCGGGTGTTTACCGTCGTTCTGTCTTCCGGTGGGCCGGTGGCGTCGATACCGTGAGGGCCGGAAGGTGTTTCGGTGTCCTCGATGTGGAGGTGGGGCCGTGGATGCGGTGGCGGGGTTGCGGCGGTTGCGGGCGGTGGTCGAGCAGGGCCTCGAGCGCGGCGGCGGCGTGCGCAAGGGGTTGCGCGCCGGCGGGCAGTTGCTCGAGAGTGTGCGCCGCGATCCGCGGATCGTGCGGGAGCTGATCGCCGGATTCACCGGTCTGGGAAGCGAATCCGAGACCGCGCCCGCCCCGGCCGAGCATCGGTTGCCGCCCGGGCTGGCCGAATATGCGCGCACCGTGCACGCCGAGCGGGAGCTCGAGACCGGGGCGGCGGCGACGCTGGCGTATCTGGCCCGGTTGTCCGGGCTGGCCGACTGGGTGAGCTTCCACGGCGGCTGGCGGGGCGAGGCGCCGGGTGCGGCGGCGGTGGGTGTGGAGTTCACCCAGATCGCCAAGTTCATGGGGATTCCAGCGGATCTGCGGTGGATCGTCACCGAGGTCGGCGACAGCGGGCTGGCATTGCGCGGCACCGGACCCCAAGGCCTGGTCCTGGGCTTGTGGATCACGGTGGCGCCCAACGGGTCCGGGTCGATCGTGTTCGTGGATGCGGGGCTGTCGGGGCAGCCGATCGAGGGCCCGTTGGGGGCGACGGTGGCACGCGCGCTGGGCGAGGCGTTGCGTGATTCGCTGGCCGGGTTGCCGGCCGCGATCGCGGCGGCCCGGACCACGCCCGGTGCCGGGCGGGCGGCGGCGAAGGCGGTGCGGCATCGGGCTTCGGGGGTGGTGTTGGCTCCGAACACGCCGGTGTTGATCGGGGTCGGGCAGGTGGTGGCACGCACCCCCGATGCCGGGTATGCCGATCCGTCGCAGTTGGCGGTGCGGGCGTTGCGGGCCGCAGCACAGGATTGCGGGGCCGGGTCGGGGTTGTTGGCGCGCGCGGACGCGGTGTTCGCGGTCGCCCCGACCTCGTGGCAGTACCGGGATTTGGGTGCGCTGGTGGCCGCGGCGGTCGGCGCGGGCGAGGTCGAGACGGTGCAGTCGAGTCCCTTCGGCGGGGACGGCGGGCAGTTGGTGCTCAACGAGGCGGCCGCGGCGATCGCGGCCGGCACCTATGAGCTGGTGTTGGTGACCGGCGCGGAGGCCGGTGCCACCCAGGCGGCGGCGCAGCGGGCCGGGATCGACTTGGATTGGCCGGTGCAGGATGCGACGGTGGCCCCGACGCGCACGGTCGGGATCGACAAGCCCGCCAACAATGCGGCCGAGACGGCGGTGGGTTTGCAGGCTCCGATCACCATGTACGCGCTGTTGGAGTCGGCCAATCGGGGTCGGTTGGGTCGCACGCCCGCCGAGCACGCGGGCGCGGTGGCCGAGTTGTGGTCGCGGCTGTCGGCGGTGGCGGCGGGTAATCCGAATGCGTGGCAGCCCCAGGAGTTCTCGCCCGCGCAGATCGCCACGGTCACCGACGTCAACCGCGCGGTCTGCGCGCCCTACACCAAGCTCGAATGCGCGAACCTGAGCGTGGACATGGCTTCGGGCATCATCGTGGCCAGTGCCGCCGCGGCCGAGGCCGCCGGTGTGCCGCAGGACAAGTGGGTGTTTCTGCATGCGGGCGCCTCGGGTTGTGAGGAGTGGTTCGTCAGCGAACGCGCCGAGTTGGCCGCCTCCCCGGCCATCGCACGGCTGGGTGCGGCGGTGTTGCAGCATGCCGGGATCGGCGTCGAGGATCTGACCCACATCGATTTGTACGCGTGTTTCCCGGTGGCGGTGCAGATCGCCGCGCGCGAGTTGGGTTTGCCGATCGATGATCCGAAGCGGCCGTTGTCGGTGACCGGTGGGCTGACCTTCGGGGGCGGGCCGGGCAACAATTACGGCGGGCACGCGGTGGCGACCCTGGTGCAGCGGTTGCGTGCCGAACCGGAATCCTTCGGTCTGGCGACCTCATTGGGCTGGTATCTGACCAAACACGCGCTCGGCGTGTATTCCGCGACCCCGCCGCGCCAGGCGTACCGGCATCTGACCCCGGTCATCGAGCATCCCCCCGCCCGCCCGGCCCGCACCGGCTTTGAGGGGGAAGCGGTGGTGGAGGCCTATACCCTTCCCTACGGGCGCGACGGACTACCCGAGGCGGCGATCATGAGCCTGCTCACGCCTGCGGGCGAGCGAGTTCTGTTGCGTACCAACGACTCCGAGGTCCTGGCGGGGTTGACCGACTCGGATTGGTTGCGTCGACCGGTCACCGTCACCGGTGACACGATCTCGCTGACCGGTGGTGAGCGGGTCGAGTTGCCGTCGCCGCCACCGGCTCCGGTGCTGATCGAGCGCCGCGACCACGTCATGATCATCACGATCAATCGTCCGGCGGCCCGCAATGCGATCGATCTGGCCACGGCGTTGGGGCTCGAGCGCGCGATCGACGCCTTCGAGGCCGACCCGCACGCGCGGGTGGCGATCCTGACCGGGGCGGGCGGGTTCTTCAGCGCCGGAATGGATCTCAAGGCCGCCGCGCGTGGTGAAGTGCCGGTGACCGAGAAACGCGGCATCCTCGGCATCGTGTCGGCGCCGCCGAGCAAACCGTTGATCGCCGCGGTGGAGGGTCCGGCGCTCGCGGGTGGGTGTGAGTTGGCGTTGGCGGCGGATCTGATTGTGGCCGCGCAGGATTCGACGTTCGGGATTCCGGAGGTCAAACGTGGTCTGGTCGCGGTGGGCGGTGGGGTGTTGCGGCTGTCGCAGCGACTACCGCGGGCGCTGGCGATGGAGTTGGCGTTGACCGGTGATCCGATCACCGCGACACGGGCCGCGCAGATCGGGTTGATCAACCAGGTCACCGAACCCGGTCAGGCGCTCGCGGCGGCGTTGGTGTTGGCGGCGCGGATCGCGGTGAACGCGCCGTTGAGTATCCAGGCCAGCAAACAGATCATCGAGCAAGCCCCGGATTGGTCGGTGGCCGAGGCGTTCGCCAAGCAGGGCCAGGTCGCGGCGGCGGCGCTGTCGTCACAGGACGCGGCCGAGGGGATGCGCGCGTTCGTGGAGAAACGGCCACCGGTGTGGCGGGGCCGCTGAGGCGAATCTGATCGACGAGTAGGAAAACATCGCGATGACATCGGATCTCACCGAGTCCACCCTCACCTTGAATCGTGACGGCCTCACCTTGACCGCGCGCCGCTTCGGTTCCCCGGATGCGCCGCTGGTGATGCTGTGGCACGGGTTCCCCGACACCCCACACTCGTTCGACGGGCTGATTCCGTTATTGGTACGGGCCGGTTTTCAGGTGCTGGCCCCGTGGCTGCGCGGCTACACTCCCGCCTCGGCGTCGCGGTCGGCACGCTATGACCTGATGGCGGTCGGCGCGGACGTGACCGCGTGGCACGAGGAATTGGGTAGCCCGCCCACGCATCTGGTGGGCCATGACTGGGGTGCGTTCGCGGCGATGATCGCGGCCAAACAACAGCCGCAGCGTTGGGTGTCGTTGACGCTGTTGGCGATTCCGCCGTTCGGCGGCGGCGTCGCGACCGGCATGTGGCGGTATCTGCCGAAGCAGATGCTGCTGTCGTCCTATATCCCGGTGATGGCCTCGGGGTTGTCGCCGCGGCTGCTGTCCCGCCGGGATGCGGCGTTCGTGCGTGGGCTGTGGCGGCGCTGGTCGCCGGGGTGGGCGTTCACCGACGCCGAGTTCGCGCCCACCGCAGCGGTTTTCACCGATCCGCTGCGGGCGTGGGCGGCGACCCGCTACTACCGGTCGCTGTTCACACTGACCCAGCAGCCGACTCGCGAGTTCGATCGGGTGCTGATGTCGCAGCCCGCGCCGCTACCGAGTCTGGCGTTGTCGGGGTTGCGCGATGGCTGTATGTCGCAGGACTTGCAGCGTGTGCTGGCCGAGCATGCGGCGGTGCCGTACGCCCAACTACCCGGCTGCGGTCATTTCCTGCACGCCGAACAACCCGAAGCGGTGGCCGCACGCCTGATCCCGCATCTGCGCGCCGCCGCCTCCACCTCCTGACCGCCGACCGCGGTGGTGCTGGCCGACGGCTCAATGGCCGTGGTGAGCGCCTGGGTCCATCGGGTCCATGCTGTTCGGGTCGCCGGTCGGGTTGTCGGGCATGGGCATCGAATGCTCGGCCATGGGCGCGGGAGTGAACGCCGGGGCTTGGCCGGGATCGAGGATGAGGAATTGGCCCATCATGCCCGCGTCTTCGTGGTGGAGCAGATGGCAGTGGTACATGTAGGGCAGGGTGGGGTCGGCGGGTCCGGCGAAATGCATGGCCAGCTCGTACACGCGTCCGGGTTCGGTGTAGACGGTGTCCTTCCAGCCCGCCAGCGCCGGTGGTGGTGGGGCGTTGTCGATGGAGCGGATCTGGAATTGGACGTCGTGGACATGGAAGTTGTGCGGCCAGTCCTCGAGGTTGCGCACCGACCACACCTCGGTCGCGCCGGTGGGGATGGTCAGGTCGATGCGGTTCATGTCCATCTTCGCGCCGTTGATCATGAACCATTTCAGGTCGAACCCGCGCGTGACCGGCAGCTCGGCGCCCACGGCCGGGATCGTGGCCAGGGTCGCCGGGAGCGGGTCGGCGGGGGCGGCGGTGGTGTCGGCGTGCATGGTGAGGACATCGAAGTCGTCGTCGAAGCCGAAGCGTTGGGGTCGGTCGATGCCGGTGCGGGTGGTGATGGGGAAGCTGCGCAGGGTGGCGGTCTCGCCGGGGCTCAGGTCGACGATGATTTCGGCGCGTTCGCCGGGGCTGAGGGTGAGCCGGGGCAGCGGGACCGGGCTGGTGAGCAGGCCGCCGTCGGTGGCGATGAGCCCGAATGGACGGTTGTCACCGAAGCCGAGGTTCAGCAGGCGGCTGGCGCAGCCGTTGAGCAGGCGCAGGCGGGCGCGGGTGGCGGGCAGGCGGTGGTGGGCGGCGGTGGCGCCGTTGACGATCAGGGTGTCGCCGAGCAGTCCGTATGTGCTGGTGGGTTTTTCGTCGAGTTGTCCGTCGGGGGTGAAGCGGCGGTCCTGGATGACCAGGGGGATGTCGTCGATGCCGTAGCGGCGCGGCAGGTCGAGGCGGTCGCCGGGGTCGTCGTCGAGGTAGAACAGTCCGGCCAGGCCGCGGTAGACGTGTTTTTCGGTGGTTCCGTGCGGGTGCGGGTGGTACCAGAGGGTGGCGGCGGGTTGGTCGATGCGCCACCGCGCGGTCCAGGTGGCGGCGGGTGCGAGCATCTGGTGGGGGCCGCCGTCGGCGGCGGCGGGCACGTGCATGCCGTGCCAGTGCACGCTGGTGGCCTCGGGCAAGGTGTTGGTGACGGTGACCGACACGGTTTCCCCGCGCCGTGCCCGCAGCGTGGGGCCGAGCATGTCACCGTTGTATCCCCAGGTGGCGGTGGAGATTCCGGGCAGGATCTCGCTGTGGCCGGAGCGGGCGGTGAGGCTGAAGTGACGGACCCCGGCGGCATCGACGTGCGAGTCGGCCAGCGGCGGGATCGGCAGCAGTCGACGGCGCGGCGGCGCGGGGGCGGTGCGGGTGCAGCCGAGGGCGGCGGTCACGGACAGGGCGGCGGTGCTGACGAGCAGTCGTCGTCGCGAGATCACGGGTGGGCTCCTCGAATCGATGGTCGAGTTCCAGCCTGCGGCGCGCACCCGGGCCGGCGAGCCCTCCTGGTGGCCGCGTTCGGGGCCACGAGCGCGACCACCAGAGTCTTGCGGGCGGGCAACCGTTGTGCTAACGCGACCCGTGTGTGCCGGTGGGGCCGGTGATTCTCTACCGTGGAGGCGTGATCGACCTTGGTGGGCGTGGGCTGCGCTGGCGGGCGGTGCGGTGGCTGCCGCTGGCACTGACGCCGGTGGTGTTGGCGGCGAGCACGTTCCCGGGCCGATACCACGTCCCGCTCGTTTACTGGCTGCTTGCCGTGGCGGCGTGCGTGGTGTTCGCCCTCGGTGGGCGGTGGCCGACGGCGGTGTCGCTGACGGTGTCGGCGCTGGCGCTGCCGATGTTCGCGATCCCGGCGTGGGGGCCCTCGGAGCTGGTGCCGTATCTGGGTGCGGTGGCGTTGATGGAGGCGGTCATGCGGGGCGGGCGCGCGGCGACCCTGTGGGCGAGCGTGGTGTGGGCGGCGGCGTGGGTGGGTGGGCATTGGGGCGGGCACGCGCCGATGTTCTGGCGCGGGGCCACGTTCGTGGAGGCGGCCGCCAATGTGGGGTTGCCGCTGTTGGCGGGGTTGTATGTGCGCGGTCAGCGGGAGCTGGCGGCGAGTCTGCGGGCCCGCGCGGTCGAGGCCCGGTCGCTGGCCCGCGCCGAGGAGCGCACGGCCTTGGCGCGGGAGTTGCACGATATCGTCGCCCACCACATGGCCTCGATCGTGTTGCGGGTCAAGGTGGCTCGCCGGGTGCTGGGCGGGCTCGACCCGCGGGTGGGTGAGGTGTTCGACGATGTGGGCGAGACCGCCGCGGGTGCCCTGGCCGATATCCGTCGACTGTTGGCGGCGTTGCGGGATCCGGAGTTGAGTGCGGTGCCGCTGCTGGATGCGCACGCGGTCACCGCGGAGATCGAGGCCGCGGTGGAGCGGGTGCGCGCGGCCGGTTTCGTGGTGGAGGCCGACATCGACGCCGGCGTGGCGGGTGTCGACGCGATCACACGGCTGACATTGTTGCGTCTGGTGCAGGAGTCCTCGACCAATGCGATGAAGCACGCCGATCCCACCGAGCCGGTGCGGATCACGTTGTCGCACACCGACTCCGGGCTGGTATGGCAGATGGTGAACACGATCGCCGAGCGCGACAGCGCCACGGGCACGGCCGGCGGGCACGGTCTGATCGGTATGGGTGAGCGCGCGGCGCTGGTCGACGGTGTGATCGAAGCCGGGGCGCGGGGCCGGCAGTGGCTGGTGCAGGCCGAGTTACCCGCTGGCGCGCAGACGGTCGAGGTGGTGCGGTGATCGGGGTGTTGTTGGTCGATGATCAGCGGCTGGTGCGGGCCGGGTTGTCGATGCTGGTGGGCGCGAGTGCGGATGTGGTGGTGGTCGGTGAGGCCGCCGATGGGGTGGCGGCGGTGCGGGCGGCGACGGAGTTGGCGCCGGATGTGGTGGTGATGGATTTGCGGATGCCGGGGATGGGCGGGGTGGAGGCGACTCGTGCGATCGTGGCCGCCCGCCCGGCGGCGAAGGTGTTGGTGTTGACCACCTTCGACGATGACGAGCATGTGTTTCCGGCGTTGGCGGCGGGCGCGAGCGGGTATCTGGTCAAAGACACCGACCCCGAGCAGTTGGTGGCCTCGATTCGGCGGGTGCACGAGGGCGAGTTGTTGTTCTCCCCCGCGCTGTTGCGTCGTCTGGTGCGGCGCGCGGTCGAGGCCGCGGTCGAATCCGATGCCGGGGTCGAATCCGCTGCTCCCGCGGTGGATCTCACGCCGCGGGAGCGGCAGGTGTTGGCGTTGGTGGGTGCGGGTTACTCCAATGCCGAGATCGCCGAGCGTCTGCATCTGGGGGTGACGACGGTCAAGAAGCATGTGGCGCGTTTGATGGACAAGACCGGTGCCGACAATCGAGTCCGGTTGGCGGTGTTCGCGGTCCGCTCGCCGCGGTGAGCATCCGGTGGCGGTGGTCAGGGGTTGGTCAGGGCGGTGACCGCGTCGGCGAACATGGTGGTCTTGATCGCGCCCAGGGTGGCTTGGTCTTTGGCGCCCAGCGGTGCCAGCAGGGCCATCGCCTGGTCGGTGAGGTTGTCGGCGTCGGCGATGGCGTCGACGAGGTCGTGGGCCAGGGCGTCGGGTCCGCCGAAGCGGCGGCCGGTGGTCATGGACGCGATCGCGGATTTGGGGGTCAGTTTGGTTTGGATGAGCGCGGCCATGCCGCGGCTGAAGGGGATGTGGATGTCGGCTTCGGGGAAGCAGAAGTAGCCGCGGTCGGCGCGCATCACCCGCCAGTCGTGGGCCAGGGCGAGCATGGCGCCGGCGCCGAAGGCGTGGCCGGGCAGCGCGGCCGCGGTGGGCACGGGCAGGGTGAGCAGGCGCGCGAGCAGTGACTGCACTTGCGCGACATACCATTCGGCGCGGTCGCCGTGGGCCGAGAGCCAGTCCAGGTCCAGGCCGTTGGAGTAGAACTTGCCCGAGGCGGTGGTGATCAGGGCGTGCGCGCCCTCGGCGAGCACGGTGTCGAGGGCCCGGTCGACCTCGAGCAGAAACTCCGGGGAGAAACGGTTCTCGTCCTCGCCGAGGTCCAAGACGGCGATCTTGTCCCGGTAGGTGAGTGTGGGCATGGGTTTTCCTTCCTCAGGGTCGGTGTCGAGCGGGCGCGGGCCCGATGTCGAGCACCGCGTGCACGGCGGCCCGCAGTTGATGGCGGGCCACGGGATTGGTGAGTCGGTCGCGTTCGAGCAGGATCGCGGTCGGCAGGTCGACCAGGCACAGAGTCACGGTGTCCACGGCCGAGGCGTCGGCGCGGTCCCACAATCCGCGCGCGAGGGTTTTCATCAACGCCACCAGCGTCGTCTGGGTGGCGGTGATCTCGTGTCGCAGGGTGTCGGGCAGGTCGTCGCCGAGCAGCTCGTCGCGACGCACTCGAAAGAACAGGTCGGTCGAGCGCGGGTAGCGGGTGGCGAATTCGGCGGGCGCGTCGGCGGCGGCCAGGACCGCGGCGACCCCGCCCTCAGCCGCGGCGACCATCTCGGCCTGCAACGCCAGGAATCGGTGGGCGGCGCGAATCCAGGTGCGCCCCAATAGTTCTGCCCGCGACCCGAACGTGTGATACAGCGCCCCGTTGGACATCCCGGTGGCGGCGGCGACCGCGCGGATGGTGACCGCGGCGGGCCCGGACTCGACGGCCAGGGCTTCGGCGGCATCGAGGACGAGGTCGGGGTCGTGGGTGCGGGGGCGGGGCATACCGAACACCATAACAGAGCAGATGCTCTGTTATGAAGGGTTCAGTCCTGCCGGACAGGGCGGCTGGTGCTGCTATCCCGGTTGTATGCACGCCCGGGTCCGCGAATCCCGGTCAGTCGGTGGCGGGTTCGTGGACGCCTTCGGCGAGGGTGGGTTGGTACATGCGCTCGATGTGGTCGGCGTATTTGGCGGCGATGGGTTTGCGGCGCAGTTTCATGGTGAGGGTGACTTCGTCGCCGCCGGGTTCCCAGAAGGTGGGCAGCACGGTGAAACGTTTGATCTGTTCGACGCGCGAGAGTTTCGCGTTGCCGGCGGCGATGCCGCGGGCGATGTCGGCGAGCAGGTTCTTGTCGGCGGCCAGGGTTGGCGCGGTGGCGTCGGGCAGGTGGTGGCGGGCGGCGTAGGCGGTCGCGGTTTCGGCGTCGAGGACGATGAGGGCGGTGTTGTAGGGCCGGTTGTCGCCGATGGTGGCCAGCGCGCCGATGAGCGGGGTGGCGGCTTTGATGGTGTTTTCGATATTGGCCGGGGACATGTTCTTTCCGGCGGAGTTGATGATGAGTTCTTTTTTGCGGTCGATGACGCGCAGGTAGCCGTCGGGGTCTTCGGTGATGATGTCGCCGGTGGCCAGCCAGCCGTCGGGGTCGAGGGCTGCGGCGGTTTTCTCGGGTTCGCGCCGGTATTCGCGCATGACCAGGGGTCCGCGCACGAAGTATTCGCCGTCGTCGCCGATTTTGGATTCCAGGCCCGGCAGCAGCCGTCCGACGGTGCCCAGGCGGGCCTGTTCGGGTGGGCTGACCGACACGATGCAGGTCAACTCCGACATGCCCCACACTTCGGAGATGGGGATGCCCAGGCCGTAGAAGAAGCCGAGGGTTTCCGGTGGGATCGGCGCGGCCCCCGACAGCGCCCATTTGAGTTGGTCGAGACCCAGTTTCGCGCGCAGGGGCCCCAGCACGGCGGCGTCGGCACGCTCCCATTCGGCGGCCTGGGTGTCGTCGAGCGCCACCCCGGCCAGTTGCGCTTGGGCCTTGCGAGCGGCTACGCCGAGGGCCCAGTCCAACCCGGCGCGGCGGGCGGGGTCGGTTTCGGCAGCGACGGAGTTCTCCACGGCCGCTTTGAGTTTCTCCCACACCCGCGGTACCGCGCCCCAGATGGTGGGGTGCACGTCGGCCAGCGCGGCCGGGAGTTGGGTGCGGTCGGGGACGACGGTGATCTGGGTGCCGAAGTATTGGTGCAGATACAGGTTGGTGACCCGGTCGGCCATGTGCGCGGTCGGCAGGAACGAGGTGATGCGGTCACCGAATTCGACCGGCATGACCGAGGCGTAGGCGCGGCATTCGAAGGCGAGGTTGGCGTGGGAGATCTCCACGCCTTTGGGGTTGCCGGTGGTGCCGGAGGTGTAGCAGAGGGTGACGATGTCCGCGCCGGTGATCGCCTGCCAGGTGGCGTCGAAGTCGAAATCGCTGCGCCCCAACTGTTTGAGCTGCGCCACGGTCATGGTGCCGGGCACGGCGGCATCGAGGGCCACGATGGTGTGCATCGGCACCCCGCTGGCACGAATCGTGTCCACATATTGGGCTTCGCAGATCACCACCTTGTTCCCGGCGTTGGTGAACACGTAATGCAATTGTTCGGGCGAGAGCGTGTTGTACACCGAGAACGAGGTGGCCCCGGTGTGCTGGGCGCCGACTTCGAGGGGATAGAACTCGACCCGGTTGCCCATCATGAACGCCACCGTGTCCCCGCGCCCGACCCCCAAGGCCGCCAACCCGGCCGCCACCTCCCGCACCTGGGCGGCGTACTCGCCCCAGGTCAAACTCTGGGTGCCGCCGATGTTGCGGACCGCGACCGCGCTCGGGTCGATGGCGGCGGTCGCTTGGAACGCGGCCGGGGACATATTGGGTTCATTCATCGCATGTCTCGATCCACTCACCAGTCAAGCCTTCTCAGACGGTAAGGCGCACAGCGGCTTCCGCGGGCGGGTTTCACCGGCATCGATGCGCACCCGATCGTCCTAAGGAACGGTTAGGAAACCGCGCGAGGGCTTCTACGCAGGGTGTGTCGGCGGCCACAGTGGAGCCCGGAATGCGATGCGGCATTCGTGTCGGTAAGGGAGAACAGCTGTGAGTAGGACACGCGTGGCCGGGGAACGGCGGGTGGTGGCGAACGTGATGCGAGGTTCGATCGGCAACCTCGTGGAGTGGTACGACTGGTATGTCTATGCGGCGTTCAGCGTGTATTTCGCCAAGACGTTCTTCCCCGACGGGGACGCCACGGCCCAGTTGCTGTCGACCGCGGCGGTATTCGCGGTCGGGTTCTTGATGCGGCCGATCGGCGGGTGGGCGTTGGGCCGCTACGCGGACCGGTTCGGGCGACGCAGCGCGTTGACCTTGTCGGTGACGGTGATGGCGGCGGGATCGTTGTTGATCGCGCTGACCCCCTCCTACGCCTCGATCGGACTGGCCGCACCGGTGATCTTGTTGGTGGCGCGGCTGCTGCAGGGGTTGTCGGTGGGCGGTGAATACGCCACCAGCGCAACCTATTTGTCAGAAGTGGCCTCGCCGGGGCGGCGCGGGTTCTATTCCAGTTTCCAGTACGTGACCCTGGTGGCCGGACAGTTGGTGGCCCTCGGGGTGCAGATCGTGTTGCAGCAGATGTTGACCTCGGCGCAGATGTCGGTGTGGGGGTGGCGGATTCCGTTCGTGATCGGAGCGGCCGCGGCGTTGATCGTGATGGGGCTGCGTCGCGGCATGGACGAATCGGAGTCCTTCCGCGCCGAATCCGGCACCGCCGCCGGTACCGGGCGGGGTTCGCTGGCGGTGCTGTTGCGGTATCCGCGCGAATGCCTGCTGGTGGTCGGGTTGACCCTCGGTGGCACGGTCGCGTTCTACACCTACACCACCTACATGCAGAAATACATGGTCAACACCTCCGGGATCGCGAAATCCACGGTGGCGTGGATCAATTTCGTGGCACTGCTGGTGTTCGTGGTGTTGCAGCCGGTCGCGGGCGCGCTCTCGGATCGCATCGGCCGGCGCAAGCTGCTGATCTCCTTCGGCGTGCTGGGCACCCTGGGCACCGTCCCGATCATGACGGTCCTCGGCGGCACCAAGAACCCCGTGGCCGCGTTCGCGTTGATGCTGACCGCGCTGGTGATCATCACCGGCTACACCTCGATCAACGCGATCGTGAAGGCCGAGCTGTTCCCGACCCGCATCCGCGCGCTCGGGGTCGGGTTGCCGTACGCGTTGACGGTGGCGATCTTCGGTGGCACCGCGGAGATGATCGCGTTGGCGTTGAAGAAGGCCGGACACGAGTCCCTGTATTTCTGGTACGTGTCCGGATGCGTGTTGATCTCGCTGGTCACCTATTTCTTCATGCGCGAGACCTCGGCTGACTCCAGCATCGACGCCGAGGACAACACCACCAGCGCAGGCTCCGGGGCCCCCGATCGGGTGTCGGTGCGCTGAGTCGGGAGAGAATCGGGCCATGCGGTTGGCGGTGGTCGAAGACGATGACGGGGTCGGTGAGGCGTTGGTGGAGGCGTTCACCGTCCGCGGCCACCACGCCACCCGCCTGCGCCGCGGCGCGGACCTGTTGACCGCGCACCGCGGCTTCGACGCGGTGGTGTTGGATCTGGGCCTGCCCGACGCCGACGGGTTGACGGTGCTGCGGCAGCTGCGCGAGGTCAGCACCGTCCCGGTGATCATTGTGACCGCGCGCAGTGACGAACGCTCCATCGTGCGCGGATTACGCGGCGGCGCGGACGATTACGTGGTCAAACCGCCGCGCATCGCCGAACTGCTGGCCCGCCTCGAGAATGTCACCCGCCGCGCGCACCCGGTGGCCGCGCCCACCGAACGGGTGGTGGTGACCGGGGATGTGCGCGTGGATCTCGAGGCGCGCCGCGTGGAGGTGGCCGGGGTGCCGGTCGCGTTGACGGCCAAGGAATTCGAACTCGTGCAGGTGTTGACCGAGCGGCCGGGGGCGGCGGTGAGCCGCCAACAGTTGATGGACCGGATTTGGGGTGACGCGTTCGTGGCGGTGTCGCGGTCGCTGGATGTGCACATGACCGGACTGCGCGCCAAACTCGACCGCCCGGGACTGATCACGACGATTCGCGGCTACGGCTACCGGTGGGGCGACTAGCCGCGTGCGCCGCCGACTGCTGATCGCGTTGACCGTGTTCGCCACCGTGGCCGTGCTGGCGTTCGCGGTCCCGCTGTGTCTGACCGCCGCCACCAGCCGCACCCAGGCGCTCATCGGTGACCGCACCGGCGACGCCGACCGGTTCGCGGCCTTGACCGTCACCGCCGACCGCCTCGGTGACCATCGCGCGCTGGCGATGGAAGTGCAGCGCTACCACGACCTCTACGGCGAACCGGTCCTGATCGTCGATGCCCGCGGCGCGGCGATCGTCAACGCCGGCGTCGACCCGCGCGACATCCACGTCGCCGCCGCGCTGGCCGCGGCGCGACGAAATCAGCGCCCCGCCACCGTGACCCGGCTGCTGCCGTGGAGTCCGGCGACCGCGTTGATCGCGCGCCCGGTCGGCTCGGATCTGCACGTGGACGGCGCGGTGCTGATCGCGGCGTCCACCACGACCGCCCGCACCGACATCACCCGCGTGTGGGTGATCGTCGCCGTCGGTGCGCTCGCGGCCATGGCGGTGTTCACCGGGCTGGCGTTGGTGCTGTCGCGGTGGGTGTTGCGGCCGCTGGCGCGCTTGTCCGGCGCGGTCGCCGAACTCACCGCCAGCCTGCCCAAACCCCGCACGCCCGCGATCGTGACCCGCCGCCACGGCGGACCACCGGAATTGCGGGCGGTGGCCGAATCGGTCGACTCGATGGCCGCCGCGGTACGCGATTCGACGCGCGCACAACGCCGCCTGGTCGACGACACCGCCCACGCCATGCGAAACCCCCTGGCCGCGTTGACAATCCGCCTGGACTCCTTGGAGCCCGCGATCCCCGACGCGGCGGTGGCGACGTTTCGGGGCGCGACCCGAGAGGTGGAGCGGCTGACCGGGCTGCTCGACGGGCTGCTCACCCTGGCCGTGGCCGAGGGCCGCGACTTCGACCCGACCACCGCACCCGCTCTCGAACGCTGCGACGCCGTACAAGTGGTGCGCGACCGAATCGACGCCTGGCACAACGCCTTCGACGACGCCGACATGACCCTGACCCTCACCCCCACACCCGACACGGCCACGACCGACACCGACGCGAGTGCCGCACTCGGCTCCCACGCCGAGACCGCGGTGTCGGCCGAGGTGCTGGCGCAAATCCTCGACGTGCCCTTGAGCAACGCCTGCCGCTACGCCGGTGCCGGCACCCACACCCGCGTGGCTGTGACCACCGAGCCGGGCTGGGTGCGCATCACCGTCACCGACAACGGACCCGGTGTCGCGGCGACCGAACTCGACCAACTCACCACCCGCTTCTTCCGCGGCTCCGCCGCCGCGGGCGTCGGCGGCTCCGGGCTGGGCCTGCCCATCGCGCAGGCCCTCGTGACCGCCCGCCACGGCACCCTCACCGTCGAAACCGCCGACCCACACGGGCTCGCGATCGTCATCCGCCTGCCCGCACTCCCCGGGGGACAGCAGCCGTGAGCCTCGACCACCGCCCGACCAGCGGGCTGCCCGACCCTCGGCACCGGTTGCCCGGTGCGGTGATTCACCCACGGCGGACTTCCGGGCTCGCCCCGATCGAGCAGCAGGTGCGGCGATGATCTCCCGGCGCACGATATTGCGGGGTGCGGTCGCCGCGGCGGCGGGCCTGGTGGTGCCGACAGGGGTGGCGGGCTGCTCGCACGGTGGCGGTGATCGCCTGGTCCGGTTGGCGGCGGGAGAGGCGGGCGGTTTCTATCACGCGTTCGCGCTGCTGTTGGCGCGCGCGGCCGCCGGGTCCGGGGTGCGGATCGAGGTGACCGCGACGGCCGGATCGCTGGACAATCTGACCCTGCTCGCGCGCGGGGACGCCGATTGCGCGCTCGTGCTGGCCGATTCACTGGTCGAGGACCCGGATCGACCACCCGCGGTCGGCCGCGTCTACGAGAACTATCTGCAGTTGGCCGTCGCCGTCGACAGTCCCTATCGCACGGTCGCCGACCTGCGGGGCGCGCGAGTCAATCTCGGGGCGGCCGGGTCGGGGGCCACCCATATCGGTGAGAAGCTGCTCACCACGGCGGGTGTGGATGCGACCGAGGTGACCGTCACGCATCTGCCGTTGCGCGACGCGGCCGCCGAGGTGAGCGGCGGCCGCCTGGACGCGCTGCTGTGGGCGGGCGGTCTGCCCACGGCGGCGTTGAATCCATTGCGGCTGTTGGATCTCGACCCCCTGACCGCGGCCATGCGGGAACGCTTCGGCTACCTCTACGACCCGGTGCTGATCCCGGCGGGCACCTACCCCAACACCGCGGCCGTGCACACCATCGGCGTCGCCAACCTGCTCGTCGCCACCCCGACCCTGCCCGACGACACGGTCGGCGCACTCACCGAAGTCCTGCTCACCCACGCCGATTCCCTGGTCCCCAGCGAGGCCGCGGGCACCCAATTCCTCGACGCCCGTTCCCTCATCGGCACCGGATCGGTACCCCTGCACCCCGGCGCTGCCGCGGTGTATCGCCGCCACCACGGATAGGGACACACCACACCGGTCATCCTTCGACCGGGTGTGCGCACGGCCGCGCCGCCGCGCCCATTCGGCCAGTGCGCCACACGAACTCGGCGCACCTGTCGCCTGCTCGGGTGCCGAGCGCGAAGGATGCGAGCGCACGCAGGTCCTCCTCGACTGTGGCGGCCGAGTTGCGCGCGGTCGGCCTACTGCGGTGGCTGGGCGTGCGTGCCGGAACGATGCTGGGGTGTGGAGGGGTCGTTGGTGGCGGGATAGCCCGGGGTGGACTGGTATCCGGCAGGCGTGCCCTGGCCCGGCGCACCCGCGGTCGGGGCCGGGGGCTGCCACCTGGGTGGTGCGGAGGCGATCACCGTCGGGTCCGCGGTGGGGGCGGCGGGAAATCCCGGGGCGTCAGAGTAGGCCGCGGGCTGCCATTGCTGCGGGGCCGGGGTGCCCGGCTGGGCGGCGAGCTGATGCGGGGTGGACACATTGTGCTGCGGTGCCGGCGCGGCCTGCTGCGGGAACGGCGCGTACTGCTGCACCGGATTCTGGTGCGGCACAGCCGATGTCGGTTGCGCCCTGCCGCCGGGCATCGCCGGGGTGGTCGGGCCGGTGGCCGGGGCGACCGGGACGAGCACGCCGATGATGGCGACCAGCGCGGCGAGGGTGGCGGGGATGGTCAGCCAGTTGCCGACGGAGCCCAGGTCCGGTGCGTAGCGGGTGTGCTGCAGATACAGCAGCAGGAAGCTCAGATTGGGTACCAGCAGCAGTCCCGCCGCGACGCCCGCGGCCGGGCGCGCGGTGCCGCCCTTGGTGGCGAAGCAGACGATCGCGGCGGCCAGCCCGGCCAGTACTTCGAGCACCGGCAGCGCGCTCGACAGCGTGTAATGGGTGGTGGCCCAGGCGATGTGGACGCCGGTGGTGACCGCGGCGAGGATCAGCGCGATGCCGGTGACGATCACGATCGCCGATCGTGGTGCGCTCGCGGGGCGGGCCGGAGATCCGGGAGTGGTTGCGGTGGCGGGGTATCCGGGCGGGGGTGGCCAGCCCGGTGGCGGGGTGTAGGCGTGCTGCGGCGGAATGCTCATGCGGGTGTGTTTCCCCTCCCTGGAAAAGGTCGGCAACCACCCTAGTCCAGTTCGTCGGCATGTGCGCGCCAACCACGGTTTACGTCACTGTGACGAATCATTCTGGGGGAGCGGCGAATCGCCGGGGGAGCGGGGCGAACTCCCGGCGGCGCGACCGCGGCGGAGTTATGGTCGGCCCATGAGCGTTGATCCGAAAACCGTTGTGCGTACCTTCTATTCGACCACCGACGCCATTTCCGCGGGCACCCTGCAGGGTTCGGCTCTCGACGAGGTGCTCGCCGAAACTCTCGTGGTGCACATGCCCGACGGCACCCACGTCGACCGCGATGGCTTCAAGGCCGTCAATCACGCCTTCGCCCAGGGCTTCCCGGGCTCGGTGCACACCCTCGAGGACATCATCGCCGAGGGGGATCGGGTGGTGGCGCGCATGCGATGGCGCGGCACGCATTCCGGTGAGTTCCAGTCCGCGCCGCCGACCGGCAACACCATCGAGTTGGCCGAGACCGGGATCATGCGCGTCGAGGACGGCAAGATCGTCGAGTTCTGGCCGCTGTTCGACTCGCTGGCCCTCATGCTCGGGGTCGGGATCGCGAAAATCTGAACGGGCGCTATTCGGTGGGCCGCTGCCCGAGGATGCCGTAGAGGAGCAGGTCTTCCAGCGAGGCCGCGAAACCGTCCAGATCGTCGATGTCGCGGATGCACATGGCGAACAACGCGGCACCGGCGATGGTGTCCAGCACCGTGTTGGGGTCCAGGCCCGGCCGCGAGGCCCGCCCGGGCAGATAGTCGCGCAACTCCTCGCGGGTCGGGGTGTCCAGACGCGCGGACAGTTTCTCGTACAGGCCCGAGTCCTGGCGCATCTCGGCCATCAGACCCGGCATGGCCGCGCGGGTCTCGGCCGACCCGAACAGCTGGATGGTGCCGCGGATCACCTTGCGCACCTCGGCCAGCAGGTCCGGGGCCACCACCGCCGAACCCACATCCGGGAACACGGCCTGGGCGATGAGGTGGGCTTTGGAGGGCCAGCGGCGGTAGATGGCGGGGCGGCTGACCCCGGCGCGGGCGGCGATGGCGTCGATCGAGGTTGCGGCATAACCCTGTTCGACGAGCAGGGCGCGGGCGGCGTGCAGGACCGCGGCGTCCACCGCGGGGTCGCGGTGCGGGCCCAGCCGGTGGCGTGTGGTCACGAAATCCATTCTTGTCGCTGCCGTCGGGAGTCGTTACAGTCTGTCACATCAAAGTCGTTACATTCTGTAACTGCTGAGGACTCGAGGAGGAGTCGTGTCAGCCCACCCCACCCCCGCGCACCCCTACACACCGGTCCCGCTGCTGCGCGGCAAGGTGATCGTCATCTCCGGAGTCGGCCCGGGCCTGGGCCATTCGCTCACCGTCGAGGCCGCCCGCATGGGCGCGACCCTGGTGCTGGCCGGACGCACCGAGAAACGACTGCGCGAATACGCCGACGAGGTGAGCGCACTCGGCGCCACCGCCCACGTCGTGCGCGCCGACATCACCGACGAAACCCAACGACAGGCTTTGGCCGAGCAGACCCTGGCCGCCACCGGCCGCGTCGACTGTCTGATCAACAACGCCTTCGCCATCCCACCCATGCACCCGATCAGCCAGATCGACCTCGAGGCGCTGCGGGTGGCCAACGAAACCAATGTGTTCGCGCCCCTGCGACTCTCGGCCCTGTTCGCCGACGCCCTGGCCGCCACCCGCGGCTCGATCATCATGCTCAACTCGTGCGTGTCCTACAGCTCCCAACCCGAATACTCCGGCTACAAACTGTCCAAGGGCGCCCTGCAACACCTGGCCTCCTCGCTGGCGACCGAGCTGGGCCCGCGCGGCATCCGCGTCAACTCCGTGGCCCCCTCTTATGTCTACGAGGACATCAACAAGGCCTACTTCGATTGGCTGGCAACCCAATCCGGGGTCGGCCACGGCGACATCTACCGGCAGAAGGCCGCACCCACCGACCTGGGCCGCCTGGCCGACCCCGAAGAAGTCGCGCGCGCGGCCCTGTTTTTGGCCAGCGACCTCGCCACCGCCGTCACCGGACAAATGCTCACCGTCGACTGCGGCGAGTTCCACCGATAAACCCAGGAGACACCCGTGACAAAACGCATCGTGCTGTGGGGGACCGGCGTCGTCGGCTCCATGGTGCTCGCCGAAATCCTGCGCCACCCCGGCTTCGACCTCGTCGGTGTCGGCGTCAGCAATCCGGACAAGGTCGGCCGTGACGCCGGAGACCTGTGCGGGGCCGACAAAACCGGTGTGGCGGCCACCGATTCGGTCGACGAGCTCATCGCGTTGCGGCCCGACGCCCTCGTGCACTACGGGCCCACCGCCACCTTCGCCGAGGAGAACATGCGCGTCATCGGCGCGTTCCTGCGCGCGGGCATCGACGTGTGCTCCACGGCCATGACCCCGTGGGTGTGGCCGCACACCGACAAACTGCCCGCCCCGTGGCGCGACCCCATCACCGAGGCCTGCGCGGCCGGGGGAGCCTCCTGCTTCACCACCGGCATCGATCCCGGCTTCGCCAACGACCTGTTCCCCATAACCCTCATGGGCCTGTGCGGCGAAGTCGCGTCGGTGCGCGCATCGGAGCTGCTCGACTACACCGACTACGAAGGCGACTACGAATTCGAGATGGGCATCGGCCACCCACCCGAATTCACCGCCCTGCTCGAACACCCCGACATGCTCGTCATGGCGTGGGGCGCAACGGTTCCCATGATCGCGGCCGCCGCCGGTATCGAACTCGACGACATCACCACCACCTGGGACAAATGGGTCACCCCCGAAGATCGCCCCTCGGCCAAGGGCATCGTCAAAGCGGGCACCGTGGCCGCCATCCGTTTCACCATCAACGGCGTCTACAAAGGCCGCGAGGTCATCACCCTCGAACACGTCAACCGCATCGGCCTCGACGCCGCCCCCGACTGGCCCGCGGGCACGAAAGACGACGTCTACCGCGTCGATATCGTGGGCAGCCCGTCCATCTCGCAGGAAACCTCGTTCCGTTTCACCGACGGCTCGGGCCGCACCCCGGCCGTGGCGGGCTGTCTGGCCACCGGCATGCGCGCCCTCAACGCGGTGCCCGCGGTCAACGCGCTGCCGCCGGGCTGGGTCACCGCGCTGGATCTGCCGCTGATCCCGGGGGTGGGCACCATCCGCTGACCGTGTGTGGGCGGCGTGCGCGCCGGGCGGGCGCTAATCCGGGGCGAGCACACGAGAGTCGATTAGCGTTGTCGGCGGTCCGCAACCCCGTTCGACACAGGAGGAAGCCTTGCCCGCAGCTGTCCGTGGTGTCCGCGTCCCCGGTATCCGGGTCGCCGTCGTGAGCGGCCTGTGCGGCCTGGGCCTGGCCGCGCTGTCGTGGACCGCGCCGATCGCCGTGGCCGACAACCCGATTCCGCTGCTGCCGGTACCGCCGGTCGCCCCGGTACCGCCGGTCGCACCGGTGGCTCCGGTCACCCCGCCCAGCCCGGGCCAGATCGTCCCCACCGGCAGCTCGAGCCAAACCTCGACCGAGACCACCACCGACTCGAAAACCGAAACCTTCACCGGCACCTGCACCACGACCGCCTCGGGCACCGTGACCAGCACGTGCACGGGAACCACCACAACCACCGAGACCACGACGACGACCACCACGTCGACGACCACCAATTGGCTCTGAAACAGCGAATCCCGCCCGACGGCAGCGACTTCGGCCGAACCGGCGGGCGGGTGTGAACGAAAACAGGCGGCGCACCCATGCCCAGCGGCCAGAACCATTCCAGCGCAACGTCATTGCGGTTGTGGGAGACATTGCTCAGTACCGATGTCGTGCCGATCGCCGTGCAGCCGCTGGCCGGGCGATCGTTTTCGGGGAGTTTCTCCTCGGTGGTCTCGGTCGGCGGCCTGCGGATCGGGACCGGCCGCGGCGGCGGTATGCAGGCCAGTCGCACCGCCCACCATGTCGCGCGCACCGACGATCGTTACGTGGTGGCCATCGCACCCACCGCGGGCTCGGCGCTGGTGGTCACCGAGGACCGGCGCGAGATGTCGTTGACCGCGGGCTGCTTCACGCTGATCTCCACCGACCGGCCGATGATCTTCCGGATCGAGAGCTACTGTGCCACCGCTATCGTCCAGGTTCCGTGGTCGATGCTGTTGGCGCGCAGCGAACTCGGGGAGGCGTGTTTTGCCGGGCTGTTGGCGCAGCCGCTGGCGTTGCCGAGGGTCGGTGCGGCCGCGATCGCGGCCGGTTATTGCCGGGCCGTGGCCGCCCTGCCCGATGACTACGCGGCCGACCGCACCGCGATGGCGACCCACACCGTGGACCTGCTCGCCTCGGTCGTGTCGCTGATCGCCGGTGAACGCCCGCCGCAGGCGCCCGCCATGGCCCAGGCGCGCGAACGAGTGCTCGAGTATCTGCGTCAGCACTTCGCCGACCCGGGGCTGACCGTTGATCACATCGCGGCGGCCTGCTCGATCTCGCGCAGCACCCTGTATCGCGCCACCGAAGCCGATGGCGGTGTGGTGTCGGCCTTGCGGCGGCTGCGCCTGGCGCACGCGCGCAAGCTGCTGCTGACCCGCTCGGCCACGATCTCGTCTATTGCGGCGGGCTGCGGTTTCGGCAGCGAGCGGCAGTTCTATCGCGCGTTCCAGGAGGAGACGGGAATGTCGCCGGGTGAATTCCGGCATCGGCATTCTCGGTGAAATGGGACGGCGTGTCAGTGAATTGATTCCCCATGTCAGTGGCGGGATTTTCGTGACAGGAATTTCTTCACATAGCTGAAATGTGTTCGTTTCAATTGATATTGTGCGCGGCACACGAAGGCCCCGATTCATCGGCCTTCACTCGGAAGGTATTTCTATGCAAGGCAAGCCGCGCACCACAGCATTCGCCTCGTCCATGTCACGGCGAGGATTTCTGGCGGCCGCAGGACTGGCCGCGGGCGCAGCGGGGGCCATGGCACTGCTCCCGGCCCAGCTGACCGCCAAGGCCTCGGCGGCACCGAACCAGATCAGCGACGGCGACCACGTACCGAACCTGATCATCGGCTCCGGCTACGGCGGAGCGGTCACCGCGCTACGGCTCACTCAGGCGGGCAAGCAGGTCGCGATGGTGGAGAAGGGCCAGAACTGGGTCACCCCCGGCTCCGACGGAAAGATCCACCCCACCCTCCTGAATCCGGACGGGCGCTCCTACTGGTTCAAAACCAAGACCGAACAACCGATCAGCAATGTCCTGGGCTTCCCCATCGACAAGAGCATTCCCAGCGACGCGGGCATCCTCGACGCCGAGGACTTCGCCGCCATGCGCGTCTATCAGGGCCGCGGCGTCGGCGGCGGCTCACTGGTCAACGGCGGCATGGCCGTCGTCCCCAAACAGTCCTACCTGCAAACCATCCTGCCCTCGGTCGACATGGGCGAGATGTACTCCAAGTACTACCCGCGCGCCAAGGCCGGCCTGCAGGTCAACAGCATCGACCAAGCCTGGTTCAACACCACCAAGTGGTACCAGTACGCGCGCGTCAGCAGCGACGTGGCGAAAAAGGCCGGCTTCAACACCGTCTTCGTCGACAACGTCTACGACTTCAACTACATGAAACAGGAAGACGCGGGCAGCGTCCCGACCTCAGCGCTGGGCGGACAGCTGCTCTACGGCAACGACTACGGCAAGAAATCGGTCGACAAAACCTATCTGGCCGCCGCCGCGGCGACCGGCAACCTGTCGATCTCACCCCTGCACACCGTCACCTCGGTCACCCCGGCCAACGGCAGCGGCTACACCGTCACCATCACCCAGTCCGACGTCAACGGCAAGGTGCTCGCCACCAAGACCGTCACCGCCGACAAGGTGTTCTTCGCCGCGGGCAGCGTCGGCACCAGCAAACTGCTGGTCGCGATGCGCAGCCAGAACAAGCTGCCGCATCTGGACTGCACGGTCGGCACCGGCTGGGGAAACAACGGCAACGTGATGGTGGGCCGCGCCGGCTGGGACGCCACCGGAACCAGCCAATCCACCGTGCCCTGCATGGGCATCGACGCCTGGGACACCAATTCGGTCTTCGCCGAGATAACCCCGTTCCCCGCCGGCATCGAAACCTTCGCCAACCTCTACCTCGCCATCACCAAAAACCCGAACCGAGCCAATTTCACGTTCAACTCGAGCAGCGGGGGAGTCGACCTGAATTGGACAGCCGACATGTCCCAGCCCTCGATCGACGGAGCGAAAGCCGTCTTCGACAAGATCAACGCCAGCGCGGGGACGATCTACCGCTATGACCTGTTCGGCGACAACAGAATATGGGGCGACTTCTTCACCTACCATCCGCTCGGCGGCTGCCTGCTCAACCAGTCCACCGACAATTACGGGCGACTCAAAGGATATCCGGGCCTCTACGTCACCGACGGCTCCCTGATTCCCGGCAGCGTCGGCGTGAACCCGTTCGTCACCATTACCGCACTCGCCGAACGCAATATCGAAAAAATCATCGCGACCGACCAATTCTAGGAGCATTTCCATGAGCACCCCGCACAGTCGCCGCCTCGGCACCGGCAGGCGACTCGGCATCGGTCTGGCCGTAGCGGCCGCCACGGTCGCCCTGGCCGCACCGTCCTCCGCCGACGTCGTCTCCCTGTCCGTCTCGGACCAGACCCTGCAAACCAACAAGACCTACACCCTCACCGCCACGGTCAGCGGCTCCACCATCGGCCTCTCGGTCTTCTTCGACGACAACGGCCAAAACCTCGGCCCCGCCGGCGGCGTCACCCCCGACACCCTCAAAGGCAAGGCCACCACCACCTGGACCCCCACCAAGTCAGGCTCCCACACCCTGACCGCCTCCCAAGGCAGCACCAAACAATCCATCACCGTCACCGTCACCGACGCCCCAACAACCACCACACCACCCCCGCCCGGTTCGTGCGGCTGACCCACCCACAGGAGCCGGGGATACTGCTCGACGGCCACGAAATCGCCGAATCCGGCCCGACAGCAACAACTTCCACCACCCAGCCAGCCCACCCCATTACGTCACTGTGACGTATTAACCCGGGCAAGCCCAGCAGGGGGGAGCGGATGACCGAACCCCACTGAACCCAATATCCAACCCACACTCGACAATCCACGCCGCTCAGGAAATTTTCCACCAAACAGCCAGTGCGCCAGAAAGTTTCCTGAGCGGAGTCAGCGAGCCGCCGTGCGCCAAACCGACCAGTGCGGCACAGCGCGAGCGTCGGCCGCCAAGTCCATACCGCCGCCGATCGACAACGCACACGAACACACATGCACCGCAAGCCATTTCAAGATCATCTTGATCTTGTAACCGCGCCGATAATCAACACTATGTCAAGTAGAGCTGAGGTGGTGGTCCCCCTGCGGTTATCCCCGCAGGCGACGCTTCAGTTGTTGAGCCAACCGCAGACTCCCCGGCGCGATGGTCAAGGCGGCGTAGACGACGGCCGGGCGCAGGGCGCGGCGTTGTTGGAGGGCCAGGCGGACTTGGGTGCGGGCGGTGTGGGTGTCGGATTCGGAGAGGGCTTTTCGGGCTCGGCCCATGGCTTGGTGGAATCGGGTTTCGCGGAGTTTGTGGTCGACGGCGGCGCGGACGGCCGGGTCCCCCGTGGCGGCGGCGAGGTCGGTGAGGGCGCGTTGCATGTTGTCTTCGTAGACGGCGAATTTGGCGGGGTCGTCGACGAGGCGGCAGGCGGCGAGGAGTTCGGGCAGGACGCGGATGTCGCAGCCGGCGGTCATCATGCGGGCGGAGAGGACGAATTCTTCGACGACGGGCAGGTCGGCGGGGTAGCCCTCCCCCTTGTGCCAGGCGCGGGCGCGGATGGCGGCCGAGTAGTAGATGACCGAGCCGTTGACGAATTCTTCCAGGGTGATGCGGTGGTCGACGCCGGGTTCGACCTCCACCCCGCCTTCGCGGCGGTAGCTGGGGGTGACGATGGCACCGTGGTCGTCGAAGCGATAGGCGTCCACGGCGATGACGTCGGCCTCGGGTGCGGCCTGCAGGGCGGCGTAGGTGTGGGCGCAGAAGTCGGGCAGGAGTTTGTGGTTGCCGTGCACGACGGTGTAGATCTCGCCGGTGGCGTGGGTGATGGCGGTGTTGACCGCGGCGGCCATGCCCTCGTATTCGGTGCGCAGCAGGCGGATTCGCTGATCGTCGGCGTAGGTGTCGACGATGCGGGCGACCTCGTCGGAGCGGCCGTTGTCGACGACGATCAACTCCCAGTCGGTGTCGGTTTGCCCCACCACCGAGTCGATGGCCTCGCGCAGATACTGCTCGTGGCCGTGCGTGTCGCAAACAATGGTGAACGCCGGACTGTTCATGCCGAAACCCCGTTTGATCGAACCCCTACCCGGCTGTCGCCGCCGTGTGCAGACTACCGCCGAATGCGGTGTGCGGCAGTGCAATCACGGCGTGTGCGCGGGGCCGGGCCGGGGCGGGTCGGCTACTCCCCTGTCGTGTTCAGGAGACGGGGGTGACGGCTCGGACGATGAGCATGCGTTGCGGGCCGGGGCAGATCAGGCTGTCCCAGGGCAGCCACATCGATTCGGTGTTGTCGGGTGGGTAGACGCGCAGGGTGTTGGTGCGCAGCGCGTCGCAGTTGTTGACCTGTTTGGGGTAGGTGATGAATTCGAATTGCGCGGCCGCGCCGGGGGTCAGGACGACCGGGGTGGGTTTGGGTGCGTCGGCGCCTTGGTCGCGTTCGGCGGGTTCGCCGACCGGGTCGCCGGTGGGGCCGTTGGTTTGGGATACGCCCGGGAAGCCTTGGATCACACAGGTTTTGGAGCTGGAGTTGATGAATTTCAGGAACCAGTCCCCGCCGACGGGTCCGCCGTGGCCTTTGTCGAGGGTGATTTGGCCGGTGACGCATTTGGGTGGTGTGGTTTGGCCGGGTGTGGTGACGGGGGCTCCGGCGTTGTCGCCGTCGTGGTCGATGCCGCCGGGGCTCGACGCGCCGGGCTGGGTCGTCTGCCCCGGCTGCCCCTGCCCGGGTTGAGTGTTTTGCGCGGGTTGACTGACCTGGGTGGTGGAGGCGGGTCCCGCCGTGGTGGTCGGGTCGCATCCGCTCACACAGATGGCGACCCCCGCCGCGGCCGCGGCGATGACCAGTGACTTGATCCGCATGAGATCCCCTCGAAGTTCGGTACTGCAACCGTTTCGTACGCAAACAACACATCGAACCCCTCGAGCGCCCGTTAGCCTGCTCGGGTGCCCCGAAAAGTCGGGGCCGCTCGGGTCCGGCCGCTCCCCTGGCGTCCCGCCCCGGTGAACCACGCTGCGATCGTTCTCGTGAACGCCGCGAGGACGCGCACAGAATCGAGCCAAGACTTGATTCATTCCAGAAAAACGGGCAGAGTGTGGGTTGTGCCCACGCCCACCGATTTCGAACGCATGTTGCGCGGGGCCGCTTTGCGTGTGACGGCGCCGCGGCTCGCGGTGCTGACCGCGGTGCACGACCATCCCCACTCCGACACCGACACCATCCTCGGCCACGTCCGCCAACACCTCGGCGGCGTCTCCCACCAGGCCGTCTACGACGTCCTGCGCGCCCTGACCAGCGCCGGACTGCTGCGCAGAATCCAGCCCATGGGATCGGTGGCCCTGTATGAGACCCGCGTCGGAGACAACCACCACCACGTGGTGTGCCGCTCCTGCGGCGTCATCGCCGACGTCGACTGCGCCGTCGGCGACGCACCCTGCCTCACCGCCTCCGACAACCACGGCTTCGCACTCGACGAGGCCGAGGTCGTCTACTGGGGCCTGTGCCCCGAATGCTCGAAAACCCCCGAAAACTCGAAACCCGCTGCCACACAACAGAAGTAGCGGCCACACTCGTGGTCGACAACCAGATCGCACCCACATGGAAGGACGACACACCGTGCCTGAACACCCGCCCATCGGTGAAGCCAACACCGAATCCGCCGCCGGTGGCTGCCCCGTCATCCACGACAAGATGACCGCGCCGGTCGAGGGCGGCAACGCCAACCGGCAGTGGTGGCCCAACCAGCTCAACCTGAAGATCCTGCAGAAGAACCCCGACGTCGCCAACCCGATGGACGCCGGTTACGACTACCGCGCCGAGTTCAAGACCCTGGACCTGGCCGCCGTCAAGGCCGACATCATCGAGGTCATGCACACCTCCCAGGACTGGTGGCCCGCCGACTTCGGCCACTACGGCCCGTTCTTCATCCGCATGGCCTGGCACGCCGCGGGCACCTACCGCGTCCAGGACGGCCGCGGCGGCGCCGGCGCCGGCATGCAGCGCTTCGCGCCCCTGAACTCCTGGCCCGACAATGCCTCCCTCGACAAGGCCCGCCGCCTGCTGTGGCCGGTCAAGAAGAAGTACGGCAAGAAGCTGTCGTGGGCCGATCTCATCGTCTACGCCGGCAACGTCGCCCTCGAGGACATGGGCTTCGACACCTTCGGCTTCGGCGGCGGCCGCGTCGACCAGTGGGAGCCCGAAGAGGACGTCTACTGGGGCCCCGAGACCGAGTGGCTCGGCGATGCCCGCTACACCGGCAAGCGCGACCTCGAGAACCCGCTGGCCGCGGTCCAGATGGGTCTGATCTACGTCAACCCCGAAGGCCCCAACGCCAACCCGGACCCGGCGCTGGCCGCGATCGACATCCGCGAGACCTTCGCCCGCATGGCCATGAACGACGAGGAGACCGCCGCGCTCATCGTCGGCGGCCACACCTTCGGCAAGACCCACGGCGCGGGCCCGGCCGACAATGTCGGCCCCGAGCCCGAAGCCGCCCCGCTCGAGGAGCAGGGCCTGGGCTGGCACTCGACCTTCGGCACCGGCGTCGGCAAGGACGCCATCACCTCCGGCCTCGAGGTCACCTGGACCCCCACCCCCACCAAGTGGGACAACAGCTTCCTCGAAACCCTCTACGGCTACGAGTGGGAACTGTCCAAGTCCCCCGCCGGCGCCCACCAGTGGGTCGCCAAGAACGCCGAGGCGATCATCCCCGACGCCTTCGACGGCCCGGCCAAGCTGCCCACCATGCTCACCACCGACCTGTCGATGCGCGTGGACCCGATCTACGAGCAGATCACCCGCCGCTGGCTCGAGCACCCCGAAGAGCTCTCCGCCGCCTTCGCCAAGGCCTGGTACAAGCTCACCCACCGCGACATGGGCCCCAAGGTCCGCTACCTCGGCCCCGAGGTCCCCGCCGAGACCCTGCTGTGGCAGGACCCGATCCCGGCCGTGGACCACGAGCTCATCACCGACGCCGACGCCAAGGCCCTCAAGGCCCAGATCCTCGACTCGGGTCTGACCGTGGCGCAGCTGGTGAAGACCGCGTGGGCGGCAGCCTCCTCCTACCGCGGCTCGGACATGCGCGGTGGCGTCAACGGCGGCCGCATCCGCCTGCAGCCGCAGGCCGGCTGGGAGGTCAACGAGCCCGACGAGCTCGCCCAGGTCATCCGCGTCCTGGAAGGCATCCAGACCGGGTTCGCCAAGCCGGTGTCCTTCGCCGACGTGGTCGTGCTGGCCGGTAACGCCGGTGTCGAAAAGGCCGCCAAGGCAGCCGGTTTCGACATCGAGGTGCCGTTCCACCCCGGCCGCGCCGACGCCACCCAGGACCAGACCGACGTCGAGTCCTTCGCGGCCCTCGAGACCGCGGCCGACGGCTTCCGCAACTACGTCGGCAAGGGCGCCAGCATCCCGGCCGAGTACCTGCTGCTCGACAAGGCCAACCTGCTGACCCTGTCCGCCCCGGAAATGACCGTCCTCGTCGGCGGCCTGCGCGTGCTCGGCGCCAACTACCAGGGCTCGCAGCAGGGCGTGTTCACCGACAAGCCCGGTGTGCTCAGCACCGACTTCTTCGTGAACCTGCTCGACATGTCCACCAAGTGGGCCCCGGTCGACAGCGACAACAGCGCCTACCAGGGCACCGACCGCACCACCGGCGCACCCAAGTGGACCGCCTCCCGCGTCGACCTGGTGTTCGGCTCCAACTCGCAGCTGCGAGCCCTGGCCGAGGTGTACGCCGAGGACGACTCCAAGGAGAAGTTCGTCAAGGACTTCGTCGCGGCCTGGACCAAGGTCATGGAGCTCGACCGCTTCGACCTGACCGGCGCGTAAAACCGCTCGAACGATGCCCCCGGACCTCAGCGGTCCGGGGGCATCGCCCGTTTACGGACGTGCTGCGCGGCAGAAACATTCGCGACCTCGAACGGTTACGGCTACTCCCCTGCCGCACGCACCTCGACGCGACCATGGAAACGCTGGCCGATGTCGGTGCCGTCACGGTTGTAGGCGTTCATGATGTCGGTGAGCTCGGACCGCAGCTGCCGCAGCGCCTCGGACTCGACGCCGATCTCATCCCAACCCCACGCCCGCGGCACCCCCGCCACCGTGATGCGAATACCGGCATCGAACGGCGTGTCCACGGTGTAGGTCAGGCTCGCGGGCGCGTCCCGAACCGCGTTGCGGGTAGCCAACTCTCCTGCCACCACCGCCTCGGCGAACACCCGCGCCAACGCGATGTCCTCGCGGATCATGTCCGCGATCCGCGACAGACCCGCATGCCGACCCACCCGCTGATACCGGTCCCCGTAGCTACGGTCACCCACCGGCCGCACCGAGGTCGCGACAATCCGGTCCAACATGCGCTGCGCCGCCGCACGCTCGGCAGCCCCCGTACGCGGATGCTCGATCAGACTGCGCAGCCGCTGAATTCGACTCGCCGCCACCATCCCGCTCCCCTTCCGACACCGCTCACCCGATGATGCCACCGATCGCGGAACCCTCACATCGGGCGAGACTCGTGCGCGATGCCCGCATGCTCGCCACCCCGGCGAAACCGCAGCAGCCGCAACGCGTTCGCCACCACCAACAGCGTCGAACCCTCGTGGATGAACACCGCCGGACCGATCGGCAAACCGATCAGGGTCGCGGGCACCAGACCCGCCACGATGATCAACGCGACCGCCAGATTCTGGCGAATGATCGTCGCCGCACGACGGCTCAACGCCACCGCGAACGGCAACCGCCCGATGTCGTCGGACATCAACGCCACGTCCGCGGTCTCCAACGCCACCGCCGAGCCGCTCGCGCCCATCGCGATGCCGACCGACGAATTCACCATCGCGGGTGCGTCGTTCACGCCATCACCGACCATCGCGGTACCGCCGCGCGCGTTCAACCGCGCAATCATCGACACCTTGTCCTCGGGCAGCAGACCACCGTGCGCGGCATCCAGGCCCAGACCGTCGGCGACCGCGTCGGCCACCCGCTGATTGTCGCCGGAGATGACGACCATGTCGGCGACACCCAAACCACGGAGCTGCTCGATCACCGGGCCCGCCTCCGCACGCGGAGTATCCATCACGCCGACCACACCCAGATAGACCCCGCCGTGGCGCACGATCATCGTGGTGCGACCCACCCTCGTGCAAACGCTCGACGATCGCCGCGATCTCGGCAGGCACACCGTCGGGATCCAGCTCCTCGAACATGGTCAGATTGCCGATCTCGGTCGCCCGACCGTCCACCAGTGCCGTGACACCGCGACCGGTCACCGAATTCACCTGGCTGGCAGCGCTTTCCACCTCGGCGGGCACCTCCAACGCCAGATCCCGGGTGATCGCCGCAGCCAGCGGATGATCACTGTAGGACTCCACCGCCACCACCGTGGTCACCAGCTGCTCCCGCAACTCCGGCCGTACCGGCTCGACATCGGTCACCCGCGGCCGACCCCAGGTGAGCGTGCCCGTCTTGTCGAACGCGATCGACCGCACCCGACCCAACGACTCCAACGGCCCGCCGCCCTTGGCCAGCACACCGGCCTGCGCGGCCCGCGCGACACCGGCCAGCACCGCACTCGGCGTCGCGATCGCCAACGCGCACGGGCTCGCGGCCACCAACACCACCATGCCGCGATAGAAGCTGTCGGAGAACGGCTCCGACAACGCCAACACCCCGAACCCGATCACCGCGAACACACCCGCGATCACCGCCGGGACATACACCCGCTGGAACCGGTCGATGAATCGCTGCGTCGGCGACTTCTGGGTATCGGCATCACGCACCATGGCGATCACCCGCGCCAGCGTCGAATCCTCGGCGCGACTGGTCACCACCACCTCGAGCGCACCCGAACCATTCAGCGTTCCCGCGAACACCCGATCCTGCGGCTGCTTCTCCACCGGCATGCTCTCCCCCGTCACCGACGACTCGTCGATCGCACTCGAGCCCGCGACCACGATCCCGTCGGCACTCAACCGCGAATTCGGCAGCACCACAACGGTATCGCCCACCCGCAGCGCCTCGACATCGATCTCGTCGACCCGATCCGGGCCACGCCGCACCAGCGCCGTGCGCGGCGCGAGCTCACCGAGCGCCTCGATCGACCGCCGCGCGCGACTCATCGCGTACTCCTCGAGCGCGTGCCCGAGGCTGAACAGGAACAACAGCACCGAGCCCTCGGCCCACTTGCCGACCGCCGCCGCACCGGCCGCCGCGACCAACATCAGGAAATCCACCTCGAAGCGGCCGCGCCGGATCGTGTCCACCGCCGACCGGATGGTGAAGAAGCCACCCAGCACGTAGGTCGCCAGGAACAGCGCGGTCGGCACCCACCCCGGGGTGTCGAGCAGATTCTTCGTCACCATGCCCGCGGTGTAGGTGATGCCGGAACCGATCGCGAAGGCCATCTCCGCGCGTGGACCCAGCAGGCCGTGGCCATGCCCGTCGGTGCCTTGGTTGTTCGCCTTGGTGTCCATACACGCGAGAATAACTTAGATACATGCGCATGTCTGCATGTGAATATTAATCAGTGGATCGACCGGGCGATCCTCGCGCGGCTATCCCGCCACGACGGCGGCCAGCCGCGCGATATCGGCCGGACTCGTGCGACAGCAGCCACCGACGATGGCCGCACCCGCCTCGACCCACTCCCCTACGAGGGACGCGGAGAACCGAGACTCCCCCGCCCAGCGACGGCGCACGGCATCCCACTCCTCCCCGCTGTTCGGGTACACGATCACCGGCTTGCCGGTCATCTCCCGCGCGAGGCCGATCGCGGCCGTGACATCGCGGGGAGCACAGCAGTTCACGCCCACCGCCACGATCTCGGGGATTTCGGCGGCAATGGCGAAGGCGTCCCGCAGCGGCTGCCCGGCCCGGGTACGCGAGCCCTCGATCGTGTAGCTCAGCCACGCGGGCACACCGCTGCCGTCGAGCAGTCCCGCCAATGCCTCGGCCTCGTCGAGATCCGGAATCGTCTCCAGCGCCAGCACATCCGCGCCCGCCGCGGCCAGCACCTCGAGCCGCGGCAGATGCCAGCGCTTCAACTCCGCGATCGAAAGCCCGTAGCGGCCACGATATTCCGACCCGTCGGCCAGCGCCGCACCGTAGGGACCGACCGACGCGGCCACCCAACGCTCACACCCGTCCTCGAACTCCGCCCGCGCCTGCCGCGCCAGCTCGACACTGCGCCGCAGCAGCCGCACCCCCTGTTCCCGGTCGATCCCGCGCGCCGCGAACCCCTCGAACGAGGCCTGATAACTGGCCGTCGTCGCGATCACCGCACCCGCCCGAAAGTAAGCGGCATGCACCGCCCGAATCTCCTCCGGCGCATCCAAAAGCAGTCGCGCCGACCACAACCCGTCCGACAGGTCGTGCCCGCGCGCCTCGAGCTCGGTGGCCAACCCACCATCGGAAAGCAGCATTTCTGCAACCTGTTCTATGTTGGATGCTGTGGATGTCACCTACGAGAACACCCGACGCGAAATCGCCACCGACAAGGGCGTCCTGCGCTATCACGAGGCCGGCGACGGCCCACCCCTGATTCTGCTGCACGGCTCCGGAATCGGCGTGAACGGCTGGCGCAACTTCCGCAGCAACCTCGGCTACTACGCCGACCACTTCCACTGCTACATCCTGGAATTCCCCGGCTTCGGCGTCAGCGACCCGGTCCCCGGACATCCGGTCCTCACCGCCGTCGACGCGGTCATCCGCTTCATGGACGCCCTCGACCTCGATTCCGCCGCCCTGCTCGGCAACTCGATGGGCGGCGTCGTCGCCCTCAACGTCGCGATCGCCCACCCACAGCGCGTCGAGAAGATCATCGCCATCGGCGGCGTCGGCCACAGCCTGCTCGCGCCCAACCCCAGCGAAGGCACCCGGCTGCTGTCGGAGTTCGCCGACAACCCCACCCGCGAGGGCCTGCACCGCTGGCTGCGCTGCATGATCTACGACCCCAAGATGATCACCGACGAGATCGTCGAGGAACGCTGGCAGGCGGCCTCCGACCCGGCCGCCCAGGCCAGCCTGAAGGCCATGTATGGGTCCGAAGCGCTTGCGCTGCAACAGCAGTTCCTGGAGAACTCACCCACCCCGCCGTACTGGTCCATGCTCCACAAGATCAAGAGCCCGGTGCTGCTGACCTGGGGAGCCGACGACCGCCAATGCCCCACCGACATGGCGCTCATCCCCCTGCGTCAGATCCCCAACGCCGAACTCCACGTCTTCCCCAAGTGCGGGCACTGGGTTATGTACGAGGCCAAAGAGGCCTTCGAACGCGTCACCCTCGAATTCCTGCACCGCTGAACAGGATTCCCGGGTGGGCGAGCCACCCACCCGGGGACACCGGCTCACCGGCTGCCGAACACCGCCGCCTGGCAGGCGTCGAGCAGTGTCACCAGCTCCTCGCCCTCCTTGTCGTCGAGCACCGCGAACGCCGGGGCGATCAGGTCGTCGGTGATCGACTCCGCCTGCATCCAGCGGCCTTTCAGCTCCGCGGTGATTTCCTCGTACGGTTCGGGCCATCCGAAGCTGCGCGCGTGGTCGGGGCCGGACTCGAGCGGCGAACCCGCGATCAGCACCGCCTGCAACGGGGTCAGCCCGCTACCCAGGACTCCGACCAGATGCAGGCCGCCGCGCAGCTCCCGCAGAATCTGAATCAGCTGCAGCACCAACCCGGGCGCATCCGCGGCCCGCGGCAACGCCCGCCACCCCGCGAACAGCGGCGCGCCAATCGGATTCGCGGCCGCCACCACCGGCTCCAACAGCTCGGCCAGCCGACCCGCGTCCTCGAAACCGGCCAGCTTGCGCCGACCGAAATCCTGGCAGACCTTCAGATAGCCCAGCGCCGCCGCCTCGGCCGGAGTCGACGCGGTCGCCTCCCACGCCTGTCGCACCGTTTCGGGGCGAAAGAAACCGAAGGCCGAGGCCACCACATCGGCGTCCACCTCACCCAGGACGCCACCGCGTCCGCGCGTGTAGCCCGGCAGGAACCCTGGCACACCGGTGCTGTCGGCGAAGGCTCGCGCCTCCCGGGAGAACATGAATCCCCCACCGATCTGCTGGATCTGATCCTTCACCGCGGACGCTACCGACATGTCCGTTCCTCTCTGAACCGGAAAGCGCTATCGAATTCGACCATATTTCAGAGGCGCGAGCGGCCGCACAGGGGCACCCGGAAAGCGATATGGAACACACTCGCGAGCCGAATTCACCTGCGCCAATACATAATTCACGCCGTCGGCGACCGACCGGCCGGAATCCACTGCCCGGCAAGGCCGCTCACCCACCACTTCACCTGAAAACCCTGTCAGTCAGATCCGCTAACCTTCAAGCGGTGCTAGGACATTCACATGCGACCAGCGGCGCGCTCGCCTGGTCGGCGGCAGCGGCGGCGCTACCGTTCACCGTCTTGACCTATCCCGCAGTGCAATCCGGGGCCATCGGCTCCGTGGATCTGGTGATGGGCACCTTCCTCACCGCGGGCGCCGCGCTCCTGCCCGACGCCGACCACCCCTCGGGCACCATTTCCCATGTGCTGGGCCCGATCTCGCACTACGCGTGCAAGTTCATCTCGTGGATCTCCGGCGGGCACCGCCACGGCACCCACAGCTTCGCCTTCGTCGCCGCCGTCACCTACGGCACCTGGGCCGGGGAACACCTGCTCGGCCGCTACTTCACGCTCTCGCTGGTGTTCTTCCTGCTCGCCCTCGCGGTCAAGGCCCTCGGCCTCGCACCCAACGGCGAGGGCGTCAAATCCTGGGGCACCGTCGTCATACTGGCCGTCTGCGGCACCTTCGCCATCGACCACTGGATCAGCGACAAACCCACCTGGCTGCCCTTCTCCGTCGGACTCGGCGCACTCGCCCACCTCATCGGCGACTGCCTCACCGACCGCGGCTGTCGCCTGTTGTGGCCGTTGAAGATCCGCACCCGCATCCCGATCATCGACCGCACCGGCAACAAGATCGAGACCATGGTGCTGGTGCCGCTGTTCGCGCTCGGCACCCTGGCCCTGCTCTGGTACACGCTCACCCACCATCCGTAGGATTCTCGACACCACGGCAGCGGCAGAACGGAGAGCAGCATGAGCGATCGCGAGGAACTGAGCTGGGAGCTATTCGGTGACGCCAGCCGCGATCTGGCCCAGGAGATCGCCGACGACGGATTCGAACCCGACCTCATCCTGTCGATCGCCCGCGGCGGACTCTTCGTGGCGGGAGCCCTCGGCTACGCCCTCGACGTGAAGAACCTCCACGTCATGAACGTCGAGTTCTACACCGGCGTGGACCAGCGTCTCGATCTGCCGGTCATGCTGCCGCCCGTCCCCAACGCCGTCGACCTCACCGGCGCGACCGTCCTGGTCGCCGACGACGTCGCCGACACCGGCAAGACCCTCAAGCTGGTGCGCGACTTCTGCTCCGCCCACGTCGCCGAGGTCCGCTGCGCGGTCATCTACCAGAAGCCACACTCCGAGGTGGACTGCGAATACGTGTGGAAGCGCACCGACCGCTGGATCAACTTCCCGTGGTCGGTACTGCCCCCGGTGGTCAAACGCGAAGTCCGCGTCCTCGACGCCTAATCCCTTCTCCAGCAACGACAACGGCCCGGAACCCCACGGTTCCGGGCCGTACGTCTATCGCTGCGAAACGGGTCAGACCAGCTCGGCGGAGAAGATGGTGATCGGCTCGACCGGCACGTCCGAGTGCCCGGCCTTGTTGCCGGTGCGCACGCCCTCGATCGCATCCACCACGGCGGTGCCGTCGGTGACCTTGCCGAACACCGCGTAACCCCAGCCGTCCTGGCCCGGGTAGTTCAGGAAGCCGTTGTTGCTGGTGTTGATGAAGAACTGCGCGCTCGCCGAATGCGGGGCCGAGGTACGCGCCATGGCGACGGTGTACTTGTCGTTCTTCAGGCCATTGTTGGCCTCGTTCTCGACCTGGTTCGGCGCGGGCTTCTGCTGCATCTCGGCGGTCAGGCCGCCGCCCTGGATCATGAAGTTCGGGATCACCCGGTGGAACACGGTGTCCGTGTAGTGGCCCGCCTTGACGTAGTCGACGAAGTTGGCGACGGTCTTGGGTGCCTTGGCCTCGTCCAGTTCCAGGGTGATGTCCCCGGCGGAGGTCTTCAGGAGCACTTTGGTCATGCGACCCATCGTATGGGAGCCCCCAACCCAGCGACCGAGCGGCATCGAATAGCCGCTCCCCTCTTCGAGGTTGGAGGGTGATGAGTGTGGTCAGGAGGCTGTGGCGGGTCGTGACCGCCAGAGTATTTTCGGAGCGAGCCGACATGCGTAGATACGCATATTTCCATTTCCTGATTTTCGTGATTGCGGAGCCTCACCGGAAGGCTTCGATCTCAGGCTTCGTACAGCTCGAGCGGCAGATCGTCGGGGTCGGCGAAGAACGCGAACCGCTTCCCCGTGTACTCGTCGACTCGCACCTCTTCCACCGCCACTCCCCTACCCCGCAGCTCGGCCAGGGCCTCTTCCACGTCCGGGACCACGAACGCGAGGTGGCGCAGTCCGGCCGCCTCGGGCCGGGAGGTTCGCGCGGGTGGGTCCGGGAAGGAGAACAGCTCGATCTGTCCGCCGTCGGGCAGGGCGAGATCCAGCTTGTAGGAACGCCTTTCGGCGCGATAGTGCTCCGCGATCACCTTCAGACCGAGGATCTCCGTGTAGAACGCCTTCGATTTCTCGTAGTCCGAGGCGATGATCGCGACGTGGTGGATTCGCTGCAGCTGCACTCCCCCGACGCTAGCGCACAGCTACTCGGCGACACCGGAGATCCTGCGCGGCGGGACCGGGCGTCACAGGTCAGCGCGCGGGCACCTCGACCGCGATTTCCCCGCCGAGGTGATAGCCGTCGGCGAGGCGCAGGTTGTCGCCGCTCCAAAACCGGCCCGGGTCATACCAGTTGGGCCGTTTCTGCGGCAGCAGTCCCATGGCCTGGTAGGTCATGGCGACGATTTCGGCGCAGTAGGCGTTCTCGAGTCCGGCTTCAGCCTCGGGGTCTTTCGTTCGTTTCGGCAGCGGCACACGGCCTTTGAGCCATCGTCCCGCGAGGGCGCTGGTGGAGGGGAAGGGCATGCCGTCGAGTCGTGCGACCGTGCGCAGTGCGGCGTCTTCCATGTCTTTGGTGACGGGTCGATCCAGTTGGCGGATCCAGGCCTGCTGCCCGTAGTCGTTGGCCCACCGCAGGACCGCGGCCCGCAGGTCGTGTAGCTGTGCGCCGCGATGATGGTTGCCCGACCAGACGTCGGGCAGTGCCCGTCCGAGTTCGGCGTGCCAGATGAGGGCGGGCAGATCGTCGATGACCAGCGCCATGCCGACGTGGTTGACCGGGCTGTTGGTGAGTCCGCGAATCGCGCGGTCGGCGTGGGAGTGTCCGCGGAACAGCCACAGGTCACCGGTCCGCGTGAGCTCCACGGCTCGGTCCAATTCGACATGTGAGATCACTTCGCGTGGCACGGCGACTAGCCTAGGCGTATGCGCTGGTGGAAGGTACTCGGCTTGGCAGGTGCGGCGGGCGTGGCGGCGACGGGAGTGGTCATCGTCCGCTCCGAACGCAAGCGTCGCGCCTACACCCCCGATCAGGTCCGCGACCGTCTGCATGCCCGCCTTGCGGAGCAATCCGGCGCGAGCGAGCCGCGTGCCGACGTCTGATTCCTCGGGCTCGAGCTAGGCGGCGAGTGCGGATGCCGCTGCGGCGAGGAGCATTCCGCGGTAGGAGCCGCCGAACAACACCACGTGCACCAGCAGGGGGTGGAGTTGGTGTAGTGGAATGCGTTGCCGCCAGCCCGAACTCAGGGGTGTGACCTCTTGGTAGGCGGCGAGGATGCGGTCGAGGTGGGGGGTGCCGAAGAGGGCGAGCATGGCGAGGTCGGTTTCGCGGTGGCCGCCGTGGGCGGCGGGGTCGATGAGCAGGGCGTGGTCGGTGGCCCAGAGGATGTTGCCGGACCAGAGGTCGCCGTGGATGCGGGCTGGTGGTTCGGGTGGGCCGGCGAGGTCGTCGATGCGGTTGATGACGCGTTCGATCAGGCGGGTGCCGTCGCGGCCGAGGTGGGGTGCTGCGGCGGGGAGGTAGGGGGCGAGGCGGTGGTGGGCGTACCAGGTGCCCCAGTCGTCGGTAGCGGGGGTGTTGTCGAGTGGGAGGGTGGCGATGTAGCCGGTCCAGGGTGCGCCGTAGGTGGTGGGAGTGGCGGCGTGGAGGGTGGCGAGGTCGCGGCCGAGGTGTTCGGCGGCGGTGGGGGTGGCGGATTGGGTTGGCTGCCAGGGCAGGACGAGCATGCGGGGGTCGGCGGCGAGGACGGGTGGGACGAGGTGGGGGTGGCCTTCGGCGAGCCAGCGGAGGCTGGCGGCTTCGGCGGTGAGGGCTTGGGAGGTGTCGCCGTCGTGGAGGGCTTTGATGAAAAGGGTTCGGCCGTCGGTGGTTTCGGCGCGGTGCAGGGTCCAGGCGTGGCTGGCGCCGAGGGGGTGTAGGCGTGCGACGGGTTCGCCGGTGAGGTGGGCGAGGTGGGTGGGCACGTCCATGGGTTCTCATTGTGCGGTATGGAACCCGTTGGGCGGACCGACTAGTCGGAAGGGGTTGTGGTCTCGGCCGGTGGGTGAGGAGGTTCAGTCGGCGGGCATGGCGATGCGGTCGCGGAGCAGGGTGGCGGTGGCGGCGTCGGCGGGGAAGAAGGCTTCGATGGCGAGTTCGGCGACGGTGATGTTCATGGGTGTGCCGAAGACGGTGGTGGCGCTGAGGAAGGCGAGTTCGTGGCCGTCGTGGCGCAGGCGCAGGGGGACGACGGTTTGGTCGGGTTCGGGCAGGCCGGGTGCTTCTTCGCCGCCGGGGTAGGCGCGTAGTTCCGCCAGCAGGGCAACGAGTTCGGGTGAGCCGGTGACATCGATTTGGCGTTGCAGGCGTTCGAAGATGTGGCCGCGCCATTCGGGGAGGTTGATGATGCGTGGCGCGAGGCCGTCGGGGTGCAGGGTGAGGCGCAGGCCGTTGACGGGTGGTTGGAGCAGGGCGGGGTCGATGCCGTCGAGGAACAGGCCGATTCCGGCGTTGGCGTCGACCATGGTCCAGGTGGCGTCGATGGCGAGGGCCGGATGGGGTTCGAGGCCGGTGAGGATTTGGCGTAGCGCGTCGCGGATGGGTTGCATGGTGGGGTTGTCGAGGGTGGGTTCGCCGTAGATGGGGGCGTATCCGGCGGCGAGGAGCATGCGGTTGCGTTCGCGCAGGGGGATGTCGAGTTCGTCGGACAGGTGCAGCAGCATGTGGCGGCTGGGTGTGGCGCGGCCGGTTTCGATGAAGCTGAGGTGGCGGGTGGAGGTGTCGGCGCGGCCGGCGAGTTCGAGTTGGCTGAGTCGTCGGGTGGTGCGCCAGTGTCGGAGGAGGTCGCCTGCCGTGGGTGTCGCCATCTGCCGATCGTACGAATGATCAAGCGCGGCTTTCCATTACCCGGTGGGTAATGGTGGAGCCGCCCAACTCCGATTCGAACTTATACCTGTTCATTCGAACAGCACTCTGTTAGAAATATGGGGTGGATGCTGCCGAACGGTTGGATGTGACGCTGCGGCTGGTGCAGGGCGCGGAGCGGGCGTCGGTGTCGGAATTGGCTCAGCGCCTGGGTGTTTCGGAGATGACGGTGCGCCGGGATCTGGACACCCTGGAGCAGCGCGGGCTGGTGCGGCGGGTGCACGGCGGCGCGATCGCCACGCACCCTCGCACGCGGGCAGGCGGTTTCGCCGATCGCGCGGGCTGGTCGGCCGCGATCAAGGATCGGCTCGGCGCGGCGGTCGCGGCGTTGATCGCGCCGGGTTCGCGGGTGCTGCTGGATGCGGGCACGACGACCGTGCATGTCGCGCGGGCATTGCTCGACCGCGCGCCGTTGACGGTGACTGCGTTGAGTTTGCAGACCGCGGTGTGCCTGGCCGACCAACCGGATATCGATCTTTTGGTGTGCGGCGGCCGTTCTCGTCCGGGTGAGCAGTCGCTGGTCGGCCCGGTGGCATTGCGTGCGCTCGAGTCGCTGGCCTTCGATGTGTTCGTCATGTCGATCGGCGGCGTGCACGCCGAGTACGGCTGGTCGGAATTTTCGCTCGAGGATGCGGCGGTGAAGCAGGCCGGTATCGCGCAGTCGGCGCGCGTGATCGCCGTCGCCGATGCGACCAAGCTCGGGGTGCGTGCCTTCAGCCAGGTCGCTTCCCTGGGCGCGGCGCACGAGTTCGTCACCGACCGCACCGCCGCGGAGGCGTCCATTCATCCGGCCGGACCGGCCACCCTCGATGCCCTGCGGGAAGCGGGCGTCGTCATCCATTCGGCGTGAACCGATTGTGCGTGAACCGATTACGAAGGAGTCCCCGTGTCGAATTCTCAGATGATCCTGGTCGCGGGCCCGTACCGTTCGGGTACCGGCGACGATCCGGCCAAGTTGGCCGCGAATATGCGGGCCATGAACGAAACCGCGCTCACCCTGTTCCGGGCCGGGCATCTTCCGGTCACCGGCGAAGCATTGGCGCTGCCGTTGCTGGAGGTCGCGGGCAGTGCCCGCATCGGTGATCGGGTCTACGACGAGATTTTTCACCCCATCGCCGAACAGCTGCTGTCGCGCTGTGATGCGGTGTTGCGTATCGGCGGCCCGTCCGAGGGCGCGGATCGCATGGTCGCGCAGGCACGCGCCGAGGGCAAGGCGGTGTACGCGGGCCTGGCCGAGGTGCCGCCCGCGTGAGGGTCAGTGTGGGGCGGGCCGGTGGATGGCGAAGTCGGACAAGGTGATCGGCGGGTGGCCGCCATATTTCTCGATCGACGGGGTCACCTGGTAGAGGCCTTTGCCTTCGCCGAGCAGGCGGAAGATCTCCCACAGCTTGCTCAGGTGTTCGGCGGCGTGCGGGGTGCCGTAGAACTCGAGCGCCCAGCGGTGCCAGGCGGCCGGGTCGGTGTCGTGATAGGTGCGGCCCAGGGCGCGGGCGGCGGAACCGATGGTCACGACATCCCCGGTGAGCAGCAGCACCGGGTCGACGTCCAGGCTTGGGTCGCACAGCAGCCCGGCGGCGACGCGAGCGACATCGGAGGCCGCGACCAGCGGTAGTTCGGTGGTCTCGGGTCCCATCGGCAGGCTCAGCCCCTCGCCGCCACCCGTATCGGCGATGCGGGCGAGGTTTTCGTGGAAGACGGCGGCACGCAAGTGGATCGCGCCGATATCGGCCCAGTCCAGGATCTGTTCGGCGACCCAGTGCTGGCGCATGCGCGGGGTCAGCGCCTGGGGCCCGGCGGCGAGTTGGGACACGGCGACGACGCGCGGGACCTCGGCTTCGCGGGCGGCGACGGCGAATGCGCCTGCCGCGTCGAGGAGTCCGTCGATGACCGGATAGGTGAAGTACGCGCCGCGCACACCGTCCATGGCGGTGCGCACGAACGCCAGATCGCGCAGATCGCCGGCCACGACCTGGGCGCCGAGGGCGCGCAGCAGGTGGGCGCGTTCATCGTCGCGGTGGACGAGGGCGCGCACCGGGATGCCGCGGCCGAGCAGTTGTGCGGTGAGGTGCCGTCCGGTGGATCCATCGCGCCCCCCGGCGGCACCGGTGACCAGTACCGGCTCCATGTCTCAACGGTACGGGCTGGGTGGTGGCGGCATGGGCGGTTCGCGGGTGCTCGCGCGTTCCGCTTATGCGGCGGTTGGGCCGGGAGTGTTGTCACCGGGGATTGCGCCCGATGTCGCCGTTCCGGTTCGCAGGCCCGGCCGGGGCTGTTACTCGTTGCGCGGCAGTGTCTTTCGCATGATCAGCCGCACGATCGGGTGTCCGGATCCCGCGACAGCGCGGCTCGGGTGTGGCAGGCTGGCAGGGCATGAGCACCATGCTGATCACGGGGGCCACGTCGGGGATCGGCTTGGCCGCCGCACGCCAACTCGCCGCCGACGGACATCATCTGATCCTGGTCGGCCGCAATCCCGAAAAGCTCGCCGCCACCACCGAACTGGTGCGGTCGCGGGCCACCGCCGACGTCGACGCGCTCGAATGCGATCTGGCCTCCCTCGACGCGGTGCGCGAGCTGGCCGCGACGGTGAACAAGACCTACGACCGTCTCGACGTGCTGGCCAACAACGCGGGCGGATTCCATCTGCGCCGCACCGAAACCCGCGACGGGCTCGAGGCCACCTTCGCCGTCAACCATCTCGCCGGTTTCCTGCTCACCGAGCTCCTGCTGGACCTGATGCGCGATAGCGCCCCCTCACGCATCCTGTTCACCTCCTCGGTCATGCACTACGGCAACACCTTCGACTTCGACGATCCGCAGTTGTGCCACGGCTACAGCGGCACCTCGGCCTACGGGCGCGCCAAACTCGCCAATATCCTCTACACCCGCGACCTGGCCCAGCGCCTGACCGGAACTCGCGTCACCGCCAACGCCTTCCACCCCGGCGTGGTGGCCACCGGCATCTGGGACGCCGCCCCCTGGTTCGCCCGCCCCGTCATGGCGTTGGGCAAACGCCTTTTCATGATCACCCCCGAGGAAGGCGGCCGCGCCCTCACCTACCTGGCCACCGACCCCGACGTCTCCGCCGTCACGGGTTGCTACTTCCAACGCAACCGCGTCAAAGCCCCCTCCCCTGCTGCCCAGGACGACGTCGCCGCCTCCCGCTTGCACCGCCTCTGCGCCGAGCTGACCGGTCTGCCGGAATGAGCCCTGCCGCACCGGCAGCGCGGTGAACGATCGTCGACCACCCCGCCGACCGGGTCAGAGGGTGCGGATGATGCGGGCGGGGTTGCCTGCTGCGAAGACTTTCTCGGGCATATCGCGGGTGACGACGCTGCCCGCGCCGATGACGGTGTTGTCGCCGATGGTGACGCCGGGGCAGACGATGACGCCGCCGCCGAGCCATACGTTGTCGCCAATGGTGATGGGGGCGGCGGTTTCCCAGCGTTGGCGGCGCAGGTCGTGGTCGTGCATCGGGTGCAGGGCGGTGAGCAGTTGGGTGCGGGGGCCGATGGAGACGTCGTCGCCGATGGTGATGGGGGCGCAGTCCATGAAGATGGCGTCGTAGTTGAGGAAGCTGTTGCGGCCCAGGCGGATCAGGTGGCCGTAGTCGCATTGGAACCGCGGCATGATCCAGGAGCCGTCGCCGATCGCGCCGAGGAGCTCTTCGAGGATGGCGCGACGTTGGAGGTCCTGGCCTGACCGGGTGGCGTTGAAGCGGTCCAGCAGGCCCTGGCAGCGCAGGCGTTCGGCGACGAGTTCGGGATCGTTGTCGCGGTAGAGCTGTCCGGCCAGCATGCGGTCTTTGTGTTCTCCCACCCGACCTATCCTGGCGGGGATCACCGTGTCGGGCGCGCACGCGTGTCTGGTATCACGAAAGCGTGAGAATCGGCTTCGCTCTTCCCCAATGCGGTCCGCAGGCGCGCCAGGGCGCACAGATCGCGCACTTCGCCACCGTGCTCGAACAGGCCGGGGCCGACAGCCTCTGGGTCGGTGAGCGGCTGCTGGCCGCCACGAACCCGAAGGTCGGTTACGCGGGCCGCGACACTATCCCCGACGAATTCAACTCCGTGCTCGACCCGTTCGTGCTGCTGGGCATCGCGGCCGCGGTCACCGAACGGGTCACGTTGGGCGCGAATGTGCTCATCGCGCCGCTGTATCGGCCCGCGCAGCTGGCTCGCGCGCTCACCACGATCGACGTGATCAGCGACGGGCGACTCATTCCCGGCTTCGGGATCGGCTGGTCGCCGGAGGAGTACGAGGCCGCCGGAGTCCCGTTCACCCATCGCGGGGCGCGGTTGGACGAGATTCTCGATGCGCTCGAAGCCATCTGGACCACCGACCCCGCCGGATACCAGGGCCGCTACGTCACCGTGCCCGAACATCGCAGTGAGCTGAAGCCGGTGCGGCGCCCGCGACCGCCGTTCTATCTGGGCGCGTTCAACCCGGCCGGGCTCGCCCGCGTCGGTCGTCGCGCCGACGGCTGGCTGCCCGTGGTCCCGGTGCCCGGCCCGCCCGGCTGGGGCAGCCAACTGTTGAAGCTGCGCGCGGTCGTCGACCAGGCCGCCGTCGAGGCCGGTCGGGACCCGCAGGCCATCGACACGATCCTGCGTGTCAATGTCGCGGCGGGCACCGAGCTGGCGCTGGTGGCCGACACCATCGAATCCGTCGTCGCCGATACTGGATTCGACGATGTCTTCATCGACCTGCTCTATCTCGCCGATACCGTCGACGCGTCGCTGGACACCGCCCTGGCATTGCTGCAACGCCTGCGCGGCTGACCGGTACCGTCGACTCGGACACTGTCGGCTGTCGGAAGGGTGGCCCGTCATGGCGAAACCGGAACCCCACACCGTCGAGGAATACCTGGCGGGCCAACCCGCCCCGATGCGCGAAGCCCTGGAGAACGTGCGCGCGGTCGTGCGCACCGCGCTGCCGGAGGCCACCGAGACCCTCAGCTACAAGATGCCGACGGTGGAGGTGAACGGGAAACCGGTCATGTATTTCGCGGGCTGGAAGAAGCACCTGTCGGTGTATCCCGTGCCCGCCGGTGACGCCGCCTTCGAGGCGGCCATCGCCCCGTATCGGGCGGGCAAGGGCAGCTTGAACTTTCCGTTGAAGAATCCCGTGCCCTTCGAGCTCATCGGCGATATCGCGGCCCGCCTGGCCGCCCAGCGCGCCGGGCACTGAGCCGGATAGGCGAATACGGCCCTTTCCGGGCATACTCGATCCCGTTGTGCCGCAGGGCCGCCCGGGTGAAGTGCCCGGAGCACCGGACCAGGGGTGTGTGGAAGGAGTTCGGACCGGTGGGGTTGCGCAGTCCGGTCGCGTTGGCCGGAGTCGTGGGAATCGGGGTACCGGTACTCGCGGCAGGGGTGGTCGCGGGACTCACCATCAAGACCGGGGAGACCGGGCCGTATCCGAGTTCGGCGAGCACTGAGTCGCCGTCGACCACGACGGCCGCCACCTTGCAGGCGGCCACGGTGGTCGCGCCCGTCGCACCGGATCCGGTTGGCTTCCAACCCGATTCGATCAACTTCATCTCCGCCGACGAAGGCTGGACGCTGGGCCGAACCTATCCGTGCGGTAGTGAACCGTGCCAGGCGTTGCGACACACCGCCGATGGTGGTCGAAGCTGGCAGGCGGTCGCGCTGCCCGGTCCTTTGCTGGCGAACTCGCCGACCCGCCATGCGAACGCTCGGGGCTGGGTGAAGTTCGCCGACACCCGCAATGGCTGGGTCGGTGTGGACGGCATGCTATTCGCCACCCACGACGGCGGCAAGACCTGGAAGCAGGTCCCGCTCGACATCAACGCGGTGACAGGCGATTTCACCCTGACCGTCGCCGAGGACAGCGCCTACATCGCCGTGACGCAACCGGGTGAGAAGACGGTGCTGTTCAGCAGTCCCGTCGACAGCGACTCCTGGACGCAGACCGCCGATCTTCCCGTCGCGATGGGCGGGGGTCCGGATCCGTCGGCCGCGGTCACCGTCGTCGGCAACCGCGCCTGGGTGGTCGTCACCAACCGCACCCGCAGCGGCGCGCGTCTCGTGGACGGGACCTGGAGCCCGTGGAAGCTGCCCTGCGGCGGCAACGGGCCCGCCGACTGGCACGCGCTGTCGGAGCGGCGGGTTCTGGCGCTGTGTGGTCGGCCCGGTCCCGCCCAGAACGACAGCGCCACCACCCATCTCATGACCTCCACCGACGGCGGCGCGACCTTCACCGAGACCGGACAACTGTCGGCCGCGTTGGCCAGCTACGCGGTCCTCGTGCCCGCCGATGCCAGCCATCTGGTCGCGGCGCTCGACGATCGCGTGCTCGCCTCGGCCGACGGCGGCGAGTCCTGGACCACCGCCTACACCGCACCGGACCGGGGGTGGGAACCGGTCGCCGGGGAATTCACCACCGAGACAACCGGTTTCGTGATCCTGACGCACACCGGGTCGGCACACAGTGCCTCGATGATGCTCACCACCGACGACGCTGGACGCACCTGGACACCGGTGAGTTTCGGCTGAGCACCGTCAGCGGTCGGCGGTGGCGCGCGAGTAGTTCCAGCCCTGCCACGAATCACCGCTCAGGCGAGCGCGCACGGCATTCACGATCACGGCGCGTTCGGGTTCGGGCAGCCGGTCGGTGGCGGGCAGGACATCGGTAGACAAGGTGCCCAGGTAGTCGGTGTCCAGGCGCTTGCCCGACTGCCAGCGGTCGATATTGCGGTCGGCCACAAAGCCTTCCGGGTTCAGCACGGCCAGACTCAACAGGGTCACCGCCGCCGCCCCGACCGCCGCGCGTGGCACCCAACCGCGCCGCAACCGGACCAGACTCGCCAACACCAGCAGATACACCAGCGCGATCCAGCCCTCGAACACCTCCACCAGCAACCGCATCACGGTGAACCCGTAGGCCTGCTGATAGGTCCACATTCGGTGCAGCGCCGAGGCGACGATCACTAACGTCAACCCGCACACCACCGCGACCGCGCCCCGCAGCCACCGCCGTTCGCCGCCGGTCTCCTGCCGGGCATAGCGCAACACCGCGCCAATCACGGCCAGGGTCAACATGCTCACGATCGACAACTGCCAGAACCCACTGCGCGCGTACTCCGCATATGTGAGCCCGGCTGTGCGCTGCACATACCCGTCCCCGCCGAACAGCACCGCGATCTGCGTGCCTACGAAGGCCGCGAACACAATCGTCAACGCTCCCACCGGAATCCCCCACTCGACCGGTGAGAACCGCCGAATTCCCATCCAGCCCAGCGGATCCAGCCCCTCGCTCGCGAGGGAATCCACGCCCGCCTCGGACCCGTCGCTGGCCTCGGCTCCATTCCGCGCCTCGGCCCCGGTAGTGCGCGCGGCAATCGGCGGCGGCCCGGCCAGCAGATACAGCGCACCCGCCGTCCCCAGGCCCGCGACCACGAACACGAATCCCCACCGCAGCACCGCGGGCACGTCGATGCGCGGCAGCAGCCCGTTCACCAGCGCCGCGAACACCGCGTCGGCCCCCGACAGCAAGGGCACCACCACCAACAGCAGCGCGGCGGCCACCGCCACCGACCACCACACCCGCAGCGATCCGGGCCGCGTCCGCCCCCGAGTCCGCTCGAGCGCCCGATACAGCCACGGCACCGACATCACCGCCGAGAACGGCACCGCCAGCGCGTCGAACCACAGCCCGTAGATCGAACGCGGCACCACCGCCAGCGACCCGGCCACCGCGGCACCCACCAGACACAGCGCGAAAAGCCATGGCGCATCCCGCACCACCCCGACCGCCAACAGCGCCAACGCCAGCCCGGTCCAGCCCGCCCGCTCCCAACGCACCCGATCCGAACCCGCGCGGGCGGATGCGGCGGTCCCCTCCGCCGTCGCATCCGCCTCTGACACGGACTCCGGATGTTCCGGACCTTCGGCTGCCCGCCGATCCTTCGCATCACCCGAATCCTCGGACTCGAGCGCATTATCGGAGTCGTCGGCATCGTCCGAATCGGCTCGCCGCGCGGCGCGATCGACCGCGAACACCGTGCCCGCAATCGTCGCGCCCGCGAGCAGCCACCCCAAGCCCGGGCGGTCCAGGGGCACGAACACCGCCGCGGCCACCCCGGAGGCCACGGTGGCCGCCAGCAACCCGCCGGGCAGCGGGACAATACGCGAGCGCGGCGGAACAGGCTGGGGCACAGGATGATTCGCCGATCGGCGGGGACCGTCAGGAGACAGGTTCGAGCCCGGTCCCGACGGGACAAGTGGGGAGCCGAGCGGACTCGCGTACGCCCGCGCGGCGGCATCCGAGCCCGCCCAATTCAGCGGTGGCGGCATGGCGACGCCCGGCCCCGGCGCGGATGCGGCAGTGGTCGCAGCGGCCGCGGCTGGTTCGGGATCGGATGTGGCGGAGGTCGTCGAAGCGTCTGCGGCGGGCTCGAGATCGGGTGTCGGTGGTTCCGGATCGGGTGTGGTGGAAGGGTTTTCGGGCATGGCGGAGCCTCCGATGGGTGTGCGGGACCGTCCCGGGAGCGCGGGGCGCTGCGGGAGGGTCGGTGATGTGGTGTCAGGAGTTGGGCAGGGTGATGCGGATACGTGAGCCCGGGTCGGCGACGGCGATGGTGCCGCCGTGCAGGTCGATGATCCAGCGGGCGATGGCCAGTCCCAGGCCGGTGCCGCCGCCGGTGGCGCGCCCGCCGCGGGTGAAGCGTTCGAACACGCGGGCGCGCTCGGGGATCGGGATGCCGGGCCCGTCGTCGGCCACCTCGAGGATGGTGTGGGTGCGCTCGGCGCGCGCGTGCAGGCGCACCTCGCCGTGGGAGGGGCCGTGGCGGGTGGCGTTGTCGAGGAGGTTGAGCAGCACTTGGTGCAGGCGGGCGCGGTCGGCGTACACGGTCAGCTCGGGGGTGGCCACGGCGATCGTGAACCGCACCGGCCGGTCGATCGCGGCGGCCATCACTTCGGCCTCGGCGACAACCTCTTTCAACAGCGGCTCCACCGGCAGGGCTTCTCGATCCAGGGCTACCGCACCGGCCTCCACGCTCGACAAGGCCAGCAGCTCGGTCACCAGCAGGCTCAGCCGCTCGGTCTGGGCGAGCGCGGTGCGCAGCGTCGCCGGATCCGGTTCGGCGACCCCGTCCACGAGATTCTCGAGCACCGCCCCCAAAGCCGTGATGGGCGTGCGCAATTCGTGCGACACATTGGCGATGAACTCCCGCCGCTGCTGATCGGCCGCGGCCAGATCGGCGGCCATCTGATTGAACGCCTGCGCCAACTGCCCCACCTCGTCGCGCGAGGTCGCCCGCACCCGCCGCGAATAATCCCCCTGCGCCATCCGTTGCGCGGCCGCGGTCATCTCCCGCAGCGGCAACGTCATCCCGTGCGCGAGCACCTGCGAAAGGATCAACGCCAACAATGTGGCCGCGATCGTCGTCTTGGGTGGCAGCCATCCGATCTGCATGGCGAAGAACCCGAAAGCCACCGCCCCCGACCCCACCATCAGAATCGCCAACTTCACCTTGATCGAGGGCACCCGATCCAACGGCCGAGGCATCCACCCCGCCACTCGCTCCCACACGCCCCTCACCGTTCCCCCTCCCGCCGAGTGGCACATCCTGGAGGCCAATTCGGGCAAATCCCCTCCACGGTGTGCCACTCGGTGTCATGGCCGCGGGGAGATTGCTCGAGGGTCGGTCGGTGGCGGGTCGGGCGCGCACATATCTGGTCTCGGGCGGATCGCTGCCAGGTCATCGGGCCTCCAAGGCATAACCGACGCCGTGGACGGTGCGGATCAGGTCCGCGCCGAGTTTGCGGCGCAGGGCCTTGATGTGGCTGTCGACGGCGCGGGTGCCCGAAGCGTCGGCCCAACCCCAGACCTCGCTGAGTAGTCGTTCGCGGGCCAGGACGGTGCGCGGGCGGCGGGCCAGATGCACGAGGAGTTCGAATTCCAGTGGGGTGAGCTGGGTTTCGTCCTCGCCGCGCCAGACGCGGCGTTGATCGGTGTCGATGCGTAGGTCGCCGACGACGATGGTAGCCCCGGGGGCGGCGGTGCGTTCGACCCGGCGCAGTAGGGCGTGCACGCGGGCGGTGAGCACCCGCATGGAGAACGGCTTCGTCAGGTAGTCGTCCGCGCCGACACCCAAGCCGATCAGCATGTCGGTCTCGTCGGTGCGGGCGGTGAGCATGAGCACCGGCACCGGGCGTCGCGCCTGGATGCGGCGGCACACCTCGAGGCCGTCGAAGCCGGGCAGCATGACGTCCAGGACCACCAGGTCCGGATCGCCGGCGGCCTCGGCGGCCACCGCGGCGGGCCCGTCGTGGGCGATATCGACCGCGTACCCCTCGGCGCGCAGGCGGGCGGCGATGGATTCGGCGATGGTCGGCTCGTCCTCCACCACCAGAATCCGGCGGGCCGTGCCCGGGGCACTCGCCTGGCCATTGCGCAGCGGACTGGTTTCCATGCAGGTGACATTAGGCAACCGGGATGGAGATGGTTCGCGCCGATTGTGAAGATGTCGTGGAGACGCCGGTCATACCACCTGCACACGGCACCCACGACACGGCGTCGTAGCATGTCCGGGTGCGCTCACCGACGGATCACACCGCGCGCCTGCGTGGCGCGGCCGTCGGCGCATCCTCCGGCGCGGTCGCCTTCCTCGCCCACGGACTCGGCGGCGGCGCGACCACACCCGACACCTCCGCGCTGGCGCTGCTGTTCGCGGCGTGCACGCTGATCGGTGTCGTGGTCGCCGCGCTGCGCCCGCGCTACGGCCTGGCCGGGACCATGGCCCTGCTGGGTGCCGGGCAGGCGGTCGGACACGCGGCGCTGTCGATGTCGCCGGGCCACCACCATCACACGTCCTCGCCGTCGATGCTCATCGCGCATCTGGTGGCGATTCCCTTGGGCGCGCTCGTGATTCGCGCCGCCGAGGCGGGCATGCGCCGGGCCATCACCAGCGTGCGGCGGTTCATTCTCGCCCTCGGGTCGACACCGCGACCGCCCGCACGCGCCTGGCGCGGGCGGGCAGCCGATGACCGGGCCGAGGTTCGACGGCTGCTGGTCAGTCCCGGCATCGGACGGCGCGGCCCACCGGTGGCCGCCGCGTTCTGCTCATCTCTCGCTCCGGTGTAATACCGCGATCTCCTCCTTCGACCCCTCGTCGGTCGAATGCGCTCGGTCGACTGTGCCGCGCGCACATCGAGTTTCGTCGCGTCCCGGGGCGCTTTTCCTCACCCCTGACAGATGGAGACCTCCATGTCCCAGATGCCCCGCTGCCATTCCTTCCGCCTGCGCACCGGCGGATTCGCGCGTCGCCTCGGCGCGGCCGCCGCCATCACCACCCTGGCCCTGCTGCCGGTCGCCTGCTCGAACTCCCAGACCGCCTCCGACGCCCCGGCCAAGGCCGCGGACTCGGTGCGCTTGTCCGACCAGTGGGTCAAGGCCGCCGACTCGGGCATGTCCGCCGCCTTCGGCACCCTCTCCAACGCCTCCGACAAGCCGGTCAACCTGGTGGCCGCCACCAGCCCGGCCTCGGCGACCGTGGAGATCCACGAGGTCGTGCCCGACGGCGCGGGCGAGAAGACCATGCGCCCCAAGGCCGGTGGCATCGTCATCCCCGCCCACGGCAGCGCCACCCTCGAGCCCGGCGGCGACCACCTGATGTTCATGGGGCTCAAGGCTCCGCTGCGCACCGGCGCGGACACCCCGATCACGCTGACCTTCTCCGACGGTTCGACCACCACCGTCACCGCGCAGGTGCGTGACTTCGCGGGCGGCAAGGAGAACTACCAGCCCTCCGGCGACAATGCCGCCCACGGTGGCTGAGCCCGCCCTACCCCAGGCCCGCCTGTCGCGGCGGCGACTGCTCGGCGGGTCGGCCCTCGCGGCGGGCGCGGCCGGGGCCGCCGGACTCGGCTGGGGCGCGGCCACCCTCGACCACCGCGACCACGACCGCGACCCCGCCCTGGACACGGTCGCCTTCTACGGCACCCATCAGGCCGGGATCGCGACCGAACCGCCCGGGCACGCCGCATTCGTCGGGTTCGATCTGAAACCCGGTGTGGGACATGACGACATCATCGGTCTACTGAAGATCTGGACCGATGACGCGGCACGCCTGACCCAGGGCCGACCCGCGCTCGCCGACACCGAACCCGAGCTGGCCGCCCGCCCGGCGCGGCTGACCGTCACCGTCGGGTTCGGGCCGGAGCTGTTCACCGCTGCCGGACTGACCGATCAGCGCCCGCATTGGCTCAAACCGTTGCCGCCGTTCGGCATCGACAAACTCGATGCCGCCTGGTGCGGCGGGGATCTGCTGCTGCAGATCTGCGCCGAGGAGGCCACCACGGTCTCCCACGCCGTGCGCGTGCTGTCCAAGCATGTGAAATCGCTGGTGTCGGTGAAATGGGTGCAGCGCGGATTCCGCAACGCCGCCAAGGGCCAGACCATGCGCAACCTCATGGGCTCGGTCGACGGCACCGTCAATATCGCCCCGGACACACCGGATTTCGATCGGCTGGTGTGGGACGACGGCGCGGGACGGCCGTGGCTGGCCGGCGGCACCTCCATGGTGTTGCGGCGCATCGCCATGGTCCTCGAGACCTGGGACGAACTCGACGCCGACGGGCGCGCCATCACCATCGGCCGCACCGTCGACACCGGCGCACCCCTGTCGGGTACCCGCGAATTCGACGAACCCGACTTCGCGGCCGTCGACCAGTACGGGATCTCGAAAATCCCGCCGTCCTCGCACATCGCCCGCGCCCACCACGCCCATGACGGGGAGCGGTTCCTGCGCCGCGGCTACAACTACGACGACGCACCCGCACCCGGGCACGTCTCCAACTCCGGGCTGCTGTTCGCCTCGTTCCACCGCGATATCGACGCCCAATATCTGCCGGTGCAGCAGCGGCTGGCCGAGTTCGACGCGCTCAACCAGTGGACGACACCGATCGGGTCGGCGGTCTTCGCCATCCCGCCCGGAGTGCCCGGACCGGGCGGCTACCTCGGTCAGCAGTTGTTCGAATACGCTGCGGCGCAACGATGATCCGCGACGGTCGGACCGCACGCGGGTGCGGTCCGACCGCAACGCCAGGAGTGGCTCTAAGGTAACCGGCATGACCGTGCTGCGATCGATCGTGCTGTTCGGGCTGGCCGCCGTCGCCGAGATCGGCGGGGCCTGGCTGATCTGGCAGGGGGTGCGCGAACACCGCGGCTGGGGGTGGATGGGGGCGGGCATCGTCGCGCTCGGGCTCTACGGATTCGTCGCGACCCTGCAACCCGACGCGCACTTCGGGCGCATCCTCGCCGCCTACGGTGGCGTGTTCGTGGCCGGATCCCTGTTGTGGGGCATGGCATTCGACGGATTCCGGCCCGACCGCTGGGATGTCATCGGTGCACTGGTGTGCCTGCTCGGAGTTGGGCTCATCATGTACGCGCCACGCTCGACCTAGGACACGCGTGGCATGTGCCACGTGAAACCAACTGCGACAGAACTGCATTCACGCACTCGATGCACACTTGCAGTGCACGAAACAATCACCGGATTCCGCCGGTCGGCGCGCGGTTACCGGGAGTCGCCGAGCAGCCCGTCGACGATCGTGCGCGCCAAATCCAGGGCGCTCTCATCGCCCATGCGGGCCGCGGTGTTGGCGGCGCTGACGATCGCGTCCAGTTGGAACGCCACCGCGTGCGGGTCGAGCCCCGGCATATGGCCCTGCTCCTGGGCGCGGGCGATCTCCTTCTCCAACACCGCGAACCACTCGTCACGATCGGCGACCAGCGCGTCGCGCACCGGGCCGGGGCGGCTGTCGAACTCGGGCACGCTCTGACCGCGGAAGCAACCGCCCGGCAACATCGGCTCCCCGATATAGGCGAACCAGTTCTCCACGATGGCCCGCAGCCGCGGCATGCCACCTGCGTGGGCGTAGGCGGGGCGAATCACGATGTCGATGAACATCTCTCGCGCCGACTGCACCGCGGCCAGCTGCAACTTCTCCTTCGTGCCGAACAGGGTCGCCACCCCGGACTTGCTGACGCCCAGATCTCCCGCGAGGCGTCCCAGACTCAATCCCGTGAGTCCCTCGACCGAGGCGACCTCGGCTGCGTGCCGGGCGATCGTCGCCCGCGCGCGAGCGCCCTTCAAGAGGCGTTGATCGGAAATCTCCTGCTCGGCAGGCCGCACCGGTTCGTTCACCCCTCCATCTTGGCACCACCTGTTGCAAATACGCACGATCGTGCGTACTTTTCAACAATACGAACGATCGTGCGTTCAGTTTACCCTCCGCTTCACCCCGTTCCGTAGAGAGCGCCCGATGACCGAGATCAGCCACCCCGCCCCGCCGACTCCCACCCCACCTGCCGACAACCACTCCGTTGACGAATCCCCTTCAGCCCCAACCACCTCCGACGCCATACAGTCGAACTCCCCTCCCGCCGCGCGGGTCGGCAGCACGCCCGCGGCCGGCACGGCTCCGGGCGCGACCACGACTTCGACCGGTGCCGCGAGGTCGGCAACCGCGAGCACATCAAACCGTTCGGTCGAGCCCGGTGCACCCGCGGCCGCTCGGGCCGCCCGCCTGGCGCTGCTCGTGGCCTCGGGCGCGGCGTTCATGTCCTTCCTCGATCTATCGGTAGTGAACATCGCCTTCCCGGCCATCACCCGCGACTACCCCGGCACCGCCGCGACCACCCTCACCTGGGTGGTGAGCGGGTACGCGGTGGCCTTCGCGGCACTGCTCACCCCGGCCGGTCAATTGGCCGACGCGCTCGGTCGTGGGCGCGTATTCCTCGCCGCGCTGGCCGGATTCGCGCTCACCTCGCTGCTGTGCGCGCTCGCGCCGGGTGCGGACTGGCTCATCGCGGGCCGGTTCCTGCAGGGCGCGACCGCGGCGTTTCTCATTCCGGCCGGGCTCGGTCTGGTGCTGAGCGTCACCCCGCCCGAACGCCTCGGGGTGGCCATGGCCGCGTGGACCGCCGCGGGCGGTTTCGCCGCCACCGTCGGTCCCGCAGTCGGTGGGGCGCTGGTCGATTGGTTCGGCTGGCGTTCGGTTTTCGTCATCAATGTGCCGATCGCGGCGCTGCTCATCCTCGCCGGGCTGCGGCTGGCGCGCGGGGATCAGCGACATCCGCACGGGCTGCCCGACCTCCTCGGCACCCTCGCCACCGGGCTCGGGATCGGCCTGGTCGTCGCGGCGGTCACCCAAGGCCAGCAATGGGGTTGGACCGACCCGCGCACCCTCGGCTGCGGGCTCGGTGGGCTCGTGCTCCTCGCGCTGGCGCTGTGGCGTTCGCGTTCGCATCCGTGTCCGGCCATCGCGGTCGGGTTGTGGCGCAGCCACTCCTACGCGCTGGTCAATGCCGTCGCCTTCGTCTTCGGCGCGACCATGTTCGCCTGGCTGCTGGCCGGGCCGCTGTGGCTCGACGGCCTGTGGCACTACTCGGTGCTGAAATCCGCGGCCGCCATGACCGTCGGCGCGATCGCCTCCATGGTCACCGCCGTCGCGGCCGGACGCGCACCCGTGACCTGGCAGCGCTGGCTCGGCGTACTCGGGGCACTGATGTTCGCCGCCTCCGCGTTCTACATGAGCACCGACGTCTGGAATGCCACGTCCGCGCTGTGGCAGGCGTGGGTGCCCGCCGGAATCCTCGGCGGCGGCGGCATCGGCCTGCTCATCACCGTGCTCGGCACCACCGCCGCCAGATCCCTTCCGCCGCAACGGTTCGCGGCCGGGGTCGGCATGAATCTGACCGCCCGCCAATCCGGCGGCGCGCTCGGGGTGGCCGTGCTGGCCGCCGTCTTCGCCGCCGAGAAGGCACGGCCGCTGACCGCCTTCCACACCCTGTTCGCCGTGTGCGGCGGTATCGCCGTCGTCGCGGCCGCACTCGCCGCCCTGCCCGTGAAGGAGACGATCGCATGAGCGACCGCATCGAGACCACCGACCCGTTCACCCTGTCCGACGCCGCCGCGGCCGCCATGCTGCGCGACGTGCCCTGGCGGCGGCTGGCCGTGATCGGCGATTCCACCGCCGAAGGCATCGGCGACCCGTGGCCCGGCTACGAAACCATCCCGTGGGCAGACCGATTGGCCCGCTGGCTGCGCGCCGCCCATCCCGACACCGCCTACCTCAACACCGGCAAGATGGGCGCGGTCCTCGCCGACGTACGCACCCAGCAACTGCCGACACTGCAGGCGTTTCGACCCGATCTCGTCCACCTCACCTGCGGCGGCAACGACCTGTTCCTACGCGGCGCGAACCTCGCCGACGTGGAAGCCGAGCTCGACGATCTGTGCGCGCGGGTGGCCACCACCGGCGCACGGCTGTCGCTGTTCACGCTCGCCGACTGCTTCACCGGCCGCATGCAACCGCTGCGACCCCTGTTCGCCGGATTCGCCGAGGCCGTGCGTCGCGTCGCGCACCGCCACGACGCCATCCTCACCGAATTCTGGGACCACCCCGCCCGATTGCGGCCCGACTGGCTCTCGGCCGATCTCATCCACCTGAGCATGGCCGGACACGCCGTGGCCGCCGCCGAGGTCGCCAAGAGCCTGGCCCGCCACACCCTGCGCGAGTTGCCCTCCGAATACGCCCAACACGGCTGACACACGGTGAGGCCGCACCGGATGTCTACCCGGTGCGGCCTCGCCGTCGGTCCGTTATGTCGTTGTCGCGCTTGGTGTCCGACTCACTTCCACAGTGCCGCGATCAACACGTTCAGGATCGCCAGCCCACCGGCCGCATCACACATCCACGCCACTTCCTTGCCGCGCTTGGCATCCGCGCGCCCCATCTCGGCGAACGCCGCGACCAACACGGCCACAACAAGTTTCACGATCATCTTCGCCATGTTCGGGTCCTTGCCCAGCGAATGAATCGACTCGGCCATCCCCAACAGCACCACACCGGTGATGATCTGGGCGCGCGCACCCCACACCATCAGTTCCGACACCCGCGGCCGGGAGGCAACATACCCGCCGACCACCGCCGCCATACCGAGCAGATGAGCCGTCACCACGAGGTTGTAGACGAAGGTCATGAGGCACACCGTAATCGATCACACCTCGGCAACGACAGCCGGTAGTACAAACCCGAATTCGCGGCGCGGGCACGGACCCCCGGGTTTCACCTCGCGACCGGCCGGGTAGTCCTCTCCCAATGGCTCTCCGCGGTGTCCGGGTGGAGAGTCTCGCGTCGTGGGCAGCGTGGCCAGGCTAGGAGAAACAAGGTGGCGGTTGTACTGGTGCTGCGAGCACGGGGGCTCGGTGATCTCCTCACCGCGGTCCCGGCATTGCGCGCGCTGCGACGGGCCCGGCCCGACGACCACATCGCGCTCGCCGCGCCGCACCGGCTGAAACCGATCGTCGACCTCATCGCTTCGGTCGACGAGATGGTGCCCGTCAGCGACCCGATCGGACTGCGCTGGGACGGTGAGGCTCCCGCGCTCGCGGTCAACCTGCAGCCCGGCACCGAGGGCATCGTCGAGTTGGCCCGTACCCACCCCGCCCGCATCCTCAGCTACCGCAATCCGGCCTTTCCGGACCTGGCGGGCCCGGACTGGCAGCCCGACATGCACGATGTGGACCGCTGGTGCCATCTGCTCGAATTCGACGGCATCGCCGCCGACCGCCGCAATCTCGGCCTGGTCCCGCCGGTGGCCACCACCAGCCACCGCGACGCCGTGGTCGTGCACATCGGCGCGGGCGCGGCCGCCCGCCGCTGGCCACCCGACCGGTTCGCCGCCGTGGTCCGCCACCTGCTGGTCCAGGGCCGCGAGGTCGTATTGACCGGTGACGAACCCGAACGCGAGACCGCGCTCGGCGTCGCCGCCCGCGCCGGACTCTCACCGGCGCGCGTGCTCGCCGGTCAGCAGAACCTCATCGAATTGGCCGCCACCGTCGCCGAATCCGCCCTCGTCATCTGCGGCGACACCGGAGTCGCCCACCTGGCAACCGCTTTCGGCACCCGCACCGTGCTGCTGTTCGGCCCCAACCCGCCCAGCCGCTCCGGGCCACCGCCGCACCTGCTCGGCCGCCACGCCGTCCTGTGGGCGGGCCAAACCGGCAATCCGGACGCGCCGGGCATCGATCCCGGGTTGCTGAAAATCGGTGTGCCCGAAGTGATCAACGCCGTGGACAAACAACTGCGCAAACGTCCCTGGCCGGGCACCAATCTCGACCGGCGCACCCAACAGTCCTACCGCCGCGTCGGCTGAGCCCACCCGATCCGGCCGAACATTTATCCAAGACACCGGGATCCGGTGGCGGCGATAGTGCGTGCATGACGGAAAGAGAAATCCCCGTGCACGCACAGCTGTCCGGGGTGCCGGAGACCGCGTTGTGGACATTGCGCAATCGGGCCGAGGAAGCATTGCGGGCCGATTCCGGGTTCGCCGACGCCGAGGCGGTCAGGCTCTATCGCCGCCTGGGTGGCGAGGATTTCGAGCGGTTCGGCCCACCCAGCCAGGTGCACGCGCTGCGGGCCCAGGTGATCGACACGGTGATCGCGGAGTTCCTCGGCAGCCATCCCGGTGCGCCGGTGGTCGCGCTCGGCGAGGGGTTGCAGACCACCTATTGGCGGCTGGGCGAACCCGAAAGCGCCTGGTACTCCATCGAATTGCCGGAGATGATCGACGCGCAGGAGCGGCTGTTGCCCGCCGCGCCGGGGATCACTCGGCTGGCGTATTCAGCGCTGGATCGACAGTGGTTGGAAAAGGTGCCGTCCGGGCCCGCGGTGATCACCGCCGAAGGACTGTTCATGTATCTGCCGACCGCGGACGTTCATGCGCTGATCGCCGATCTGGCAGCCCACTTCCCCGGCGGTGTCCTGGTCTACGACTCCATTCCGCGTCTGTTCAGCGCCATGACGCGCACGGGGCGGGTGCGGCTCAGCGATCGGTACACCGCGCCGCCGATGCCAACCAGTCAATCGCCGCGCCAGGCCCGGCGGCTGCCCGGCCGAATCCCGGGAGTCGTTGCCGCGCAAGACCTTCTCCCGCCGCGCGGCCGCGGACGATGGGGCTCACCCGTGCTGCGCTGGGCGGCCGACACCCCGATCGGGCACGCGCTGCGGCCGTCGATCACCCTGCTGCGGTTCGCGCAGTGACCCGCTCTCACCCGCGGTGCGCGGTCACGCGCCGATTTCCTCGGCCAGCCCGACGATGATGCCCTCCGGGCCGCGCACATAGCAGAGCCGGAACATCTGCTCGTAGGGCTCGATCGTCCCCACCAGTTCCGCACCGTGCCCACGCAACCGGGCCACCACGTCGTCGATATCGTCCACCGCGAACATGATTCGCCGGATCCCCAGCGCATTGGCCGGAGCCTGTTTCGGTTCCGGTCGCACCACCTCGGGCGTGTAGAACTTCGCCAACTCGATCGCTCCGGGCGCGTTCGGAATCCGCAGCATCGCCACCTCCTGCCGCACCCCCTGAACATCGATCACCCGCTCCACCCACTCCCCCTCCACCGACCCCCGCCCCTCCAACACCATCCCCAACTCCACGAAGAACGCGATCACCGCATCCATGTCCTCGACCACGATGAGCACATTGTCCATTCGCCGAATCGCCATGTCGGCTCCTTCCCGAGCTGTCGAGTCAGAATATTCGTCGGGGTGTCCGGCGTAGGTCGTCGGCGACGGCGAAACATAATGCGTTCATGACCTATGCCGTGGACTTCACGAACGTTTCGACTGTCGGGCTGGAATCCTCGCCGGTCGCCGAGGCGCTGGCGGGGTTGCGGGCCAATGAGGCTCGCTACTTCAAGAACAAGTACGACCATGTGTTCACCGTCGAGCCCGCGAGCAAGGCCAAGAAGACCGTGGACTGGGTGAGCACGATCCTGAAGCAGGAGCGGGACATCGTGATCGCCTCGCCGCCCTTGGAGGCCACCGAGTTCGAGGTCGAGGGGATCAGGATGGCCTACGTCTTCTACCAGAGCGGGCTGTCGATCAACGTGATGTACACCCTCGCCGACGCGGGCAAGCGCGCGGTCGGGTTCAAGCTCTCCGACGGCATGGAGGTGCCCGAGGAGCTCTCGGCGTTCAAGTTCGCGCGCCAGAAGTCCAAGCTGGCCGGGACGATTCGCGGGTCCTACTTCGTCATCAAGAACGAGCACTGATCGCGCTCAGGATCACCGCCGCCATCACCAGGGCGATGCCGCACAGCTCGGCCACCGACGGGCTCTGGGCCAGGGCGATCGCGCCGATGACGGCCGCGGTCGCCGGGAGTAGCGCCAACAGCAGGGCGAAGCGGGCGCGGCCGACCGTGCGCAGCACCACCTGATCCAGGCCGTAGGGCACCGCGCTCGACAGCACGCCGACCCCGACGCCCAGCAGCCAGGTGCGCGGGTCGGTGAAAGCGCTTGCGTCCAGGACCAATTGGCTGGTCACCAGGATCGGGGCCAGCAGGGCGGCGGCCGCGGCCATGCCCACCGCGAGCGCGTCCAGGCCCGAACCCGCGTCGGCGACCCGCTTGCCGACCAGGATGTAGCCCGCCCACATCGCCGCGGCCAGCAGCGCGAAACCGACACCGAGCGGCTCGGCGTCCGAGGAGACACCGGCGAGCAAATAGACCCCGGCCACCACCAGCGCCACGGCCACGAAATCGCGGGCACGCCGCGAGCCGAGGGTGGCGACCGCGACCGGGCCGAGGAATTCGATCGCCACCGCCGTCCCGAGCGGGATCCGCGCAATCGCCTCGTAGAAGACGATATTCATGCCCAAGGTGATGACACCGAACCCGGTGGCCACCAAAACCGAACGCCGCGTCCAGCTTCCGCGCCAGGGCCGCCGCCACGCCACCAGCGCGAGCCCGGCCGCCGCGGCCCGCAGCCACGCGACCGTCGCGGGCTCGACCGTGCCGAACAGATACACACCCATTGCCGCACCGAGGTATTGCGACACCCCGCCCACGATGAAGATCAACGGCACCGACCACGCGGGCACCCCGGCCCGGCGCTGATTCTCGACTGCGACGGACGTTCCCACGCCCGCCACCGTATCGCTGCCCACCGACCGGTGACGTATCGCCGCCCGCGACGGGTGGGCGCCGCCCGGGGGCTATCCGCTCGCCGGCCGACCCTCGCGCGCAGTCGACAGGGCGGCCGAATACGCGGCCAGGGCGCTGGGCCAGAACTGCTCGAGATAGTCGCGCGCGTCGGCCAGACCGCGCGGATCCAGCGAGTAGAGGCGTCGATTCCCGGCGGGCCGCATCATCACCAGCCGCGCCTCCCGCAACACCTTCAGATGCTGCGAGATAGCCGAACTGGTGACTCCCAGGGCGGCGGCGAGCTCCCCGACCGACTTCTCACCCTGCGGCAGGGACTCGAAGACCGCGCGGCGGGTGTCGTCGGCGAGCGCGTTCAGCACCCGCACTCCATTAGCGACCACTTACATAGAGTGCCCGCATTGCGATCATTGGGTCAATACACGGGCAACCCTCGTTGGCCAACGTCATCCGAGAATTACCGGCGTGTCGTTATCGCACCGTGACACGTCAACTGGGCTTTTGTACCACTGTGATGGTCACAACTTCATTTCTGAACATCAGCTGAGACCTCGTACGTTCGATGCATGCCCGTAACCGTTCCGTTATCTGGACTGCGCGGAGCCGCCCGGTATCGCACGGCCGCCACCCGTGCACTGGCCGTCACCGCCGTCGTCGGCGCCTCCCTGACCGCCCTGGCCGCGGCCGACCCGCACGAGCCGGGCGCACTCACCGGTTACCCCGTCGCTAATGCCGCCGAGAGCGACGCGCCGTTCACCGCGTTCACCCCGCGCGAGGCCCAGATGCCGCAGGTGGTGCCACAGCAGGTCCTCGACTTCCTCAACAACCTGCACGCCGAGCAGGCGCGCCCGAAGACCGTGCGCCCCTCCGACGGTCCGCTCAGCTCCGGCTTCGGCATGCGCTGGGGCGCCATGCACGCCGGGATCGACTTCGCGGGCGCGTTCGGCTCCCCGATCCGCGCGGTCACCGACGGCACCGTCATCGAGGCCGGTCCGGCCTCCGGCTTCGGCCTGTGGGTGCGCGTGCTACAAGACGACGGCACCATCGGCGTCTACGGCCACATGCAGGACATCCTGGTCCAGGTGGGCCAGCAGCTGCGCGCGGGTGACGTGCTGGCCACCGTCGGCAACCGCGGCTACTCCACCGGCCCGCACCTGCACTACGAGGTGCACCAGGGCGAGGGCGCGGCCATCGACCCGATCCCCTGGCTGGCCGCCCGCGGCATCGACGTCGGCATCCCCACCGACTGACAGGCCACCACGGCCCAGTCCGTGAGTCGCTCCGGGCACCGATGAGGGGTGCACGGTGTGGCTCGCGCGGCGGGATACCCGGATCGTCTCGCACCGCGCGGTCCACGTATCGAGTTGCGCGCCAAGGGCGTTCGCGGTGCTGGAACACGGCCTCGGCTCATACCGCCGAGGCCGTTCTCATACCCGGGTACTACGTGCCCACCCCACCGTCGGGGGACGTGGCGCGCGGTTTCGCGCTCCTAACGTCACCGTCATGACCACGCTCGATCGTCCTTCGCTCGTGCCGACCGCCCTCCCGCTCCCCGACCGTCGCCTGCACCGCCCGCTGCTGGTGACCACCGCCGCCATGGCCGCGTTGGCGCTGTTCTCCTTGTGCGCCATGGCCTTCGACGACCGCATGCTGCTCGGCGAATCGGTCTGGCTCAAACCGCTCAAGTTCGCCACCGCCTTCACCCTCTACTGCGGCACCCTGGCCTGGCTGCTCTCGTTCCCGCATCGTGGCCGCCGCCTGACCTGGTGGATGGGCACCGTCTTCGCCGCCACCGGGGTCGTCGATGTCGGCTTCATCGTGCTGCAGGCCGCGCGCGGCACCTTCAGCCATTTCAACGGTCAGCACGACGCGGTCAACGACATCGGCCAACAGGTCTTCGCGTCCGGTGTGCCCGGTTTGTTCCTGGCGAATCTGGTGATCGCCGTGACGCTTTCGTGGCAGCGCGTCACCGACCGACCCACCTCGATGGCGATTCGCGCGGGCCTGGGCATCGCGGTGTTCGGCATGGCGCTGGGCTACACCATGGGCTTCAGCGGCAAGCAGCAGACCACCGACGCCTACGGCCACCCCGTCACCCTCGAGGCCGGGCACACCTTCATGCACGGGCAACCCGAGGTCCGCGATGGCGTCGCGGGCATGCCGGTGACGCACTGGTCCACCGCGGGCGGCGATATGCGGGTCGCGCATTTCGCGGGCCTGCACGGCATTCAGCTGCTCATCGTGGCCGCCATCGTGTTGGCGCGGCTGGCGCCGAGCATCGGCTGGCTACGCACCGAACGCACCCGTACCCGCCTGATCGGCGTCCTGGCGCTCGGTTACACGGGTGTGGTGGCGACGCTGCTGTGGCAGGCGTTGCGCGCGCAGCCGGTGACCCGACCCGACGGTGAAACCCTCACCGCCTTCGGCCTTGTCGCGGCGCTCACCGCCCTCGGTGTCGGACTCGTCTACGCCCTGAGCACCCGCGAGCGTGTCACCGGCCGCCACGCGGCCGTCAGCGCAGCCGTTCCGCCTCGCGCGCCAGTGCCACCAATGTCGCGGTGAGATCGGCGAGTTCGATCATCTCGGCCCCCTCCGCGACGGCCGTGGCCACATCCTCGGCCGCGCAGCGGGCCGCGAACCAGCGATCGGACAGGTCGGCGACCTCCTGGGCACTCAGTACCACCGAATCCTCGGGAATACCGGTGCCCTTCACGCTGTTTCGATGTTCGTACGCCCGCTGGCGACACGATTGTCGGCAATACCGCCGGCGGCGTCCGATCTCCGATTCGGCGATCTCCCGCCCGCACCACTGGCAGCAGGACAGCACGCGTCGAGACATGGTCCGTCACAATAGCGCTTTGCGGCCGCGACCGGGCGGAAGGGCACGCCGCGGCAACACGGCCGCGCCGGACGAGTAGAATGGCGGGGTTCTCCTCTGCGGGAACCTCCGCGTTCGCGTCTGCGTTGTAGTGACGTAGCGCAGATGCAGAAACACTGTTGTAGAACATTGCCGACAGGCGAGAAGGGACCGCACTCATGGCAGATCGCGTACTCCGGGGCTCTCGGCTCGGAGCGGTGAGCTACGAGACCGACCGCGACCACGACCTGGCTCCGCGTCGGATGGCGCGGTACCGCACGGACAATGGCGAGGAATTCGACGTTCCGTTCGCCGATGACGCCGAAATCCCGCCGACCTGGCTGTGCCGCAACGGCCAGGAGGGCATCCTCCTGGAGGGCACCACCCAGGAGCCCAAGAAGGTGAAGCCGCCGCGCACCCACTGGGACATGCTGCTCGAGCGCCGCAGCAAGGAGGAGCTCGAGGAGCTGCTCCAGGAGCGCATGGAGCTGATCAAGAACCGCCGCCGCGGCTAGCCGCAACGGCACACGACGAACGGGTCCCCCGCACCGAATCGGTGCGGGGGACCCGTTTTTCGCCTCCCTGGGCTCTCACAGCCGGACGGTGATGGGCACCGACGCCTGACCGAGTGCCTTCAGGCCGGTGCCGGGCTCTTCGAGGGTCACGTTCAGGCTGCCGGACCCTGCGGTGTAATTCACCGCCGGATCCTGCTGGAGCCGCACCTTCATGTGATAGGTGATGGACTGGCCGGGAGCCAGCGTGACCGACGGGACGACAGGCGCGAGCAGATAGTCCATCCCGGTGCCCTCCCGCACGAAGGTCACCTGCTTCCAGGTGCCGGTGCTCGGGTCGAGCAGTTGCATGGTGCCCTGCGGACTCATGTGAGCCCCACTCGGCCCGCACGAGCAGTGGCCCATGGCGGCGACGACGCCCACCGGCTGTGCGGTGGCGGTGGCCGAGGGGTTGGTCAGGGTGAAGTCGAACGCCAGCGCGTCACCGCCCAGCGTGATGGCGGTCGAGCCCGGGACGGTCAGCGTGATGTTCACGCCGCCACCGGATCCCGTGGCCTGGGCCGCGGCGGCGGGCGCGGTGCTGCCGGGCGCGGCCACCGATGTCGGCGCGGTCACCGGTGTCGGCGCGGCCGGCGCGACCGCGGACGGCGTGGGGCTGCCGGCGTCCGGGCCGCAGCCGGACAGCATCGCGGCCGCGGCTACACAGCCCGCCACCGCTCCCAGACGAAGCGACGTATTTTTCATGATGTCCCCCGGGGTTCGGGGCCGCGAATGAGGCCCACGCTACGAATCATCCAGGTATCGCCGAACACCCCGAATCCCGTTAATCCGTCCGCGGATGGCTCAGTGGCTGGCCACCTTCCGGTACTGCAGCAGCGCGATCGGCACCGCGACGGCCAGGATCGCCAGCGAGCAGTAGATGGAGTATTCGACGCAGTGTTCGGCGGGCCAGCCGGTGGCCGGTTTGAAGATCGGCGGGGACCCGTTGTCGAACAGCTTGCGTCCCGCCGCCGACACCGCGGTGATGGGATTCCACTCCGCGACGGTCTTCAGCGGCCCCGGCAGCGTCTCCCCGGAGATGAACGCCGAGGAGATGAAGGTGAGTGGGAAAAGCCAAATGAGCCCGGCACTTTGGGCCACCTCGACACTCGGCGACATGAGCCCGGTAATGGCTCCCACCCACGACATGGCGAACGCGAACAGCAGAATCACCCCGAACGCCAGCACGGCGTCCATGATCGCGCCATTGATCCGCCACCCCACCACGTACCCGCACGCGACCATCACGGCCAACGCCAGAATGTTGACCACCAGATCCGAGAGCGTGCGCCCCATCAGCACCGCCAGCCGCGACATCGGCAGCGTCCGCATCCGGTCGATAATGCCCTTGTGCAGGTCGTTGGCCAGCCCGACGGTGGTGAACGCGGCATTGAAAGCGACTGTCTGCGTGAAGATTCCGGCCAGCAGGAATTCCCGATACTGGCTCCCGCCCAGCGACGCCCCGAAGATGTATGCGAACAGGAACACGAACATCAGCGGCTGAATCGTGGCGGTCACCAACAGCGTCGGCACCCGCAGAATGGTCAGCAGATTGCGGTACGCGACGATCGCGCTGTCGCGCACCACCCGGGGTAGCAGTATCGCGGGCCCTTCGGCGCGGTGCCGGCCGTGGACGGCCTCGGCGGTCGGAGCGGCGGCGGGCTCGGCGGGGACCGTCGTCACGACAGAATCTCCTCTTGGACGGGCTCGGCGGTGGGGGCTGGAACTTTGCGGTCGGCGGATTTGCCGGTGAGGGAAAGGAATACGTCGTCGAGGCTGGGCCGGTGCACGGTCGCGTCGATCACGCACACCCCCGCGTCGTCGAGTCGGCGCAGGGCCTCGACCATGGTGCGGGTCCCGTCCCCCACCACGACGGTGACCTCGTCGGCGCCCTCGTCGGTTTCGGGTTCCCCGATGCCCACCCCGGCCAGCACGCGCCGCGCGGGCGCGGGATCCTGTCCGGCGGCCAGGGTGACGGTGAGCTTGTCGCCGCCGATGGAGGTCTTGAGTTCGTCGGCCGAGCCGCGGGCGATGACGCGGCCGCGGTCGATGACGGTGATGCGGTCGGCGAGGAGGTCGGCCTCCTCCAGGTACTGGGTGGTAAGCAGCACGGTGGTGCCGTCGTCGACGAGTTCGCCGATGACACGCCACATATCGAGGCGTCCGCGCGGGTCGAGTCCGGTGGTCGGCTCGTCGAGCACGACCACCGGGGGTCTGCACACCAGCGCGCCGGCGAGGTCGAGCCGCCGGGCCATGCCGCCGGAGTAGGTGCCCGCCCGCCGCCCGGCCGCGTGCTCGAGCCCGAGCGCGGCCAGCAGTTCCTCGGCGCGCGCGGCGGCCCGCTTGTGGTTCATTCCGTACAGCCGCGCCACCATGCGCAGGTTCTCGAATCCGGACAGATTGGCGTCGACCGCCGCGTACTGGCCGGACAACCCGAGCCGGGTGCGTGCGCGGGCGGGATTCTTCAACACATCCACGCCCGCCACGTACACCGATCCCGAGGACGGGCGTAGCAAGGTGGTGACAATGCGGACCGTGGTGGTCTTGCCCGCCCCATTGGGCCCGAGCAATCCCATCACGGTGCCGGACGGAATCGACAGATCGATCCCGTCCAGCACCCGCACCTTGCCGTAATACTTCACCAGCCCTTGGACTTCCACCGCGAGACTCATGCCTTCCCCTCCCGCCGGGCCTCGATCGCCGCCAGGTGATCCCGCAATACCGGCCCGATGACGGCGAGGGATTCGGGCGTGGTCATACCGGCGTGCGTGCAGCGCACCAGTTGGTCGTGCACGACACCGGTGACATACGGCTCCCACGCGGCGGCGCAGCGCTCCGGGTCGGCACGGTTGATCTCGTCGTCGGCGGCGGTGAAGAACAGCAGATCGCCGTCGAAGACGTGGGGTTGGAAGCCGTGGGCCTGCTCGGCACCGTTCTCGTATCCGGTGTAGAGCCGTTCCAGGTGTTCCACGGTCAGCGCCGCGAACGGCCCGGAGCGCGAGCGCAGCAGCTCGGCCGCCTCGTGCAGGGTCATGCGCGGGTCGATGTCGGCGTCGCCGCCGAGCAGATCGCTGCCGAATTCGGCGATGATGGCCGACACCGACGGCACCGCCGTTTCCAGCCACTGGTCCGAGAGCTGGTAGCTGTCCATGAGTCCCAGCAGCGCGACCTCGTCGCCGCCCTGCTGCAACTGCACGGCCACCTCGTGGGCGATGAGCCCACCCAGCGACCAACCGATCACATGGTACGGACCCTCGGGCTGCACCGACTTCATGTGCGCCACATAGTATTTCGCGGCCTCGGCGATGGTGCGGTGGCTCTCCTCCCCGGCGACGTGCGGGGCCTGCAGCCCGTACACCGGCCGCTCGTGCGGCAGATGCGACAGCAGTCCGGCGAAGCACCACGACAACCCGATCGCCGGGTGCACGCAGAACAGCGGCGGCACGGTCGAATCCGGGGCGGCGGGCCGCAGCGGCAGCACCGCGCCCAGGGCCGCGGCCAGCGCGGCACCGGCGTCACCCTTGGCGTCGGCGAGGCGGGCGGCGATGGCGGCCGGGGTGGATTCGCCGAACATGGCCTGCACCGGCAGGTCGATGCCCTCGGCCCGCAGCGCCGCCACCACCTTGGTGGCCAGCAGCGAGTTGCCGCCCAGTTCGAAGAACCCGTCGTCCGCGCCGACCTGTTCGATGCCCAGCACCTCGGCGAAGGCGGCACACAGCGCCGCCTCGATAGGCGTGGTCGGGGCCCGGTAGCCCTCGCGGGCCGCGAACACCGGTTCCGGCAAGGCCTTTCGATCCAGCTTGCCGACCGGTGAGAGCGGCACCCGCTCCAGCAGCATGATCGACTGCGGGACCATGTAGTTGGGCACCAGTTCGGCCACGTGCGCGGTCAATTCGGCCGTGGTGGGCGCGGTTCCGGTGCGCGGCTTCACATACGCCACCAGCGCGGTGGATCCGGCCGGGGTGCGATGCCCGATGGTGGTGGCGAACTCGACATCCGGGTGCTTGGCCAGGGCCGCGTCGATCTCGCCGAGTTCGATGCGGAAGCCGCGGATCTTGACCTGGTGGTCGGTGCGGCCCACGTATTCCAGATCCCGTGCGCGACCGCCGTGTTCGAGCCAGCGCACCAGGTCACCGGTGCGGTACATGCGCTCGCCGGGCTTGCCGAACGGGTTGGCCACGAACCGTTGCGCGGTCAGCCCCGGCCGCCGCAGATAGCCGCGCGCGAGGGCGGCACCGGCCAGGTGCAGTTCGCCGGTGACCCCGCTCGGCGCCGGGTGCAGGCGCGCGTCGAGCACGGTCGCGCCGACACCGCGGATGGGTCCGCCGATGGTGATCTGCGCGCCGGGTGCCATGGGCCGCGAAATCACCGTCACGATGGTGGTTTCCGTGGGTCCGTACACGTTGTAGAGCTTGCGGCCCGGGGCCCACCGGGCGACCAGATCCGGTGGCAGCGCCTCGCCGCCGACCAGCACGTGCCGCAGCGCGGTCACGCCGGTCGGGTCGACGGTGCCCAGCGCCGAGGTGGTGATGAAGGCGTGGGTGATGCCCTCCTCGATGAACACCTGCCCCAGTTCCTGCCCGCCGACCACGCCGGGTGGGGTGATCACCAGGGTGGCCGCGCCGCCGAGGGCGAGCAGCAGGTCGAGCATGGCGGCGTCGAAACTCGGTGTCGCGAAATGCAGGACGCGGCAGCCGGGGCCGACGTCGAAGCGCTGCGCGGTCTCGGCGGCGAAGTTGGACAGGCCGCCGTGGGTGACGACCACGCCCTTGGGGATGCCGGTCGATCCGGACGTGTAGATCACATACGCCGGGTTGTCCATGCGCAGCGGCACGGTCCGCTCGGCGTCGAGGATCGGCGAGTCCGAGGTCGCGAGCACCCGCCGCCGGAACGACGGCGCGTCCAGCACGGTCCAGTTGGCCCCGTCGGGCATGCGCTCTCGATACGAGGACAGCGTGATCCCCACGGCCGCACCGGAATCCAGCAGCATGTGGCTGATGCGCTGTTCGGGGTAGTTGGGGTCGACGGGCACGAACGCGGCACCGGCCTTGGCGATGGCCAGCATGACCGCCACCGATTCGGCCGAGCGCGGAATGCCCATGGCGACCAGGGTTTCGGGCCCGACGCCGTAGCCGATGAGCACGCGCGCCAGCCGGTTGGTCCACCGGTCGAGCGCGTCGTAGGAGATCTGGGTGCCCGCCGAGCGGACCGCGATGGCCGACCGGTTGAGGTTGGCGGCGGCCTCGAACACCTCCGGGAAGGTGATGGGCAGCCCGGGTTCCGCACCGCGGACCGGGGCCAGCGCCGACCATTCGCCGGAGTCGAGCAGTTCCAGATCGCCCACGGCGGTGGCCGGATTCGCGGCCGCCGCGCCGAGCAGGCGGACGAAGCGTTCGGCGAGTCGGTGGGCGGTGTTCTCCTCGAACAGGTCGGCGGCGTAGTTGACCGAGACCGTGATGCCGTCGGGTTCGCGCTTGTCGGTCCAGGATTCGGTCAGCGTGAACTGCAGATCGAATTTGGCGATGCCCGGGTCGGCGTCGTCGGCCTCGATGCGCATGCCCGGCAGTTCGAGGACCCGCACCGGCTGGTTCTGCACCGACAGCATGACCTGGAACATCGGGTGATGCGCCTGCGAGCGCACCGGATTGAGCACCTCGACGAGGCGCTCGAACGGCACGTCGGCGTGCGCGAAGGCCTCGAGGTCGGTGTCGCGGACCGCGCGCAGCAGGTCGGCGAACGCGGCCCCGCCCGCGATGTGGGTGCGCAGCACGAGCGTGCCGACGAACATGCCGACCATGCGGTCCAGGGCCGGATGTCCGCGCCCGGCAATGGGTGTGCCGACGGTGATGTCGTCGCCGGAGGTCAGTCGATGCAACAGTGCGACCAGTGCCGCGTGCAACACCATGAACATGGTGACGCCGTGCTCGGCGGCCAGAGTTTGCAGTTCACGGTGGGTGAAGGCGTCCAGCTTGCATTCGACGGTGCCGCCGCGATAGGTCGGAACCGGCGGTCGCGGCCGATCGGCAGGCACCGCAAGCAGTTCCGGAATACCGTCGAGCGCGCGCCGCCAGTAGTCGAGCTGGCGGCTGATGACCGATTCCGGATCGTCCTCGCGACCCAGCGCATCCTGCTGCCACAGCGTGTAATCGGCGTACTGGATGGGCAGTTCGGGCCAGTCCACCGCCTGTTTGGCGCTGTGGGCCCGATAGGCGGCGGCGACGTCGGCGGCCAGGGGTTGCAGCGACCAGCCGTCCATGGCGATGTGATGCACGACCAGCACCAGGATGTGTTCGGTCTTGCTGCCGTCCAGCCGCAGCAGGGCCGCCCGCAGCGGAATGCTGGTGGCCAGATCGAACCCGTTGGCGGTGACCCGGCGGATCTCCTGGGGCACTTCGGCTTCCGACACCGTGCGCAGCGGCAGGGTGACCGCCGCATCGCCGGGCTCGAGGATCTGCTGGCAGGGTTCGCCGTCGATCTCGGGGAAGATGGTGCGCAGGGTCTCGTGCCGGCGCTGCACCTCGTGCAGGGCCGCGCGCAGTGCCGCAATGTCGAGTTCGCCGTGCAGGCGCAGCGCGACGGGAACGTTGTACGCGCCCAACGCCTCCGCACCGGCGAGCTGACCGCGATCCCCGGAGGCGTTGAACTTCTCCAGGAACCACAGCCGCCGCTGCGCGGCCGAGAGCGGAATCCGCGCGGGCCGGGTGCGTTTGCGCGGTTCGGGCCGCAGATCCGTCGACGCCGTTCCGGCATCGAGGGCCGCGGCGAGCCCGGCCACGGTCGGCGCGGCGAACACCGCCCGTACCTCGAGGCGCACCCCGGTGGCAGCGGCCAGGCGTGCCACCAATTGCGTGGCCAGCAGCGAGTTTCCGCCGACCTCGAAGAAGCTGTCGTCCGCGCCGAGGGCCTCGGCCCCGACCAGCTCCCCCATCACCTCGGCGACCAGGCGCTCGGTGTCGGTCTCCGGATCGCGGGACACGACGGCGACGACGGGCTGCGGTTGCGGCAGCGCCTCGCGGTCGAGCTTGCCGACCGGGGTGAGCGGAATGCGGTCGAGCAGGGTGATGGCCGACGGAACCATATGCGCCGGAAGGTGTTTGGCGCAGTAACCGCGCAGTTCCTCGAGGTCCGGAGCGGCGGCCGGGTCGATGGGCAGCACGTAGGCCACGATGCGGCGCACGCCCGCGATCTCGCGCACCTCCGTGTGGGCGAAGCGGACCGCCCGGTGGCCGGTGAGCACGCCGTCGATCTCGCCGAGTTCGATGCGGAACCCGCGCACCTTCACCTGGTGGTCGCTGCGGCCCAGGTACACGATCTCCCCGTCCGCGGTCCAGCGCACCACATCACCGGTGCGGTAGAGCCGCGAGCCCTCGGGGCCGTACGGGTCGGCCACGAAGCGGGCGGCGGTGAGGTCGAAACGCTCGAAATAGCCGCGCGCACCGCCCTGTCCGCCGAGGTAGAGCTCGCCGGGCACGCCGACCGGGACCGGCCGCAGCCGCTCGTCGAGCACCAGCGCGCGGGCCCCGCGCACCAGGCTGCCGATGGTGATCGGCTCGCCGACGGTGAGCGGTCCGGCGATGGTGACCACGACGGTGGTCTCGGTGGGCCCGTAGCCGTTGAACATCATGCGCCCGGGTGCCCAGCGCGCCACCAGTTCCGGCCCGCAGGCCTCCCCGCCGACCATGACCGAGCGCAGGTGCGGCAGCGCCCAGCGTTGCCGATCGATGGTGGCCAGGGCCGCGGGGGTCATGAAGGTGTGGCTGACCTGTTCGCGGTCCATGAGCGCGGCCAGCTCGTCGCCCCCGTACACGTCCGGCGGGACGATGATCATGGTCGCGCCCGCGCCGACCGCCAGCAGCAGGTCGAAGATGGCGGCGTCGAAGCTCGGCGAGGAGAAGTGCATGGTCCGCGAGTCCCGGTCGACCTTCATGCGGTCGCGGATCTCGTCGGCGAAGTTGGACAGGCCGCCGTGAGTGACGGCCACGCCCTTGGGTTTTCCGGTGGACCCGGAGGTGTAGATGACGTAGGCCAGCTCGGCGGTCCACAGGGTGGTGGTGCGTTCGGCGTCGGTGACGGGTCCGTCGTCGAGCACCTCGAGTTCGTCGAGGAGCTCGGCATTGTCGAGCAGCAGCCAGTCGACGTGATGGTCGCCGGCGGCGGTGAACAGGTCCGCGGCGTGCTCGGTCATGCTGATCCCGACCCGGCAGCCGGAGTCGGTGAGCATGTGCCGCACCCGATCCGCCGGATAGTTGGGGTCCACCGGCACGAAGGCGGCCCCGCACTTGGCGACGGCCAGGGCCGCCAGCACCGATTCCACCGACCGGGTCAGCCCGAGGGCGACGCGGTCGCCGGGGCCCAGGCCGCGGTGAATCAGGGCCCGCGCCAGGCGGTTCGAGTAGACGTCCGACTCCAGGTAGGTGAGTTCGGTGTCGTCGAAACGCAGGAACACCCGGTCGGCATTGAGGTGCGCGGTGGCCGCGAAGTAGGCGGCCAGGCTGCACTGCGGTTCCGGCGCGGGACCCCAGGCGGGGGTGAACAGTTCGCGTTCGACCTCGGTGCGCGCGTCGATGTCGCGCACCCGCACCCGCGGGTCGGCGGCGATGGCGTCGAACACGCGCAGCAGCCGCTCGGCCAGGGTCTCCACCGTGGACTGGTCGAAAAGCTCGGCGGCGTAGACGAATTCGAAGACCCGATCCTCGGCGTCGACGCCGGGCAGCACCCGCAGTTCGAGATCGAATTTCGCCAGGGCGATATCGAGTTCCTCGGCGTGCAGCGACAATCCGGGCAGCCGCAGCGCGGGCACCGGGGTGTCCTGCACGGTCAGCGCTACCTGCAGCAGCGGGCGCGCGCCGTAGCGGCGCTGCCGGTCCTCGCCGGAGCGGTCCCGGTCGGCGGCCTGGATTTCCTCCACGACCCGCTCGTAGGGCACCTCGGCGTGGGCCATGGCGGCCAGTTCGGTGTCGCGATCGGCTTGCAGCAGTTCGGCGAAGCTGCGGTCGGGGTCCACGTCCGAGCGCAGGATCAACGTATTGACGAACATGCCGACCAGTTCGTCGAGGCGGGTGTCGGTGCGCCCCGCCACCGGGGTGCCGATGACGATGTCACGGCCGCCGGTGACCGTGCGCAACAGCACGGCCAGCGTGGAGCGCAGCACCATGAACAGGCTGACCCCGTGGGCGCGGGCGACCTCGGCGAGCTTGCGCTGCACGGTGTCGGGCACCTCGAAGCGCAGCGACCCGGCCCGCTGGGTGGGCTCGGCCGGACGCGGCCGGTCGTAGGGCAGCGGCAGTTCCTCGGGCAGGTCGGCCAGCGCGGTGCGCCAGTAGGCCAGCTGGGCGGCGGCCTCGCTGTCGAGATCGCTGTCCGCGCCGAGGATCTCGCGCTGCCACAGGCTGAAGTCGGCGTACTGCACCGGCAGTGGCGTCCACGCGGGTGCCGCGCCGCCGTGGCGGGCGGTGTAGGCGATGGCCAGGTCCCGGGTCAGCGGGCCCAGCGACCAGCCGTCGGCGGCGATGTGGTGCAGCGCGATGCCGAGCAGGTGCCGCCGGTTCCCGGTGCGCAGCAAGGTCATTCGCAGCGGGATCTCACGGGTCAGGTCGAAACCGCGGCGGGCCAGCGAACGCAGCGCGGTGCGCGCGCCGACCTCGTCGGTCTCCACGGCCTCGAGCACCGGCAGGCAGCGCGCGGTGTCCAGGACCACCTGGTAGGGGCCGTGTTCGTCCTCGGGGAAGACGGTCCGCAGCACCTCGTGGCGTTCCACCACGTCGGCCAGCGCGGCCCGCATCGCCTCGATATCCGGATCGCCGTCGATCCGCAGGACGAAAGCAATGTTGTAGGCGCTGGATTCGGGGGAAAATCGGTTGAGGAACCACAGTCGCTGTTGCGGCAGCGACAGTGGCACGCGCTCCGGGCGTGGCGAGTGCACAGCCAGCGCGACACGCTGCGTCCGGGGCGCTTCCGCGAGCCGGGCGGCCACGCCCGCGACCGTCGGGGCCTCGAAGATGGCGCGCACCGGCAGCTCGACACCGAATTCGGCGTGCAGGGCCGCGGTCAGGCGGGTGGCCAGCAGCGAGTTGCCGCCGATCTCGAAGAAATTGTCCTCCGCGCCGGGCGCGACCCCGCCGAGCACGGTCCCGAAGATGAGCGCGACCTGTTGCTCCAGTTCGGTTTCCGGGGCGCGGGTGGGCGCGGCGGACACGAATACCGGCGCGGGCAGCGCCTTGCGGTCGAGCTTGCCCGACGGCGTGACCGGCAGGGTCTCGAGGATGGTGAGCGCGGAGGGCACCATGTAGCCGGGCAGCCGCCCGCGCGCGGTCTCGAGCACCGCGGCCGGGTCGAGGTCGGTGTCGGCGGTGAGATAGGCGACCAGGCGCGGGATTCCGCGTTCGTCGTGATGGACGACGGTGAGCGCGAAGGTGACTCCCGGGTGCGCGGCCAGCACATGGTCGATCTCGCGCAGTTCGATGCGGAAGCCGCGAATCTTGATCTGGTCGTCGGCACGGCCCAGGAAGCGCAGCTGCCCGGTGCCGTCGGCGACCACGAGATCGCCGGTGCGGTACATGCGTTCGCCGCGGCGGCCGTGCGGATTGGCCGGGAAGCGTTGCGCGGTCAGCCCGTGGCGGCCGAGGTAGCCGCGCGCGAGACCGGGTCCGGACAGGTACAGCTCGCCCGCGACGCCCGGCGGCACCGGGTGCAGGCGCGCGTCGAGCACGAACAGCCGCATGCCGCGCACGGGCAGACCGATGGGCACCGGCTGCCCGGCGATCATGGGTCCGGTGGCGGTGGCCGCAACGGTGGCCTCGGACGGGCCGTACATGTTGTGCATGCGCCGCGGCGGGTGCCCGGGCCGGGAATCCGGTGCGGTCCAGACCTTCACGAGATCCTCGGGGCAGGCCTCGCCGCCGACGATGACGGCCTCGAGCTCGGGCAGGTCGTCGGCGGGCACGGTGCCCAGGGCGGCGGGAGTGACGAAGGCGTGGGTCACCCGCTCCTCGCGCAGGATGCGCGCGAGTTCGATACCGCCGAAGACCCCGGCGGGCGCGATGACGATGGTGGCCCCGGCAGCGAAGCCGAGCAGCAGCTCCAGCACCGAGGCGTCGAAGCTGGGTGAGGAGAAGTGCAGGGTGCGAGCCGAATCGGTGACCTTGAACAGGTGCATCTGCTCGTGTGCCAGCGACGCCAGGCCCGCGTTGGTGACCACCACGGCCTTGGGTTGGCCGGTGGAGCCGGAGGTGTAGATCAGATAGGCCGGGCCGCCCACGCGCAGCGGGTGGTGCCGGTCGGCGTCGGTGACCGGGGTGTCGGGGAACTGCGCGCATTCCTGCGCGAGCTGTTCGGAGCCGAGCAGCAGCCAGTCCACATAGTTCTTGCGGTGACGCCCGCGGCTGCCGGGCCAGTCCGGCATGTCCTCGCGCCGTTCGGCATTGGTGATGCCGAGCATGGCACCGGAGTCCGACAGCATGTGCGCGATGCGGTCGGACGGGTAGTCCGGGTCGATGGGCACGTACGCCGCACCGGTCTTGGCGACCGACCACACGGCGAGGATGCTCTCCAGGCCGCGCGGCAGGGCGATGGCGACCACGACCTCCGGGCCCGCGCCGTGCTCGATGAGCACGCGCGCCAACCGGTTCGAGCGTTCGTCGAGTTCGCGGTAGGTGGTGTCCTCACCGAGGTAGCGCACGGCCACCGCGTCGGGGACGCGTTCGGCGGTGTCGGTGAGCAGCCGGGCCAGGGTGATCGCGGGTTCGGCGGGGGAACCCATGATGGGCACCAGTTTCGCGGTCTCGCGCGCGTCCAGCAGCGGCAGATCACCGACCGGGATCGACGGATCGGCGACGGCCGCGGCGAGCAGGGCGACGAAGCGGCGGGCGATGGCCTCGACCGTGGGACGATCGAAAACATCGGCGGCATAACCGAATTCGGCGGTCAGCGGAGCCTCGTCGGCGGGTGCGCCCGCCGGTTCGTGCACGGTCAGCTGCAGGTCGAACTTGGCGATGTCGGTGTCCATCGGCACGACTTCGGCGCTGACGCCGGGCAATTCGATACCCAGTTCCGGACTGCTGTCGTAGGACAGCATGACCTGGAACAGCGGGTGCCGGGCGGCCGAGCGCTCCGGGTTGACCACCTCGACCAGCCGCTCGAACGGGACGTCGGCATTGGCGAAGGCATTGAGGTCGGTGTCGCGGACCTCGGTGAGCATGCGGTCGAATCCGGCGGCCGGGTCGATGCGGGTGCGCAGCACGAGGGTGTTGACGAACATGCCGACCAGGTCGTCGAGCGCGGGATCGCTGCGCCCGGCGATGGGGGTGCCGATGGCGATGTCGGTCGTATTGCACAGGCGCGCAAGCACGGTCGCGAGCGCGGCGTGCAACACCATGAAGGTGCTGACGCCCCGTTCGGCGGCGACGGCGGCCAGGGCGCGGCGGGTGTCGGCGGGGATGGTGAACCCGACGGTGCCGCCCTCGGTGGACCGCTGCCGCGGGCGCGGGCGATCCAGGGGCAGGTCCAGCTGATCGGGCAGATCGGCCAGGGCGGCACGCCAGTAGGCGAGTTGGCGGGCCAGGGCGCTGGCCGGGTCGGCCTCGTCGCCGAGCAGCTCGCGTTGCCACAGCGCGAAATCGGCGTACTGCACCGGCAGCGGCGTCCACTCGGGGGCACGGCCTGCGGCGCGGGCGGCGACCGCGGTCATGATGTCGCGGATCAGCGGGGCGATGGACCAGCCGTCGCCGCTGATGTGGTGCAGCACCATGAGGAACAGGTATTCCTCGGGCCCGGTCGCGTACAGGGCCACCCGCACGGGGGCCTGGCTGCGCAGATCGAAGCTGTACCCGGCGAATTCGGTGGCCAGGGCGACGACGTCGGCGTCGGTGGCGTCGACGGGTTCGAGGGTCAGCGGGATCTCCGCGGCCGGGTGCACCACCTGGCAGGGGCCGTCGGGGGTGTCGGGGAAGGTGGTGCGCAGGCTCTCGTGCCGGTCGAGGACGTCGACGAGTCCGGCGCGCAGGGCCGGAATGTCCAGGGGCCCGGCCAGTTTCACCGCGAACGGCATGTTGTAGGCGGCGGCGTGCTCGGCGAACCGGTTGAGGATCCACAGCCGCTGCTGCGCGAGGGACAGCGGAATCTGTTGCGGGCGCGGCCCGGCCACCAGTTTCGGGGAGGCGTGCTCGGGGCGCGCCCCGGCCAGGCGGGCGGCCAGCGCGGTGACGGTGGAGCTTTCGAACAGGTCACGAATGGTGAGCGAGACCCCGAGCGCGGCATTGACGCGGGCCACGGCCCGGGCGGCGGTCAGCGAGTTGCCGCCCAGGTCGAAGAAGCTGTCCTGGACATCGATGTCGTCGGTGCCGAGGACCTCGGCGAAGATGGCGGTGAGCTGGCGTTCGACGGCATTGCCGGGCGCGGCGGCGGGCCGGGCCGGGCGGCGCGCGCCCGCGTCGGGCTCGGGCAGTGCCTTGCGGTCCACCTTGCCGTTGGCGCTGAGCGGTAGTTCATCGAGCACCATGAGTATCGACGGCACCATGTAGCCGGGCAGGGTGCGGCGCAGTCCGGCGGCGAGCTCGGCGGTGTCGAGGGTGCCCGCGCCGGGGGCGGCGACCACGTAGCCGATGAGCTCGTCGCCGCCGCGACCGCGCCGGGCCACGCACACCGCGCGGGCCACGCGCTCGTCGGCGAGCAGGGCGGCCTCGATCTCGCCGAGCTCGATGCGCAGGCCGCGCACCTTGACCTGGAAGTCGCTGCGGCCCAGGTATTCCAGCACGCCGGAACGGCCGCTGCCGCGCCAGCGCACCAGGTCGCCGGTGCGGTACATGCGGGTGCCGGGGGTGAACGGGTTGGCGACGAACCGGTCGGCGGTCAGGCCCGCGCGGCCCAGGTAGCCGCGGGCCAGCTGCACGCCCGCCAGATACAGCTCACCCACGACGCCGGGGGCGACCGGTTGCAGGCGGGCGTCGAGCACGTAGGTGCGGGTGTTCCAGATCGGTGCGCCGATGGGCACGTCGGTGGTGCCGGGCGTGCAGTGCCAGGAGGTGACGTCCACGGCGGCCTCGGTGGGCCCGTAGAGGTTGTGCAGCTGTGGGGATTCCGGGCCGGTGCCCAGCGCGGCGTGGAATTCGGCGACGGTGGCGGCCGGCAGCGCCTCACCGGAGCAGAACACGCGGGTCAGTCCGGTGCAGCCCGCGACATCGGTGTCGGTGAGGAACACCGACAGCATGGACGGCACGAAATGCGCCGTGGTGACGCCCTTCTCAGCGATGATCCGGGCCAGGTAGCCCGGATCGCGGTGCCCGTCGGGGGCGGCGATGACCAGTCGGGCCCCGATCTGCAAGGGCCAGAAGAACTCCCACACCGACACGTCGAAGGTGGCGGGGGTCTTCTGCAGCACCACATCGGAGCTGTCGAGCGGGTAGGCGTGCTGCATCCAGCGCAGCCGGTTCACGATGGCGGCGTGGGTGACGCCGACGCCCTTGGGTTTGCCGGTGGAGCCGGAGGTGAAGATGACGTAGGCCAGATGGTCCGAGCGCAGGGGTGCGCGCCGGTCGGCGTCGGTGACCGGGCGGCCGTTGCGGGCGGACAGGTCGGCCACGTCGATATCGAATCGCGGTGCGCGGCGCGGCAGTTCGAGCCGGTCGCGGCGGGTGGTGAGCACGCACAGCGGCCGGGCCTGCTCGAGGATGGCCTCGATGCGGTCGGCCGGGTGATCGGGGTCGATGGGCAGGTAGGCCGCACCGGCCTTGACGATGGCGTACATGCCGATCAGCAGGTCCAGGCTGCGGCGAACGGCCAGGCCCACCAGGGTGTCCGGGCCCGCGCCGCGTGCGATGAGCTCGCGCGCCAGGCGGTTGGCGCGTTCGTCGAAGGCGGCGTAGGTGAGGGTGTCGCCCTCGAAGTCCAGGGCGACGCGTCCGGCGGACATGGCGGCCCGGTCGGCGAACAGTCCGGCCAGGGTGCCTTCCTGGCGGGCGACCTGGGTCGAATTCCATTCGTGCAGGACGCGTTCGCGTTCCAGCTCGGTGAGCACCGGCATGTCGGCGATCACCGTCTCGGGGGCGGCGGAGACGAAGCGGGCCAGGTAGTCCAGGAAGCGGCCGTGGTGCATGGACAGTTCGGCATCGCCGTAGAGGCGCGGGTTGGCCTCGAAGTCGATGTGGATGCGGTTGCCCAGGCCGTTGTAGAGGTTGATCGACAGGTCCTCGACCGGGCCGGTGGACAGCACGTTGATGGAGCCGACCAGGCTGCCGAACCGCAATTCGCTGTGGAACAGCATGAGATTGACCATGGGCCCGAAGAAGCCGCGGGCATCGCGCGAGTAGCCGCAGTCGCGGCGGATGTCGTCGCTGCGGTAGCGCTGGTGGCGCAGCGCGCCGGTGATCTGCAGTTCGATGGCGCGCACGGTGTCGGCGACGGTGTCGGCGGGCGTGAACTGCACGCGAATGGGCACCACGTTGGACACGACGCCGCCGGAACGGCGCAGCGCCACCGTGGTTCGCGCCGAGACCGGCAGGCTCAGCACCACGTCCTGGGTGCCGGTGACCGCGCGCACGTATCCGGCCAGGGCGGCCACGAACAGCGCGGAGCTGTTGGTGCCGTAGGCGGCCGCGGCGGCCTCGATGGCGGATTCGACATCGCGGCCGATGACGGCGGTGGCGGTGCGGCGGCCCGCGTCCGAGGCCGTCGGCAGGGATCCATTGCTGGACAGGGTGATCGGCTCGCCGACCCCGGCGAGTTGTTCGCGCCAGTAGTCGCCGTCAGTGACGAAACGGCTGGTCTCCCGGTAGCGGTTCTCGTCGGCGTAGATGGTCGCCAGCGGGGTGGCGCGCGAGACCGCCGGTTCGGTCTGGTTCTCCAGCGCGGTGTAGATCTCGGCGGCGCGGGTGGTGGCGTTCATGGCGCCGTAGCCGTCGATGACGATGTGGTGGCCGCGGGTGTACCAGATCCAGTCCGAATCCCCGACGCGCAGCACCACATTGATGGTGAGCGGGTCGTGCTCGATATCGATGGGCGAGCTGGCGTGCTCGTTCATCCAGGCCATGGCCGCGGCCCGCGGATCGGGCTCCTCGCGCAGGTCCATGCGCTGCCAGCCGGGCCGCCACGCCGGATCGACCACCTGGTGCGGGACGCCGTCGATCTCGAGCAGGCGCACGTGGCCGACTTCGCTTTCGGCGCCGAAGCGTTCGATGGCGTAGAGCAGCCGTCCCACGTCCAGATCGCCGTGGATCTCCACGAATTGCGCGATGGTGAGCGGGATATCGGGTCGGATGCGTTGGGCGTACCAGAGGGCCGATTGCGCGGGAGAGAGCGCGAAAGGTTGAGCCGAGAATTCACCCGAAGAACATTGGTCGACACGGTCGGTGGCCAATGAACTCATCAAACACTCCGTTCTGACGCTGTAGACGCAACTCCCCGAGCCCCGAAAATCGATCAGATGGGTTCCACGGTCCGGCTTTCGCGCGCACGCGCGAGCCGTAGGACGTGGCCCACGCCCTATGATTCGGAGCATCCCGCCGAGCGGATCGGTGGTGATCTCGAGTTGCCCGCAACGAACAGCGTTGGCGGAGCGCAGATTTAATTCAGTTACCTCATGGCAAACCTCGCGATGGTCGCTTAACTCGCATAAGGGAACCGCGCAAACTCGGACATACCAGCCAAACAGTAAGTCCGAGCTACGAACTGGCGAATCTTGTGTCGCCGCAGCGGGACGGCCCTCGTCGCACGTGCCCGCTGGTATTACGCCGAAAGGTTAATCGACATCCCGGCCGGTCTGTTCCACCGGGTGCGTGTTCCGCCGCCGAGTGATCCCCGCCACAGTGGCAGCCGCGGCAAGAATACACAATCCGACCTCCGGCGCGGGACCCAATCGTGTCGCGAGTGTCGTGTTGTCGCGCAGCGGCAGGGTCGCTACCAGCGCCGCGGGCTCGAACTGCGGGGTCTGCTGCTGGATCGTGCCGTCGGCGGTGATCATCGCGCTCACGCCGGTGGTCACCGAAACCACCACGGCGCGACCGTGCTCCACCGCGCGCACCCGCGACATGGCCAGCTGCTGATAGGTCATCTCGCTGCGGCCGAAGGTGGCGTTGTTGGACGGCACGGTGAGCAGCTGCGCCCCGGCGCGCACGGATTGTTCGAAGGCGCGGTCGAAGGCGACCTCGTAGCAGGTGGCCACGCCGATGGTGACGGGCGCGCCGCCGCCCGCGGGCTGCACGTGCACCACGCCGTTACCGTGGCCGGGGACGAAATAGCCTGCGCGGTCGGCGTATTCGGAGAAGTGGCGGAAGAAGTCGCGGAAGGGCAGGTATTCGCCGAAGGGCTGGATGATCTTCTTGTCGTGGCGCTCCCCCGGCCCGGCGTCGCCGTTCCAGACGATGACCGAGTTGGTGGTGGTGCGATCGTCGTTGACGAGCACCGCGCCGACCAGGATGGGCGCCTTCACATCCTTGGACGCCTGCGAGATCTCTTGGGCCGCATCGGCATTGCGCAGGGGGTCGATATCGGAGGAGTTCTCCGGCCAGATCACCACGTCGGGCTGTTTCGCGCGGCCGGCGGCGATGTCGCGGGCCAGTTCCTCGGTGCGCTTGACGTGATTGTCGAGAACCGCGCGGCGCTGGGCATTGAAGTCCAGGCCCAGGCGCGGCACGCTGCCCTGGATGGCGGCGACCGTGATCGGCCGGTTGCCGTCCTCCGGGCCGGGCAGCGCGGTCCGGAGGATCACTCCGGTAACGGGAACTATAGCCACAAGCATTGCCGCAGCAACAATCCGGTTCCAGGATGTGAGACGCGAGGCCCCCCATCTGGGAGAATTCGATGTGACCGCAGCCACTTCCGAGCTATCGGCACCGACGCCTCGCAACCTTCGCAATGTGCGCAGAATCAGTGCCGCCAACCCGGTTCCGGTGAGTGCCACCGCGAAGCTCACCAACGGCGCCCCGCCGATCATCGCGAACGGCAGATACCACCCGTCGGCCTGCCCGAAAGCCAGCTTCCCCCAAGGAAACCCGCCGAACGGAAAACTCGCCCGCCCCCACTCGGTCAACGACCACACCGCCGCCACCCACACCGGCCACCCCGGCAGCGTCGCGACCCACCGAGTCAGCAGCCCGAACAACCCGACGTACACCGAACACGCCACCGACAACGCGATCCACGGCACCGGCCCGACGTAGATCCCCGTCCACGGCAACAACGGCAGGAAGAACGCCATCCCCCCGACAAACCCAACCCCGAATCCCCCACGCGCCCGCGACGTTCCACGCACAGCAAGCGTGAGCACCGCGATCCCCACCGGCGCGAGAAACCACAGCGTCCGCGGCGGAAAACTCAGATACACCAGCAGCCCGGCCACCACGGCCGCGGCCGATCGAGTCACCGTGGGATGCGAACGGGCCCAATCCAGGGCCCGTTCTCCGAGCGAAGCCATGTCGTCGTTCCCATTGTCGTCGTTCTGGTTCGGCTCGGATACGGCGGTCCCGGAAGGGGTTTCGGGGTCGTGCTCAGGCTTCATGGATGGTGACTCCGCGGTGCACGGTGCGCAGGCAGCGCGGGGCGGGGGCGTCCGGGGTGAGGGGCGGGAGGCCGGGGACGCGGGAGCGGGGGTCGGTGGACCAGCGCTGGACCGAGTCGGCGGCGGCCGCGACCACGAGGTCGGGGGCGTCCCAAATGGCGTAGGAGGCAGGGGCTCCGGGGACGAGGGTGCCCGCGATGCCGTCGCGGACGCCGCCCGCGCGCCAGGCGCCGCGGGTGGCGGCGGCGAAGGCGGCGCGGGGGGAGATCTGGTGGCCGGGGGTGCGGTGGTTGACCGCGGCGCGCAAGGCTTCCCAGGGGGCGAGGGCGGTCACCGGGGCGTCGGAGCCGATGGCCAGGGAGATGCCCGCGGAAGCCATGGCGGCGAAGGGGTTCAAGGTGGCGGCGCGGTCGGCACCGAGGCGTTGCGCGTACATGCCGTCGGGGCCGCCCCAGGCGGCGTCGAATCCCGGTTGGACGCTGGCGATCACGCCCCAGGCGGCGAGTTTGGCGATCTGCTCGGGGGTGATCATCTCCGCGTGCTCGAGGCGGTGCCCGCGCGCGGCGACGGCCGGGCCGCCGAGCGCGTCCACGGCCCGCTCGAATCCGGCGACGACCGCGTCCATGGCGGCGTCGCCGATGACATGGAAGCCGGTCTGGATGCCGGCCTCGGTGCAGGCGAGCACATGGGCCGCAATGGTTTCGGTGTCCAGATAGGACGTGCCCGTGGTGTCGCGGTCCGCGTAGGGCTGCCGCAGCCAGGCGGTGTGCGAGCCGATCGCCCCGTCCACGAACAGGTCACCGCCGAGCGCGTGCACCCCGAGTTCCTTGACCACCTGGCGCGCCTCATCGGCGGTACGCACCGCCTGCCCCCAGTAGGCGCGCACCTCGACACCGTGCGCGAAGTCGAGCAGTTCGCGCACGTCGGTCGCCCCGGAGATCTCGGGTCCCGCGCATTCGTGCACGGCCACAACACCATTGGCGGCAGCCGCATCCAGCGCCGCCTGCCGCGCGCCATCGCGCTGCTCCCGGCTCAACGCGCCCAGCGCCGCCCCCCGCACCCGGTGATGCGCGTCAGCCCGCAGCGGCTCACCCCGCGTGTATCCGGTGGCCTCGGTGATCCCCTCGACCTGATCCAACAACGCCGAGGACGCCACCGCCGAATGCGCGTCCACCCGAGCCAAATACACCGCCCGCCCCGGCGCGGCCGCGTCGATCTCCTCCACCGACGGCGGACGCCCTTCGGCCCACCGCGTCTCGTCCCATCCCTCCCCGAGGATCACACCCTCGGGTCGCGCGGCCGCGAATTCCCGCACCGCCGCAAGACATTCCCCGAGCGACCCGGCCCCCGCCAAATCCAGCCCCGTCAGCTTCAACCCCAGCGCCGTCACGTGCAGATGCGGATCCACGAACCCCGGCGCCACGAACGCCCCGTCGAGCTCCACAACCTCCGCATCCGGATGCAACGCCCGCCCCGGCTTGTCCAACCCCACCCACACCACGACCCCATCACTCACGGCCATGGCCGTAGCGTCAGGATTGCTCGAACTGTAGATCCGACCGCCGACAAGCAACTGGGTACTCACGAGCGCCCAGTCTGCCCCACTCCCGCCTGACACCGGCAACCGCACTCACCGACTGTGACCTGTGCCCACCATTCCACGCGGCAGCTATCCGCCGCCGCGCTTGTCGATCCAGGGACCGCGCTCACCGGGTGAGTGTGCGCAGCGCCTCGATCAGACTCGAACCGTCCGCGCCGAGCGGTTCGAGGAAGCGTGCCTCGGCTTCCGCGCGGAGGCGCTCGGCGGCGGCCAATCGCTGCTGACCGGCCGGGGTGAGTTCCACGATGTTCTTGCGCCGGTCCTCGGGACTGCGCCGCCGGGCGAGCAGTCCTTTGCTCTCGAGGAGGTCGGTGAATTGCATCATCGTGGTCCGGTCGATCCCGAGTCGCTGTGCCACCTCGAGCTGCGACAGCGGGGTGTCGGTCGCGTCGAGCAGTACCAGCACCGCCAGTTCGCGACTGTCGATCCCCAAGGGCCGCAAGGCTGTTCCGATCTCCTCGGCCAGTCGAGCGTAGGCGTGTTTGAGCAGGTAGCCGAGGCGGGAGCGAAGCACATCATCGGGCGTGGGCGAGGCCATGCAACGAATATTACCGCCCTACTGATAGTCAGCTCTCCTGACGATCAGTAGGATTGATGGAGTGACGAATATCAGTTTCGGCCTCAAGACCACCCCCATGCGCGTCGAATACCGCGACATCCTGCACGTGTGGGAGGAAGCCGACGAGCTGCCCGAGATCGCCGACGCTTGGCTCTGGGATCACCTGCTCCCCTTGGCCGGTCCCCCGAACGGCTCGATCCTCGAGGGCTGGACCCTGCTGGCCGCCCTCGCAGCCCGCACCCGCCGCCTCCGCCTGGGACTCCTGGTGACCAGCAATCGAATTCGCGAGCCGGCAGTACTCGGCAAGATCGCCAGCACGGTCGACGCCATCTCCGGCGGCCGACTCATCATGGGTTTGGGCGTCGGCGGCACCCGCCAGCCCGCCGACACCGGCGGCATTCCCGGCCCGAACCCCGCCGAGGCCGAATACGCCGCCTACGGCCTACCTCTGGTCTCCCCCGGCGAGGGTCTCGCCCGACTCGCGGAAACCATCCGCATCCTCGAAAACATGTGGACCGAACCGCAATTCGACTTCCACGGCCGCTACTACACCCTCGAAGCCAACCGCAACGAACCCAAACCGCCCCGCCGTCCGCCGCTGCTCCTCGGCGGCTGGGGCGACCGCACCCTCCGCCTCATCGCCGCACACGCCGATCTGTGGAACCTCCCCGGCCCACCCCACAACGACCTGGCTTTCCTGACCGAACGCTCACGCGTCCTGAACACCCACTGCGCGGCCCTCGGCCGCAACCCGTCCGACATCACCCGCTCGGTGCAGTACATCGTCGACCACGACAACCCCGCAGCCACCCGCCGCACAGTCTTGGATCTCATCGACGCGGGCTTCACCCATATCGTGCTGAGCCTTCGTGCGCCCTACCCGGACAAAGCGGCGACTTGGCTGGTCGAAAACGTAATCACCCCGGTCCGCGACCAACTTTGAGGCCGCACGAACCGGGGTGACGAAACAAATCGAAGCTCAGCGCGGATCGATGGCGCGGTGGCCGTTGCCCTGACCGTCGTCGTAGTACTCGGTGACCACGGTGGCGTCGATGACCTCACCGTCGGGGTCGATCACGACATTGCGGTACCCGTAGGGGCCCACCGCGGTGGCGACCCGGCTCAGGCGGCGCGCGGCGAAGGCCGCGACGATCGGGCGGAACACGAACCGCGTCACCGGCAGTAGAGCCAGCAGACCAAGGGCGGTCGTGAGCAGGCCGGGCACGAACATCAGCACCGCGCCGACACCGACCAACGCCCCATCGGCCACCGCGGTCCCCGGATCGAGCTCACCCCGCGCGGCCCGCCGAAACCCCTGAAACACCCGCCGCCCCTGCGACCGCACCAGCACCAACCCCACAGCCGACCCCGCCAACAACAGCAGGATGGTCGGGAAAACGCCGATGAAATGCCCCACCACGATGAGAGTGGCGATCTCGGCAACAAACCAGGCTAGGAACAACAGTGCAGCCATCGGGCGATCCTTTCGATCGATCTACCCATGCAACGCGCAAGCCTCGCGTTTTTCTCCCGTCTGCGTCCCCGATCACACCCTCAGGCGCTGCCGGGGCGGACTAGGCCGGTTTCGTAGGCGAGGACTACGGCTTGGACTCGGTCGCGGAGGCCTAGTTTGGTGAGGACTCGGCCTACGTGGGTTTTGACGGTGGCTTCGGAGAGGAAGAGGGCGGCGGCGATTTCGGCGTTGGAGCGGCCGGCGGCGATGTGTTCGAGGACTTCGCGTTCGCGGGCGGTGAGGACGTCGAGGACGCCGGGGTCGCGGCCGGCGGCGGGGTCGTCGGCGATGAGGCGGTCGAGGAGGCGTTTGGTGACCTTCGGGGAGACGACCGCGTCTCCGGCGGCGACGCTGCGGATGGCGGAGATGAGGTCCTCGGGCGGGGTGTCCTTGAGCAGGAAGCCGCTGGCGCCGGCGCGCAGCGCGCCCAGGGCGTGCTCGTCGAGGTCGAAGGTGGTCATGACGAGAACGCGGCTGCCGCAACCGGATTCGATGATGCGGGCGGTCGCGGTGACGCCGTCGGTGATCGGCATGCGCACATCCATGAGCACCACGTCGGGCCGCAGCTCAGTGGCTCGCGCGATGGCGGCCGCCCCGTTGTCGGCCTCCCCCACCACGTCGATATCGGGGTGGGCACCGAGCACCATCCGCAATCCCGCGCGCATGAGCTCCTGGTCATCGACAACTAGAACGGTGATCGGCACCCTGACAACCTATCCGTACCGCGCGCTCACTCGCGGTCGAGGGGGATGGTGGCGCGGACGGTCCAGCCGCCGAGGGGGTTTCGGCCCGCGGTGAGGGTGCCGCCGAGGACGGCCATGCGTTCGCGCATGCCGACCAGGCCCAGGCCGCTGCCGGGGATGCGGGTGGGGGCCGGCTCGGCAACCGTGAGTTTGGTTGCGGTGGTGGTGGATCCGTGGGGGCAGGCACCGTTCGGGGTGGCCGGGGTCAGGGGTGGGCCGCCGGAGTCGGTGATCTCGACCAGGACGTCGGTGTCGCGGCGGGTGACGCTGACCTCGGCGTGCGGGTCGGGGCCCGCGTGGCGCAGGGTGTTGGTGAGCGATTCCTGGACGATGCGGTGGATGCCGAGGCTGACCTCGGGGGTGACGGTGTCGAGTTCGCCGGACAGTTCCAGCGACACGTCCAGTCCGGCGCTGCGCATCATGTCCACGACCTTGGCGATGCCCGCGGTGCCGTGCTGCGGAAGTTGTTCGGGCGCATGCTCGGTGCGCAGCAGCTCGACGGTGCGGCGCAGTTCGCGCAGCGCGTCCCGGCCGGTCCCGGCGATCGTGGTGAGGGCCTGTTCGGCGGCGTCCGGATTCTGACGCAGGGCATAGCGCGCCCCGTCGGCCTGCACGATGATGACGCTGACCGCGTGGGCGACCACATCGTGGAGTTCGCGGGCGATGCGGGTGCGCTCGGCGGCCACGGCGTCGTGGGCGCGGCGTTCGCGGTCGTAGTCGGCGACGGCCAGCCGGGCCGCGACCTCGGCGTCGTAGGCGTGGCGCGCGCCCACGAATTCGGCCAGCGTCCAGCACAACGCGTAGTAGAGCGCGGTGAACGCGATGTCGGTGCCGCTCGGTTTGCCGATGGCCGCCGCCGAGATCAGGCTGTCGAGGATCAGCACGCCGAGATAGAGCAGCCCTTCGCGGCGGCCGACGTAGGCGACCAGCGTGTACAGCATGATGCCGAGCCCCAGCAGCGCGGGATGCACGGACTTGTCGTCGACACCGCCGTGCACCACCGAGGTGGCGACCGACAGTGCCACCATGCCGATGGCCGCCGCCCGGGTATGGGTGCGGCGGAACACGATCGGCACCACCAGCAGCACACTCATCACCAGGTAGCTGGCCTTGGAGGTGCTGTTGCTCACCGCCAGCACATCGATGCCCAGCAGCAGCACGGCCAGGGTCGAATCGGTGATGACGGGCTTGCCCCGCAGCCACAAACTGAACCGACGCACCCATCCACCCTACGGTCGCGGCGGCTCCACCCTACGGCCGCGGCGGCGAAGCGCCCGCCCCGGCACTCAACCGTTTGATCTTGCTCGGCCCTTTCTGGTTGGGTCTGCCTGTGAGCCTTGCGGACTGGGCGGTCCTACTGACCGCGGCGACGGCGGCCGGTTGGGTCGATGCGGTGGTCGGTGGCGGCGGATTGATCGTCCTGCCGACCTTGTTCGTCGTCCTGCCGGGCCTGGCCCCGCAAACGGCCCTGGGCACCAATAAGATCGCGGCCTTCTCCGGAACGAGCGCGGCCGTGCTCACCTTCTCCCGCAAGGTCCCGATGCGCTGGAAGGTCCTGCTCCCCGGCGCGGCGATCGCCGCGGTCGCCGCCGCCTGCGGTTCCGCGGCGGTCGCGTTGATCGACAAGCGGCTGTTCATCCCGATCGTGATGGTCGTGCTCGTCGGCGTGGCGATCTTCGTGACGATGCGCCCCTCGATCGGGGTCACCATGGCCACCCATCCCCCGACCCGCCGCAAGACGATCCTGGTCGTGGCCCTGGCCGCGGGGTTGATCGGCCTCTACGACGGCGTACTCGGCCCCGGCACCGGCACCTTCCTGATCATCACCTTCGCGACGCTGCTCGGCACCGAATTCGTCCGCGCCGCAGCCATGGCGAAGGTCATCAACTGCGGCTCGAACCTGGGCTCGCTGATCTTCCTGGCGAGCACCGGCCATGTCCTGTGGGCCCTGGGCCTGTCCATGGCGGTGGCGAACATCGCCGGTTCGATCGTCGGCTCGCGCATGGCGATCGCCAAGGGCGCGGGTTTCGTCCGCGCCGTGCTGCTGGTCGTCGTCATCGTCATGGTCGTGCGCCTGGGCTGGCAGCAGTTCGGCAGCTGACCCCAACCCCGTCGACGATCAGACGCGAGCGTCTTCCGGCTGACGGACCGGGTGGTAGCGGGAGGGGTCGAAACCGGGGCGCGGCAACGACTCCTGGGTGAGGCGGTGGACCGTGCCGATGGGGCGCATCGGCTCGGGCTCGGGGCGTAGTGGGACCTCCGGCAGCAATTGGGTTTGCTCGCCGGGCAGTTCGCGCGGGGCGGGGGCGGGTTGAGTCAGCCAGGGGGCCAGCACCTTCGAGGTGGTCTCCTGGATCTTGCGTTGCAGCGCTTCACCGTCCTCGAGCCCGGGCCGCTGGAACAGCACGGTCAGCGCGCCCGACACGGCCCCGACGACCGCGCCGACGAGCGCGGCCGCGCCCACGTCGTCGAGCTCCTCGGGGAAGGCGGCGCGCAGCTGCCGCGCGATCTCCTGCTGGGAGGCGAGCTGGGCGTAGGCGGCGCGCCCGGACACGGCCGGCACGGTGCGCGAAACCTGTGCGCGCAGTACGGCGATGCGCGCGGCCAGGGTGTCACCGAGGTGGTCGCCGGGATTGTCGCCGGCGGCGCGCAGGGCGCGCAGCAGCACCTCGACGGGGCGTTCCCCGGGGCGGCGGGTGGCGATGGCGCGCACGGCGGCCTGCACTCTTTCGTCCGGCTCGGGGAACAGCAGTTCCTCCTTGCTGGCGAAGTAGTTGAAGAACGTTCTGGTGCCGACTTCGGCGGCGGCCGCGATATCGGCGACGGTGGTCGCCTCGTATCCTCGGCTCTCGAACTGTTCTACGGCGGCTTCGAGCAGGGCTCGGCGGGTACGTTCCCGTTTGCGATCGCGGAGTGCGGATGGCGGCACGCGGGCAGACAGTACGGCATCCGGTCAGCAAAACGTGGCATGTCCAGCGCGTGTGCGTGCCGTTTCACGCTGCGCGCGTTGGCACTTCACGCATTGTTGCAGCGTATGCAGGTTTGCACGGCGTGATTTTCTTTCGGGGTGAGTCGATTGTTGAACCCTCGGCGTGTCGGCCTCTAGGTTGGTTCGGTGAGCATCGCTACCACCGTCGTGGACGACCAGTTCCGCGCGCTGCCGCTGTCCGCGCTCGCCGACGCCGCCCTGAGCGCGGCCCGGGCGGCCGGGGCCGAGTACGCGGACCTGCGCGTGCATCGACTTGTGCAGCAGTCCATCAGGTTGCGTGACGGGCGTGTCGAATCGGTGTCCGACAGCACCGATCTCGGGTTCGCGGTGCGCGTGATCGTCGACGGCACCTGGGGTTTCGCCTCGCACGCCGACCTGACCGTCGACACCGCCGCCCAGGTGGCCCGGCAGGCGGTGACCGTGGCCACGACGCTGCGGGCACTCAATCGCGAACGCGTCGAGCTGGCGGACGAGCCGATCTACACCGACGCGCAGTACGTCTCGGCCTACGACGTCGACCCCTTCTCCGTCCCGACCCCGGAGAAAGTGGCGCTGCTGCTGGACTATTCGGAACGCCTGAAGGCCGCCGACGGTGTGGACCACGTCACCGCGTCGGTGCTGCAGGTCAAGGAACAGACCTTCTACGCCGACACCTTCGGCTCCCGCATCACCCAGCAGCGGGTGCGCCTGCACCCGCAACTCGAGGCCATCACCGTCGACCCGTCGGCGGGCGTGTTCGAGACCATGCGCACCCTCGCCGCCCCGGCCGGTCGCGGCTGGGAGTATGTGACCGGCGCGGACGGAACCTGGGACTGGACAGGCGAACTCGCCCAGATTCCGGAGTGGCTGGCCGAGAAGGTGAAGGCCCCGACCGTGCAGGCCGGTCCCACCGATCTGGTCATCGACCCGACGAATCTGTGGCTGACCATTCACGAGTCCATCGGCCACGCCACCGAGTACGACCGCGCCATCGGCTACGAATCCGCCTACGCGGGCACCTCTTTCGCCACCCCCGACCAGCTCGGCAAACTGAAATACGGCACCCCGATCATGCACGTGACCGGTGACCGCACCCAGGAGCACGGCCTGGCCAGCGTCGGCTGGGATGACGAGGGTGTGGCCGGACAGCAGTGGGATCTGGTGCGCGACGGCATTCTCGTCGGCTACCAGCTCGACCGAGTCTTCGCGCCCCGCTTGGGACTCGAACGCTCCAATGGCTGCTCCTACGCCGACTCCGCCCACCACGTCCCGATCCAGCGCATGGCGAACGTGTCGCTGCAACCGGATCCGGTCAACGACACCAGCACCGCCGAGTTGATCTCCCGCGTGGAGAACGGCATCTACATCGTCGGCGACAGGTCCTGGTCGATCGATATGCAGCGCTACAACTTCCAGTTCACCGGCCAGCGTTTCTTCCGTATCCGCAATGGCGAGTTGGCCGGGCAGCTGCGCGATGTCGCCTACCAGGCCACCACCACCGACTTCTGGGGTTCGATGGAAGCGGTCGGCGGCCCGTCCACCTGGGTGCTGGGCGGCGCGTTCAACTGCGGCAAGGCGCAGCCCGGACAGGTGGCCGCGGTCTCGCACGGCTGCCCGTCGGTCCTGGTGCGCGGCATCAACATTCTCAATACCCGCGCCGAAGCCGGGCAGTAGGCAGCATCTTCTCCACGAAAGGACCGACAACGGTGAGTGTGCTCCCCGCCCCCGAGGTCGTCGAACGCGCGCTGCGATCGTCCCGCGCGGACGAGGCCGTGGTGATCGTCACCGACGCGCACGAGGCGTCGCTGCGCTGGGCCGGAAATTCCATGACCACCAACGGTTCCTCGGTGGCGCGGGACTGGGCGGTCGTCTCGGTGTTCCGGGATGGACCGAATGCCGCCCGCGTGGGCAGTGTCAGTTCCACCAGTGTGGATCCGGCCGATATCGAGGCCGTGGTGTGCGCCAGCGAGGAGGCCGCGCGCACCGCCGAACCCGCGCGCGACGCCATGCCGCTGCTGAACCCGGACGCCGTCGTCGACGCCGCGGACCAGCGCCTGGACTGGGCGGGCGATCCGGCGACCACCGATATCGGCGTGTTCACTGCGCTGGCAAGCGATCTCGCCACCGGATTCGACGGCGCGGACCGCCTCTACGGTTTCGCCCACCACCAGATGCACTCCACCTGGCTGGGCACCTCCACCGGCGTGCGGCGACGCTGGGTGCAGCCGACCGGTTCGGTCGAGATCAATGGCAAGCGCGGCGCGGGCGCGGAGCTGGCCAGCGCCTGGGTCGGCACCGGCACCACCGATTTCACCGACGTCGACACCCCCGGACTGCTCGCCGAGCTGTCCCGCCGCCTGGACTGGAGCAAGCGCCGCGTCGAGCTGCCCGCGGGCCGCTACGAAACCCTGCTCCCGCCCTCGGCGGTCGCCGACCTCATGATCTACATGGCCTGGACCATGGAGGGCCGCGGCGCACACGAGGGCCACACCGCCTTCTCCCGCGCGGGCGGCACCCGAATCGGCGAGCGCCTCACCGACATTCCCCTCACCCTCTACTCCGATCCGGCCGCCACCGGCCTGGAGTACCGGCCGTTCGTGGCGACCCCGTCGTCCTCGGAGTCGCTGTCGGTCTTCGACAACGGCCTGACTGCCCAGCGCACCGACTGGATCGGCGCGGGCGTCATCGAATCCCTGGTCTACCCGCGCGCCACCGCCGCCGAATTCGACGCTCCCGTCACGGTTCCCGGCGAGAACCTGCTCATGACCGGCGGCACCGACGCCACCCTCCCGGACATGATCGCCAACACCGAACGCGGCCTGCTGCTGACCTGCCTCTGGTACATCCGCGAGGTCGACCCCGCGACCCTGCTCCTGACCGGCCTCACCCGCGACGGCGTCTACCTGGTCGAAAACGGCGAAGTCACCGCCGCGGTCAACAACTTCCGCTTCAACGAAAGCCCCCTCGACCTCCTGCGCCGAGTCACCGAGGCGGGCCGCACCGAAATCACCCTCCCCCGCGAATGGAAGGACTGGTTCACCCGAACCGCCATGCCACCGCTGCGCATCCCCGACTTCCACATGTCCTCGGTCAGCCAGGCCACCTAGCCCGATACTCCTTGGCTGGCGGCCATGGAACATCTTGCCTACGTTGCGATCTGCGGCGAAGAATCAAGGGACCGTCGGCGTAGGAAGAAGCTATGACCCCCGTCCCGCACATCGATGGGCCCCCACCGCTGTGGTATCTGGCGCTGCTGCTGGTGAGTGGGATCGTTCTGCTGGCGTTGGCCATCCCGCGGTCTCTGGATTGGTGGTGGCGCTCGGCCAATGCGGCGTGCGGCAGTTTGTGTGTCGGTTACTGGATCTATCTCGCGTTCTTCTTCCATACCGGCACCTATCTGATCCTTCTGAACTTGTTCGTGCTGCCCGCCATGCTGGTCGTCATATCGGTGTCGGCGTTGCGCGGCAAGCGATCACGAAATAGGTGATCGCCAGGGTGGCTGCCGATCAGCGGCGGAGGAGTTGGTGGAGTCGGGCCGCCTCGCGGGTCAGGTGGTCGCGTTCGGGCATGCTGGTGGCCGTGTGGGCGGCCTCGACATACAGCTGGGCGGCCTGTTCGAGGTCCCCGGTCCGTTCGAGCAGGTAGGCGCGAACCGCGGTATAGCGCGGCAGATTCGGATCCAAAGCCTTCAGTTCCGCCAAGCCCGCCTGCGGCCCATCCGCCTCGCCGACAGCCACGGCGCGGTTGAGGCGGACCACGGGGTTGTCGGTGAATCGCAGCAGTTCGTCGTACCACTCCACGATCTGCACCCAATCGGTGTCGGCGGCGGTCGGGGCATCGGCATGCAGGGCGGCGATCGCGGCTTGGGCTTGGTATTCGCCGAGGCGATCGCGGGACAGGGCCGCTTGGAGGATCATCACCCCCTCGGCGATAAGGCCGGTGTCCCATAGGGATCGGTCCTGCGCCGCGAGTGGGATCAGCCGACCGTCCGGGCCGAGACGGGAGGCGCGGCGGGCGTGATGTAACAGCATGAGCGCCAGCAGCCCCGCCGCCTCGGGTTCGTCGGTGGCGGCGGCGAGTTGGCGGGTGAGGCGGATCGCCTCGGCCGCTAGGTCGATATCGCCGCTGTAGCCCTCGTTGAACACGAGGTAGAGCACGTGCAGGACCGTCGCCGGATCGCCGGGCCGATTCAACGGCAGACCGGACAGGCGCTTCTTGGCGCGGCTGATCCGTTGTGCCATGGTCGCTTCCGGCACCAGGTAGGCATTCGCGATCTGTCGCGTCGTGAGACCGCCGACCGCCCGCAGCGTCAATGCCACCGCCGAGGCGGGCGACAGCGACGGATGCGCGCACAGGAAATACAGCCACAGCGAGTCGTCGGTCCCCGAGACCGGCCCGCTCTCCGGCTCCGCCTCCACCGCGAGTTCCCTTCCACGCCGGGAGTTTTCGGCCCGGGTGGCATCGAGGAACTTGTGCCAGGCGGCGGTGACGAGCCAGCCTTTCGGATCGCGCGGCGGATCCTGCGGCCAGGTTTCCACCGCGCGCACCAGCGCCTCCTGCACGGCGTCCTCGGCCGACGCGAAATCGGCTCCGCGCCGGACCAGGACACCGATCACCGCGGGCACGAGCTCCCGCAGCAGCGCCTCGTTCATTCGGTCACGACGGGCAGCGAGGACAGCACCGGCCGCAGTTCGAGCCACTCGTGAATCGGTTTGCCGCCCGCGCCCGGCGCCAGGGACAGTTCGGCGGCCAGTTCGAGGGCGCGCTCATGGGATTCGACGTCGATCACCATGAAGCCCGCGATCAGGTCCTTGGTCTCGGCGAACGGCCCATCGGTGATCGGACGGCCGTCGGCGTCGGCGGTGACGAAGCTGCCCTGCGGGGTGAGGGCCAACTCGTCGACGAACTCGCCGGTGTCCACGAGCCGGTTGGCGAAGTCCTGCATGTATTTGATGTGGGCGCTGACCTCGTCGGGGGTCCACTGATCCATCGGGATGTCGTTGGCCGAGGCCGGTGCGCCCCGGTAGTGCTTGAGCAGCAGGTATTTGGCCATTGTCTTCTCCTGGTGTGTGTAGGGCCATTCTGGCCGGAATCGATCTCAGGCGTCTTGGCGTTCGGCGCGTTCGCGGACCAGTTCCTCGACTGCGCTGGGCAGGGTGGTGTCGAAGTCGATGAGCTTGGCCCAGGTCGGGGTGACGACAATGCGGACCATGCCGTCATAGAGCGAGCGCACCTCGGCCTCCCACTCGACGCGCTGCTCGGCGGTCATCTCATAGCTGCCGTTCATCTGCAGGTACTCCCACGGAATGCCGTCCACGACATCCAACTCGACCCGACCGCGAATGAGCAGGATCTTGGGCGGATGCACCTCGGTGTCGATGGTCAGCGCGACCATCGGGTTCTTGCGCAGCGCGTGCAGTTTCGGGGCGTTCTTGCTGGTGCACAGCACGATCTCGGTGCCGTTCCAGTGGAAGGCGATGGGGATGCTGCGCGGGGTGCCGTCGGTGGCGACATACGCCAGGCGGGTCAGGTCGCGGGCCAGCAGTTCCTGGCTGAGCGGACGGTTCAGGATTTCGGTGATCTCGTTCGGTTCCATGCACCAGGGACGAAGCCGCCGACAGGTTCTCGACATCCACCGCGAAATTTCTCGAAATTTTTTTCGCACCCGCTCGAGCAGCGCAAACGCCGCGGCGCGCACTACATGCGCGGTCGGCGCATGAACCAGTTCGGCACGCCCAGCACCTCGGCCTCGTCGATGACGGAGAAGCCGAATCGCTCGTAGAACCGCACGTTCTCGGGCTTGTCGGTTTCGAGGTAGGCCGCCGCGCCCCGATCGTCCACGCGCGCACAGAAATCGGTGAGCATCATCGTCCCGATGCCCAGCCCTTGCAGACCGGCATCGACCGCCACCGGCCCCAGATGCCAATGCGGTTCGGCCAGATCGCGCTGTGCCCACGCGGTACTCCAGCGCACCACCCGCCCGGTCGTACCCGGTGGGGTGCCCAGCACGACCGTGGGCAGAATCCGCGCCTTCTCCCCCGGCGTCGTGTGACAGCGACCCGGCGGGGCCATACCGCACACCCCGACAACCCGCCCCTCCCGCAGCGCCCCGCCCACGGTCCCGCGCCCGGCCAACCCGTGCACGGCCGGACGGAAGAACCTGGTCAACGCCCGTTCCCGCCGCCCCGAATCCGCCGCGAACGCGGCCCGATTGATCGGGTTGTCACGCATTCCGCGCCCGAGCACCCCCGCCGCCTGGCGCAGTTGCCCCCGAGCCAGCTCTCGCACCTCGATCTCGACCATCGCCGCGCCCCTGTCGTGCCTGGATCTGCGTCCATCATCCCCGCGTCGGCGATGCTCGGGCGCGAAACCGTTGCGCGCCAAGAGTTCGGCGAAAATTCTCTCGAGATAAACGATGATTCCCCGATACCGGCTCCGACTTCATCGCAGAGACGGCAATCCTCGCCGTTTCCTTCCACACATGAAGGAGTAAGACCATGAGCAAGGTAGTCACCGGCGCGAGCATGTCCCTCGACGGCTTCATCGCGGGCCCCGGCGAAACCGGGTTCGAGCACCTGTTCGCCTGGTACCAGAGCGGTGATGTCCCCATCGCCAGCACCCATCCCGAGATCCCGTTCAACCTCACCCCCTCCGATGCCGCCTACCTGCAGAACTGGCTCGACAGCGTCGGCGTCTACGTGGTCGGCAAGCGACTGTTCACCCTGACCGACGGCTGGGGCGGCATCCACCCGGCCGACAAGCCCATCGTGGTGGTCACCCACACCGTGCCCGAGCAGTGGATCGCCGACCACCCCGACGCCCCATTCACGTTCGTCACCGGTGGCGTGAAGGCGGCCATCGATGTCGCGCGCGGTATCGCCGGAGACAAGCTGGTCGGCGTCAGCGGCGGCGACATCGCGCGCCAATGCCTGGAACAGGGCCTGCTGGAAGAGATTTCGGTCGATATCGTGCCGGTGCTGCTCGGCGGCGGCGTCCCGCTGTTCGGCGCGCTGGGCAATGCGCCCGTGCTGCTCGAGGATCCGGAGATCATTCCCGGCACCCGCGTCACCCACCTGAAATACACCATCCGCTGAACGCGGTTGCGCTGTCGGCGAACCGGTTGTCGCGATGCCCGATGCGCGCGCATCCTGGTGCCAGAGCAATGTAATCATGTAATCGGGATGGTGGTCGTCGTGGACGACGAAGCTGCCCTCTCGTCGATGGACGAGAACGCGAACCCCGAGCCGGTCGCCCAACCCGGCTTCGGAACCCCCGACGCCGCGGCGCTGGACTCCTACTCGCGCACCGTGATCGCGGTCGCCAAATCGGTGACCCCGCACGTGGCCAGTGTGCAGACCCGCCGCGGCGGCGGCTCGGCGGTGGTGTTCACCGACGACGGTTTCCTGCTCACCAACGCGCACGTGGTGGGCGAGGCGAGCAATGGGACCGTGGTGTTCGCGGACGGGCTGGAAGCGAAATTCGATGTGGTGGGCGTGGATCCGCTCTCGGACCTGGCGGTGATTCGCGCCCGCGGGGGCGCACCGCGGGCGGTGGTACTCGGGGACGCCGACCGGCTGGTGGTCGGCCAACTGGTCGTGGCCGTCGGCAGTCCGCTCGGTTTGGCCGGATCGGTGACCGCCGGGGTGGTGAGCGCGCTGGGTCGCTCGGTGCCGGTGGGCAATCGGCGCGCTGCGCGGGTGATCGAGGACGTGATCCAGACCGACGCCGCCCTCAACCCCGGCAATTCCGGTGGGGCGCTGGCGGATTCGGCCGGACGCGTGGTCGGGATCAATACGGCGGTGGCGGGAATCGGGCTGGGACTGGCCATTCCGATCAACGCCACCACGCGGCGGATCATCAGCACCCTGCTCACCGAGGGGCGGGTGCGGCGCGCCTATCTCGGGGTGGTCGGGGTGCCCGCACCGCTGCCGACAGCGGTGGCCGCGCGCACCGGGCAGGATGCGGGTCTGCGCATTGTCGAGGTGGTGCGCGGCGGTCCGGCCGAGCGGGCCGGATTGCGGCGTGGGGACCTGGTGCTCAGCATCGCGCGCACGGAAATCCGTGACGCGCAGGGCATTCAGCGGCAGCTGTTCGCCGACGCCATCGGCCGGTCCCTGCCGGTGACGGTGCTGCGCAATGGGGCGATGGTCGACGTGATCGCGGTGCCGGTGGAGCTGACCGTCGACTGACCGCAACGCCGAGCCGGGTCCGGGCGCGGCAGTGGGTCAGGACGCCGAGCGGTGCGCCACGCTCGGCTGCCAGATGTCGGCCAACTCCTCGAGCGGAATGCCGAGGGTGCGGCTCAGCGCCACGACGGTCCCGAAGGCCGGGGTGGGCAGCCGCCCCGATTCGATCTTCCGCAGTGTTTCCGGTGAAATGCCCGCGTTCGCGGCCACGTCCAGCAGATCCCGGTCGCCGCGCGCGGCACGCAGCGCGGCACCCAACCGGCGACCGGCCTCGAGCTGAGCGGGCGTGAGCGGCAGTCGAACCATGCCGCCACCCTACGTCTGGTATTTAAATACCGCAACCCGCTACGCTGGTATTAAAATACCGAACGAAAGAGGTTGTGATGGTAGAGCTCAAGAGCCCCGCCGAGATCGAACGCATGCGCGTCACCGGACAGTTCGTGGCCGAGGTCCTGGCCGAACTGCGCGACAAGGCCCAGATCGGGGTGAACCTACTGGAACTGGAAGCCCTTGTGCGCGAACGCATCCGCCAGCGCGGCGCGGTCTCCTGCTACTGGGACTACTCCCCCTCGTTCGGTCGCGGCCCGTTCCGCAACACCGTCTGCCTCTCGGTCAACGACGCCGTGCTGCACGGCCTCCCGTTCGACTACGCCCTGCGCGACGGCGATGTGCTGACCATGGATCTGGCCGTGAGCCTCGACGGCTGGGTCGCCGACTCGGCGATCACCACCATCGTCGGCACCCCCGACCCGGAAGACGTGCGCCTGATCCGCGCCACCGAGGACGCCCTCGACGCGGCCATCGCCGTCGCTCACGCGGGCAATACGATCGGCGACCTGTCCGCCGCCATCGCCGCCGTCGCCCACGCCGCGGGCTACCCCATCAATACCGAATTCGGTGGCCACGGCCTGGGCCGCACCATGCACGAGGACCCCCACGTCCCCAATTCCGGCCGCCCCGGCCGCGGCTACCGCCTGCGCCCCGGCCTCACCCTCGCCATCGAACCCTGGTTCGCCCGCACCACCGACCGCATCGTCACCGACCCCGACGGCTGGACCCTGCGCTCGGCCGACGGCTCCCGCACCGCCCACTCCGAACACACCATCGCCATCACCGACGCGGACCCGCTGGTGCTCACCCGCGCGGCCTGAGCGCGGGCGCCCCGGGTCGACACGCCGGCCCGGGGTCCCACGGCGCGTAGACCAAGGTCCCCGATCGCGCGCTGAAGGTCATCGACCCTGCTCGGAGGGATTCTCCAACTACTACATCGGTTAGTAGCGTGCGGCTGTTCGTGCTTCACACCTCGTCCTCGCGCCTCCTTCGGCGCGCGGACCCGCACCCGAGCCAGGAGGATGTTGGTGACCGCAGTCTCACCGAAATCCGAACTACCCCTTCCCGTTTCGCGTCCCTATCCGGCGCGGCGAGGTCCGCGGGGATCGTTGCTGTACAAGCTGGTCACCACGACCGACCCCAAGGTGCTCGGCACGATGTACCTGGTGACATCGATGGCGTTCTTCCTGATCGCCGGTGTGATGGCGCTGCTCATGCGGGCCGAACTCGCGCGCCCCGGTATGCAGTTCCTCTCGCCCGAGCAGTTCAATCAGCTGTTCACCATGCACGGCACCATCATGCTGCTGTTCTACGCGACCGCCATCATCTTCGGCTTCGCGAATATCCTGCTGCCCTTGCAGATCGGTGCACCCGATGTGGCGTTCCCGCGCTTGAACGCGCTCAGCTACTGGTTCTATGCCTTCGGCGCGACCCTGGCGACCGCGGGCTTCGTAACCCCCGGCGGCGCTGCCGATTTCGGGTGGACCGCCTATACGCCGCTGTCGGATGTGATCCATTCCCCCGGTGTCGGCGCGGACATGTGGATTGTCGGGGTGGGCGTGTCGGGTCTGGGCACCATTCTCGGCGCGGTCAATATGCTCACCACCGTCGTGTGCCTGCGCTGCCCGGGCATGACCATGTTCCGGCTGCCCATCTTCACCTGGAATGTCGTCGTCGCGAGTTTCCTTGTGCTGCTGGTCTTTCCACTGCTCACCGCGGCCGCGCTGGCGCTGTACTACGACCGGCATCTGGGCGGGCACATCTACGACCCGGCCGCGGGCGGGACCATGCTTTTCCAGCACTTGTTCTGGTATTTCGGCCATCCCGAGGTGTATGTCATCGCGCTGCCGTTCTTCGGCATCGTCTCGGAGATCTTCCCGGTGTTCGCCCGCAAGCCGCTGTTCGGCTACACCGGCATGGTCTACGCGACGCTCGGGATCGCGGCCCTGTCGATTGCGGTGTGGGCGCACCACATGTATGCCACGGGAGCCGTTCTGCTGCCGTACTTCTCGTTCATGACCTTCCTCATCGCCGTCCCCACCGGCGTGAAGTTCTTCAACTGGATCGGCACCCTGTGGAAGGGGCAGCTCACCTTCGAATCGCCGATGCTGTTCTCCCTCGGCTTCCTGGTGACCTTCCTGTTCGGCGGCCTGTCCGGGGTCCTGCTGGCCGCGCCGCCGCTCGACTTCCATATCAGCGACACCTATTTCGTCGTCGCCCACTTCCACTACACGCTCTTCGGCACGGTGGTGTTCGCGACCTTCGCGGGCATCTATTTCTGGTTCCCCAAGATCACCGGCCGCCTGCTCGACGAACGCCTGGCCAAGTGGCACTTCTGGACCACCTTCCTGGGCTTTCACCTGACCTTCCTGGCCCAGCACTGGCTGGGGAACATGGGCATGCCGCGCCGCTACGCCGACTATCTGCCCACTGACGGATTCACCGCGCTCAACACCGTGTCCACGATCGGGTCGTTCATCCTCGGCGCATCTATGCTGCCGTTCCTCTGGAATGTCTTCCGCTCCTACCGCTATGGCGAAGTCGTCACCGTGGACGATCCGTGGGGCTACGGCAACTCCCTGGAGTGGGCGACCTCCTGCCCGCCGCCGCGCCACAACTTCTACGAACTGCCCCGCATCCGATCCGAGCGACCGGCGTTCGAATTGCACTATCCGCACATGGTCGAGCGCATGCGCGCCGAAGCGCATGTCGGGTGGGGCGCACACTCCCACGCGGTCACCGAAAGGCAAGCGCAGGAGGCCAAAGGAGACGACACCCGGAGTTCATAACCGCGCGGTTCCCACTGTGGGCTTGACCACAGAGCTGTGATCCAGCTAACGTCTCGGCGAACTAAGCGCCCGCTTAGTGACTGCTCGTGAAGGACCCGCTGATGAGGAAAATCGCCGCCACCTCCGCCCTGTTGATCGGCTCGGCCGTCATCGGTTGCGGAACGGCTCACGCCGCCCCGGCCACCGCCGATCCGGCCCCGGTGAACTACGTCGCCAATGCCGCCGAGGACGGCACCATGGTGATTCGCACCGACGCCGGATCGATGGGTGTCGACAAGGGCGTGTTCACCATCAAGGCCGCCGACGGCACCGTGCTCGCGGGCACCGAATTGTCCTTCCGCGTGGACGATTTCGTCTTCCCGATCGCCGCGCGAATCACCGATCGCACCGCCACCCTGACCCCGCAGTTCGACGAGGTGCACGCGGTGTACCGGCCCGTCGCGCTGCCCTACGAGGACCAAGCCCCCTGGAAGACCCAGTACGACCGCGAGCAGGTGGCGTGGAACCGCCTGCGCGACACCATCGGCATGGGCGCGACCCTGGGCACCCTGGTCGGCGGCATCGGCGGCGCGGCGGTGGGCTGCGCGGTCGGCGCCGGTGTCGGCCTGGTGGCCACCGGCGCGCTGCTCACCCTGTTCGGCGCGGGCCCGCTCGGCGGCTGCGTGCTCGGCGCGGCCACCGTCGGCTTCCTCGGCACGCTCGCCGGCCAGCTGTTCGTGACCGCCCCGGTCGCCATCGCCGCCGCGATCCAGTACTTCTCCACCATCAATTCCCCGTTCCAGGGACATTGATTCGGCCCGGTGTCCGGCCGTGGTGGCCGCCGGGCGATCGGGGCATTCGTCCATAGGATTGGCCGCGGCGGCCTCGTAGCCTGAACGGGTGGAGATCGCTGGCTTTTGCACGCTCTGCAAGTCGCGGTGCGGCGCAATCTATACCGTCGAGGACGGCCGGTTGACCGGGGTCCGGCCCGACGGGGCGCACCCGACGGGAAAAGCCCTGTGCCCCAAGGGGCGTTCGGTCCCCGAGCTCGTGCACGGCACCGGGCGTTTGACCCGGCCGCTGCGGCGCACGCGCCCCAAGACCGATCCGGATCCGGGATGGGAGCCGGTGAGCTGGGACCAGGCGCTGGCCGAGATCGCCGCCCGGTTGCGCGCGATCGCCGCGCAGGACGGCCCGGAGGCGGTGGCGTTCGCATTGTCGACACCCTCGGGGACGTCGCTGTCGGATGCCACGGAATGGATCGAACGGTTCGTGCACGGGTTCGGCAGCCCGAACACGGTGTACAGCACCGAGATCTGCAACTGGCACAAGGATGTCGCGCACGGCTTCACCTTCGGCGCGGGCCTGCCGGTGCCGGAGTACGCGAACACCGATCTGGCGGTCATGTGGGGTTTCAACCCGGCCAAGACCTGGCTGGCGCAGTCGGCCGCGCTCGGCGAGGCGCGGGCGCGCGGGGCGCGGCTGGCGGTCATCGATCCGCGCCGCTCCACGACCGCACTCGGCGCCGACCACTGGCTGCGGGTGCGCCCGGGCACCGATGCCGCGCTGGCGCTGGGACTGGCCGGACGCCTCATCGACGGCAACGGCTTCGACGAGCGCTTCGTGCGGGCCTGGACCAACGCACCGCTGCTGGTCCGCGCGGATACCGGACGACTGCTGCGGGCCGCCGAGATCTGGCCCGACACAACCGGTTACGTGGTCTGGGACGAGGTCGACGGCGCGCCCGCCCCGTACGACACCGCGACCGCGGCGCGGGCACCGCAACGGTTCGCCCTGTTCGGCACGCGCCGCCTGCCCACCCGCGCCGGGCTCGTCACCTGCGCACCGGCGTTCGAGCACTACGCGCGGGCGTGCCGGGACTGGCCGGTGGAGCGGGTCGCGCGCGAAACCTGGGTCGGTGAGGGCGATATCGCCGCACTCGCCGACGACATCGCGCACGCCGACGCGGTGTCCTATTACGGCTGGACCGGAATCGGCCAGCACGCCAACGCGACTCAGACCGATCGCGCCATCGCCACCCTGTTCGCCCTCACCGGGTCCTTCGACGCGCCCGGCGGCAATGTGATGCTGCCCCGCCCCGCGGTCAACACCGTCTCCGATCGCGCCAACCAGCTCGCGCCCGAACAGCGCGCCAAGACCCTGGGACTGGCGCAGCGGCCGCTGGGTCCACCCGCGAGCGGGTGGATCACCGCGCGCGACCTGTGCCGGGCGGTGCTCGACGGCGAGCCCTACCGGGTGCGCGCACTGGTCGGCTTCGGATCCAATCTCCTACTCTCCCAACCGGATTCCGCACGCACGGCCCGTGCCCTGGCGGGCCTGGACTTTCACGTGCATCTCGACCTGTTCGAGAACCCGACGGCCCGCTACGCCGATTTCCTGTTGCCGGTCAACAGCGCCTGGGAGCACGAGGCGCTGCGGATCGGTTTCGAGGCCGACCACCGCGCCCAGGAGCAGGTGCAGTTGCGCCCGCGCATGGTCGAGCCGGTCGGGGAATCCCGCTCCGACACCGAGGTGGTCTTCGATCTGGCCACCCGCCTGGGCCTGGGTGAACTGTTCTTCGGCGGCGATCTCGAGGCGGGCTGGGACCATCAGCTCGCACCGCTCGGCTACACGGCCGCCCAGCTGCGCGCACAGCCGGGCGGAGTCCGGGTTCGGCTGCCGCGCGCTTACCGCAAGTACGAGGCGTCCGGGTTCGCAACACCGACACGACGCGTCGAGCTCTACAGCGAACGGCTTGCCGCGCACGGCTATTCACCGGTTCCGGAATACACCGCGCCGCTCGCTCCCGACGCCGCGTATCCGCTCGTGCTCACCTGCGCGAAGAACGGCTACTTCTGCCACAGCCAGCACCGCCAGATCAACTCCCTGCGCCGCCGCAGTCCCGACCCGCGCCTGGATTTGAGCCCGCGGGCCGCCGTCGCCCGCGGCATCACCGACGGGCAGTGGGTCGTGATGTCCACCCGTATCGGGAGCGTACGGATGCGGGCCCGTCTCGACGCGACCCTGCATCCGGACGTGGTGGTCGCCGAATACGGCTGGTGGCAGTCCAATCCCGATCTGGGCCTGCCCGGCGCGGACCCGCTGACCGCCGAAGGCAGCAACTACAACCTGCTCATCGACGACGACCGCGCCGATCCGCTCTCGGGCTCGGTCCCCCTGCGGTCGACGACCTGCCAGATACGGCCCGCACGCGCCGAGGACAGCTGGGCGGGCGAGCGGACCTTCACCGTCGAGACCGCCGAGACCGTCAGCGCGGGTATTCGAGCACTGCGCCTGATACCCGGCGACGGCGGACCGCTGCCGGATTACCGCGCGGGCCAGCACCTGACCGTTCGTGCGGTGAAACCGCTGGGCGAGGACGGTGATGCGGAGGCAGTGCGCACCTATTCGTTGACCGGACCGGCTTTCGAGGCAGGTCGTGACAGCTACGGGCTGGCGATCCGCCATGTTCCCGGCGGTGTCTTCTCCGGCTACGTGCACGGCGATCTGCGACCGGGAGATCGCCTCGAAGTACGCAGTCCCGCAGGGTCTTTCCTCATCCCCACCGACTGCGACCATCCGGTGGTGGCGATCGCGGGCGGCATCGGGATCACGCCATTCCTGTCCTACCTGGAAACCCTGGCCGCCACCGGGGGAACCGTCCCCGAGGTTGTCCTTCACTACGGTGTGGCCAATTCCGCCGACCACCCGTTCCGGGACCGACTGCGCGAACTCACTGCGGCGATCGGGCCTCGGCTGCGCCTGATCACCCACTACCGCCACCCGCTGGACCGGGACCGACACGGCATCGACTACGACCTGCACGGCATCGTGCGCGCCGCCGACATCGACGCCGACCTGATCGACCGCCGCGCCCGCTTCTACCTCTGCGGCCCGACCCCGATGCTCGAGACCGTCACCGCCGGCCTCCGGGCCCGGGGCGTACCCCGCTGGGAGATCTTCTCCGAACGCTTCACCGCACCCACACCCACCCTCGTCACCCCCGAGAATTCCCGTCACACAGTGCGTTTCGTTCGATCCGAGCGTGAACTCACCTGGACCGAGCGCGACGGCACCCTACTCGAACTCGCCGAGAAATCCGGCCTGGCACTGCCCAGCGGCTGCCGCGTCGGTCAATGCGAAAGCTGCCTGTGCACCGTCCGCAGCGGCACCGTCGGCCATCACGTCGACACCGATCACCTCGACGACAACACCTGCCTCCCCTGCCAGGCCATTCCCACCACCGACATCGAAATCGACGCCTGAACACCCGTCGACCGGCCGGGCCCGACCTCGAGCCCGGCCGGTGGCAGGGTGAAACATTCACTGGGAGATACTCGTTCGATGGGTAACGACGACGTGACGACCGACGCCGCGCGCGACGTAGCGCCGAATGCCGAGACCGACGGCCGCGACACCGCCGCGGTGGCGCATCTCGAGCTGTCCCAACGCCGCTTCCCCGAGGGCCAGCGCCGGATCTTCCTGGCCGCCATCGACGCCTTCGCCGAACGCGGCTTCCACGCCACCACCACCCGCGATATCGCGGCCCGCGCCGGCCTCAGCCCCGCGGGCCTGTACGTGCACTTCGGCTCCAAAGAGGAAGTGCTCTACCGCATCTCGCTGTCGTCCATGCGGTTGACCCAGCAGGTGGCCACGGCCGCCGCGGCCGGACCGGGCACCGCCGCCGACCACCTGACCGCCGTGGTCCGCGACCTCACCGTCTGGCACGCCGACCACGCCGCCTCGGTGAAGGTCGTGCTGCATCACCTCGGCGACCTGACCCCCGAGCACCGAGCCGAGGTCATCGACATCCAACTCGCCATCCACCGACAGCTGCGCGATCTCGTCGCCGAAGGAGTCGCCGAGGGCACCTTCGACGTGCCCGACACGCACGCGACCACACTGGCGCTGATGTCCCTGTGCGTCGACACCTCCCGCTGGTACACCAAGGGCTACCGCCGCACCCCCGACGAGATCGGCGCGGACTACGCGGCGATAGCGCTGCGCATTGTCGGCGCACCACCCGCCTGAGCCTCCCTACTCCTGTGCGTCGGCGATCGCGGCCAGATCATCAGCGATCGCGGCCCGGTCGCGGTCCCCGAGGCCCAGCTCCTCGATCTGGGCCAGCAGATCGGTGACGCGCTCGGAATCGCCTGCGGCCGCGGCGATTTCGGCGAGCATGGCCAGTGCCCGGGCCCGTTCGACGGGTGTGGCCGTCGCGCCGTGGCGGCGCAGTCCGGTTTCGATGGCACGCGCCGCCGTCGCGTCGTCGGTCTTGGAGTCACGGAAGATGCGGGCATTGTCGAGCACCCGCGCCAGGCCCTCGAGCCGCTTCGACCCGCCGTATTCGGGGTCGGGTTCGTCGCGCTGGACGTAGATGATGGTGTTGCCGACCGGGTCGACCACGCTGAACCGCGTCTGCCCCGGCCGGAATCGCGTGATCCGCGGGACCCCCTTGCTGGGGATCTTTCCGTAGCGCGCACGCAGGGCCGCCTTGAACTCGGCGTGCCAGGGCTCGACGTCGTCCACGGCGACCAGGCAGCCGATATGCGCTTCCTCGCCCTTGCCGTTCATGCCCTTCGGTGTCGGCCCGAAATGCAGCTGGTATCCGTCGCGTTCGACCATCCCGTAGGTGTAGGGCCGGGTCATCTCGTAGGTGACCCGGTAGCCCAGGGTCCGATAGAAGTCCAAGGTCTCCGATAGCTCCCCACCCCAGAGCACCGGAACCGAAATTGCCGCCATCATGCGCCTCCTCGCCGATCGGGTACCGAGCCCAAGGTACGGATCCGCGGGGGTCACGCGCATATGGCTCGGCGCGTGATCCACGTCTCGCCCGCCGAGCGGATAGGCTGCGGGCGTGGACAACACGTTCGAGTCACTGGCCAAGGCGAATTATGTACAGCTGACCACCTTCAAGAAGGACGGCACGCCGGTCGGGACGCCGGTGTGGGCCGTGCTCGACAATGGCCGCCTGTACGTTTGGACGGTCACCGACAGCTGGAAGGTCAAGCGCATCCGGCGCAATCCCGAAGTCACGGTGCAGCCGTGCGACTTTCGGGGCAAGACCCACGGCGAGGTGGTCAAGGGTTCGGCGCTCATCCTCGACCCGGCGGGCACGGAACGCACCCGCGAACTGATCAAGCGCCGCTACGGCATCATGGGCTGGATCAGCATCACCCTGAGCAAGCTGCGCCGCGGCGACACCGGCACCATCGGCATCGAAATCGCTCCGGCATAACGCTTTTCGCGCAGCGCGGCCGCCGAACCGACGGGGACCGGTCCGGCGGCGAGGTGCGCACCTCCCGGTTCTAGGGCTGGTCTCCGGCGATGATCGCGCCGAGCAGACCGCCGACGCCACAGCCGACAATCGCGCCGACGACAAAGAAGAAGAAACCGATCACCGCGCCGACCACGCAGCCGATGAGCGCCCCGGCCACGATCGATCCGGCATTGGCCACGCTCTGCAGGGCCACGACATCGGCGGTGGGAGCGGCGACCTGCGTGGGATCGGCGGGCCGCACCGTCAATTCGGTTCCGGCGGCGTTCACCTCGGGGACGACGGTGAGCACACGATCGGCGGCCTGATAGACCAGCGGCAGCGAGCCGATGATCTCGCCCGAGGGCGCGATCACGTTCACCCCGGTGCCGCCGAGTTCGAAGTGGCCCGCGGTGAGGGTGGTGGTGACCGCGCTGCGATCCGGTGCGAGCGTCACCGAATAGTCCACGCCCCGATCAGCACCGGTAATGCCGGGCGCGGCGACGGGTGCGCCGTGCGCGGTCACGGTGGCGACGCACAGCGCGGCGACGGAAAGTAAAGCGGTAGCGGCGATTTTGGCAATTCTCATGATGGTTCCCTGCGATCTACGAGCCGATTCGCCGCATGGCCGAGCAGGCGTACCCGAAGGTAACACCGTGAGACCGCAACGATTGCGCGTACCCGTGACGCGGCAAATCGGGGAATTCCCAATTCGAATTTTCAAACCCAATAACATCATTGGGCGGCCCGACGTCTCCCCGAGTACGACGCCGGGACGATTCTTATGATCCTCTTAGGGACCTGCGCAGGGAAGACCCAGGTGCCGGGGTTGTCCGCCTTTGTCCTGCGCGTCACCCCGACACGCCGCCGTCGACCGGAATTCGCTTACTCCAGTTCGCCTTCGGTTTCCAGGTAGATCTGCCGCAGTCGATCCAGCGTCTCGGCCTCGGGCCGTTCCCAGAGTTTCCGCTCCGTCGCCTCCAGCAACCGCTCCGCAATACCGTGCAGCGCCCACGGATTCGACTGTTCCATGAACTTTCGGTTGGTCTCGTCGAAAACATAGGATTCGGCGAGCTTTTCATACATCCAATCGGCGACCACATTCGTGGTGGCGTCATAGCCGAACAGATAGTCGACGGTGGCGGCCATTTCGAACGCGCCCTTGTAGCCGTGCCGCCGCATGGCCTCGAGCCAGCGCGGATTCACCACACGCGCACGGAAGACGCGGGTGGTCTCCTCCGACAGCGTGCGGGTGCGCACCGCGTCGGGGCGGGTGCTGTCACCGATGTAGGCCTCCGGGTTCTTGCCGGTGAGCGCGCGCACCGCCGCGACCATGCCGCCGTGGTACTGGAAATAGTCGTCGGAGTCGGCGATGTCGTGTTCGCGGGTGTCGGTGTTCTTGGCCGCCACCGCGATTCGCCGGTAGGCGGTGCGCATGTCGTCGGCGGCGGGCGCGCCGTCGAGATCGCGGCCGTAGGCGAAACCGCCCCACGCGGTGTAGACCTGCGCCAGATCGTCGTCGGTGCGCCAACTCTTGGAGTCGATGAGCTGCAGCAGGCCCGCACCGTAGGTGCCCGGCTTGGAGCCGAAAATCCGTGTGGTGGCGCGGCGTTGGTCGCCGTGCTCGGCGAGGTCGGCCTGGGCGTGGGCGCGCACATAGTTGGATTCGGCGGGCTCGTCGAGCTCGGCAACGAGGCGCACCGCGTCGTCGAGCAGGGCCAGCACGTGCGGGAAGGCGTCACGGAAGAAGCCGGAGATGCGCACGGTCACGTCGATGCGCGGGCGACCCAGCTCCGCGAGCGAGATGGCCTCGAGGCGAGTCACGCGGCGGCTGGCCTCATCCCACACCGGCCGCACACCCAGCAACGCGAAGACCTCGGCGATATCGTCGCCGGAGGTCCGCATGGCCGAGGTGCCCCACACCGACAGGCCCACCGAACGCGGGTACTCGCCGTGGTCGGCCAGGTAGCGGGCGAGCAGCGAATCCGCCATGGCCTGACCGGTTTCCCACGCCAGCCGCGACGGCACGGCCTTGGGGTCGACCGAATAGAAGTTGCGACCGGTCGGCAACACATTGATCAGGCCGCGCAGCGGCGAACCACTCGGACCCGCCGGAATGAATCCGCCATTGAGCGCATGCAGGATCCGCGCGATCTCCACGCCGGTCTGCCGCAGCCGCGGCACCACCTCGGTGGCCGCGAACCCGAGCACCCGGCGCACCTCGGCCAAAGGCCCCGCCATGTCGGTGATTCCGGCCGCTTCGGCCAGCTCACCGCCGAGCAGGGTTTCGGTGACCGCGTCGATGGAGTCGACGTCCCAGTCGACCTCCTGCATGGCCGCCACCAACTCACGCGCCAGCCGCTCGAACGCGTCCACCCGCTCGCGGGCCTCGTCCCCGGCTTCGCTGAGCCCCAACGCTTCTCGCAGGCCCGGCACATTCACCTCGCCGCCCCACAGCTGCCGCGCACGCAGCATGGCCAGCACCAGATCGACCTCGGACTCCCCCGCCGGGGCCTCGCCGAGAATGTGCAGGCCATCGCGGATCTGCACGTCCTTGATCTCGCACAGCCAGCCGTCGACGTGCAGCAGCATGTCGTCGAAGACGTCCTCGTCGGGCCGCTCGGTCAGGCCCAGATCGTGGTCCATCTTGGCCGCGCGCATGAGCGTCCAGATCTGCTGGCGAATGGCGGGCAGCTTGGCCGGATCCAGCGCGGAGATATTCGCGTGCTCGTCGAGCAGCTGCTCCAGACGGGAGATGTCGCCGTAGGTTTCGGCGCGCGCCATCGGCGGAATGAGGTGGTCGACCAGCGTGGCGTGGGCGCGACGCTTGGCCTGGGTGCCCTCGCCCGGGTCGTTGACCAGGAACGGGTAGATCAACGGCAGATCGCCGAGGGCGGCATCGGTGCCACACGACGCCGACATGCCGAGAGTCTTCCCCGGCAGCCACTCCAGATTGCCGTGCTTGCCCAGGTGCACCACGGCGTCGGCGGCGAACCCCTCCGGGGCGGCCAGCCAGCGGTAGGCGGCCAGATAGTGGTGGCTCGGCGGCAGATCCGGGTCGTGGTAGATCGCGACCGGATTCTCACCGAACCCGCGCGGCGGCTGCACGATCAGCACGACATTGCCGAAACGCAGTGCGGCGATGACGATTTCGCCCTTGGGGTCGGCCGAGCGATCGACATACAGCTCACCCGGCGGCGGTCCCCAGGCCTCGATGACGGCCTCGCGCAGATCCTCGGGGAGGGTCTCGAACCACTGCGCGTACAGGTCGGCTCCGATGCGAATCGGGTTGCCCTCCAACTGTTCCGCGCTCAGCCAGTCCGGATCCTGACCGCCCGCGGCGATCAAGGCGTGGATCAGTGCGTCGCCATCACCCTGCTCCAGACCCGGGACCTCTCCTTCCGCGCCGAGATCGTAACCGGCCGCACGCATCTCGGTGAGCAGCTTGATCGCACTCGCCGGAGTGTCCAGACCCACCGCATTGCCGATGCGGGCGTGCTTGGTCGGGTACGCCGACAGCACCAGCGCGATCTTCTTCCGCGCGGCCGGAATGTGCCGCAGCCGGGCATACCGCACCGCGATACCGGCGACCCGTGCCGCGCGTTCCGGGTCGGGCACATAGGTCGACAGCCCGTCGGCGTCGAACTCCTTGAACGAGAACGGCACCGTGATGATGCGCCCGTCGAACTCGGGCACCGCCACCTGGGTCGCCACATCCAGCGGCGAGAGACCGTCGTCATTGGCCTCCCACTGCTCGCGACCGCTGGTCAGGCAAAGGCCCTGCAGGATCGGCACATCCAGATCCGCGAGCGCGCCCACATCCCAGGCCTCGTCATCGCCACCCGCCGACGCGGTGGCGGGCTTGGTGCCACCGGCCGCCAGCACCGTCACCACCAGTGCGTCGGCCTTGCGCAACTCCGCCAACAGCTCCGGCTCGGCGGTGCGCAGCGAGGCGCAGTACACCGGCAGCGCCCGCGCACCCTTGTCCTCGATGGCCGAGCACAGCGCGTCGATGTAGCCGGTGTTCCCGGCCAAATGCTGGGCGCGGTAGTAGACGACCGCGACCGTCGGGGCGTCCTCCGCGACCTCCCGCGAATCCCGTTCCAGCTCACCCCAGCTCGGCATCTCCACCGGCGGCTCGAACCCGTGCCCGGTGAGCAGCACCGTGTCGGAGAGGAAGTTGTGCAGCTGCAGCAGGTTTCGCGGTCCACCCGCCGCCAGGTAGTTGTGCGCGTCCGCCGCCACACCGCCCGGCACCGTGGAGCACTCCATCAGCTCCGCGTCCGGCGCGATCTCACCGCCGAGCGCCACCATCGGAATCCCGCTGGCGCGCACCGTCTCCAGCCCCGCCTCCCAGGCGCGCTTACCACCCAGAATGCGCACGATCACCAGGTCGACGCCCGCGAGCAGTCCGGGCAGATCCTCCGGCAGCAAACGCGCCGGATTGGCGAGCCGGTACTCGGCCCCGCTGGCGCGCGCGCTCAGCAGATCGGTGTCGGACGTGGACAGCAGCAGAATCACAGGTCTCAAGCCTTCCTAGGGTGACGCGCCCAGCACGGTTCGGCGCCCGCCGGAAGGTCTGACTGTCACAGTGGCGCGACCGCACCGGAATTGCACCGGTTTCTTCCGTTCGACGAGCTCGCCGATGCTATCGCGCCCGCTCGCGAACTCCGTCAACGCGCCCGGATCACAGTGCGGCAAAGGCTCGTCCGCAACCCTGGGCGACCGACCGGTTCGCCCGTATGCTGCCGGTATGCCAACCACTCCAGGATGGGTCAGGCGGAATCGCTTTGCTGCCTGGTCGGGATACTTTTGTGCACTGGTTGCTTTCGCAACGCTGGCCATGGCTCTCACGGCCGCCGGATCCGGTCACACACAGTGGGCCATGCTCGCGGGCATCATCTGCGCCGCGACCATCCTCTTCGGCATCACGGTCATGACCACCACCATCCACCGCGACCACGTCGAACACCACAACGTCCCCAGCCTCCTCAACGACACCTGGGAAGTCTCCCCCGCCTTCGCCCGCCGCCGCGGCGCCCCGAAAGCGATCGAACCCCACCAAGCCGGCTGACCCACCACCCGAAGCTCCGGAGCACCCCTCGCTCCGGAGCTTCCTCTTTTCCTCTTCTTCTCCCACGTGCGATTTACATGCATAAATCGCAATATCTCCAGATTCGGATATCCAAAACCTACCGTCCGCGATCGCGACCACCGCGTGCCCGACCTCGGCGTCCTCCGTAGGCTGGGGAGGTCATGATGCGATCCGATCCCGATTCCTGCCCCGGCGTGCTGCGCCTGCACGAGGCGGCCGACGGTCCCCTCGCCCGCATTCGCGTGCCCGGCGGGCAGCTCTCCCCCGAGCAGCTCCAGGCCCTCGCGGCGGCGGCCGTCGAATTGAGCGACGGCAATATCGAACTCACCTCGCGCGGCAATGTGCAGTTCCGGCAGGTCCGCGACGCGGCCGCGCTGAGCGAGCACCTCACCGCGGCGGGCCTGCTGCCCAGCGCCACCCACGAGCGGGTGCGCAATATCATCGCCTCGCCCCTCTCGGGCCGAGTCGGCGGCTGGACCGATGTGCATCCCCTGGTCCCCGCCCTCGACGCGGGTCTGCGCGCCGCCCCCCGCCTGGCCGAGCTGCCCGGCCGCGTCCTGTTCACCCTCGACGACGGCCGCGGCGACGTCAGCGGCCTCGGCGGCGACATCGGCGTCCACGCCCTCGACGAGAACACCTACGCACTCCTGTTGGCAGGCAACGACACCGGCGTCCGCGTCCCGCCCGCCGAGGCCGTCGACCTCATGCTCGCCGCCGCCCACAGCTTCCTCGAACTCCGCGACGCCCAGTGGCGACTCCACGAAATCCCCGACGGCCGAGCCCGAGTCACCGACCACCTCCTCACCTCCCGCACCGACCTCGACGCCTCCGGCGAGCCCATCGAAGTCGTTGCGCGCCAAGACATTCCAATCGGCTGGCTGACCCAGCACGACGACAAGATCGCCCTCGGCGCAGGCATCCGCCTCGGTTCCCTCCCAGCCCGCACCGCCGAATTCATCGCCGCCATCGAACGCCCCATCCTCCTCACCCCCTGGCGCAGCCTGGTCATCACCGACCTCGACGAATGGCCCGCCGAACAGGTCGTCCGAGTACTCGCCCCCATGGGCCTGATCTTCGACGCAAACTCCCCCTGGCTCCAGGTCAGCGCCTGCGCGGGCATGCCCGGCTGCGCCAAATCCCTCACCGACGTCCGCGCCGACGTCACCGCAGCCGTCGATTCCGGCCGCGTACTCCCCACAGCCACAACCCAATCCCCCCAAGAGGGCCTGGAGTCGGCCGAGGTGATCGCCTCCGGCCGCCAACACTGGTCCGGCTGCGACCGACGCTGCGGCCGCCCGAAGGGCGCGGTAACCGACGTCATCGCCACCCCGGATGGCTACAGCATCACCCCCGCCGACTAGCCGCACTGCCCGCACTAGGCGCTTTCGCGGACCGCAGCCAGCCGCGAATGGGCCTGAACGCCCCCGAAGCCACTGGAATTGGCAGAAATCCGCCCGCCAACGGCCCTTCGGGTGCGAATAGGCCCATCCACATCCCCTGGCCGCAGCCCACCGGCCGCTCCACCATCGACGAGCATGCAATTCAGCAGGCAAACGTCGAGAAGATCCCTGCCGGATTGCGTGCTCGTGGGGATTGCCCCACCAGACAGGGGGTCTGGGGCAGAGTGGGGGTGGCGGGGGGTGATCGAGTTGGGGAGGCGGGTATGACTGCGGCGTGGATCAGTGATGACGAGATCGCGGGGATGTCGGATGAGGAGCGGCGGGAGCTGATTCGGCGGTTGCAGCCGCCGCCGGAACGGGTGCTGCCGCGGCCCGAGGTCGTCAAGGTGCATCGGCGGGTTCGGTTGGCGCTGATGGTCGGCGGCTGTATCGCGTTGATTCCCTGGATCGTCTATCTCGGGTTCTCGCTGCCGACCGAGTATTACGCGCGGCACTGGTCGATGGCCTGGATCGGTTACGACATCCTGCTGGTACTCATGATGGCGACCACCGCCTACCTGGGCTGGAAGCGCCGCGTCATGCTGCTCCTCCCGGCCTTCGCGACCGGAATCCTGCTGCTCGTGGACGCCTGGTTCGACATCGTGACCGCCGGTGCCGGGGACATCTGGATGTCCATCGGCACGGCGGTCCTCGGCGAGATTCCCTTGGCGGGCCTACAGATCAGCGGTGCGATCATGCTGCTGCGCTTTCTCGTGCTGGCGCATCCGCTGCACGATCCGGCGATCAATCCGTTTCGGACGCGTCTCCCGTTTTGACGCGATGCAGCTCGAGGGTGCAGCACTTCACGCTGCCACCGGACTTGAGCAGCTCCGACAGGTCGATGCCGACCGGTTCGTAGCCCCGGGCGCGCAGCTGCTCGGCGAGCCCGATCGCCTTCTCGGTGAGAAAGACGTGGTACCCGTCGCACACGCCGTTGAGGCCGAGCACATTCGCGTCCTCGTCGCTGGCGATGATCGCGTCCGGGTACAGCTGCGCGAGCAGTCGGGCGCTGGGGCCGCTGAAGGCCGCCGGGTAGTAGGCGACGGTGTCGTCGAGCACCATGAGGGCGGTGTCGAGATGGTAGAAGCGCGGATCCACCAGTTCCAGTGAGACGACCGGCAATCCGAAGAACTCGGCCACCTCTTCGTGCGCGCCACGGGCACTGCGGAAGCCGGTTCCGGCCAGGATGCGGTCCCCGACAATGGCGAAATCGCCTTCGCCCTCATTGATTTCGCGGGCGGCGGCGACAGCGGCGAAGCCCTGGGCGGCCATCCATTCGTGGTAGGCCGGACCTTCCTCCGCGCGTTCGGGATTGGCGAAGCGGGCGGACAGCGCGCGGTCGCCGATGACGAGTCCACCATTGGCGGCGAACACCATATCCGGCAGTCCCGCAACGGGTTCGATGACCTCGACCCGATGCCCGTGGGCCTCGTAGGCGGCCCGCAGCGCATCCCATTGCGCGAGCGCCAAGGCGGTATCCACGGGGTCGGAGGTGTCCATCCACGGATTGATCGAATAGGTCACCTCGAAGTGCTCCGGGCGGCACATGAGGTAGTGGCGGGGAACGGGCCGACGGGCGGCGGGATCACGGGCGGGCAGGGTGGCTACGGACGTCAACGAGACTCCCTCGGTGGCGGCGTGGACGGGGCTGAGCTGAAGGTATGTGGCGTACCGTTGCACAGGAAATAGCGATTCGTTGCGTTGATCATGGATCTAGCGGCGATTCGTTGTGCCGAGGCGCTGCGAGTGCACGATTGCGAAAGGAACGATCCGTGGACGATCTCGACCGCCAGATCCTGTCCCACCTGCTCGACCACGCCCGCGCCTCGTTCCAGGACATCGGCGCGGCCGTCGGACTGTCCGCGCCCGCGGTGAAGCGGCGCGTCGACAAAATGGTCGCCGGTGGCCAGATCACCGGCTTCACCGCCGTCGTCAACCCGGCCGCCCTCGGCTGGCGCACCGAGGCCTACGTCGAGGTCTTCTACCGCGACAACATCTCCCCCGCCGAACTCCGCCGCAGCCTCGAACCCATCCCCCAGGTGGTCGGCGTCTGGACCATCGCCGGCGAGGCCGACGCCCTGGTCCACGTCATGGCCACCGACATGGCCGAAATCGAAGCGACCGTCGAGCGAATCCGCGAGAACGCCCGAGTCGGCCGCACCCGCAGCAACATCGTCATGTCCCGCCTCCTCGAACGCCCCCGCACCTGAACCCCAGAATCCCGGCCGATATCGCCGAACACACCCGGCCCATCGCCGAGCGCACCACCCGCTCATGGCCGCTCGTGGGCCGAAATCTAGGGTGGACGCCATGTCCGATGTGCGTACCAGCTACCTCAAAGACGGGGCCGAGATCTATCGGCGCTCGTTCGCGACCATTCGGGCCGAGGCCGATTTGGCTCGGTTTCCGGCGGATGTGTCGCAGGTGGTGGTGCGGATGATCCATGCCTGCGGGCAGGTGGATTTGGCGGAGGATGTGGAATTCAGCACCGATGTGGTGGCCAAGGCGCGGGCCGCGTTGCGGGCTGGTGCGCCGATTCTGTGCGACGCCAATATGGTTGCCTCGGGGGTGACGCGTAAGCGGCTGCCCGCCGACAACGAGGTGCTGTGTCTGCTGCGCGACGAGCGGGTGCCCGAGTTGGCGGCCCGCATCGACAACACCAGATCGGCTGCGGCCCTGGAGCTTTGGCGCGACCGCCTGGACGGCGCGGTGGTGGCCATCGGCAATGCGCCGACCGCGCTGTTCCATCTGCTCGACATGCTCGACGCGGGCGCTCCCCGTCCGGCCGCGGTGCTCGGGATTCCCGTCGGCTTCATCGGTGCGGCCGAATCCAAGCAGGCGCTCGCCGAGTACGGCGGGGTCGAGTTCCTGACCGTCCGTGGCCGACGTGGCGGCAGCGCCATTACCGCCGCCGCCCTCAATGCGATTGCGAGCGAACAAGAATGAGCAAGCTCTGGGGCGTGGGTCTGGGCCCCGGCGATCCGGAACTGGTGACGGTCAAGGCCGCCCGCGTGATCGCCGAGGCCGATGTCATCGCCTTCCACAGCGCCCGCCACGGCCGCAGCATCTCCCGCGCGATCGCCGCGCCCTACATGCGCGCGGGTCAGCTCGAGGAGCACCTGGTCTACCCGGTCACCACCGAGACCACCGATCACCCCGGCGGCTATCAGGGCGCGATCGACGAATTCTACGAGCGTGCAGCGGCTTTGCTGGCCGAGCACCTCGCGGCGGGCCGCACCGTGGCCCTGCTCGCCGCCGGTGACCCGCTGTTCTACAGCTCCTTCATGCACATGCACCGCCGCCTGGCCGACCGCTTCGACACCGAGATCATCCCCGGCGTCACCTCGGTCAGCGCCGCCTCCGCCGCCCTGGGCACCCCCCTGGTCGAGGGCGAACAGGTCCTGACCGTCCTCCCCGGCACCATGCCCACCGAGGAACTCACCCGCCGCCTCCGCGAAACCGACGCCGCCGCCATCATGAAGCTCGGCCGCACCTTCCCCGGTGTCCGCCAAGCCCTTTCGGACTCCGGCCGCCTCGACGACGCCTACTACGTCGAACGCGCCAGCTCCACCAAACAGCGCATCCTCCACGCCGCCGACGTCGACGACTCGACCGTCCCCTACTTCGCGATCACCATCGTGCCGGGCCCCACACCCGCCACCCGGATCCCATTGACCGAACAGGAAACCGACACAGCGCCCGCGCCGAGGAAGCAGACACCCACCTCGACCGAAAGCCCCCATTCCGCTGTCACCGCGCGATCAGATCACCCCAGCGGGGGCGCCGGGGGCGAATACGACTCCGGGACAAGGCAATCCACCGCGGCTGCGGCGCACAACGACGCTCGGGCCGCTGTCCCCGCGGCCGCCGCGACGGTCCGCTCGGCGAAGTCTGGCGGCACGCAGTCCGGGGACGCCGCCGGGTTCGGCACTGCGCGACCGGGTCACCCCGGTGGGGTCACGGCGGCCGGGCAGGGATCCTGGACTACCGCCCCCGCCGCCCCGACACGCGCCGACGGCGCGTCGGAATCGACTGCGGTCCAGGCGAATCAGGTCGGCGAGGTCGTGGTGGTGGGGCTTGGGCCGGGGGCGGAGGGGTGGACCACGCCAGAGGTGGCGCAAGCGCTGGCCGAGGCGACGGACATCGTCGGGTACACCACCTACGTGAATCGGGTGCCGGTGCGGGTGGGGCAGCGGCGGCATGCGAGTGACAATCGGGTCGAATCCGAGCGGGCCGCAATGGCTTTGGACATGGCCAAGGCGGGGGCGAAGGTGGTTGTGGTGTCGTCCGGGGATCCCGGGGTGTTCGCCATGGCGGCGGCGGTGATCGAGGAGTCGGCGGATCCGCAGTGGCGGGACGTGCCGGTGCGGGTGCTGCCGGGGGTGACGGCGGCCAGTGCGGTGGCCAGTCGGATGGGTGCGCCGCTGGGGCACGATTTCGCCATGATCTCGCTGTCGGATCGACTCAAGCCGTGGGAGACGGTGGCGCAACGGATTTCGGCGGTGGCGTCGGCGGATATGGCCTTCGCCGTTTACAACCCGGCCTCCTCGCAGCGGCAATGGCAGGTGGCAGCCATGCGGGAGCTGGTGCTCGAGCATCGCAAGCCCGAGACACCCGTGGTGATCGGTCGCGATGTGGGCGGGCCGACCGAGTCGGTGCGTGTCGTCTCACTCGCCGATCTGGATCCGGCGGAGGTGGACATGCGGACGCTGCTGATCGTCGGCGCGTCCACCACCACGGTGTTCGACGCGGCCGGCGGCCCCCGGGTGTTCACGTCGCGTCGCTACGGCGACTAATATTCCACTGTAGAACGTAGCTGGAAGGAGTGGTGGTGCCAGAAGACAAGGCTCGACGCCCGCTCAACTCGACGGCCGCGTCCCTACTCGGCTTCCTCCATCAGGGCGAAATGTCCGGATGGGATCTGGTGGCGCTGGCCCAGGAGCGCATCGGCGACTTCTGGACCATCACCCAGAGCCAGGTCTACCGGGAGCTGGCCACCATGCATCAGCTCGGCCTCGTCGAGAAGGGCGAGTCCGGCGCCCGCGACCGCACGCCCTATCGGATCACCGAGGAGGGCCGAGAGGCGTTCGCGGAGTGGATCGCCCGCGATCCGGGCGCGGAAACCATTCGCGTGCCACTGCTGTTGACGCTGTCCTTCGGCGAATTCGTGGACCCGAACCGCCTGGAACGCATTGTCGCGGCCAACCGTACGGTCCACGAGCAGCGACTCTCGGGCTATCTGTCCGGCCAGGACGAGCAGCGCATGTCCCCGTTCGAACGCGCCACCCTCGATTTCGGCATCCGCTACGAGCGCGCCGTGCTCGAATGGTTCGACCGCCTGCCCGAACTGCTGGACCGCACCAGCCGCCTGTCCTGACGACAGCGTCCATGTCCACCGCGCCTCAGCGCCGACCGCACTCGCGCTCGCGTCGCGCGCTGAGCTGCGAATTGGATTCGCGCAGTCGAGCATTGGCGTCCTCGAGCTCGAGGATGCGCCGAATCCCGGCGAGGTTGACGCCCTGCGCGACCAGCGCGGTGATGCGAGCGACCCGCAGGAGGTCGTCGCCGCTGTAGCGGCGGGTGCCGCCCGCGCTGCGGGTGGGGGTGATGAGCCCGTGCTGCTCGTAGAGCCGCAGGGTCTGAACTCCCACCCCGGCCAGTTCGGCGGCCACCGAGATCGAGTACACGGCCTGCGCCGGGGACGGCAGATGGCTCGGTTCGCTGCTCATAACACCCACCTCAGATTATCTGTCGTCGAGCCTTGCACTCTCCTGGCTCGAGTGCTAAATAATATCTCTGTCAGATGACATAGGTTATCTGAGTTTCCTTCGATCGAGAATGGAGTGACTTGGAGGTGGCGACCATGCTGATGCGCACCGATCCCTTCCGAGAACTGGATCGTCTGACTCAGCAGGTGTTCGGCACGCCGGCCCGACCGGTGGTGATGCCGATGGACGCCTGGCGCGACGGAGACCAGTTCTTCGTGGAATTCGACCTGCCCGGCATCGACCCGGATTCCCTCGACCTGGACGTCGAACGCAATGTGATCACCGTGCGAGCCTCCCGCCCGCAGCTGGACCAGAACCGGTCGATGATCGCGGCCGAACGCACCCGCGGCGAATTCAGCCGTCAGCTGTTCCTGGGCGAGAACCTCGACACCGAGCAGATCCGCGCCGACTACACCGACGGGGTCCTGCGCCTGACCATCCCGATCGCCGAGCAGGCCAAACCGCGCAAGATCGAAATCGCCCGCCACAACGGGCAGCGTCAGGCCATCAACGCCTGACCCAGCGCGGTTCCAGCGCGGGTGAGCCCGCTCGATGACAGCGTGCGGGCCCACCCGGCCCCGACGCTCGCACACCCGAATCGGACACACCCATGACGACCGCCATCCTCGAAACCGACTACGCCCCACCCGCAGACGCGGCCCGTGAACCGACCGTGCCCGTCGTGTACCGCCTCGAAGGCACCGTGCGGCCCTGGTGGAAATCCGTGATGCCACCGGCCATGCCCGCCGATCCGGCCACGCCCAGATCACCCGACCCCCGATATCCTCGGGCCCGCAATCCGCATGTGCCGCGATCCCGGCCCGCCAGGAGCGCCGCTTACCGCTGACCTCGCGGCCCGCGAATCCGCTTGCGGTGCAACAGGACAACTATCTGACAGACATGCTGTCTCATGGCTGAGGAGGTGCTGTCCCGATGCAGGACGTCGAACGATCACAGGATCTGCTGGCCTCGATCCAGGTGCGGTGGTCGCCGGAGCAAGCGGCGTTCATCGCATGGTCGGACCGCTACCCCGGTCTGACCTGCAGCGATCGGTGGTCATCGCTGGCCGCGGTGGACGGGTTCATCGAAGCCGCCAGCGCCGATGCCCTGCGCGGGCGACTGTCGTCGGCCTGATCTACCGACTCAACGGCGGAATCTGCCCGCGAAGGCGCGCAGCGGCAGGTCGGCACTGGTGATGATGCCGGGGCGGGCCGCTACGACGGCCGCGATGGCGTTGAGGGCGGGCAGGCCGGTGACCGTCATGCCGAGGGAGGCGAAATTCTCGGGGTTGCCGAGGTCGAAACCCTTGGGCGGCAAGATCATGTGCTTGCTGTAGATGGTCGGGTCACCGGTGATGCGAGTGATGTAGCAGCCCTTGATGTTCCACGACGGCTCGGTGTGCGGGGTCATCTGCCATTCCAGGTGGGATTCGATGCGCGGTACGCCGTCGACCATGCCTTGGTACTTGATGTAGTTGGCCCCGAGCGAGCCCTTGGGCAGGGCGTACCAGCCGAGGTCGATGTCCTTGGTGCACGCGCCGAGTTCGTAGCGGAAGGCGACTTCGTCGAGTTCGAGGTCGAAGGCGTCGGCCATCAGGTAGACGGCGTCGGCGAAGACCGCGGTGTACTTGTGCAGTGACTCCGGAATGGTCGGATCGTCGACCGGGCGGCCGTAACCGACCGCCTTCCAGGTGTCGACGGAGTGGTGACAGGAGACGTCCACCGATTCGATGACGGTGACGTTCTCGATGTCGGCGACGTCGGCGGAGTTCACGATGCCCATGATCTGGCACAGGCCCGGATTCATCCCGGTCCCATAGAAGGTGGAACCGCCTCGCTCGCACGCGGATTGGATGACCTGGCTGACCTTGCGCCCCGAGGGGTGCGGGTGGTTGGTGTCGCGGTGGAAGCCGGTGATCCAATCCGCCGTGGTGACCACATTGATTCCGGCCTCGAGGACCTTCTCGTAGAGGTCTTCGTCGGGGAACACACCGTGGAAGGTCAGTACATCGGGCCCGGCGGCGATGATCTCGTCCACCGAGCCGGTCGCGAGCACCCCGATCGGGTCGATCCCGGCGATCTCACCGGCGTCGCGCCCGATCTTGTCCGGCGAGTAGCAATGCAGCCCAACGAGTTCCAGGTCGGGATGGTTGCGAATGCGGCCGATCATCTCGCTACCGACATTGCCGGTCGCGACCTGGAAGACCCGGATCTTGGTTGCGGATTTCATCGGGTGCGAGCCCTTCCATCGATAGCGTCTCGGGGAGATTCCGGCGCGACCTCGGCCGCCTCGGGGTAGAACTGTCGCGCCCAAGTCCGCAACGCGGTGAATCCCTCGAATTCCTTGCGCGACAACGCGGGTGGGTCGGAATACCGCTGGTGCGCCCAGATCGCGATGTCGGCCTCGAACTGGCCGATCACGTAGTCGGCCATGGCCTTTCCGTACGGCGTGATCTCCGGCCCGTCCTCGCCGGGCTTGCGGCCGATCCAGACGGTGAAGCGGACATCGCAGGTGTATTCGTCCACCGGTGTCACCGCGGGCATGGTGCGGTTGTCGACCATCCCCCAGCTCTTGGTGATCGAGCAGCCCAGCCCGGCATTGATCGATTCGACCCCGCTGTGCACGTCCTCCTGGGTCACCCCGGCGTCGAAGGCGATGGTGAAGTCGACATACGAGACGGGCCCGGAGAAATCGTGGCGGGTGAACTCCGGCACGAACGGCGTCTTGTGCACGAACTTGAAGTGCGCGAAGTCGACCCCGTTCTCCAGCACATACTGCGGATGCAGTTCGAGTCCCGGCCGGAACAGGGTCGCCGCGGGGACCGGCGGGTAGTAGTCGTCCGCGGTCTTGCCGTCATCGAAGGCCGCGAACAGGTCGGGCACCTCGAAATACGGTGGGCGGCCGTCGATATCGAACCAGATCCACACCGCCTCATTGCGCTCGACCACCGGGTAGCTGCGCATGCGGCGGCCCTTGTTCGGGTGACTCTCGTAGGGGATGCAGACATTGCGCCCCTCCAGATTCCACTCCCACCCGTGGAACGGGCACACCAGGTTCTCGCCCTCGACGTGCCCGCCGTAGCCGAGGTGCGCGCCCAAATGCTCACAGTAGGCGTCGAATACCGCGACGCGCCCCAAAGCCGTTCGCCACGCGACCATTTCGCGGTCGAAGTACTTCATGGTGTGCACGGCGCCCACGCCGATCTCGGCGCTCCAGGCCACTTGGAACCAGCCGGTCGGCCGCATGGGCAGCGGTGGTTTCGCCATCTCGATCCTCCCGGGCCGGGGCAGTGAGAATCACGGTAGAAGCCGCCGCTACAAAATACAAGAGCCCTCTATGAAACTTGATCTCGCTGGTCGAGGGCTACAATCTGGCTTCGTGACAGAGGTGGCGGCGGGAGCTCGACGCGCGAATCGGCGCGGCATCCAATCCCGGGAGAGCATGCTCGAGGCGGCCATCGCCTCGCTCGCCACCGGCGATCCCGCCGCGGTCTCGGGCAATCGCATCGCGCGCGATATCGGCGCGACCTGGGGCGTCATCAAATACCAGTTCGGCGATATCGACGGCCTGTGGGCCGCGGTGCTGCGTCACACCGCCGACAAACGCGGCGACCTGCCCGCCGCCATCGCCCGCGAAGGCACACTGGCGGAACGGGTTTCCGCGCTCGTCCACGCCATGGCCGCGGGCCTGCGCCAACCCGAATCCCTGGCCATCGAAACCTTGCGCGCCGCCCTCCCCCGCGACCACGCCGAACTCGAACGCGAATATCCCCTCACCGCCGCCGAACTCGCGTCCTGGAAACCCAACTGGGACAACGCCTGTCAACGCGCCTTCGCCGACCTCGACCTCGACCCGGTCAAGGTCCGCAAGGTCGCCGCCCTCATCCCCGCCGCCATGCGCGGCATCACCTCCGAACGCACCCTCGGCACCTACGGCGACCTCGACGACGCCCTGGAAGCGCTGATCGGCGGCATCGTCGCCTACCTCGACCGATGATCGGAGACGGGAATCCACGCCCGACGCCCGCGACGGTCGAGGCCACGAAGGCCGTGGAAGTCATGGAGAGCGAAGGCACACGTCGGCCAGCGGGCCGGCCGCCGCGAGGTTCCGGCCCGGGACGTTAGCGTGGTCGGCATGACGGACAACGAGCTCGGCGATTTCCTGCGCGCCCGCCGGGCGGCGCTGCGGCCCGAAGAGATCGGGTTGATCTCGCATGGCCGCCGCCGCGTCGCGGGACTGCGCCGCGAGGAGGTCGCCGAGCTCGCCGGGATGAACGCCGACTATTACACCCGCCTCGAACAAGGACGCGAGCGGCGTCCGTCGGCGCAGGTGCTGGAGGCCTTGAGCGGGGCGCTGCGGTTGAACGAAGAAGTGCGCGACCACTTCTACCGGCTCGCGGGCGTGGCCCCGCCCGGCCGTCCGCGCCCGGACGACACGATCAGCCCCACCCTGCGCCGCATGCTCGAGAGCTACCGGGACGCACCGGCCCTGCTGCTCAACCCGGCCATGGACATCCTGGCCACCAATGCCATTGCCGACCTGTTCTTCTCCGGTTTCCAAGGCATCGACAATCTGGCCCGCATGACCTTTCTGGATCCGGCCGCGTCGGAGTTCTGCGGGGACCGGACGTGGACATGCCAGGCCATGGTGGCGGGGTTCCGGCAGGCGGGCGCACTGTATCCCGACGATGCTCGACTGCGCGAGGTGATCGACGAACTCCTCACGGCCAGTGCCGAATTCGCCGAACTGTGGCATTCCTACAGCCTGTGCGTGGCGACCGCCGAGCCTCGGGAGTTCCATCACCGCGAGGCGGGTCGGCTGCTGCTGACCTACGAATCCTTCGACGTACGTGGGGCCGTAGGTCAGCGGCTGATGGTGTATCGGGCCGAGCCCGGGAGTCCGACCGCCGCCGCCCTGAACCGCCTCGGTGGCGAGCGAGCCTGGGTGTAACTCACCCAGGTAACCGACCGGTCCGGATGCCTAGCATCACCGACCGTGAACCCCTTCGCCCACAGACTCACCCGATGCGCCGCGACGAGCACCACCTTGGTCGCGCTGGCGGCGGCCGTGGCCACCGCGCCCGCGCAGGCCCAGCCGCCGTCCTGCCCGGCCGTGACCGTGTCCACGATCGCGACCGCGGTGATCCCCTTCGTCGACTGGGCGGAGAACCTCGGCTTCGACGCGCAGGGCAATCTGTGGGTCGCGCGGCTGTATCGAAACGAGGTGCAGCGCTACGACAGTGCGGGCCGGGTCACCGCGACGGTCGCGGTGCCCTCGCCGGGCGCGATCCGGCCGGGACCCGATCGACTGCTGTACGTCGTCTACGGCGACAACTCGATGAACTTCCTACCCGGCGCGCACGACAGCGGAGTGGTCCGCTTCGACCCGACCGCCGACGCGCCCGTGCCGGAAACCTTCGTGCGCGGTCTGCGCATGGCCAACGGCGCGGGATTCGACGACACGGGCAATCTGTATGTCGCCGATACCGGGACGGGGGTGGTCCGCGTCCGGCCCGACGGGACCGTCGATACCGAATGGACGGCCCAGACGGGGCAGTTCGGCGTCAACGGCCTTGCCGTGCAGGGTGATTCGGTCTACACCACGGTCTACCTCACCCCGCAGGGTCGACTGTTGCGCATCCCCATCGACCAACCCGCACGGTCGAGCACTGTCATCGACACCCTGCTGGCCGATGATCTGACCTCCGGTCCGGGCGGATTCCTCTACACCGCGACCACTCTTGGCACCCTCGTGCGCGTGGACCCCGTCACCCAGGCCACCTGCACGCTCATGAACCGCGATGCCCTGGCAGCGGTCGCGGCCGTCCCTGATTCCGACCGCGATCTCGTGGTGGCCACCGGTCGCGGCGATATCCTGCGCGTTCACCTCGACGCGTGACGGGCGCGGGCGTCCATGGCAGGCCGGTTTGTGCCGACTACACTCGATATGCACCTAGCACATCAACTGGTGAAAGAGGCCCCGCATGGACGAGCTCACCGACCGGCTCGAATTCGAATCGATGCTGTTCGGCCGCTACAGCCTCGCCACCCGCCGGGGCGTACAGCAGCTCGACCGGAGTGCCTACACGATTCTCAGTCGTTTGCTCGCCGAGGGTCCGATGTCCATCGGACAGCTCAGTGAGGCGTTGGGGCTGGACGCCTCGACGTTGAACCGGCAGACCGCGGCCATGATGCGGGCCGGGCACGTCGAACGGATCCCGGATCCCGACGGCGGCATCGCGCGCAAGTTCCGGGTCACCGAGCAGGGTGCGGCGGATTTGGAAAATCAGCGGGCACAATCGATTCGAGCGCTCGACGAGATCCTCGCCGACTGGGAACCGGCGGATGTCGCCGGGCTGGTCGATTACCTGCGGCGCTTCAATACCTCGATCGAGGAGTATCACGGCAGGCCCTGGCCGCGGCCGACGGCCGCCATGCCGCGCAAATGACACGATGCGATGCCCGACGGGCACCGCATCTCGCATCGCATCCACAATCGCTTCGGAGACTTACCGATTCAGTGCGGGCTCCTGCGAATCGGGCGTCTCGGCAGTGTCCGCGGCGGCCCGTAGGCGGGCACGCACCGGAATCGTCAGGGCGATCAGAGCCGCCACGACCGAGACACCGCAGCCGATCAGGAACACGACACGGAAGCCGTGCTCGGTCGGAACGCTGTGCCCGCCAAGGGAAACGCTCATCTGAGCCAGCACCGCGCCGATCACCGCCGCCGACGCCGAGGTGCCGATCGATCGCATCAGCGTGTTGAAACCATTGGCGGCGGCGGTCTCCGACTGCGGCACCGCACCCATGATGAGCGCGGGCATGGCACCGTAGGCGAACGCGACGCCGGTGCTGTAGACGATGTTCACGATGAGCAGTCCCCAGACCGAACCCATGAGCCCCAGCGCGATCGCGTACCCCGACGCCATGATCAGCGCACCGGCGACCAGCGTGATCTTGGGGCCGCGCGCCGCCGAAAGCTTCGCGCCGACCGGGGAAATCACCATCATCATGATTCCGGCCGGTGCCATCCACAGCCCCATCGCCAGCATCGACTGCCCCAGCCCGTATCCCAGCGCCTTGGGCAGTTGCAGCAGCTGCGGAATGCTCAGCTGCACCGAATACATTCCGACACCGACACAGACGGTCGCGACATTGGTGATCAGCACCTGCGGTCGCGCCACCACCCGCAGGTCGACCAACGGCTCCACAGCCCGCAGCTCCCACCAACCCCAGATCAGCAGCAGCACAATGGCTCCCGCGAACAAACCGAGGGTGGTGCCGCTGGTCCAGCCCCAGCTCGCCCCCTTGGACACGGGCAGCAGCAACGCCACCAGTCCGCCGCCGAGCAGCAGCGCGCCCGGGGCGTCGAATCGGCCACTCGGCCCCTCGGCGATACCCTCCGGCACGATCGCCACGATGAGCGCGGTCGCCACGGCCACGAGAATCGTTGCGGCCCAGAACAGTACGCGCCAATTGCTGTACTGGGTGACCGCCGCGGCCAGCGGTAGCCCGAGCGCGCCACCGATTCCCAGCGACGAACTGATCAGCGCGATACCCGAACCGAGCCGCTCGGGCGGCAGCACATCGCGCAGCAGTGCGATGGCCAGCGGAATGGTGCCCACACCCAACCCCTGCAGGCCACGGCCGATGATCATCGGCACCAGCGATCCGGCCATGGCGCAGACGGCCGAGCCGAGGATGAGCGGAATGGTCGAGGCGATCAGCATGCGGCGCTTGCCGAACATATCGCCGAGCCGGCCCGCGACCGGCGTGGCCACCGCGCCGACCAGCAGGGTGACGGTCACGACCCAGGAGGCGTTGGACGCCGTCGTGTGCAAGATCTGCGGCAACTCACCCAATAGCGGCACCACCAGGGTCTGCATGAGCGAGGCGACGATGCCGGTATAGGCCAGCACCGCGAGAATGCCGCCCGACCGGGTAGTGGATTCAGGCTTGTCCACGAGCATTCCCCTCGCTCACGACCTCAATATGCATGACGCACAGTATGTGCAGTATGCACATTGCCTGCAACCGGCATTCGATATTCGTGATACATATCTCATGCATTGGCCACAGTAGGCGGCCCGACCGGATTTCAGCCGGTCAGCGCTGCGAGCGCAACCAGTCCCAGGCGGCCTGCACGGTTCCGACCCGCCGAGCACCTGCGGGCAGCGCGGGACGGTCGATCATGACGACCGGGACACCGAGTGTCCTGGCGGCGGTGAGCTTGGCCTCGGTCAGCGCTCCTCCGCTGTCCTTGGTGACCATGACCTCGATGCGCCGCTCGGTCAGCAGCTCGGTTTCCTCCTCGAGGCTGAAAGGTCCTCGCGCCAAGAGCAATTCGTGCCGCGCAGGCATCGCGCCCTCGGGCGGATCGATGGCGCGAATGAGAAACCAGGCGTCCGAATCCGCGAACGCGGCCACGCCTTGGCGGCCAATGGTCAAGAAGATCCGATCCCCCAGTCCCCCAAGCGCCTTCGCCGCCGCGGCCAGATCCGGCACGCGAATCCAGTGATCCCCCGCCCGCTCGGTCCACCCCGGCCGCCGCACGTGCAGCACCGGCAGCCCCAGAGCGGCCGCCGCGGCAGCCGCATTGGCGGTGATTCCCCCGGCGAACGGGTGCGTGGCATCCACGACGGCCTCGATCCCGTTCTCCGACAGCCACTCCCGTAGCCCGTCGACTCCCCCGAATCCCCCCACGCGCACCGCGCCGACCGGCAGCACGGGCTCGCGCACGCGTCCGGCGAGCGAGGACACGATGTCGAATCCCCGCTCGCCGGAAGCGATGTCGGCCAGTTCCCGGGCTTCCCGGGTCCCGCCCAGAATCAACGTTTTCAGGGCTGCCCACTGAAGTAGGCCGAGCCCGAATCGATCAGCGGCTGCCCACCGGCGATGAGCAGACCGATGAGCGCACCGAACGGCAGCCCGATTCCGAAGAACAGCGCGCCGACGATCGCGCCGATCACGCCACCCAGCGCCGCGTGCTGCAGCTCGGAGAAGAACCACTCCTGCGAGCTGATGTCCTTCACATTTGTGATCGGCGCATTGATCGGCGTCAGGGTGACCTGTCGCCCGTCATTGTCCACCGCCGCGGCCAGATCGACATTCTTCCCATCGATCACGCTCGACAAATTCAGCTTGGTGACCAGCGCGCCATCGTCATTGCGCACCTCCATCGACTTGGTCGCCGCATTCACGGTGATCCGTCCACCGGTCACCTGCGTAATGATGCTGCCGCCGTCCTGCGCCAACTGCACCACATAGTCGACACCCTGCTGACTGCCCTTCACCTGCGGCGCGGCCTGCTCCTGCACGGCCGGAGCCGGATCCGCGGGCGCGGCATAGCTGGTCCCGGCGGCAATCCCGGTGGCAGCGGCGGCAATAAACGCGGTCGCCACGATCTTCGTGTATCGCATGAATCTCCCATTAGAGCGAGTACCGAACCCGACAACTCTCGGATTCCAGCTGGTCACCCTACCGTTGACGCAGCGATGTTTCAGTCTGAATGACTCACCGGTGCCATCGGAATGGCTCAATCGCGCACCCCGCGCGGGTTCCCTTGCTATTCAGTGACGTACGCGGGTGTGGTGGCCATGGCCGCGCCGACGATTCCGGCGTCGTTGCGGAGAGTAGCGGGAACGATCGTCGCCCGGATGCCCTCGAGCAGGGGAACGAACTTGTCGGCCTTCTTGCTGACGCCGCCGCCGATGATGATCAGCTCCGGCGATAGCAGCGCTTCCATGTACTGCAGGTAGTCCTGGACTCGGCCGGCCCATTTGCCCCAGCTCAGGTCGTGCAGTTCGCGCGCCTGGTCGGATACGCGCGTCTCGGCGTCGTGGCCATGGAGGTGGATGTGCCCGAACTCGGTGTTGGCCACCAGTTTTCCGTCGGTGAACAGGGCGCTGCCGATTCCGGTGCCGAAGGTCAGCATAAGCACGGTCCCGGTGATGCCCTTCCCCGCGCCGAATGCCATCTCGGCGATGCCCGCCGCATCCGCGTCGTTGAGCACCCGAACCGGCTGCCCGACCGCCCGGCCCAGCAGCTCCCGCGCGTTCATCCCCACCCACGCGGCATCGAGGTTCGCCGCGGTGCGAGTTTCACCGCCGACGACCACACCGGGAAAGGTCACCCCGATCGGCCCCGACCACTCGAAGGCCGCAACCAGCTCCCGAACCACCCCCGCCACCGCATCCGGCCGCGCCGGATGCGGTGTTTCGATCCGCTGCCGTTCGGCCAGCAGTGTCCCGACCGCCACATCGACGGGAGCCGCCTTGATGCCCGTGCCGCCGATATCGATTCCAAGCGCGTGCATCCCGTCAGATTAACCGCCCGACCGCCAGCGCCCCTCCTGTCCTAGCCGATGGCGGCGGCCGTGTCGGCGCGGGTGGCCTCGCGCTCGAGCAGGCGGGCTCGCTGTTCCTCGAAGCGGGCGACATCGCGGGCCAATTTCTCGAGGTAGGCGTCGAGTTCCTCGCGACTGTTCTCGCCGCGAGCCGTGAAGTCGGTGCGGCCGAACACATTCCAGAACCTCAGCACCGGCATCAACACCTCGTCGAGATGTTGACGCAGATCGTAGATTCCGTGCTTGACCATCAGCACGCCGTTGCGTCGCCAGTTCGGCATGCCATGACCGGGCATCGCGAAATTCTTGACGATCTTGGTTACCGATTCCATGGCCTGATCCGGGGCGAGATCGTATGCGGCGCCGGTGATATTGCGGTAGAAGATCATGTGCAGGTTCTCGTCCGTGGCAATGCGGGCGAGCATGCGATCGGCGATCGGATCGTCGCAGACCCGTCCGGTGCTGCGATGGCTGACGCGGGTCGCGAGCTCCTGGAACGTCACATAGGCGACCTGATCGAGCACGCCGCCGAACCCCTGCGGCGCGTGCACACCCCGGGTCATGTGCACCATGCGGTCGTTTTCCAAGGCGACCGGGTCGACACCGCGGGTGACCACGAGATAGTCGCGCATGGCGATGGCGTGGCGGTTCTCCTCGGCGGTCCAGCGCCCCACCCACGTGCCCCACGCGCCGTCCTGGGAGAAGTTCTCGGCGATCGTGCGGTGATAGGACGGCAGGTTGTCCTCGGTGAGCAGGTTGGTGATCATCGCGACCTTGGCCACCTCGGACAGCCGCGACTGCTCGGGTGACCAGTCGATACCGCCCATCGCCTCGAAATTGCGGCCCTCGTCCCAAGGCACGTAGTCGTGTGGGTTCCAATCCTTGACCGTGGCCAGGTGTCGGTCGAGGTTGTCACCGACAACCGGCTCCAATTCCGACAACAGCTGTAATTGAGTCAAATCGCTTGCCATAAACGCCCTTCGGATGTCGTCGAGCAGAATCGATGGATGCGAAAGAAGACCGAACGAACGGTGTGACGGGCACAACCGTAGACCACGAGACCGTTCCTGTTCGGCAGATGCACCGCGTGCGGCGCGCCCACGGAGACCGAGGGGCGTAAAAGTCACCCTGGGGGTTAATGCGGTGGACATGAACGGTGACGATGAGATCGAGTTGGAGAACGAACCGCCTCCGACGGCCGAGCAGCTCGACGAGGATGCGCTGGACGCGGATCCCCTGGAGGAGGGTGCGGACGCGCCGGACGAGTGGGAGCCGGTCGGGGAAACCGGATATGGCGATGATCTCGATGATGAATCGGTCGCTCGCTATCTCGCGGCGGAGGAACCCGACGTCGAGCCGTGAGGGTTCGGGAGCCCGTGGGCGGGTACGGCGAGGGGACGATGAAAGGAGTTGGTATGTCGGCAGAACTCGAGGGTGTGCGCGTCCTGATCCTCACCTCCAATACCGGAGTCGAGCACGATGAACTCCTGGTTCCGCGCGATCAGCTGCGGGCGCGCGGCGCGCTGGTCACGCATGCGGCGCCGGAGAAGGACGGGGTGCACACCTTTCGCCATGACCTGGAGCCCGCCGAGATCGTGCGGCCCGATGCCGCCCTCGACGACGTGCACCCCGATGATTACGATCTGCTGGTCCTTCCCGGCGGTACCGTCAATGCCGACAAACTCCGAATCGACGACAGCGCAAGGCAACTCGCCCGATCGCTCACCGCCGCGGGGATTCCGGTCGCGGCGATCTGCCACGGTCCCTGGCTGCTGATCGACGCCGCGGTGGTCACCGGCAAGACCCTCACCTCCTACCCGTCCCTGCGCACCGATCTGCTCAATGCGGGAGCCTCCTGGCTGGACGCGCCGGTCGTGCACGACGATCAGCAGGGCTGGACGCTGATCACCTCGCGCACCCCCGCCGACCTGCCCGATTTCATTGCCGCCATCACCGATCACATGACCGCGCAGCCCTGAATCACCTCTCCCCGGGACGCGGCACGGGAGTTATTCTGAGAGGGCGACTTTGGCGCACTTCGACGAATCCCGTTGCGAAGCATGCGCGCTCCTCGATCTTTCATCCGTGGGTCTGTGAGAAGGGTTGTGCGCTATGAATATTCTCCTTGTCGATTCCGACAAACAGCATGAAACACACGAACCGGCCACGGCGGCGGTGATGGATGCCATTCAGCATGCCGGGCAGGAGCGCGGGGTGCAGGTCACCATTCACGCGGCCGGATTGGGAGAGTTGCACGGTCATGTCGATTCCGAGGTGGATGGCATTCTGCTCGCGCCCCAGGTCAGGCATCTGATGAGCACGGTCACGACCTCGGCGGACACCCGCACGCCGGTCGCTCGCATTACCGCTCGGGACTATTCGTCGGCGGATGGGCGGGCAATTCTCTCGACGGTGTTCGCACTGGTCGATCACCACTAGAAAAGGAGCCGGTCACAGCTCAATTGTCCGGATTGTCGGGACCTGTGGACCGAGTGCGCGGTACCGTGCCTGAGGATATTTCCGGATCGTTCAGGTGCTGCAATCTCGCCACAGGGAGAAGGCTCATGAGCAGATCATTCGAGGCTTTCGGCATGTCTATCGTGGCCGCCATCGCGGTCGCCACCTGCGGGACCGGCGTCGCGGCCGCGGAAGCGGGACCGGACGGCCACTACTACGGCTCGATGGCCGGGGAGATCATCGGCGACCAGGTGGCCGCCATGTGGGGCGTCAACTACCCCAACTGGGGTGAGGCCGACGCGGCGGCCCTCTCGTTCTGCGAAACCGACCACTGCCAGGTGCTGGCGCGTTTCGTCGACGGCTGCGGCTCCATCGCCATCAAGAACGAGACGCTCATGGGCGGCGTCGGCCGCACCCAGGGCGATGCGGAGGGCGCGGCCATGGGCGCGTTCGGGCCGCCGGACCTGGTCTCGATGAGCGCCGGGCAGCCGGGTCCGCAGGTCGTGCATTCGGAGTGCACCGCGAACTCGGGATAGCGGTCAGCGCATTCGGGTGAAGGTGGCGTAGTGGTCCCCGGTGTACCAGGCCGAACCGTCGTCACCGGTGACGATGCGTTCGGCGTCCCGGGATTGGCCGGGGACCTTGCAGTTCACGTCCCATTCCAAATAGTTGACGCCGCCGGGCAATTGGCCGTCACGATTGCGCCAGACGGTGCCGCCGTGGGTGCCCGGGCAATCCGACGGCGGCCACTTGCCCTGATCGATCAACTCCAGGGTGGTCCAGGCCCGCTGCGGGACCGACCCGGCCACCAGTTGCACCTGGGTGACCGCCCCGGGAGCCGGGTGCTGTTCGACCGGCGCACCCGACAGGAACAGGGCGGCCGCCGCCAGCAGCGTCACCCCGACGGCAATCGTGTTGTGCCACACACGCTTCAGCGTCGACATGCTTCGAGCACACACGGCCGTTCTGAACCGGGCGTCACCACGAGCTTGCCCGCGAGTAAATTCCCGCCCACCGCGACCACTCGGCCGCGGTGGTCAGGCGTCGTATCCGGTTGCCGCGCTGCGGACCTGATCGACATAGACGCCCGAGTGATTGTAGGCCAGGATGGCCTGACGCCAGCCGCGCGCGGTGGCCAGGTCGCCGCCCGCGGCGCACAGGTACCGCGCGGCGGCCAGAGCCGCATCGTCGATATTGTCCGGGCTCCCCGAAAGCGCGGTGGTGGCAGCGGGTTTGGCGTTCTCGAGAGCGTCGGCCAGAACGGTGTAGTCGGCGTCCGCCCGAATTCCCCAGCGTTTCCAGGTGTCCGGAATGAACTGGAACGGCCCCATGGCCCGGGCGTACACCGTGTGGCCGGTGCTCGCGCTCGCTCCCGGATCGACGATCACCCCGTTTCCGCCCGTGCCATTGAGCGCCACACCCCGGATGGCGGGCCGCACCGACCCGTCGGCGGCGATGGTCGCGCCGCCGAATCGCGCGTGATTGCTTTCCACGCGGGCGATTCCGGCCAGGGTGGTCCAGCCGAGATGGCAGTTCGGCTGCGCCTTGGCCATGACCACGGTCGCGTAGCCGTAGGCCTGTAGGGCGCGCAGCGGTATACCGTATTTGACGGACCGGACCTGGGACCAATCGCGCAGTTGGTCGAGCTTGTGCTCGACGGCGTCGAGCCGGATGGCGGGGACGGGCCCGCCGGTGCCGGGCGGTGCGGGAACGGGGGTGCGGTCGATGGTTCCACAGCCCGCCAACGAAACCGATACCGCCGCAATCGAAGTCGCCAGTGCCAGGCGAGCGTCTATCCGCACGGCTTGACCACCGGGGTGGTAGCGGGCGGTGTTGTCACCGGCGGCGTTGTCACCGGCGGCTTGGCGGTCGTCGGCTTCGGCTGCGTCGTGGGTTTGGCCGTCGTCGGGGGCTTCGGCGTGGTGGCCTGCGGTGACGCGGGTTTCGGGGGCGCGGGCTTCGGCGTGGTCGTGGTCGTCACCGGCTGCTGCGGGGCGCTGGCGGGGAAGCCCATCGGTTCGGGCTTGGACAGCGGCTTGTTCGCCGGTGCGACAGGCGTGCTGCAGTGCGGCGTCGTGACCGGCGTGGTCGTCTTCGGCACGGTTGTCACCGGGGCGGGGGTGACGGTGGTGGTGACGACCGGCGTCGTGGTGGACGGCGGGGTGGTTGTCGGAGTCGTCGTGACCGGCGTAGTCGTGATCACCGGGGTCGTTGTGGTGACCGGTGGCACCGTCGTGGTGGTGGGACTCGTGGTCACCGTGGTGTCCGTCGTGCTCGGCGTGACGGTCACCGTAATCGTGTTCGCGGCAGCCGGATCCGTCGTGGTCGTGACCGGCGGTGTATCCGACGTGGTTGCCACACTGTAGGAATCGGTCGGCATCGCCAGATTCGCGCTGGCGTTCATGCTGATCGACACGCTCGGAGTGCTCGGCGTGGAGGTATCGGTCGTGGTGGTGACCGGAGTATCCGTGGTCGTCACCGGAGTGTCGGTGGTCGTCACCGGCGTATCGGTCGCGGTCGCGTCGGTCGATCCGCCCGAGCCGTCGTCGGTCGCTTGATTAGCGCCGTCACCGGCGGTATCTCCGGGCACCGGCACGTCGCTCGGCGTCTCCGACACATCGGCGAGCTCGCTCACCTGCGTGGTCGAATCCAGTTGCGTCGTGGTGTCTTCGGTGGTCGAGGAGGATGCTTTGACATTGCCCACCTTGTCGTCGCCCCGGGATTCCACGGCGACCACGGCCGCGACCGTGAGCGTCAGCAGTGCGGTGACCGCCATGGCTCTCGGTAGGTGCTTGCCCAGGTTCAGGCGGGGCTTTTCGATGAATGGGGTCTCGGTCGAGGCATTGCGGCCGAGTTCGTTCGGGTTCGACGGTTCCACCAGATAGTGCTTTCTCTTCGCTGTGAGGTGCCCAGGCGCGCTGCGGCTAGCCGCTGACGCTCGCCGCGCCGGTCTCGAGGTGTCCGGTAAACCGTTGTGACCAGGACGAATCCGAGCTGACCGTGACGGTGAAGTCGTACCAGCCGTTGTTGTAGGCGACGGCGTTGAAGTAGTCGCTGACGGTCTTGCCCGCCGCCACCGCGTACGTCCAGGGCCCGTCGGTGCGGTACTGGTTGGCCTTGATGGTGAAGGTGACCGTGGCGGTGCCCGAGTTCGTCATGGCGAACCAGATGGCGAGCTTGCCGGTATTGGGTGCGTTCGAGTACGAGGTCGAGACACCGACGGTCTTGCCCGCGGTGGTCACAGTGCCCAGGAAGCGGCGCAGGAATCGGTTGGGGCCCACCACGGTCAGGTCGTATGCGCCATTGCCATAGCCGGTGCCGACCTCCCAGAAGTCGCTGGCGGTGCCCCCTGCGCCGATCGTGTACTGCCACGGCCCGCCACTGCGGTTGGCGTTCACGTAGGCAGAGAAGTGTACCGAACGCGTCGCTGCCGCACCGACATTGGCGAAATTGATCCAGGCGCGGGCCTCGCCGTTGGCGCCGAAGGTGTAGTGGTCGAGGTAGGCGTTGGGCTGATACGGCAGCGCACGCGCGGGCCGGGTGCCGGATTCGGGCGCGGGCAACGCGTTCGATGTCGGCTTCGGAGTGGTTTGGGCCGAGCAGGTGGCCGGTCCGATCACCGCGCTGGTGTCGGGCAGGGTCGGCAGCCCGTTGACCGGGGACGCGAAGTTGAACATACCGGTGAGGTCGCCGCATACCTGACGCCGCCAGGCGCTGATATTGGGGCAGACGGCCTTCTTGCCGAGCGCGGCGGTCCAGGTTTCCAGGAACCGCAGCACCGAAGTGTGGTCCGACACTTCCGAACTCACCCAGCCGCCGCGCGTCCACGGCGAGATGATGATCAGCGGCACCCGGAAGCCCAGGCCGATGGGGACGCCATTGATGAATTCGTCGGCGGTCCCGGCGGGCGGCACCGGCGGCGGCACGTGGTCGAACAGTCCGTCGTTCTCGTCGTAGTTGAGGATCAGGACCGTCGAGTTGAAGACGTTCGGATCGGCGTTGAGCGCGGTGATCACATTGTGGATGAAGTGCGCGCCGTCGTTCGGCGGGGCGTCGGGGTGTTCGGAGGAGCCTTGATCCGGCACGATCCACGACACCTGGGGTAGCTTGCCGCCGACCACATCCGACTTCAGCGCGGCCACAATGTCATCGGGCGTCTTGCCGGTGGTCGCGGGCACCGAGCCCATGCCGTTGACCGCCAGCGGACTGCCGGGCGCGGCGGTGGTGAACTGGGTGAAGTAGGCGAGGGCGTTGTCGCCGTAGTTGTCGGCGGCGTTCTGGTACACCTTCCAGCTCACGCCCGCGGTCTGCAGCGCCTCGGCGTAGGTCTGCCAGCGCAGTCCCGACTCGTCGCCGCCGTCATTGGCCGGTCCGCCCGCCGTCCCGGCCGGGTCGATCATGCCGCTCCAGTGGTAGGTGCGGTTGGGGCCGGTGGCGCTGAGCACCGAGCAGTGATAGGCGTCGTTGATGGTCCAGTTATCGGCCAGCGCATAGTGAAACGGAATATCGGCGCGTCCCAGATAGCCCATGGTGCGCACGCTGCCCTTGGCCGACACCCAGGCGTCGAGATGCCCGTTGTTCCAGGCCCCGTGCTGATCGGCCCAGGCGTGCGGGAGATCGCCGTCGCATTGGGCGGCGGTCTGGGCGGCCGAACCGCCCTTGCCGCTCAGTGCCCAAGGGTATTGCCGCCCGGTGCCATTGGGCTGATTGAAGACGCTGTTGCCGCCGGGCAGCAGGATCGTGGCCTTGTCACCGAAGCCGCGCACGCCCTCGAGAGTGCCGAAATAATGGTCGAACGAACGGTTTTCCTGCATGAGGATCACGACGTGTTTGACGTCCGCGATCGTGCCGGTGGCGGCACTCGCGACCGTGGGTGGCAGCGAGCCCGAGGCGACCACACCGGCCGCCGCCGCAGCGGATGCGCCGAGAAAGCTGCGGCGATTCAAAGGTGACAACACGTACTCCCGTTCCAGCGAAGATCGCCAAAACGGTGGCATCGCATCGTGTCCGACTTCCGGCCCGACCCTGACGCGAAGGTAAAGAATGTACTGCTACAGATGAATGCGGCGTGAATCAACCGCTCGACCGGGTAAGCCGCGGCTACTTCGACAGTGCCGCGCGAATGCGTTGGAAGATCTCGTCGATCTTACCGGTGCCGTCGATCGTGGACACGATGCCGCGCTGCCGGTAGCGGGCGACGATCGGCGCGATGTTGGTGCGGTACAACGATAGTCGCGCCCGGACCACCTCGGGGTCGTCGTCCGGGCGGTGCTCGATGGCGAATCGGGCGGCGCAGCGTTCGAGGATGACCTCGTCGGCCACGTCCAGTTCGATCACTCGATCCAGGGGGCGGCCGGTCAGCAGTTCATCGAGCGCTTCGGCCTGGGAGAGCGTGCGCGGGTAGCCGTCCAGAATGAAACCCGGTGCCGCGTCGGGCCGTGCCAGGCGTTCGTCGAGCAGCTTCAGCACGAGGCCGTCGGGCACGAGCCCGCCGGATTCGACCATGGGTGCGGCCTCGCGGCCCAGGGCGGTGCCCTCCCGCACGGCCGCCCGCAGCAGTTCACCGGTCGAGATGTGCGGGATGCCGAGTTCGTCCTTCAGCAGCTTCGCCTGGGTGCCCTTGCCCGAACCGTTGGGTCCCAGGATCACCAAACGCATAGGGGCACCTGCCATTTCATCGCTCTCCCAGGGTAGTGGTCAGGATCGGTCGAGGCCCATCGAGGCGAGGATGTCGGCGGGGCGGTCGACGAACAGGAGATGCCCGGCTCCCGGCACAATATGCAGGCGGCCGTGCGGGAGCGCGGCGGCGAGGCGGTGGGCGTCGTCGGCGGGGACATTGCCGTCGGCGTCGCCGTGCCAAACCTGCACGGGCACGGTTACATCGGTGAGGGCGAAGCCCCACTCGCGGGTGAAGACCAGGCGGATGTCGGTGGCGAAACCGCGACTGCCCTGTTCGAAACTGCGGCGCAGGTTCTCCTCGAGTTTGGCGGTCAGTTCGGCATCGCCCTCGACGCGTTCGCGGTCCACGGTCGCCATCTGGGCGACCAGTCCGGCCACGCCCCGCTGTCTGCGGATCACCATCGACATTTCCATGGCCATCGGGTGCACCAGAAACGGTATGCGCCGCAAGACATTCAGTCCGCGTCGTCGTTTCCGGGCGACCGGGTCGAGCTCGGCGGCATCGGCCTGCTCACCGACCGGTGCGGGCGCGGACACCACCGCGACACCCGTCACCCGCTGCGGCAATCGCGCCGCGATGGCGAGCGCGTACGGCCCGCCACCGCTGACCCCGATGACACCGAATCGGTCCAATCCGAGCCGATCGGCAAGCTCGACAACGGTATCGACCCAATCGGCCACCCGCTCCCCCGCCGGTAGCGACGATTCGGCCATTCCCGGCCGATCCACCGCCACCACCCGCACCCCGGCGGCGGCACCGGCTTCGTCGAAAGCCTCACCCTCCAAATGTGTTCCGGGTACGCCGTGGCAATACAGCACCGGCGTTCCGTCTTCCGCACCATACTCGGCGTAACTCACCCGGCAGTGCGGCAAAGCAATCGTTCGCGACGCGGCAGCACTCACTCGCACCAGCGTAGGCGAAACCTGCCCCCAACAGGTCAAACAACGTTGTTCCACACCGAATCGAATCAGCGCTGCACGAGCTCGGTGCGAGCCCGGATCGCCTTCACCGCGCGGACGGTGAGCACGAACGGAATCGCCAAGCCGACCAGGCGGACGGGCAGACCGACCGCGATGCCGAGGTCGGCGATCCGCACCATGCCCAGTGCGACCGCCAGCCCGGCGAAGGAGATGCCCCAGATTCGGGTGATCGCCTGGTGCGTGCGGCGGAAATCCGCACTGTCCCAAACATTTTGCGGTACCTGTCGCCGCGCCATGCCCATGGTGAACGGCCGACCCACCGCCATGCTGGCGAACGCGATCAGCGCCAGCCAGGCGAAGGACAGGACGTCATTGGCCGCGAGCAGTCCGGAATGCGGTGCCAGGAAGCCGAATACGCTGAGAGCCAGGAGAAACGCGGCGCTGCCGAAGTCGAGAATCATCGCATTCACCGGGGTGCCGCGGCGGCGATTCAGCCCGAGTTGAGCCACCGCGACGAGAAAGCCGAGCAGCGCACCCCAACCCATGGTGTCGCTGGGGAACGGGATGATCACGATCCAGGGCAGGAAGCCGAGGATGAAGCTGTGGATTTTCATGATCCGAAACCTTCGTCGGAGACAGCGCCCGCATTAATGCGTGTGCGCTTGCTATAAGACGGCAGAAGGGTTCCAGCACTAAAGCAAGTGTTCTCGCGTTTGTTGCTAGAATCGCGGTCATGAGCGATATTTCGCCACCTCGACGCCGCCCCGGCGGCCGCAGCGCGCGCGTCGGCGCGGCGGTGCACGAAGCCGTGCGCGCCCTCATCGCCGAACGCGGGCGCGACGGATTCACCGGTCGCGATGTCGCCGAGCGCGCGGGAGTCAACGAGGCGACGATCTACCGGCGCTGGGGCAGCCTGGACAACCTCGTGCTCGACGTGGCGGTGGCGGTGGCCCGGCTCAATCTGGAGCAGCCCCTGCCCGACACCGGTTCGCTGCGCCAGGATCTACGGCTGTGGGCGGCGCGGATGGCGACCGAACTCGCTGCGCCCGAAGGACTCTCGCTGATCCGCGCGGCGGTCGCCGCCCGCGCGGACAGCGCCGCCGGCTCCGACCGTGCCCGGCAGATCACCGATGTCGCCGCGGTCCGCGCCGAGCTGATCCAACAGATGCTCGACCGGGCTCGCGTCCGCGGCGAGCGCACCCCCGACCTGTCGACGGTGCTCGATCGCCTGGTCGCGCCGCTGTATCTGCGCGCGATCTTCGGCTACGGCCGACCCGAACACGATCTCGACGACCTCATCGACAACACGCTTGCCGACTAGAAGCCCCAGTGTCAGCGCGGTGCCATGCGCAGCGCGCCATCCATGCGGATGGTCTCGCCGTTGAGGTAGTCGTGCTCGGTGATGTACTGCGCAAGCTGGGCGTACTCGTCGGGGCGACCGAGACGTGAGGGGAATGGGATTCCGGCCTCGAGACCCTTGCGGACCTCCGGGGTGACATGGGCGAGCATCGGGGTGTCGACGGTTCCCGGAGCGACGGTGTTCACGCGAATGCCGAACTGCGCCAGGTCACGCGCGGCGGGAAGCGTCATCGCCGAGACGCCGCCCTTGGACGCGGAGTAGGCGATCTGCCCGATCTGACCCTCGAAGGCCGCCACCGAAGCGGTGTTGATGATGACGCCGCGCGAACCGTACTCGTCGACCGGATCGGTCTTGGCGATGGCATCGGCGGCCAAGCGCATCACATTGAACGTGCCCAGCAGATTGACCGTCAGGACAATGCGAAACAGCTCCAGATCGTGCGGGCCGTTCTTGGACAGGATGCGTCCCGCCCAGCCCACACCGGCGCAGTTGACGACAATGCGCAGCGGCACACCGGATTCCACGACGGTGGCGACCGCGGCGGCCACCTCGTCACCGCTGGTGACATCGGTCGGGATGAGGGTGACACCGGCGGGGACGCTGTCGCCCGCACGCTCGATCGACTGGGCCAGATCCAGACCGAAGACGGTCGCGCCCGCATCGGCGAAGCGCTTGGCGGTGGCCGCACCCAGGCCGGACGCACCTCCGGTGACAATGGCGGCGGAGCCCGAAATCTCCACGGTGATCGGTCCTCTCGAACGGGGACGGCCCACATGGCTCGTCTCGCGGTACCGCCGGAATTTCTCCGGGCAGCCGATACGAAGCTAGTGAGCCCCCGCGTCGCAGACCATCGGCAAACAGCAAAGATTCCGGTCACCGGGGCTGTGCACAATGACGAGAACCGATCCTCGGATCGTCCGATGTGTCACCGGACGACCCGCGGCGCTAGCTCAACGTCTTCAGCGCCGCGGCGTCATACGCCTTCAGCTCGTCGATGCGTCCGTCGAGCACCTTGGCCGCCCACTCCGGATCCTGGAGCAGGGCGCGGCCGACGGCGACCAGATCGAACTCATCGCGTTCGAGGCGATCGAGGAGGTTGTCCAGGCTGCCGAGGGCAGCGCCCTCACCGCTGAAGGCGCGCAGGAAGTCACCGTCGAGACCGACGGAGCCGACGCTGATGGTCGTTGTGCCGGTGAGCTTCTTGGTCCATCCGGCCAGGTTCAGGTCCGAGCCCTCGAACTCCGGCAGCCAATAACGGCGGGTGGAGGCGTGGAAAGCGTCCACTCCGGCCGCCGCGAGCGGGGCCAGAATCGCCTCCAGCTCCTGCGGCGTCTCGGCCAGGCGCGCGCTGTAGGCCTCCTGCTTCCACTGCGAGTAGCGGAAGATCACCGGGAAATCGGGCGAGACGACCGCCCGGACCGCGGCCACGATCTCGGCCGCGAATCGGGTCCGGGCCACGGAATCGCCACCGTAGGAATCGGTTCGGCGGTTGGTGCGCTCCCAGAGGAACTGGTCGAGCAGATAGCCGTGCGCGCCGTGCAGTTCGACGCCGTCGAAACCGATGCGCTCGGCGGCCGCGGCGGCGTCGGCGAACGCGCCGATGACATCGTCGAGATCGCCGCGGGTCATCGCCTTGCCCCGGCCTTCGGTGCCGTCCACGCGAATGCCCGAGGGGCCGACGGGCGGGGCGTCGGGGAAGGGCGCCTCGCCGGGATTGCGGACCATGCCGATGTGCCACAGCTGCGGCACGATGGTGCCGCCCGCGGCGTGCACGTCCGCGGCGACCTTGGCCCAGCCCGCCAACTGCTCCTCACCGTGGAACCGCGGCACCCGGTCGCTCTGCCCGGCCGACTCGTGGCCGACATAGGTGCCCTCGGTGACGATCAGGCCGACACCCGCGGCCGCGCGACGCGCGTAGTAGGACCGCACATCGTCACCGGGAACGCCGCCGGGAGAGAACATTCGGGTCATCGGAGCCATGACGATGCGGTTCGGGACCGTCAGCCCGTTGACCGTGATCGGCCGTGACAGCAGTCGGGCCGCGCGGGACGTGTCGGAAGCGGTGACGGTCACGGAATGCTCCTCGCAGTTACTTGCCAATGTCGATGGTTGAGAACTTCAAGCAATCCGACGCTAGCCGCAAATACTTGAGATAGTCAAGCATGTGTCGATAGGCTGGCTCTCATGCCAGCAGCTCCCGTCGACACCGCCCGGCTCATGGAGTTGCTCTCGCTCGCGCTCGGCGTCTACTACGGCGACTTCACCCTCGCGGCCGCCAGCGAAAACCTCACCGCGAGCCAAGGCAAGGCCCTGGCCGTCCTGCGCCGCGGCCCCCTGGCCATGCGCGCCCTCGCCGACACCATGGCCTGCGACGCCTCCAACATCACCGGCATCATCAACCGCCTCGAGAAGCGCGGCCTCGTCCGCCGCGAAACCAGCCCCGCCGACCGCCGCGTCACCACCCTGGTCATCACCGCCGAGGGCGAACGGATCACCGACGCGATCCGCGCGAAAATGCGCACCACCCACGAGGGTCTGGACAAGCTCGACAACGACGACCGAGCCGCCCTCGCCACCCTCCTCGAACGAGCCTTCCTCCCCCACCCCGGTAATCAGTAGGGCGCTGAACCATATCGTTCAAAAGCTCCCGTACCGTGTGGTTTGCCCGCTCTGGGCCGCGGGCATTCCGGCGCGAATCGCGCGAGTTCGCCCGCAAATGTGGTGTGTTCGGTGAAATCGCAGTACGGTTTGCTCGATTCGAGATCACCGGATCGAAAAAGCGGACGGGCGATCTCTTGGCGATAACCCCGTCGCGGCAATTGGTTTCGATAAGTAGCGGTTGCCGTGATCGGAAAGGGCATGGGTAATGACTGCCGGAACTTCTGTTCGCCCGAACACTCCCGAGAACCTCCCCGAGTCCGACGGCGCAGGCGGGCTGCGGCCCGGCACGGCGCTACTACCCGAATTGGTCCAGCACCTGCGGCAGAACCGAACGGCCCTGCGGGAGAAGTGGGCGCGGCGGATCACCGACGCCCGGCTACTGACGGCCATGTCCTCGGAGGAGATTTTCTCCGAGGCCACCACCGTCTACGACAACTATGTCGAGGTGCTGGAGACCGGTAGTGTGGAGGCGCTGCAAAACTATGCGCGCAATCTCTCCGAACGCATCATTCCGCGCGGCGTGGAAACCGACGAAGTGCTCGGTATCGTCCTCCTCCTGCGAGACGTCCTCGCCCGCAGCCTTTTCGAGAAATATCAATCCGACTTCGATTTGCTGAACCGGATTCTCGACGCCTACGAGCCCGCGGCGAACCGCATTGCCAATACCGTGGGCGTCAGCTTCGTCGAGGAGCGCGAGCGCATCATCCGCCAGCAGCAGGAGGCGATCCGCGAGCTCTCCACGCCGGTGCTGCAGGTGCGTGAGCAACTGCTGATCCTGCCGATCATCGGCGTGCTCGACGGCCAGCGCGCCCGCCAGCTCACCGAACAGCTGCTCAGCGCCATTCGCGGCAATCGCGCCAAGGTGGTGGTCATCGATATCACCGGTGTGCCGACCATCGACTCCACGGTCGCCAATCACCTGGTCCAGACCGTCGACGCGTCGGGCCTCATGGGTGCGAGCGTGATCATTACCGGACTGTCCTCGGAGATCGCGCTGACCCTGGTCGCGATCGGCCTGGATCTGTCCAAGATGAATGCCGTCGGCGACCTACAGGGCGGCATCGAAGAGGCCGAGCGACTTCTCGGCTACGAGGTGACGCGCACCACCGACGCCGTCTAGCCCGGCCACCCTGTCCCACACCCGTCTGACCAGTGTCGTTGCCGGAGCGTACGAATATCTGGACTATCGAAGGGGACCGGCTCGCGTCGGTCGAGAAGTGTTGGGGCAGGGTGGCCGCCGGTGCGCTTGTGGCGAAACTCAGTGGGCCACCATGTGTGTCGCGCTTGCGCCCGGTGTTGGGCCGGACACACGGTGAGAAGGTCGCGTCGCCTCGTGAGCGAATACACAGCAACCGCTGTGCGGGTATGAATTCCCGGTTCGCTCCGCGCCCGACACCGAGCCAGTTTGGTTTTCGGCACGGAAGGATCGCAGGCGATGACGGACCTCATGATCGACCCCGCGGCGGCGCGCACGCAGTTCGCCCGCTCCACCCCCCAACCCGCACCGGCCCCTCGGCAACTGTCGGCGGCGGCCGCGATGTGGCAGGAGGCCAAGACCGTTCTGGTCACCCGGGCCGTCGGGCCGCGACAGCTGGTGACCGTGCCGCGCCTGGTGGTGCCGATCGGCGACAACGGGATCGCCTTCCGGACCTCCTCCTACTCCGCCGAATCCGAGCAGCTCGCCCATGACGGGCGGGTGCTGGTGCAGCCCGGGGACTGGCGGGGCAATCCCGTCGTCGGGTCGCGGCAGCTACAGGGGCAGGCGCGGCTGATCAGCGCCGGCACCCTGGTGCCGCGGGTGCAGGCCGAGATCGAGGCCAAGTACCGGTGGCGGATGTCGTTCGCCAAGATGGCGCATCGCATGGCCAACGGGTCGGCCCCGTACGGCAATCTCGTCGTGCTGGTGACGGTGTTCGAGCCCGGTCCGCTCGCGCTGCCGTATTAGCGTTGCGGCGGTACCGGTTTCACCACCGACCACTGGGTGACCGGGAGCTGCGGACGGAAGGCGGTGAATCCGCCCAGCGGCTCGGCGCGATAGATCTGGAAGCGGCGCAGCACACCGCCGTGGCGTTCGGCCAGAGTCAGCAGCAGCGCATCGGATTCGGCGGTGACCGCGCTGGCGACCAGACGGCCGCCGGGGCGCAGTCGCTGCCAGCAGGCGTCGAACATGCCCTCCTGGGTGAGGCCGCCGCCGATGAAAATGGCGTCGGGCGTAGGTGTTTCCGCGAACGACTCGGGCGCTGGACCCCGCACCTCGACCCGCGGGACGCCCAGGCTCGTGGCGTTCTCGGCAATCTGCTTGCGGCGGGACTCGATTCGCTCGAAGGCGATGGCGCGGCAGGCGGGGTTCGTGCGGCACCATTCGATGGCGATGGTGCCCGAACCACCGCCGACATCCCACAGCAGCTCCCCCGGCGCGGGTGCGAGCGCGGACAGGGTGAGTGCGCGGACCTCGGACTTGGTGAGCTGGCCGTCGCCGCCGTACGCCTCGTCGGGTAGGCCCGGAATCCGGGTGAGCCGCAGGGCTTGTGGATCGGCGGCGCAGTCGAGGGCGACGATGTTCAGGGCGTCGCCGAGGGGGTGGTCCCACCGCGCGGCGATGCCGGTCAGCAGGCGTTCGTCCGGCCCGCCCAGTTGCTCCAGGACGGTCAGTGTCGACCCGCCGAAGCCATTGCGCGCCAACAGGTTCGCCAGCTGCCCGGGCGTGCCCTCGTCGGAGCTGAGCACGAGAACCCTACGACCGTCCGACACTTCCGGGAGCACCGTCTCCACGGGTCGTCCGACGGCGCTCACGACCGGTGTCTCATGCAGCGCCCACCCCAGCCGCGCGCACGCCAGCGATACCGACGAAGGCTGGGGAAACACGCGCAATGCCTGCGCCCCAACCAGTTTCGTCAGTGTCGTGCCGATGCCGAAGAACATGGGATCGCCGCTGGCCAGCACGCCGAGTCGGCGCCCGGCATAGCGTTCGAGCAGCCCCGGGAGTGCGGGCACCAGCGGCGACGGCCACGACACCCGCTCGGCGTCCGTCTCGCCCTCGGGAATCAGCGCCAATTGCCGCGCGGAACCGAGCAATACCTCGCACGCCGCGATCTCCCGGCGGGCCGGACCGCCGAGCCCGTCCCAGCCGTCGGCCCCGATCCCGATCACCGGAATCGGGGTCGACGGCAGCGGAGTGTCGCTCATCGGGGCATCCGACGCCACAGCGAGTACGGCACGTAGCGCATGGCCAGGAACATCAGGCGAATCCGGCGCGGCACGGCCACATCCCGCACCCGCCGGTACAGTCCGGCCACCACCGCGTCGGCCACCTGATCCGGGGTGCTGGCCAACGGTGCCGGTTCCATTCCGGCCGTCATCCGCCCGATCACGAAACCCGATCGCACCATGAGCAGATGAACTCCGCTGCCGTGCAAGGCCATCTGCAATCCGGTCGCGAATCCATCGAGGCCGGTCTTGGCCGACCCGTACACGTAGTTCGCGCGCCGCACCCGGACACCGGCGATCGAGCTGAACACCACGATCTGTCCGTCGCCCTGGGCGCGCAGCAGATTCGCCAGCGCGGTCAGCACGCTCACCTGGGCGACGAAGTCGGTCGTCACGATCTCGACCGCGTGCGCCGGATCCGCCTCCGCCCGCGCCTGATCGCCCAGAATCCCGAACGCCACCACCGCGACCCCGATGCGGCCGTGCTCGGCGACGATCTTCTCCAGCAGCGGCTGATGGCTCGCCATATCGTCGGCGTCGAACTCCACGCAGTGCACCGCCGCCGCCTCGGCGATCAGCAGCTCGCGCGTCTGCTCCTGTAACTGGTCGCTGCGGCGCGCGGCCAGAATCACCACCCGGCCGGGCGACAGCCGCCGCGCCACTTCCAATCCGATCTCACTGCGCCCACCCAGCACCAGCACGACGCCCTTGTCGACGTCCCGCGATCCGAAACCCATGGCGGACAGTTTGCCACCACGGCACTGCCGTCCGGTGCGCCCGAGTCCGGATTGCTAGCGTCGAATCATGACCAGCACCGCCGCACGCCCCGAACTCTCGCCCGCCGCCGCCGACTTCGTCACCGAGCGACACCTGGCCACCCTCACCACCCTGCGCGCCAATGGCACCCCGCACGTGGTCGCGGTCGGGTTCACCTGGGATCCGGAGGCCGGGATCGCCCGCATCATCACCAACAACGGCTCGGTGAAGGTCAACAACGTGCGCCGCTCGGGATACGCGGCGGTCAGCCAGGTCGACGGGCCGCGCTGGATCACCCTCGAAGGCCCCGCCACCATCCTCGAGGACGCCGACTCCGTTGCCGACGCCGTCGATCGCTACGCGGCCCGCTACCGCCAGCCGCGCGAGAACCCGACCCGGGTCGTCATCGCGATCAAGGTCGAACGCGTGTTGGCCAGCAGCGTCTTCAAGGCCAACACACCGGCCGTCGGCCACTGACCTCCGCCCACCGCGAGCGCCGACATCGCCGGGGTTCGCGACAGCACTCGGTCGAGACCGATTACTTTGCGGCGCACGGGTCGTCCCTTTTCTCGAACGCGCACGAGAGAGGGTTGATCCATGTCCACGCTTCGAGAAGTGTTGCAGGCCCACGTCGATGATGGCGGCGTCCCGGGCGCGGTGGGGCTGATCGCCCGCGGCGACCGGATCGAAACCGCCGCCGTCGGTCTCGCTCACGCCGAGGGCACGACGCCCATGACGAGGGATTCGATATTCCGCTGGGCTTCCATCACCAAACCGCTGACCGCCGCGGCCGTGCTGATGCTCGCCGAGGACGGGGTGTTCGGTCTGCACGATCCCGTCGGCCCCTGGCTGCCCGAACTCGCGCACCCGATGGTGGTGCGCACCCCGGACAGCCCGATCGACGAGGTGGTGCCCGCGCATCGCCCGATCACGGTCTTCGACCTGCTCAGCTCCCAAGCCGGCTACGGCTGGGCCTCCGACCTCTCACTTCCCGCCATCCAGGCGCTGTTCGGCGTGCAGCCCGACGGCCGCGAACCACGCAATTACCCACCCATGGACGACTGGCTCAGGGCGCTCGCGCAGGTCCCGATGCTCGCCCAGCCCGGCACCGCGTGGCTCTACGACACCTGCTCGATCCTGCAAGGGGCACTCGTCACCCGCGCGTCCGGGCGCTCGCTCCCCGACTTCATCGCCGAGCGAATCCTCGAACCACTCGGCATGTCGGACACCGGCTTCACTGTCCCGGAACCCAAACGCGACCGCTTGACCTCGTACTACCGCCGAGGCGAGACCGGCCTCGAACTCGCCGACGGCCCGGACGGACAGTGGACCACCCCGCCGCCGTTCCCGCTCGGCAACGGCGGCCTCGCGGGCACCGCCGACGACTGGCTGCGCTTCGGCCGCATGCTGCTGGCCGACGGCGTCACCCCGGACGGGCGAAAACTCCTGTCCGCCAACTCCGTCCGCCTCATGACCACCGACCACACCACCCCGGCCCTGCGCACCCACGGCGATCTGTTCCTCGAGGGCCAGGGTTGGGGCTTCGGTTCAGCGATCGACATCGCCCCCATCGACCCCTGGAACGTTCCAGGCCGCTACGGCTGGGTCGGCGGCTCCGGCACCTCCGCCCACCTCATCCCGTCAACGGGGACCGTCGCCATCCTGCTGACCCAGGTCGGCATGGACAGCCCCGTCCCCGACTCGACCATGCGCGACTTCTGGCGCTACACAGCGGCTTTCGATGCCAGCGCCTGAAGTCGCGCGCGGTCCTCGAGCGGGTGACGGTCAGCCCAGGCGGGTCAGGCCGTGGGGCCGCTTGTTCATAGACTCGCAGCCGTCCTCGGTGACGATGACGATGTCCTCGATGCGGGCACCCCAGCTGCCGGGGAAGTAGATGCCCGGCTCGATGCTGAAGGCCATGCCCGGCTCGAGGACCAGGTCGTTGCCCGCGACGATGTAGGGCTCCTCGTGGACCGACAGGCCGATGCCGTGGCCGGTGCGGTGGACGAAGTAGTCGCCCAGACCGGCGGCAACCAACACGTCGCGGGCGGCGGCGTCGATGGATTCGGCGGTCGCGCCGGGGCGGACCGCGGCGACGGCCGCGGCCTGGGCCTTTTCGAGTTCGGCGAACTGGGCGGCGATCTCCTCGTCGGGCTCGCCGAGGACGTAGGTGCGGGTGGAGTCGGAGAAGTAGCCGGGCTCGACCGGGCCGCCGATATCGATGACCACCACGTCACCGGCCTCGATGACACGCTCGGAGACCAGGTGGTGCGGGTCCGCGCCGTGCGGGCCGCTGCCCACGATGACGAAATCGGCCTCGGTGTGGCCCTCCTCGACGATGGCGGCCGCGATATCCGCGCCCACCTCGGCCTCGGTGCGGCCGGGGCGCAGGAACTCGCCCATGCGGGCGTGCACGCGGTCGATGGCCGCGCCCGCGCGGCGCAGCGCCTCGATCTCGCTGGGGTCCTTCACCATTCGCAGCTCGCGCAGCAGCGGCGTGGCCGAAACCGGCAGCGAGCCAAGCTGATCGGCGATGGGCAGCAGGTGCAGCGCGGGCATCACATCGGTGACCGCCACGCGCGCACCGGCATTGAGCACACCCTTGACGATGCGGTACGGATCCACCCCGTCCACCCAGTCGATGACCTGTAGCCCGAGCTCCCCGGCCGCCGACCCCTTCAACGAGGCCAACTCCAGTTTCGGAATCACCACCGACGGCGTCTCACCACTGGCCGGGATCACCAAACACGTCAGCCGTTCGAACGACTGCGCCCGCGACCCCAATAAAAACCGCAGGTCAGGCCCCGGTGTAATCAACAGCGCGTCCAAGTGGGCAGCGCGGGTCAACTCCGCCGCCCGCTCCAACCGCGCCCCGTAGACCTCCGCCGCGAACCGTGACTCGTCATGAGAGCTCATGGCATCCGACGCTACTCCCCGACCCCCGCCACCCTCCAGCCACCAATGAACTTCGCACCCCCGATGACACGCGATTCCTCCCCACCACGTGTCGACCCCACTGCGGCCCACCACCTTTCAACCAGCACCGATACGAACTGTGGCCTTCACCGCACCAGCGCGATCGAGCGGCCCCTCCCCCCGCAACCGCACGGAAGGCAACGACCCGCTCGCTATGCGCCGGGTTGTCGGGCGGTGCCGGTAGGGTCGGGGGCTATGAGCAACCCTGCCGCCGGTCCGTTGTTGCTGCTCGATGGGGCGAGTTTGTGGTTTCGGGCGTTTTATGCGATCCCGGAGAAGATAACCGCACCGGATGGGCGGCCGGTGAACGCGTTGCGGGGGTTCACCGATATGGTTGCGGCGCTGGTCAAGCAGCATGCGCCGAGTCGGTTGGTGGTGTGTCTGGACCTGGATTGGCGGCCGCAGTATCGGGTGGATCTGGTGCCCTCGTACAAGGCGCACCGGGTGGCCGAGGAGGGCGGGGTGTCGGCCGACGGAGTGGAACTCGAAGAGGTGCCGGATACCTTGACGCCGCAGGTCGACATGATCATGGAGGTATTGGAGGCGGCGGGGATCGCGACGGCGGGGGCCGAGGGGCTCGAGGCCGATGATGTGATCGGAACGCTCGCGACGCGGGAGAGCGTCGATGAGGTGATCGTCGTCAGCGGTGACCGGGACCTACTGCAACTCGTGCGCGATACGCCCGCTCCGCCGGTACGCGTCTTCTACGTGGGGCGCGGACTGGCCAAGGCCGAGCTGTGGGGTCCGGCCGAGGTATCGGCGAAATACGGTGTGCCGGAGCAGAACGCGGGCCCGGCCTACGCCGATATGGCCACCCTGCGGGGTGACGCCTCCGACGGTCTGCCCGGGGTTGCGGGAATCGGCGACAAGTCCGCGGCCCAACTCATCTCCAAATACGGTTCGGTCGAGGCACTTCGGGCGGCCGCGGCCGACCCGGACTCCGACCTCGCCAAGGGCGTGCGCGCCAAACTCATTGCCGCCGACGACTATCTGAAGGCCGCGGCCCCGGTGGTCCGGGTGGTGCGCGACGCCAAGGTCGACTACTCCGGCCCGGACCTGCTCCCCCACACCCCCGCCGATCCGGATCGCCTGGCGCAGTTGGCCGTTGCCTACAACGCCGAGAGCCCGGTAAAGCGCCTCATCACCGCCATGGCCAAACGCTGATCAGTGCCCCCGGACGCTGGTCAGTGCCGCAGCGGCCCGACCGGCCAGGTCTCGGGCCGACCATTCAGATCGCTGATGGCCGCCTCCTTCAGCTTGCTCAACGTGATGTGCGTGGCGGCGGTGGCCAACCGCCCCGGCGCGGTCAGCGCGGCGATGCCATGGGCCAGGTTTCGGGATTCCCGTTGAGGTCGGTGATCACGGCTTCGCCGAAGTAGTCGCCGGGCTCGGAGACCTTGCGCAGCGTGACGTGGGTCGGCTGGTGGACCTCATGTCCCCCGGCACAATTGGGCTGGCACACGACACGGTATTCGGTGCCGTCGCCTTCTGCGGTCGTCGGCCCCCAACTGGTCCAGGTGATGTCCTTGACCGTGACGGTGCCGTCACCGCAGGCGATCAGCATTCGCGACGGCTCGACCACCGCCTGAAATGTCGTGCAGTCGATCGCGACCGGCGTCGACGACCCGTCCGCGCCGGCGACCGGTGCCAACAACACCACGCCAAGCGCCACCGACGCCGCCGTCACGCCTCGACCAACCACCTGCAACGCACTCATGTATCGGCCCCCCGATTCGTAGTCGAAAATGAACTGTCGCCCACTGTACCCCGCACCTCAGCGAGCCAACCCGTCGCAAACAGAAGGGCCCGAATGCGATCCCGCGATCACATCCGGACCCACCATGAAAGTCGAGAAACTCGCTCCGATCAGCTGGGACGACCCACCTCGTAGGTGCCGTCGTCCTTGGTGATCTTGATGGTGACCTTCTTGTTCTCGCCACCGACCTTGAGCGTGCAGTCGAAGGTCTTGTCCACCTGGACCTTCTCACCCGACGGGCAGCTCACGTCCTGCACATCGTCGATGCCGTAGGAGTCCTTGAGCACCTTCTGCACCCCGGTCTGGACCGCCTTGTTGTCGAGCTGGTCCTTGCTCAATAGCCAGGCCAGCCCGCCTCCGACCACGACCAGCACCAGCACGACTGCGGCCACGATCCCGATGATCAGACCGGTCTTCTTCTTACCGCCGGACGGCGGCTGCGGCTGCGGCTGCGGCCACTGCTGACCGGACTGCTGGCTCCAATCCGGTTGTCCCGGCTGACCCTGCTGCGGCCACTGCGGCTGCGACTGACCCCACTGCTGCACGGGCTGCTGCGGCTGGCTCTGCCCCCACTGCTGCACCGGCTGCTGCGGCTGCGACTGACCCCAGGGCTGCTGGGTCGGCTGTTGCGGCTGGCTCTGCGCCCACTGCTGCTGCGGTTGCTGCTGCGACGGGTCGCCCCACTGCGTGGTCGGCTGGGCGGGCTGCTGGCCGCCCCATTGCTGAGTCGGTCCGGCGCCGGGCGCGGGCTGCTGCCCGCCCCACTGCTGCGTCGGATCGTTGCCTCCCCCGGCAGGGGCGTCATTCGGTCCGTACGGGCCGCTCATGTGCTTGCCTCCACTCGCAATTCGTTGTACTCACGCTAGCCCCCCGAGCGGGAACACGCTCGTGTTCGCGCTGCGGTCGGTACATCCCAAGAATCAAAGCACAGTCGTTTCTACTACGCCGCGTCCACGGCCACGACACCCCGGCGGATGGCCCGCACCGCCTTGCTCGCGGTGGCCGCCACCTCGACATCGTCGGCGGTGCTGTGAATCTGGTCCAGCAGGTCGATGACCTGGCGACACCAGCGCACGAAATCACCGGCGGAGAGCGGATTTCCGCGATCTCCGGAGGCGAGCAGGGCATCGGCGAGATCATCGCCGCGAGCCCAGGTGTAGACGCCGGTGACGAAACCGAGGTCGGGTTCGCGGGTGGGCTGCAGCCGATGCCGGGCCTCGTCGGCGCGCAGCTGCGACCACACGCCGATGGTGGCGTCCACGGCTCGCCGAATCGGGGCGGTCGGCCCGGAGGCACCGAGGTAGCCGCCCTCCTGCCGGGACTCGTAGACCAGGATCGACACTACCGCGGCCAGCTCGGCCGGGCCGAGCCCGCGCCACAGCCCCTGCCGAAGCGCTTCGGCCACAACCAGATCCGCCTCGGCGTAGATGCGGGCCAGGCGGCGACCGTCCTGGGTGACCTCCCCGTCCTCGACGTAGCCGCGTTCCTCGAGCAGCCCGATGATCCGGTCGAAGGTGCGCGCGAGGGAGTTGGTGGTGGCCGCCACCTGCTGACGCAGATGCTCGGTCTCGCGTTCGACCCGGTTGTAGCGTTCGCCGATGCGCGCCAACTGCTCTCGATCCGGGCGCGCGTGTGCCGGGTGATTGCGCAGCGCCCGCCGCAAAGTTTGCAGCTCGCGATCGTCGGCGGCCTTGGACTTGCCGCCCTGGCGGCCGCGCCGGGGCATGGTGATGCCGGTGCTGCGCAGCGCCGAGGCCAGATCGCGGCGCACCCGCGCGGTGCGGTGATCCACATGCTTGGGCAGCCGCAGCCGACCCAGCGATTCGGCCGGGGTCGGGAAGTCGGCGGCCGAGATGCGCCCGGCCCACTTGTCTTCGGTGAGCACCAGCGGTCGCGGATCCCCCGGTGTCGCATCGGGTTCCAGGATGACCGCGAGACCCTGGCGGCGTCCGGACGGAATCGCCACCACATCGCCGCGTCGCAACGAAGTCAACGCCGTGACCGCGGCCTGCCGCCGGTCGGTGCGACCCTGCCGTTCGATGTGGCGTTCGCGTTCCCGAATCCGTTCGCGCAGTTGGATGTACTCGAAGAAGCTCTCGTCGCCGAGCTGCGAGCGCAGCTTGCGCAGCTGGGCCTCGTTGCGTTCGATGCCGCGCACCAATCCCACGACCGACCGGTCGGCCTGGAACTGGGCGAAGGACCGCTCGAGCAGCGCCCGCGACTCCACCGCGCCCATCCGATCGACCAGATTGATCGACATGTTGTAGCCCGGCCGGAACGACGACCGCAGCGGATAGGTCCGCGTGGAAGCCAGACCCGCGACCGCCGAGGTGTCGACCTCCGGCTGCCACAGCACCACCGCGTGCCCCTCGACATCGATGCCGCGCCGCCCCGCGCGCCCGGTGAGCTGCGTGTACTCCCCCGGCGTCAGCTCGGCGTGACTCTCGCCATTGAACTTGACGAGGCGTTCGAGCACGACGGTGCGCGCGGGCATATTGATGCCCAGAGCCAGTGTCTCCGTGGCGAACACGGCCCGCACCAGCCCGCGCACGAACAGCTCCTCGACCGTGTGCCGGAAGGCGGGCAGCATGCCGGCGTGGTGCGCGGCGAAGCCGCGGTGCAGCGCCTCGCGCCACTCCCAGTACCCGAGCACCTCGAGGTCGCTGCGCGGCAGATCCCCGGTGTGCTTCTCGATAATGGCGTCGATCTGCTCGCGGTCGTCCTCGCGCGAGAGATCCAGGCGCGAGCGCACGCATTGGGCCAGGGCCCCATCGCATCCGGCGCGGCTGAAGATGAAGGTGATCGCGGGTAGCAGCCCCTCGTCATCGAGTTTGGCGATGACCTCCGGCCGCGGCATGGGCCGGAACGAACGCCGCGGCCCGCCGCGCCCGCGGCCCGGAACGGCCCAATTGTCCATCCGGTCGGTGGCTTCGCGGTGTTTGATGTAGCGCTGCAGATCCTCGTCCACGATCACCTTGGCATCGCTGGAGCGAGAGTCGAACAGGTCGAACATGCGACGGCCGACCATGACGTGCTGCCACAGCGGCACCGGCCGCGTCTCGTCCACGATGACCGCGGTATCACCGCGCACGGTCTCCATCCACGCGCCGAATTCCTCGGCATTGGACACCGTCGCCGACAGGCTCACCAGCCGCACCTCCGGCGGCAGATGCAGGATGACTTCCTCCCACACCGCGCCGCGGAACCGGTCGGCCAGATAGTGCACCTCGTCCATGACGACGTACGAAAGCCCGCGCAGCGCATCCGAACTCGCGTAGAGCATGTTGCGCAGCACCTCGGTGGTCATCACCACCACCGAGGCGTCCGGGTTGATGGACTGGTCGCCGGTCAGCAAGCCGACCTCGTCGCGACCGTAACGTTCGGTGAGATCGGCGAACTTCTGATTCGACAGCGCCTTGATCGGCGTCGTGTAGAAGCACTTGCCACCCGAGGCCAGCGCCAGGTGGACGGCGAATTCGCCCACCACGGTCTTGCCCGCGCCGGTGGGCGCGCAGACGAGCACGCTGTGCCCGCCCTCGAGCGCCTCACACGACTGCCGTTGGAACGGGTCGAGCTGGAATTTCAGTTCGGCGGCGAATGCCGCCAGTTCGCCAGTAAGCGACCTTGAGATCACTTGTCAGAGCGTATCGGAGTAATCCGACACGTCTCTCGTTGTTTTCTGCAGCGGTGTGGCGGCGACCGGTTCGGCCGCCGGGACCGGGGTCGCCGCGTCGACGCCGCCGACCGAGGTGTCGAGCGGGGAGGCCTGGTCGTCGGCGAGGTTGTCCCAGTTCTCGGCATTGCGGGCGCGACGCTTGTCGTTGAAGCGCGCCACCTGCACCGCGATCTCGAACAGCAGGGTCAGCGCGAGCGCCAGCGACAGCATGGAGATCGGGTCCTGCGGGGTCACGATGGCCGCGAACACGAACAGGCCGAAGATCAGCCCGCGCCGCCATTTGGTGAGCCGCTGGTAGGTCAGAACTCCCAGGAAGTTCAAACCCACGATGAGCAACGGTGTTTCGAAGCTCACGCCGAAGATCACCAGCAGCTTGATGATGAAGCTGAAGTACTGCGCACCCGAGAGCGCGGTGATCTGCACATTGTTGCCGATGGTCATCAGGAAGCTGAGCGCGTGGGCGACAACCCAGTACGCCAGCACCGCGCCGGTGATGAACAGCGCCGCGCCCGCCGCCACGAAGGAGATCGCGTACTTGCGTTCCTTGGCGTAGAGGCCGGGGGTGATGAACGCCCACAGCTGGTAGAGCCAGAACGGGCTGGCCGCCACCACACCCGCGGTGGTGCCGACCTTCAACCGCAGGGTGAACTGCTCGAAAGGCGCGGTCGCCAACAGTCGGCAGGCGCCGTCGGCACTGAGATTCGCGCGCGAGGAGGCGGGCAGATCACAGTAGGGGCCGCGCAGGATCTCGCCCAGGCTCTCGATCCCGAACAGGGAATGCGAGTACCAGAAGAAACCGAACAGGGTGCCGACCGCGATCCACGCCAACGCGATCAGCAGTCGCCGGCGCAGCTCCGAAAGGTGCTCCACCAGCGACATGGTGCCGTCGGGGTTGGTGCGGCGCTTGCTGCGCCGGGGATCGAACGGGATGCGCATACGCATGTGTGTCTGACTGCCTCCGCCTTGCGGCCAACAAACCGGAGCCTCGCGGCAACCCGGACCCGGACAACGACTTACCCGGGATGAGATTCACTCATCCCGGACAAAACGTGGCCTCAGGCCTTCTGCTGGTCGTTCGGCTGCGGCGCGGGCGGCTGCACCGGCTGGGCCGGGGGCAGCTGAGCCGGGGGCGTGACCGGCTGCGCGGGCTGCGCCTGCGCCTCGGGAGCGGCCTCGCCCGTCTTGCCCTCGGCCTGCATCTGGCTGACCTCGGTCTTGAAAATGCGCATCGAGCGGCCCAGGCTGCGGGCGGCATCCGGCATGCGCTTCGAACCGAAGAACAGCAAGAAGATCAGCACGACGATCAGCAAGTGCCACGGGCTGATGGCGCCTGTCATTCCATTACCTCCAAAGAATTGGTGAGTCCGATGCTACCGGACCCGCATATGGCGAACCTTGTTGTCAACCCTTGTTCGCCGCGCCGTCACGCGCGGCCCGCACGAGTTGTTCCAGCAATTCCGGGCCCGACCAGGTGCGCCGGTCGCCGTTCTCCGCAGCAGTCACGAGGTCGATCAGCTTCTGGTTCACCGGCGTTGGTATTCCTACCATGGCCCCGAGGCTCACGATTTCTCCGCACAGCCAAGGGATTTCGGTTTTGCGCCCGGCGGCCAGGTCATCGGCCATGGACGAGCGGGCCACCGGATCCACGGCCAGCACCTTGGCGGCAACCCGGCGGAAGACACCGTCGGGGACGGTGAGCAGGCGGGCCATCGCCTCCGGGGGCAGCGGGGTGAGTCGGGCCGGGCGAATGCGGGCCGCGGCCATGGCCGCGAGGGCCTCGCGCTGGGCCAGCGACAGACAGCGGCGATAGTCGCGGGTGCCCAGCTCCTCGCGCAGTGGGCGGCCCGACAGCGCGTTGACGGGGTTGTTCAGATTGAGCAGCAGCTTGGCCCACTGGATGGGCAGCAGGTCCGAGTGGCGTTTGAAGCCCAGACCGGACTTGCCGAAGATCGGGGCGAACCGGCCGAGCACCAGGTCGTCGGCGATATCGACCGTGCCCGCGGTGCCGCGGTGGAAGCGGCCCTGGCCGTGGTGCACGACATTGAACATGACCATGCCCGCGAGCACCACGCAGGCGGGCAGGATCTCGCGGATGACCGCGTCGTTGCCGATGCCGTTCTGCAGGCTGACGACCACGGTCCCCGGCTTCACCAGATTGGCCAGCTCGGCCGCGGCGGTGGCCGTGTCCGCGGATTTCACGGTGACGAGTACCAGGTCGGTGTCGCCGGTCGGTTCGGTCGCGGTGTGGAAGGCGTCCGGTTCGACGCGCACGGTATCGCCGTCGAGATCGGTGAGCCGCAGCCCGAACGTGCGCAGTTCGTCGAGAACGCGCGGGCGTCCCACGAACGTGACCTCCGCCCCCGCCGCGGCCAGCCTGCCGCCGACATAGCATCCGATGCTGCCCGCTCCCAGCACCGTCACTCGCGGTGTTGATTTCAAAGCCGGGCTCAAGCGGGACCGACCCCCTCGAGCCCGGCGAAGGCGTCGTCCTCGGCGGCGGCCGCGTACGCCGCCAACGCCGAGCCGGAACGCTCGCGCACGGCCGTCACCAGTTCGGCCGGGCCGAGCACGGTGACGCCCGCGCCGAAGCCGAGCAGCAGTCGCGCCATCCAGTCCAGGGTGGCGAAGCGCATGGTGGCCTCGACGCTGCCGTCCGGGTGGGTGGTGACCTTGTGCATCGGGTACTGCTCGAGCACCCAGGCGTAGTCGGGGCGAATCAGCAAGCGGGCCAGCGGAACCGCCGGATCGTCGACGAACAGGTCCAGGGCCGAGGTCTCGTCCGCGGCGGCGTCGGCGGGCGGGCGGGCCGGCTCGTCGAGTTCGGTGGCCTCCTCGATGCGGTCGAGGCGGAACAGGCGGACGCCCTCGGCTTGCCGGCACCATGCCTGGAGGTAGCTGTTGTTGTCCACCAGCACGATTCGGATCGGATCCACGACGCGCTCGGAGACCACATCGCGGCTCGCCGAGTAGTAGACCAGGCGCAGGGCGTGACCGTGCTCGACGGCGGACCGGACGGTCGCCACGGCGGGTGCCTCGACCGGCACCGGCTGGGTCGGGCCCTCGAATTCCCGTCCGGAGATGGCGGATTCGATCTTGGCGATGGCCGCGTGGGCCGCGCTCGGATCCACCATGCCGGGTAGGTCCACGATGGAGCGCAACGCCACCAGCAGCGCGGTCGCCTCCAGGGAGGTCAGGCGCAGCGGGCGGTCGATGCCCGCGGAGAAGGTGACCTCGATGCTCTCCTCGGAGAAGGACAGGTCGATGAGATCGCCGGGGCCGTAGCCGGGCAGGCCGCACATCCACAGCTGATTCAGGTCGGTCATCAGCTGTTTGGTGGACACGCCGAGCTCCGCGGCCGCCTCGGCCGCGCTGATGCCCGGGTTGGCCTGGAAGTACGGGACCATGTTCAGCAGTCGCGCCAACCGCGTCGAGAGCCGGGTCGTGGTGGCCGCGCTCCCCCGCCGGTCCTTCGCGCCCTCGGAGGCGCGACCGCCGTCGTTCTTGCGGTTGCCGTCGGCAGGCTTGCGGTTGCCGTCGGAGACGTTGTCGCCCCGGTGTTTCCGTGCCGTGTCGCTCACGCGCTGACCTCCGTCCGCTCCAGCACCGACTTCAGGCGCGCGATCACATTGTCGCGCAGGTCTTCCGGCGCGAGGACCAGGGCGTCCGCGCCGAGGCCGGTGATGAGCCGCGCGAGCCAGTCGCGAGAACGGATGGGCACCTCCACGATCGAACCCTTGCGTCCACCCAGGACGCGCTCCTCCATGATCGGGCCGAGGCGGCGGATCTCCTGACCGCGCCCGTCGGCCACCCACACCGTCGCCGAGCCGGTGATCGGGGTCTGCGCGGTGACCTCGGCGACCACGGCCCGCAGATCGAGATCCTCCGGCTTGTGCACGGCATTGGCCGGACCGTATTCGGTGACGTCCTCGTCGATGCGCGAGATGCGGAACACCCGCTGCGCATCACGCACATTGTCGTGCCCGACCAGATACCAGCGGCCGTGATGGGTGACCACACCCCACGGCTGCACATCGCGCTCCACCGGATCCCCGTGCGACTGACGGTGATTGAACTTCACCGACCGTCCGGCGTCGATCGCGGCGAGCAGCTTGCCCAGCACCGGCTCCGAGCCGCGGGTGCGCGCCGGAACCGCGGGCACCGCCGACACCCCGGCGTCGGGCTCCACGTGAATTCCGGCCGCGCGCAGCTTGAGCATCGCGCCCTCGGCGGCCGCCGCCAACTCCGGCGACTCCCACAGCTGCACGGCCACCGCCACCGCGGCGGCCTCCTCGCTGGTGAGATCGATGTCCGGCAGCTCGTAGGCGTCCCGGTTGATGCGGTAGCCCTCGACACTCGAATACCGGCTCACCGGCCCGATTTCCAGCGGAATGCCCAGATCGCGCAGCTCGTTCTTGTCCCGCTCGAACATCCGGCTGAACGCCTCGTCGCTCGCGGACTCCTCGTACCCGGCCACACTGTCCCGGATCCGCTCCGCGGTCAGGAACTGCCGGGTGGACAGCAGCGCGATAACCAGATTCATCAACCGCTCGACCTTGGATATCGCCACCCGATAGAGAGTAATGGGCGCACCGCCAACATGGCGCATGGGCGGTCGCTATTTCCCCCTAACCGCCCCTAGCGGACAGCCGCAGCCCCCCGGACAAGCGAGCGGGCCGCGAACCGAACTGGTTCGCGGCCCGCAAGCCCGAGTGCCGGGGTCCGGGGCGGAGCCCCGAAAGTCTCGAGGGGGTTCGGGGGCGAAGCCCCCTGAGAGTCCCCGAGAGTTGGGGCCCTCACATCGAAGCGATCAGGCGATCCACTCGCTCGTCGACCGAGCGGAACGGGTCCTTGCACAGGACCGTGCGCTGAGCCTGGTCGTTGAGCTTGAGGTGGACCCAGTCGACCGTGAAGTCGCGTCCGGCCTCCTGGGCGGCGGTGATGAAATCGCCGCGCAGCTTGGCCCGGGTGGTCTGCGGCGGCGTGGTGACTGCCGCGTCCACTGCCTCGTCCTCGGTGACCCGCTTGGCCAGACCCTTGCGGGCGAGCAGGTCGAAGACGCCGCGGCCGCGCTTGATGTCGTGGTAGGCCAGATCCAGCTGGGCGATCTTGGGATCGGACAGCTCCATGTTGTAGCGGTCCTGATACCGCTGGAACAGCTTGCGCTTGATGATCCAGTCGATCTCGGTGTCCACCTTGGCGAAATCCTGCGCCTCGACGGCATCCAGGGTGCGACCCCACAGATCCACCACCGCGTCGACCTGCGGATCGCGGTCGCGGTTGCGCAGGTGCTCGACGGCGCGGGCGTAGTACTCGCGCTGAATATCGAGCGCCGAGGCCTGCCGACCACCGGCCAGCCGCACCGGCCGCCGCCCGGTGAGATCGTGCGACACCTCGCGGATGGCGCGAATCGGGTTGTCCAGAGCGAAGTCTCGGAACGCCACGCCCGCCTCGATCATCTCGAGCACCAGCGAGGCCGTGCCCACCTTGAGCATGGTGGTGGTCTCGCTCATGTTCGAGTCGCCCACGATCACATGCAGCCGCCGGTACTTCTCGGCATCGGCATGCGGCTCGTCGCGCGTATTGATGATCGGCCGCGAGCGCGTGGTCGCCGACGACACACCCTCCCAGATGTGCTCGGCCCGCTGCGACAGACAGAACGTCGCCGCCTTCGGCGTCTGCAACACCTTCCCCGCCCCGCAGATCAACTGCCGGGTAACCAGGAACGGCAACAGCACATCCGAAATCCGCGAGAACTCCCCGGCCCGCACCACGAGGAAGTTCTCATGACACCCGTACGAGTTCCCCGCCGAATCGGTGTTGTTCTTGAACAGATAGATATCCCCCCCGATCCCCTCCTCGGCCAGCCGCTGCTCGGCGTCGATGAGCAGGTCTTCCAGAACCCGCTCACCAGCTCGATCGTGAGTGACCAGCTGCACCAAGCTGTCGCACTCGGCCGTCGCGTACTCCGGATGGGAACCGACATCGAGGTAGAGCCGGGCACCGTTGCGGAGGAACACGTTAGAACTACGGCCCCAAGAAACCACCCGGCGGAACAAGTACCGGGCCACCTCGTCAGGACTCAACCGTCGGTGACCGTGGAAGGTGCACGTCACCCCGAATTCGGTCTCGATCCCCATGATTCGTCGCTGCACAGTATCGACATTACAGCGATATTTGGCCCGGTAAGGGCGCTGTTGGACAGCTCATGCAAACGTCTTCACAACGATTTAGCAGTGTCCGGAGCCATTTTCCGATGCCACGACCCCGGTTGACGCCGTCCAGAACGGCGCAGCGGCACCGCAGTACCGCGTCGAAATCGCTCACGGAGATCGGCCGCTTCAGTACGCCAGCGGACGTGGAATCGGCGGTCGATCTCCGCAAGGACTGCCTCCTTCGACAGATATCGGTCACCGCTCATGTCCCCGGAACGTCCGAGGATATTGCGTGCGGCGTTGATGTCCGCCAGGAGTTTCCGTCCGCAGAAGCGGCATACGAACCGCTTCTGGGAAGTCCTGTTTCTCTTGTCCGCATACCCACAGCCCGAGCAGGTCCGAGAGGTATGCGCCGGGTTCACCTCGATGACGGTAATCCCGTGGGTCTCGCCCAGGGCAGCGAGCTTGTCCTTGACCGCAGCTCGTCCCGCACGAGTCAGCATGCGATTGAGGCGAGCCGAGAGCCCGCCCAACCGAAAGTCCAGTCTCTCGACCACCAGCTCCCGGATGTCCTTCGCCGCCAACCGATTCAGGATTCTGTTGACTTCGTTGCGGACGTACTCACGAATCCGGCGATTCAGCTTCGCGTACCGCTTGGAATCACGCGGTCGGACACCCTGCCGTTGCAGGGCCTCGACCAGCGCTGCCAACTCCGTATCCCGCTCGGACAGCCAGGCATGGACTTGCCGACCCAGGATCTGGCCGTCACTCGTCGCGAAGACATTCTTCAGGCCCCAATCCAGCCCCACGGATCGCCCAGACTTACGCCGAGGCGCAGCCACGGACTTCTTGACCAGGGTGAAGGTGACCTGACCATCCTCACCCACCGCGACCTGGCAAAAGTTCCGAATGTCCCCCTCCGCATGAGCGAAGTACCGGTAACCGTGCAGCGGGATGGCTACAGGCTTGCCCTTGACCAGGGTTGACACCTTGACCCAGTAGTCGGCGTGCGCCTTGGCCGACCCGCTGACGCCGGCAATGATCCCGTCCATGTGCATGGTCCGGACTCGGCTGAGGTTGGGGAACCGATGTGCTCGTACCCAGGCGTTCGCCAGCGTCTCCGCGATCGCGACAGCTTGATCCGAAACCCTGAGGCCGCGCTTCTCATCGAGCAGCCCGTCCCCCAGCCACCACGCCGAGTACGCGTTGACCCGATACAGGTCCGCGCGCAGAGCCTCCTGTTCTGGGGGAAGCACGAGCACAGCGATCATTCCCCGAATTCCGACGCGAGCAGCGGCCTGCCACGCCTGCAGGGCCATATTGACCTGGTTGACGACCGACTTCCATTGGCGCTGAGAAAGATACGACGGAAGCGCCCGCGTCTCTTCCGGCTCGAGCCACCCCAAGGTGCCGATGCCCGCCTTCAACTTCCGCACTTGAAGGTATTGCACGTGCACCAAACCACGCTGCCACTCCGGCAGGATCGCGGCGACGGCCGCAAGCTTGCCGGGGTTGGCCGTCGTCGGTAACCGGTATGCACGCATCATGAGGTCGATCAGCCCTTCATCGGTTGATGCAGAACGCTTCTCGCTTCGGACGCCGCACCCGACCCGGGGATGCCGACGTGACGAGATCATGCCAGGCACCACCGACAGATACACCGAGAGCGACCGCGGCCCTCGACTCGCGCGATGCCCCCGATGCTCCACGCCCCCATGTGTGTCCAGAACGAATCGGGCCGCGAACCCATTGGTTCGCGGCCCGATTCACCGAGTGAATCTCAGCGTCTAGGAGGGATCTCCAGACGACGGCTTCTCGGCTTCGGCCGCGGCTTTCGCGTTCGGGGCCTTGCCGGTTACCAGTTCGGCGAGGACCGCGCCCTGGAGGCGGCGGAACGCGCGGCGGGGGCGGCCCTGTTCCAGGGTGGCCACCTCGAGCGAGCCGGGGCTCAGGGTGCGGGTCTTGTCCTTGTCGCCCTCGGGGACGGCCTTCTGCAGCGCGGCCACCGCCGTGGTGATGGCCGAATGCAGGTCCATGCCGGGCTTGTAGGAAGCCTTGAGGGCGGTGGTGATCGGGTCGGTGTTGCCGCCCATCACCACGAATTCCCGTTCGTCCACAATGGATCCGTCGAAGTTGATGCGGTAGAGCACCGAATTCGAGGACTGCTCCGGGTATCCCACCTCCGCGACGCAGATCTCCACCTCGTAGGGCTTGAGCTGGTCGGTGAAGATGGTGCCGAGGCTCTGCGCGTAGAGGTTGGCCAGGAAGCGGCCGGTCACGTCGCGCCGGTCGAACTGGTAGCCGCGCAGGTCGGCCTGCAGGATGCCGCCGCGGCGCAGCGCCTCGAACTCGTTGTACTTGCCGACCGCGGCGAAGCCGACCCGGTCGTACAACTCACTGATCTTGTGGAGGGTGGCCGAGGGGTTCTCGGCCACGAACACCACACCCTTGTCGTAGACCAGCACGACAACCGACCGACCCCGCGCGATGCCCTTGCGCGCGAGTTCGGTCTTGTCGCGCATGATCTGTTCGGCCGACGCGTAATACGGCAGTGTCATGCTTCGCCGATCCCCTCTGCCGCCAGCGCGGCCCGCTCCTCCACCATGGCCCGGGTGATCTCCTTCAGGCGCTCCTCGGTCACTTCCTCGGAGCCCTCGGCGTCGATCACGATGGCGGTCGGATAGATGTTCCGCATCGTGTCGGGCCCGCCGGTGGCGGTGTCGTCGTCGGCGGCGTCGAAGAGCGATTCGATCGCGATCCGCAGCGCGCGATCCTGATCGATCCCGCGCTGATAGGTCTTCTTCAGCGACGACTTGGCGAACAGTGAACCCGACCCCACCGCGGTGTACCCGAAGCGCTCCTCGCTGCGTCCGCCGACCACGTCGTAGGACACGATCCGCCCGGCCTTGTCCGGATCCTGAGCATCCGGGTCGTAGCCGACCAGCAGCGGCACCACCGCGAGGCCCTGCAGGGCCGCGGGGAGGTTGTCGCGCACCATCTTCGACAGCTTGTTGGACTTGCCGTCGAAGGTGAGGGGGACGCCCTCGATCTTCTCGTAGTACTCGAGTTCGACCGCGAACAGGCGGATCATCTCGATCGCCATGCCCGCGGTGCCCGCGATGCCGGCCGCGGAGTAGGTGTCGGTGATGTACACCTTCTCGATGTCGCGGCTGGCCAGCAGGTTGCCCTGGGTGGCGCGGCGGTCACCGGCGATCAGCACACCGCCGCGGTAGCTGACCGCGACGATGGTGGTGCCGTGCGGAGCGATGTCCGACGGCGTACCCGGATTCGGGTGGCTGCCGTCGGATCGGATTCCGTTGCCGGGCAACAGTTCCGGGGCGTGCAAACGCAGGTACTCGGAGAAGGAGGATTGGGCGAACCCCAGTTGGAGCCGCAGGGGGTCACCTGATGTCACTGGCCGCCTTTCTGCACGTACGCACGGACGAAGTCCTCCGCGTTCTCCTCGAGCACGTCGTCGATCTCGTCGAGCAGGTCGTCGGTTTCCTCCGCCAGCTTCTCGCGACGCTCCTGTCCCGCCCCGCCGTCACCGACCGGGCCCTCGTCCTCGTCGCCACCACCGGCGCGCTTGGTCTGCTCTTGTGCCATAGCAGCCGACCTCCTCTGTGATCATCGGCGAGCACCGGAGAAGATCCGATGCTCGTGCTGTCAACACTACCCACCGGCGCGGGGAACATGCCGGATTAAACGCCATTGTGCTGTTGCCGCGATCTCCCGGCAGCCTCCCGGGGGACACCCCCGGACCCCCGGTAATTCACTTGGGGGCAAGCCCCCAAACCCCCGAAGAAGGAGGTCTGGGGATCCGGTCCCCAGACCCCTGGAAGCCGAAGGGCCCGGGAGAGTTCTCCCGGGCCCTTCGATGTTCGCTACGCGCGAATTCCCTAGTGCGTCAGCTGCTGCACCAGCTCCGAGGCGGTGTGGACGCCGTCCAGCAACTTTCCGACGTGAGACTTGGTGCCGCGGCGCGGTTCCAGGGTGGGGATGCGGACGAGGGAGTCGCCGCCCAGGTCGAAGATCACCGAATCCCAGCTCGCCGCCGCGATATCCGCGCCGAAGCGGCGCAGGCATTCGCCGCGGAAGTAGGCGCGGGTGTCGGTGGGCGGGTTGGTCATGGCGTCGGTCACCTGCTGCTCGGTGACCAGGCGCTGCATGGAGCCGCGGGCCACCAGGCGGTTGTAGAGGCCCTTGTCGAGGCGGACATCGGAGTACTGCAGGTCGACCAGGTGCAGTTTGGGGGCCGCCCAGGTCAGACCCTCGCGGTTGCGCATGCCTTCCAGCAGGCGCAGTTTGGCGGTCCAGTCGAGCAGGTCGGCGGTCTCCATGGGGTCGCGCTCGAGCAGATCCAGGACGTGGGCCCACTTCTCGATGACGTCCTGCACGCGCGGATCGTCGTTTCCGGTGCGGTCCATGAACTTCTCGACCCGGTCGAGGTAGATCCGTTGCAGCGCAAGGCCGGTCAGCTCGCGGCCGTCCGAAAGGGCAACGGTGGCACGCAGACTCGGGTCGTGGCTGATGGTGTGCACGGCGGTGACCGGGCGGGCCAGCTGCAGATCCGAGAGGTCCTCGCCCGCCTCGATCAGGTCCAGCACCAGCGAGGTGGTGCCGACCTTGAGGTAGGTGGACCATTCGGCGAGGTTGGCGTCGCCGATGATGACGTGCAGGCGGCGGTACTTGTCGGCGTCGGCGTGCGGTTCGTCGCGGGTGTTGATGATGCCGCGCTTGAGCGTGGTCTCCAGGCCGACCTCGACCTCGATGTAGTCCGCGCGCTGCGAGAGCTGGAAGCCGGGCTGGTCACCGGACTGGCCGATGCCGACGCGACCGGAACCGCACACCACCTGGCGCGAGACGAAGAACGGCGTCAGGCCCACGATGATCTGGTTGAACGGGGTCTCGCGGCTCATGAGGTAGTTCTCGTGGGTGCCGTAGGAGGCGCCCTTGCCGTCGACATTGTTCTTGTACAGCTGCATGCGCGGCGCGCCCGGCACGCTCGAGGCGTAGCGGGCGGCGGCCTCCATGACGCGCTCACCGGCCTTGTCCCAGATGACCGCGTCCAGCGGGTCGGCGACCTCGGGCGCGGAGTACTCCGGGTGCGCGTGGTCGACGTAGAGCCGAGCCCCGTTGGTGAGGATCATGTTCGCCGCCCCGACCTCGTCGGCGTCGATCACCGGCGCGGGCCCGTTGAGCCGCCCCAGATCGAAGCCGCGCGCGTCACGCAAGGGCGATTCCACCTCGTAGTCCCAGCGTGTGCGCTTGGCGCGCGGCACGCCCTCGGCCGCGGCGTAGGCGAGCACCGCCTGGGTCGATGTGAGAATCGGGTTGGCCGACGGCTCGGTAGGCGTGGAAATGCCGTACTCGACCTCGATTCCGATGATGCGCTGCATGGGTTCGAGCCTAGGCGAAAGGCACGCCCGGACGCGGGTGGACTGTCCGGGTTGGCGTCATTCGCGAGTCGTACGCCGGGTCGTTCTCGCGGGCGATCCGCCCCCGACCGGCGCGACGGCACAATGACCGGCATGGTCGAATCGGCATCCGCTCCGCCTCCGTCACGCCCGGTCAGCGCCGTTGCCGAGGACCCGAATCCCGTTTCCGCGCACTCGCGTTCGAGTCGGCTGGGCGCGCTGGACGTGCTGCGCGGCATTGCCATCCTGGGCACGCTGGGCACCAATATCTGGATCTTCACCAATGTCGAAGGGCTGCTGGGCTACGTCGCGCACAGTGACGAACCGCACGGGGCGTGGCTGTGGATCGAGAAGTTCTTGCAGCAGTTGGCGCAGGGGAAGTTTCTGGGGCTGCTGACCATCATGTTCGGGATCGGGCTGGCTATTCAGCAGCGATCGGCGGCGAAGGCGGGGCGGTCCTGGCCGGGTGGGTATCCGGTGCGGGCGGGGCTGCTGTTCGTGGACGGGCTGGTGAACTTCTTCTTCGTCGCCGAATTCGATGTGTTGATGGGGTACGCGGTCACCGGGCTGGTGGTGGCTTTCATTCTGGCGACGAGTCCGAAGGCGCAGCGGCGCTGGCTGATCGTGCAGGCCAGCGTTCATGTGACGCTGCTGTCGTTGTTCGCGGTGGCGATCGCGTTCGCGCCCAAGGGCGATTCGGGCGGGCACAAGCCGCTGGACCCGAATCCCTATGCGGATGGCTCGTTCTGGGATCTGGTGGTGTTCCGGTGGGAGCACATGCTGATGTTCCGGCTCGAGCCGCTGCTCATCTTCCCGATGTCGATCGCGCTGTTCCTGCTCGGCGCGCGGCTGTTCCGGGCCGGGATCTTCGGGGCCGAGGGGGCCCGAATCCGCAAGCGGCTCATGGTGGTCGGCTTCGCCATCGCGGCACCGATCGATCTGGCGCTGGGGATGATCGGCGGTGATCTGATCGTGCTGGCCCGCTACGGCACGGCGCCGATCGTCTCGCTGGGCATCCTCGCGCTGGTGGCCGAGGTCTACGTGCACCGGCCCGCGCCGGGCTGGGTGGGCCGCCGGTTCAGTGAGGTGGGCCGAATGGCGTTGAGCTGCTACATACTTCAGAACCTGGTGTCGGGATTCCTGTGCTACGGCTGGGGTCTCGGGTTGGCGAGCCTGGTGTCGGCCAATTCCCGGGTGCCGTTCACGGCCGGGATCTACGTGCTGGTGTGCGCGCTCATGCTGGCCTTCGCGCACTTCTGGCTGCGCCGCTTCGAGCGCGGGCCGGTGGAGTGGCTGTGGAACCGCAGCTATCGGGCCCTCACGGGCGCGTGAGCCCTACTCGACGTCGTCGATGGAGCGCAGATACGGGGACTGGCCGTCGATGCAGGGCAGAAGTCGTGTGAGGCTGTGCGCCGGAACGATATCGGTGAACTGCTCGCTACCGGAGGTGCCGCCGCCGTCGGCGTCGCTGTATTCGCACTGCATGTAGCCGGAGACCACGTAGTCCTGGTCGGTGTCATTGCGGCAGTCGAGGGTGTCGCAGTGCAGACCGTCGGGCAGTGCGGTGTCCGCGCCCGCGGCGGCCATCGGGGTCAGGGCGGCGATCGCGAGTGTGGTGAACGCGGCCAGGCGAGCCAACGGGCGAGCGGTCATCAGGTCCCCTGGGGAAGTCAGGCCCGGGCGGTCTCGGCGCGGGAGAGCAGATCGGCGACCACGGTATCGCGGGTGAGCGGCACATCCAAGCTACGGGCATTGCCCTCGAGCAGGGCCAGCACCGATTCGGTGAGGATGCCCTCGACCTGATCTGAGGTCAGGGTCGGCGCGGCGCGCCAGCTGTTGACCACGCCGTCGACGAATCCGACGGTGCCGAAGGCCATGGGGCGGGCGCGATTTCGGTCGATGCCGAAGCGCTCCAGGGTGTCGGCGTACAGGTCGGCGAGCTGTCCGCCGATGCGGTCGCGGGCTCCGGCCAGGGCGTGGGAGGGGTCGCCGTGTGGGTCGGCGGCGGCCAGGAAGCGGTGCAGGTTGGGGTGGCGTTCGACCCAGCCGACATAGGTGCCGACCATGCCGCGGACCAGTTCGCGAACCGTGCCCTGGGAGTGCAGGCGCGGAAGCAGTTCGGCCATCAGGGTTTCCAGGATGTGGCGGCGGATGGCGTCGTCGAGGTCGGTGCGGCCGTCGAAGTGCCGGTAGACGACCGGGCGCGGGACGTGCAGGCGATCGGCGATCTGCTGCACGGAGATCTCGGTGCCGTTCTCCTCGATGACGGCCAGGGCGGCGTCCAGCATGTCGGCGCGGCGCTGGGCCTTGTGGCCGTTCCATCGGGTGCTGCGGCCGTCGGTGGCGCGCTCGCTGTCCCCGGGTGCGGGGTGCGCGGATCTGCGTCGGGTGCCGGTCACTCGCCTCACGATACTCACTCCATCGTTGACCGAGACAACTTGTACCACTAATCTGAGTGTAACAGCCTGTATCAGTAAAGAGTCAGGAGCTGTCATGGGCGACAACGCCGTCACCACCACGACATCCGCCGCGCTCGATCCCCGCGAGAGCTTTGCCGCGCGCTTGCTCACCGGTTCGGTGAAGAAGTCCTACGACCCGGTGGTCGATCTCGACTGGGATGCCCCGCTGGATCCGGACAAGCTCTTCCTGCCGCCCGAGGTGATCTCGCTGTACGGCACGCCGCTGTGGGAATCGATGACACCCGAGCAGCGGCGCCAACTCTCGCGCGAGGAGCTGGCCAATGTGCTGTCGGTGGGCATCTGGTTCGAGAACCTGCTCAACCGGCTCCTGCTGCGCGAACTCATGTCCAGCGATCCGACCTCGCGGCATTCGCACTACACGCTCACCGAGATGGGCGACGAATGCCGCCACATGATGATGTTCGGCAAGCTCATCGACCGCATCGAGACGCGGCCCTACTGGCCGAATCGGTATGAGCGATGGACGATCAGCGCCCTGCAGCTGTTCCTGCAGGGGTCGATGGTGTGGGTCGGCGCGCTGGTCGGCGAGGAGATCTTCGACGCGCTGCAGCGGCGCACCCTCGACGATCCGCAGTTGCAGCCGCTGGTGTCGCGGGCCATGCGCATTCACGTGACCGAGGAGGCGCGGCACATCGGATTCGCGCGAGATGCCCTGGCGCACCGGGTGCCGACCATGTCGAAGGCCGAATTGCGGTACACGCGACTGTGTGTCGCGGTCGCCGCTCCCCTGTTCGTGCATCTCATGACCAACTGGCACATGTACGCCCGCGCGGGCATCGCCGACGGGCGGGCCGCACGGCGGATGGCGCGCAACAATCCGCACTCCCGGCGGGCGCTCGGGCTGGGTGCCGCGAATCTCGGTGCGTTCCTGGACAAACAGGGCCTCATCGGCCCGCTCGGCAAGCGAATCTGGCGGCGGCGAGGGCTGCTGTGAGGTTCCGGCGGGCCCGGCGCACGAGGGGTGCGACGGTCGACCCGCGAGCCGATTTCCTCGAACCCGAACCCGCACCGGACTATTCAGGTCCCGCGCTCCTGGACGCACCCGGCGTCGAAGTGGCGGTCCATGTCGCGCTAACCGGCCATTTGGACCCCACAGACGGCCAATTCCACTGGTATGGGCGTGTTTCCGCCGCCGAAGGGGCCGAATTGCCCGACCCGGGCCGCGGCCAGGTGTTCCTTACCGTCCCCGGCAGCGCACCCGCGCCGGGCGTGCTCCAGGAGCGTGATCCGTGGGGAAACCTACGGATCGCCGGAGTAGGCGCACCGCCATTTCCGCTGTAGCCCAACGTGGTCACGGAGCGCGACCCGGGCGATCAACCGCCCCACCTGCCCGCGCCACTCCGGACACCCGTCGCGGCCCGAACTACGGCCGGGCAACAGCGTATTCCGGCGCAGCCCAGCCCGATCACGGCCAGGCCCCGGGGTTGATCGACCGTCCCGGCCAGGTCGCGCTGTGCCGGGCCTGCCTGCGCTATTCCGGATTCGGGCCGGGCGGAGAGGGTTCCGGTCGCGCTATTCCGAGAGGCCGATGAAGTCGGCCATGGCTTCGACGGAGTAGGCGAAGAAGGGGCCGGCGGGGTCCATGCTGTTGTCGAGTTGGCCGAAGAGCTCGAAGGTCACCGTGCCGTAGAGCTGGGTCCACGCCATGACGGCGCGTGTCACTGCGATCTCGGGGAGTCCGGGGGTGACTTGGGCTGCGATGGCGGCGGATTGGGCCGCCAGTTCTGGGCCGACCGCATCGTCGGGCAGGACCAGGCTGTCGGACTTCCAGGCCGCGTAGACGACACTCAGGGCCGCGATCGGCACCCGGGAGGCGGGCCCGATGGTGGTCTGGGGTGCGTGATAGCCCGGCACCGGCGAGCCGTACACCAGCGCGTATTCGTGCGGATGCGCGATCGCCCAGTCCCGCACCGCATTCGCGAGGCCCCGCCACTGGGCCCGCGGGGTGTCCCCCGCCGCGACCGCGCGCTCGACCGCGTCGGCGATGGCCTCGTAGGCCTCGATGATCAGCGTGGTCAGCAATTCGTCGCGGCTCGGGAAGTACCGGTACAGCGCCGAACTCACCATTCCCAGCTCGCGCGCGATGGCCCGCAGCGAGAGCGCGGCCGCCCCGGATTCGGCGAGCTGCCGGCGGGCGGCGTCGGTGATCTCACGGGTGATCTCGGCTCGGGCACGTTCGCGGGCGGTGCGGGGGACGCTCATGCCGACAGTCTGCCACGAATCGGATCACCGACAAATTTCGAGAGCACTGCTCTTGACATGCCCATGCGCAAGCGAGCACACTGTTCATAACAGAGAGCGCCGCTCTCTAAGAGCAAAGGAATCCCTCATGGACGCCCAGACCGCCGCCACCCGCTACATCGGCCCGACCGGCCTCGATCCCTATGTGAACCGCTTCTTCAACATGCTCCCCAAGCTCGGCATCAGCATCGCCGGTTCCCGGCTGCTGGCCGTCCGGGGCCGCAAGTCCGGCGAATGGCGCACCACCCTCGTCAACGTCCTCACCACCGACGACGGCAATCGCTACCTGGTCGCTCCCCGCGGCCACACCCAGTGGGTCCGCAACCTCCGCGCCTCCGGCACCGGCGAACTCCGCCTCGGCCGCAAGCACGAAACCTTCACCGCCACCGAACTCCCCGACGCGGACAAACTCCCCATCCTCCGCGCCTACCTCGACCGCTGGGGCTGGGAAGTCGGCCGCTTCTTCGAAGGCGTCACCAAGGACGCCACCGACGCCGAACTCACCACCATCGCCCCCGGCTTCCCCGTCTTCCGCCTCTCCTGACCCCGCCGCCCTCGAAACGGCCCGCCACGCCCTACCCCGGCACACCGCCATGCCGCCCAACCCGCAACGGCGCGGAGTAGCCATCCTGGACAACGCCTCACCACCTGCCCACCCGGCCGCATCGCGGGCCAGCGAGTAGACGTTCGATCATGTCCAACTCCGACAGCGAGGCCGAATACACCCGTTGGCCACCGAGTCCATCCCGTCGCGTAATGAGCTATCGCCCAGTCGTTTTCGGGCTCTCGGCCGACACTACTGGCAGCCGTGCCCACTTGCGCTTGACCACCGGATGTGTGAGGTTCGCGAGGATGGGCCGATTGCTGCACAAGCCGTGGCCGGGAGGCAGGTTCCTGCCCGCGCGGGTGCCTTTGTGCAGGTTTTGGCCCATGATCAACTTGGGGCGCTGGTCGTTCAGGACGTCTTCGTCGCGAGTGGTGAAGGCGCGGGGGTTACTTCGTCCACCGGCTGGGGCTGGTAGAACTGCGCGTACCAGCGGCGCAGGGCTTTGATTCCCTTCTCATGTGGGAGCAGGACCGGGCGGGGGCGGTGGATCTTGTGGTCCCAGATGGCGAGTTCCTCGCGGACCTCCCGGAGGGCTACCAGCCGGAAGGCTAGTTTGAGAATCGTTGTGGCGAGGGGGATTCCGGCGGGGCGGCGGACGTAGTAGAGCATTCGCAGCTCGCCGGTGGTGTCGTCGATGGGGTTGGTGAGGGCGATCGCGGTCAAGGTGATCATCGGCCCGACGGTGCGCACCACCATGACGCCCGGGCCGTACATGTAGACGTCGAAGCTGTTGTCGACCAGGTAGCCGAGGACGGATTTGGCGAAGCGGCTGTGGATTTCGGCGAAGGGGCCGTTGGGCAGCAGCTCTTGGACGGGCGGCTCGGCTTGGCCGTGAATGTAGTGGAAGTGGGATTCGTCGACGATGTTCTCGCGCATCTCCTGGATGTGGATGCGCGCCTGCCGCGCATCGTCGATCGGTCGGGCGAAGGCCGGGTCGGTGGCCTCGGGAATCTCGGGCACTCGCCAATCGGGTTCTCCCGCACCGGCATAGACGAAGATCAACCCGCTGTGCTCGTGCACGGGCAGACCTCCGAGGGTCACCCGGGGCGGGCGCGCCGCGAAAGGCGCGGAAACACAACTACCCTCCGCGTCGAACCGCCAGCCGTGGAAGGGGCACTCCACCTGCCCGTCCACGACTCGACCCCCGGCTCCGAGATGGGCGCCGTAGTGCGGGCAGTGCGCGTCACGCACGGTGGCCTGCCCGTCGCTGCCCCGGAATGCGATCAGCGCCCGACCGAAATAATGCAGATTCACGATCTTCCCCGGCCGCAGTTGCGCGCTGCGCAGGACGGCGTACCAGCCCGTGGGCACCATCGGCATCGGGTACTCGTCGGCACGCGGATCCCGTGCCAGCTTGGCCAAGTCTCGGTTTTCACGCCGCAGAATCACCCGGTCAGACTACTTGGTGACACGACAACCAACAACTCGAGATCATTTGTATGATTATCGGAAGACTCACTGGCAGAGCCGGTTTCGGACTGGCCGAAGCTACCGGTCCGGCAGAGGGAGTCGATGGGCCTATTCACGCCCGGATCGCCGCCGCAGGGCAGTTTCCCGCCATTGCGCCGACCTGGGGGCGCGCTCAGGCCCATGATCAACTCGGAACCGACCGGTCGCAGCGCGGAAGATTCGACGCTCCGCGGGCGCGACCCATCGGCAAGCCGCTGCCCGAGCGATCGCGTCAGCGGATTTCGTTGAGCGAGTCGTCGTCGCGGGCCACGAAGGCCCGGCCGTCGGCGGTGAAGACGATGGGGCGTTGGATGAGGCGGGGGTGGGTGGCCAGGGCCTCGATCCAGCGGTCCCGGTCGGCCGGGGTCTTACCCCACTTGGAGATGCCCAACTCCTTGGCTTCGGCCTCGGCGGTGCGGGTGATCTGCCACGGCTCTAGGCCGAGTTTGGCGAGGGCGGCGCGGATTTCGGTGGCCGTGGGCGGGTTGTCGAGGTAGCGGCGCTCGGTGTAGTCGGCGCCGGATTCGTCGAGGACGCTCTTGGCCGTGCGGCTCTTGGAGCACTGCGGGTTGTGCCAGATTTCGGTCGCTGCCATGCGCCTAGCCTAGGGCGCGGCGGTTGCGGCCAACCGCACCGGCACCGCAACCCCACGCCAACGCACGAGCACCGCAACCCCACGCGACCGCACCGGCACCGCAACCCGTCGCGGAAAACCGCGCACGGTCTCGTCTGCACGCCACGGGCGCGACCGACCGGCAAGCGTCGGTCAGACCCAGTCGACGACCCAGCGGTAGGGGCGCATCCAGTAGAGGCCGCCCTCGGGGACGGGATGGCCCCAGCGCTGTTCGGCCTGGGTGAGCTGCCAGCGGTATTCGGGAGCCGGTTCACCACTGTGGATTTCCAACAGGTGGCGACGCCACGTGTTGATCATGGCCGGAACAGCCTGAGTGTCATTCTCATAGGCCCACTCGATGTTTCGACTCATGAGGGCGTCGACGGCGTGGTTGGCGGCATTGGGATCGCCGGTGCTCAGCGAGTGCAGGAAGGCGGCGACCAGGTTGTAGGCGATCGCATCATGGACAGAGGTCTGACCATTTTCCAGCGACCAAATGCCGAGGTAGGTGGGCCCCTGCTCGTCGACCCACACCGAATGTGCCTCGCCCACACGGTTATCGAAGATCAGCGCGGTGAGCAGTCCGAGAGTCGCCTTGCCCATGATCAGCGGATCCGGCTGCCCGGTGGAGATCGCATCATCGATCAGCGCCCGATAGGCCGCCGCGGCAATCCCGGGCCGGTTCGCGTCCATGAGCGCGTCCGCCGTCTCCCCACCCGCGAGCTGCGCGGCCGGTGGCTGCCGCGACCCGCCGCTGGCAGGCGGCACACCATCGCCAACCCGCAGATACTGGGTCTGCATGGAATCGAGCGCACCGCCCGGATTCGCCAGCGCCGCACCGGAACCGAGCCCTCCCGGCCCGGATACATTCCCCTCCCCAACCCCCGACTCCGGCGCGACACCATTCGATCGCGCTCGCGAGCCAATGTTCTCGGACGCCCCCGCCCCAAAGCCTTTCGCCACCGCATCCTGCGATCCGAATCCGTCCGGCGTCAGCTGCGAGGAGAAACCCTCCGCGCCCGCCCGCGGTAGTCCGAACCCGTCCGACACCATTCCCTGCGGCGCGAAGCCATCCGGCCTCGCTCCTGCCGGTCCGTATCGGTCGTCCCCCGGCCCCGGCGGGGTGAAACCATCCTGCGCTGACTTGTCCGGCGTGAAACGAGGCGCGAACTCATCGGCTTCCCCCGGCAAGGACGCGAAGCCATCCGGTGGGGTCGGCGGGGCGAAGCCGTCCGCTGTCACCGGCCGCGGCTCGAAGCTGCCCGGTGGGGACTGCGGGGCGACGCCATTCGGTCTTGCCCCCGATGGCCCGTATCTGTCGGCCCCAGGCCCCGGCGGTGAGAAGCCGTCCTGCGCCGCCATTTCCGGGGTCGAGCGATCCGCTTGCTGCCGCGGCGCGAAGTCATCGTCGGCCGTCGGTCGTGCAGCGAAGCCGTTCGGCGCACCGCCCGGCGGTGTGAAACCGCCTGTCGGCGGGCGGGAGGAGAAGTCACCTCTTCGCCCGGGTTGTCTTCCTTCGCCTGGCGACTCCGGCTGCGGCGCACGGCCGCCGAGCGGGTCGGCGGGGGGCAGCCCGTTGCCCAGCGGGTCGGCCAGGTCGAGGCTGACGGCGAGGGGGTCGCGGAGGGCGGGGGCGGTTTCGAGGTATTCCAGTGCCACTCGGGCGAATTCGTTGTCTTGGCTTTCCAGCCATTCGCGGCCGGCTCTGAGAGTGTCGATGAGGTGGGTGCCGACGCCGGATTCGATGGCGGCGCACAGCGCGTAGTAGCCGTATCCGCGGTAGTCGTCGTGGCCGACGCCCTCGGTGATCAGCAGTTGGGCGTATCTGCTTGCCAGGTCGTGTCTTTCGAGGTCGCCGAGCAGGGTGCAGGCGGTCATGGCGGCCATCAGGACCTCGGAGTGCTCGCCGTGCCCGCGTCTGAGTTCGATGCAGCGGTCGGCCATGAGGATGGCGCTGTCGGCGAGACCCTGCTGGGTGGCGGCCTCGACCGCCATCGAGTACATGGTGGCGAGGGTGGCGGGCGGGATGTCGGCGGGGAACCGCGCGGGTCCGTGTTCGGCCAGGTGCAGGGCTTGGGCGTAATCGCCCGCGGCGAAGGCGGATCGGAAGCGGTAGGACACGATCCAGCCGTAGTCCTTGGGTTCGGGTGCGGCGTCGAGTCCGTCGTCGAACGCCGTCAACCGGGCCAGCGCCTCCTCGGCCAGCCCGGCTTCCAGCATGCCGCTCGCGTCGTTCATCACTTCGACGAACGCATTTCGATCCATGGCCTACTCGCCTTCCCGCATATGTCAGCCCCGGATCGTATGACCGCACCACCATCGCGCGTGGCCAGTGAGGTCAAGGTCATAGTTTCAACCCACCCCACATGACCACGCGTGATATCTCGCGTGGCACGTTGTGTCACAACGGTATTCCCGCACCGCTTCGCGAACCCGCCTCCCTGCGGGCAGTTCTCACGTCGCGGACGATCCGTTCGGCCCCCAATCTAACGACAACACGCCCGGCAGTCCCGTATCCACCCCCGGCGCGTCGAAGCCCGTTTCACTTTCAACCATCTCCGCCCTGCACGCGGTGTGGATATACTGGAGAGGCGATTTATATATCCAAGGAGGTGGCTATGACGAAGACCCTGATCGACATTCCGGACGATCTCATGGAGCAGGCCCGCAGGGTGACCGGTGGCGCGACGAAAACCGAGACCGTTCGCACCGCGCTGCGGCTGCTGGTCCAGCAACGTCAGCAGCACGATGCGATCGCGTGGTTCGCCGACGCGGCGCCCTTCCTAACCGAGACCGAGCAGACCCAGGAGGCCGAGTCGTCGCAGCCGCGATGACGGCCGCCAACCTCGCGCTGTATCTGGCCGACCACAGCGCGGTCTCCCGCATCCAAACTTCCCCCGAGGTACGGGCCGCCTTCGACCGCGTCAATGCCGCGGTCGGCGTTTTGTGCGCGAATGCCGTCACCCTGGATGAGGCCTGCTACAGCGCGCGCAGCCCCGAAGACCTCGAACGCATCATCACGATCTATACGGGGGTCTTCCGCTTCCTCCTGATGGATCCGGCGATCGATCGATTGGTCCGCACGATTCGCCGTCAACTGTGGGCCTGCGGCCACGGTCGCTCCGCCCAGTCCACCGACGTTCTGATCGCGGCGACCGCGGTGCACAACGACGCCACGGTTCTCCACTACGACAGGCATTTCGAACTCATCGCCGACGCGTTTCCGGCCTTGCGTCAACGCTGGATCGTGCCGCGCGGCAGCGTGGATTGACCAGACGTGTCGGAGTCGACCAGATGTCTCACAACGCGGGGAGGGTGGTGTCGGGGTCGGGGGTGAAGGTGACGATGCGTTGGCGGGGGTCGCCGGGGAGTTCGAGGTTCTCGTAAGAGAAGCTGAGGTCGCCGGAGTGGGGGTGGTGGATGAGTTTGCCGCCGTGGGTGCGGATCTCGACGTCGCCGGTGCGCCAGAGGGTGGCGAATTCGGTACTGCCCGTGGCGAGTTCGTCGATGAGGGCGGTGGTGGCCGGATCGTTGGGGTATCGGCCCGCGACGCGGCGGAGTTGGGCGACGGTCGCGGCGGCGACGGCGTCCCAGTCGCCGTAGAACTCGCGGGCGGCGGGGTCGAAGAACAGGGCGCGGGCCATGTTCTTGTCCGCCATCGCGCCGAAGACGTAGTGCGCCAAAGGATTCGCGGCCAACACGTCGAACAGGTCGGTGATGACGACCGCCGGTGCCTTGTCGATCAGGTCGAGCATGCGCAACAACTCGGGACGCGGTGTGGGAGCGGCGGTTTCGACGGTGCGCGGCGGGTGGGCCAGCAGATGCAGGTGCGCGGTTTCGACGGGATTGAGGCGCAGCGCCGAGGCGAGCGAGTCCAGCACCTCCGCCGAGGGATTGGCGGCGCGGCGCTGTTCGAGCCGCTGGTAGTACTCCGCGCTGATGCCCGCCAAATGCGCGAGTTCCGAGCGCCGCAGACCCGGCACCCGCCGCAGACCCGAGGGCGGCAGCCCGGACTCTTGCGGATCGATCCGGGCGCGTCGAGACTTCAGAAACTCCGCCAGGTCCTCACGCACCGCCATGCCCGCAGTCTGACACAGGGGGACGCCGCGGTCGTAGCGCTGCGTGGCCCTGGCGGTACGAGGCACCGCGTGCACTGGTTCGGGATCGGCGGCGGGCGCAGGCTCTGAGTCATGAACGAGAGATTCCAGCGGGGTGTCGCCCGCCAGGCCGAACTCGGCGGGGCGGGAGGTGCGCGGGGCCGCGTCTATGACGAGTTGGCCGATATCGCGCCGGACCTGCACCGGTTCGCCGTCGAATTCGCCTACGGCGATATCCATTCCAGGCCGGGTCTGGATGCCGGTCGCCGCGAGTTGGTGATTCTGGGCGCGCTCGTCGCGCTCGGCGACACCCGGCCGCAGCTGGAGGCGCATATCGGCTCCGCGCTGAATGCCGGTGTCACGCCTGGCGAAATCGTCGAGGCGATCCTGCAGGCGCTCCCCTACGCGGGTTTCCCCCGCGTGCTCTCCGCCATGTCCACCGCCCGCGGCGTCCTGGCCGCGCGCGACCTGCTTCCCGTCGATTCCCTTGCACAGTAGGAGATTTGCCATGACCGCCACTGCTCAGCAGCGCGCCGACATCATCGAGGCCGCCACCCGCCTGTTCTGGTTCATCGATATCCGCGACTGGGATGCCTTCCCCAGCGTCTTCGCCGACCAAGTGACCCTCGACTATTCGAGCATTTGGGGTGGCGAGCCCGCGACGGTGACCCCGGATGCCATCCGCCGCGACTGGGAGAAGCTGATCGGCAGTTTCGACGCCACCCAGCATCTGCTCGGCAATCATCTGGTGACCGTCGACGGCGATCGCGCCGAACTGACCGCGGTCTTCCAGGCGATCCACCTGCTGGCCAACCGATTCGGCTCGCCGCGTTGGACTTTGGGCGGCACCTACCGCATCGGTCTGCACCTGGTCGACGGCGAGTGGAAGATCGATGCCGTGGTGATGACCGCGCAGTGGGCCGACGGCAACAAGGACATCCTCATGATCGCGTCGGGTGGTCAGCGTCCGGACGCCGCGTAGCAGAACGGGGATACAAGAATGGGAAGGACCTCTTTCCTTCCCATTCAACCTTATAACACACCGGGGGGCTTGCCGCAAGGCCCGGGTGATGGCGCACAATCGCTGACCTAAGGCCGCAACCTGCGCAAACGACGGGGCGCGGTGGTGGGGATCGCTAACTGGGAAGGTGTGGTGCCGGTGCCGGATCAGGGGTACGAGAAGGAGCTGCGGTCGGAGCAGGAGTATGTCGCGGGGCTCTATGCGCGATTGGATGCCGAGCGGGCCCGGGTGCAGGGCCGCTACAACGAGACGCTGACCGTGCGCGGCAACGCCACGGTGCTGGTGGAACGCGATGCCGAGGCGCGGGCGCTGGCCCGGGAGATCAGGCGGCTGGGTGTGGCCGACAATGGCCTGTGCTTCGGCCGCCTCGACGGTGTGGACGGTGCGCGCACCTACATCGGCCGCATCGGAATCTTCGACGAGGAGAACGAATTCGAACCGCTGCTGCAGGATTGGCGCGCGCCCGCCTCGCAGGCGTTCTATACCGCGACCGCCGCGAGCCCGGAGCACATGCGGCGGCGTCGCCAATTCCACACGCGCGGGCGGCAGGTGGTGGATTTCACCGACGAGGTCTTCGGCCGCCCCGGTGACCACGAGCGCGGCGACGCGGCGCTGCTGGCGGCGGTCAACGCGCCCCGCGGCGAGGGCATGCGCGACATTGTGGCAACCATTCAGGCCGAGCAGGATCGGATCATCCGCCTCGATCACCCGGGTGTGCTGGTGATCGAGGGCGGCCCGGGCACCGGCAAGACGGTGGTGGCGCTGCACCGCGTGGCGTACCTGCTCTACACGCAGCGCGAGCAGATGGAGCGCAACGGTGTGCTGGTGGTCGGCCCGAATACGGCCTTCCTCAAGCACATCAGCCGTGTGCTGCCCTCGCTCGGCGAGACGAACGTGGTGTTCACCACCACCGCCGATCTCGTGCCGGGCCTGCATGCCGCGGGCGAGGACTCCCCGGAGGCCGCACGGCTGAAGGGGTCGCTGAAGATCCTCGACGTGCTGAAGGCCGCCGTCGCGGACCGGCAGCGGGTCCCCACGGACCCGATCGCGCTCGAATTGACCGATGTCACAGTGCGAATCGACGCCGATATCGCGGGCTGGGCGCGGGAGGAGGCCCGCGAGAGCGGCCGTCCGCACAATGAGGCCCGCGCGGTGTTCCTCGAGGTCCTCACCTGGGCGCTGACCGAACGTGCCATCGCCCGTATCGGCAAGGGCTGGTTGACGCGCGAGGATCGGGAGGCGTGGGAGAACATGCGCACCGACCTGCGTGCCGAGCTGGCCGAGCACGAGGGTTTCGCGGCCGCGGTCGAGGAGCTGTGGCCGACGATCACACCGGAAGAGCTACTGTCCGAACTGCTTTCGTCGCAGGAGCGCCTCCAGGCGGCGGGTGCGGACGCGGCGCTCTACCGCGCCGACGGTGCGGCGTGGACGGTCTCGGATGTCCCGCTCCTCGACGAGCTCGTCGACCTCCTGGGCCGCGACACCTCCGCCGAGGAGGCCGCCGCCGAGCGGGAGCGCAAGGCGCAGATCGCCTATGCCGAAGGCGTTCTCGACCTGCTGGTGAGCCGCGCCGACCACATGGACGACGAGGATCACCTCTTCGCCACCGACCTGCTCTACGGCGCGGACCTGGCCGAGCGTTTCGTCGAACGCGACACCCGCGAACTCGCCGAACGCGCCGCGGCGGACCGGGATTGGACCTACCGCCACATCGTGGTGGACGAGGCCCAGGAGCTCTCGGAGATGGATTGGCGTGTCCTCATGCGCCGCTGCCCCAGCCATTCCTTCACGGTGGTGGGTGATCTCGCGCAACGCCGTTCGGCGGCGGGCGCGATCTCCTGGGGCGCCATGCTGGACCCGTATGTCCCCGGCCGCTGGCAGTACCGCTCGCTCACGGTGAACTACCGCACCCCGGCCGAGATCATGGCCGTGGCCGCGGCGGTCCTGGCCGACTTCGCACCCGATGTCGCGCCGCCGGAGTCGGTGCGCGCCGGCGGCGTCCAGCCGTGGTCGCGCCAGCTGCCGAAGGCCGAGATGCCTTCCGCCATCGCGGATTTCATCCGCGACGAAGCGGGCCGCGAGGGCACCAGCATCGTGATCGGCCCGCCCGGCATGCCGGGCACCGTCCCGGCGTCGGAGACCAAGGGCCTCGAGTTCGACGCGGTCCTGGTGGTCGAACCCGACCACATCCTCGCCGATGGCCCGCGCGGCGCGGCCGAACTCTATGTCGCCCTGACCCGCGCCACCCAGCGCCTGGGCGTCCTGCACGAGGGCCCGCTCCCCCGGTCCCTCGCCGGGCTCCAGCGGGTCGAGGCCTACACGTCGAAGTAGAGCTCGAATTCGTAGGGGTGCGGGCGGACATTGATCTCGGCGATCTCGTTGTCGCGCTTGATGCGAATCCAGGTGTCGATGAGATCCTCGGTGAAAACCCCACCCTGGGTGAGGTATTCGTGGTCGTCCTCGAGGCGGTTGATGACCTCCTCGAGGCTGCCGGGGGTCTGGGTGACCTCGGCGCTCTCCTCGGGGGTGAGTTCGTAGAGGTCCTTGTCGACCGGCAACGCGGGCTCGATCTTGTTGGTGATGCCGTCCAGGCCCGCCATCATCATGGCGGCGAAGGACAGGTAGGGGTTGCCCGAGGAGTCGGGGCAACGGAATTCGAGGCGTTTGGCGGCGGCGCTGGTGCCGGTGACCGGGATGCGGACGGCGGCGGAGCGATTGCGCTGGCTGTAGACCAGGTTCACCGGCGCCTCGTAGCCGGGCACCAGACGCTTGTAGGAGTTCACGGTCGGGTTGGTGAAGGCCAGCAGTGACGGGGCGTGGTGGAGCAGCCCGCCGATGTAGTGGCGGGCCAGGTCCGAGAGCCCGGCGTATCCGGCCTCGTCGTAGAACAGCGGTGACCCGTCCTTCCACAGCGATTGGTGCACGTGCATGCCGGACCCGTTGTCGCCGAACAGTGGTTTGGGCATGAAGGTGACGGTCTTGCCGCCCTCCCAGGCGGTGTTCTTGACGATGTACTTGTAGAGCATGAGATCGTCGGCGGCGGCGAGCAGCGTATTGAACTTGTAGTTGATCTCGGCCTGTCCGGCGGTGCCGACCTCGTGGTGGCCCTTCTCCAATTCGAATCCGGCGGCCATCAGATTGGTGCACATCCGGTCGCGCAGGTCCACATCGTGGTCGTAGGGCGCGACCGGGAAATACCCGCCCTTGGGCCGGATCTTGTAGCCGCGGTTGGGTGTGCCGTCGGCATTGAATTTCTCGCCGGTATTCCAGTCCGCCGAGGCCGAATCGACCTCGTAGAAGGCCCGGTTCATGGTGGTGTCGTACACGACGGAATCGAAAATGTAGAACTCGGCCTCGGGACCGAAATAGGCGGTGTCGGCGATACCGGTGGAGCGCAGGTATTCCTCGGCCTTGCGGGCCACATTCCGCGGATCGCGACTGTAGGCGGCACGGGTGTGCGGGTCGTGGACGAAACAATTGATATTGAGGGTCTTGGCCGTCCGGAACGAATCCAATTGCGCGGTCCGCAGATCCGGCAGGAGCAGCATGTCGGACTCGTGGATGGCCTGGAATCCGCGCACCGACGAGCCGTCGAAGGCGATGCCGTTGTCGACCAGATCCGGGCCGAACATGCTGGCCGGGATCGAGAAATGCTGTTGAATGCCGGGGACGTCGCAGAATCGGATGTCGACGTATTCGACTTCCTCGGCGTTGATGTAGTCCTGTACTCCACTGGTGGTAGGGGTGATCACCGCTCGCTCCTCGTGGCCGTTCACGCCTACCCGATCGGACGGCCCGGTCGGGGTCCGGCGGTCCTGTTCGTGCTAACACGATACGTCGCGCGCATAACTCACGGACCCGAATCAGCTTGCCCACCAAGATCATTCGTTAAATTCCGTTGACCCGGATGATCTCCCAGTGGCCCACGAGCCCGAACACGACCGACCAACTCCCCCACCTTTGTCACTGTGCACAAATCAGCCGTCCCAGATCTTCGTCATTGCCAATGGCCCCGGCCGTCCTTTGTGCGGTGTGCTGGGTCTCGTGAGTTCTACACCGGCTGCGGGAACGGCCCCGCGCACGATGGTCGAGGCGTTCCAGGCCAATGTGGCCCGCTATCCGGGGGAGGTCGCGCTGCGCACGCTCGGCGGCGAGGTCGCCATCACGTGGCGCGAGTACGGGGATCGGGTGCGCGCCATCGCGGCCGGGCTGGCGGCGCGCGGCATCGGACGCGGCGACACCGTGGCCTTGATGATGACCAACCGGCCGGAATTCCACCTGTGCGACACCGCGATTCTGCACACCGGCGCGACCCCGTTCTCGGTGTACAACACCAACCCGGTGGACCTGCTCGTCTACCAGTTCGGCAATGCGGGCAACAAGGCGGTCATCTGCGAGAAGCAGTTCGCGCCGCAGGTGCTCGAGGCGGTCGCGAAGGCCGCCGCGCAGGGCATCACGGTCGAGCAGGTGATCTGCGTGGACGGGGCGCTCGAGGGGTGCGTCACGCTCGACGAGATCGAGGCGACCGAGAACGATGCCTTCGACTTCGAATCCGCCTGGCGCACCGTGGATCCCGAGGATCTGCTGACCATCGTCTACACCTCCGGCACCACCGGCCCGCCCAAGGGCGTGGAGCTCACCCACACCAATTTCCTCGAGAACGCCCGCGTGGTGGACGAATTCGGCGGCGGCTCCCCCGCCGACAAGGTGGTCTCCTACCTGCCCGACGCGCACGCCGCCAACCGCTGGTTCGCGCACTACCTGTCCATGCTGACCGGCGGCCAGATCACCACCTGCCCGGATCTCAAGCAGGTGGCCTCCGCGTTGACCGAGGTGCATCCGACGGTGTTCCTGGGCGTGCCCCGGGTGTGGGTGAAAGTCAAAGCGGCCCTGGAGGAACGGTTCGCCGCCGAGTCCAGCCCGGTCAAGCGGGCGCTCATCGCCTGGGCCATCGAGACCGGCCGCAAGCGGGCGCGCGCGGCCTCGGACGGCCGCTCCCAGAGCCTGCTCGACACGCTCCAGTTCCGGCTGGCGGATCGCCTGGTGCTCAACACCATTCGCACCCAGCTGGGCATGGATCGCATCCGCATCGCCGTCACCGGTTCCGCGCCCATCCCGAAGGACACCCACGAGTTCTTCCTCGGCCTGGGCCTGCCGCTGTGCGAGGGCTACGGCATGACCGAATGCACCGCGGGCGCGACCGTCGACCGTCCCGACCGCATCAAGATCGGCACGGTCGGCCGCCCGCTGCCCGGCGCGGAGGTCCGCATCGCCGACGACGGCGAGGTCCTGGTGCGCGGCAAGATGGTCATGCGCGGCTATCGCAACGCCCCGGACAAGACCGCCGAGACCCTCGACGCGGACGGCTGGCTGCACACCGGCGATATCGGCGAACTCGACGCCGAGGGGTTCCTGAAGATCGTCGACCGCAAGAAGGAACTCATCATCAACGCGGCGGGCAAGAACATGTCGCCGACCAATATCGAGAACACGATCACCGAGAACACCCCGCTGGCGGGCACGGTGGTCGCCATCGGTGAGGGCCGCGCCTACAACACCGCGCTCATCTGCCTGGACCCCGATCTGGCCGCCGCCTTCGCCGAGCGCCACCAGCTAACCGACCGGAGCCTGGCGGCCCTGGCTCAGGACCCGACGGTGCTGAAGGCCCTGCAAGAGGGCATCGATGCCGCGAACGCCAAGCTCTCACGCGTCGAGCAGATCAAGAAGTTCGCGGTGCTGCCGGAGGTGTGGGCACCGGGCAGCGATAACCTCACGGCGACCGGCAAACTCAGGCGCAAACCAATAGCTATCAACTACGCCGCTACTATCGAAGCGCTGTACGGGTAGTAGGAGAGTTGATGCACGCGCGATTGCGGGACCGAGCGCTCGAGGAGCTGTACCGGCGCGCGGTCGTGGCGCGCGAGGCCGTCCCCGAGGCCGTCGGCCCCTACCGCACCCTGCCGGAACCGCTGGTCACCAGCGGTTTCGAGCGCGGCACCAAGCTGAATGTGGACCTGTTCTTCGACTACATTCGCACCGGTCGCGCGCCCTCCCCGGAGGACACCCACGAGCTGGTGCAGATCGCGTTGAGCCGGGTGCGCGACGGTGAGACCCTCGAGGATGTCCTGAGCCGCTACAGCGTGGGCGCGGAGTACATCTGGTCCCAGCTCAAGGCGACGGCCACCGGGCCCGAACGCGAGCTGCTCAATGACGCGGCGGTGTCGCTGCTGCAGTACGTCACCCTGATGACCACCCGCATCGCCACCGCGTGCGTGCAGCGGGCGCACGATCCGCGCTGGGAGTTGCTGGAACGTCGCCGAGCCATTGCCGATGCCCTGCTGACCGGTCGCGATCCCATCGAGTGGGCGGAGGAACCGGCCATCGCGGTGCCGGACGCGTTCCTGGTGGCCGTGTTCCGGCTCGGCGCGGCCAAGAGCGTGGACACCAGCGAATTGCGGCATCGTGTCGAGGCCATCCCCGGCGTGTTCCTGCGGCTGGACAGCGGCGGCTGGACCGCGCTGCTCCCGCTGCACCCCGGCGACGATGGCACGGCGACCGTGGCCGCGCTCTCGGGTCGGCTCCCGGTGCACGGCACCCGGCCCGCCCTTGGGCAGGCTGCACAACCGGGCGAGGCCCCGCTTCCGAAAACCGGTCCGCCCGCACCGTTCTGGGTCGGGGTCGCCGTGGCCACCGCCCGCGCCGAGGTGCCCGCGATCTTCGCGGAGGCCCGCGTGCTCGCCGAGCTGGGTCGCTGCCTGGATCGCCCGCAGCCGGTGTGCCGTCGTCCGGACCTCATGTTCGAATACACCGTGGCCGCGGGCGGTCCCGCGCGCATCGGTCTGGCGGCGGTGCTCGCACCGCTGGATTCGCAGCCGCTGCTGGCCGAGACGCTCGAGGTCTTCGTGGACACCGGATTCAACCAGCTGGCCACCGCGCGCCTGCTCAATATCCACCGCAATACGGTCACCTACCGGTTGGCCCGGGTGCACGAGCTGACCGGTCTGGATCCGCACCGCCCGACCGATGCCATGACCCTGTCCGCCGCCCGCATTGCCCGCCGCCTGGAATCCGCCTCGTTCGCACCGTAATTCGCGTCGCGCGCCACCCATCGGTTTGGTCATATGCACAATGGGCCGTCGCACAGTCTTGGCTATTGCCGGTAGCGACGCGGCGGCGCTGTGCGGTGTGCTCAAACCCGACGACGAGGTCATGCGATTCGGCACACGGCCTCCCTACATCCGCAGAGGTAGATCGTTGAGTAGCTTCATCCGGCCGCGCCGCTGCCGTCTCGCGCCCTGGGCCGTGGCCGGTTTCTCGGTCCTGGCCATGACCGTCACCGCCACCACGCCCGCCGGGGCCGCGCCCGTGTGGGGGCCGGTGCCGAACGCGCCCGCGAATTTCGGTCTCCCGTCGGACTATCAGCCGACCCCGGAGAAGTACGGCGTGGGATATCAACTGGGGCAGATTGTTCCGATGTCCGACGGCACGCAATTGCAGGCCGAGCTGCGCTATCCCACCGATCCGGCGACCGGGCAGCGTGCCGCGGGTGATTTCCCGGTGATCGTCAACTTCACCACCTACGGCGCGGTCACGAGCGCGTTGACCGCCGCGATCACCAGCGTCATCGACGAACTGCACATTCAGCTGCCCGATCAGCTGAAGGACGCCCGCCGCATCATCAACCAGGCCACCTCCATGCAGGACATGCTGGTGCGGCACGGCTATATCGAGGTGACCGCGGATGTGCGCGGCACCGGCGGTTCGACCGGGGCGTGGAGTCCGGCGTCCAAGCAGGACGGTAGGGACGGCGCGGAGTTGGTGGACTGGGCGGCGAAACTGCCCGGCTCCAATGGCAAGGTCGGCATGTACGGCTATTCGTTCCCGGGCCTGTCGGCCATGCGGACCGCCGAAACCGTCGGCCCCGATTCGCCGTTGAAGGCGATCGTCCCGTTCGCGGTGCCGAACAATATCTTCGACGAGGTGCTCAATCACGACGGCATGATGAGCCCGCTGCTGCTCACGGTCATCTCGCTGATGGTCCCGTATCTGAGCCTGATCGGGCCGTTCGTGAGCGCGGTCGTCTCGCCGCAGCAGTTCCTGAAGTCCCTCGCCGATCACCTGGCCGCGGTGGTCGGCCCGGATACCAGCACCGTGAAGCTGCTGTTCGACGCCTACACCGGCGGCGCCACCGCCTACGACAACTCCTGGTGGCAGGACCGGCGTTTCGAGACCGATCTGCACAACCTGGTGGACAAGGGCATCGCCATGTACCAGGTCGACGGCTGGTGGGACCTGTACCAGGAGGGCGCGGTACGCAATTACGCGCAGCTGCAGAACCTTTCGGCCGGACGCGACCAGTTCGCACCCATGGCCGCGGATCAGAAGGCCGACGGCCGCTACCAATTGCTCATGGGCCCTTGGTATCACGTCGGTCTGGGCCTGGGACCCGGCTCGCGCATGGACACCGATCTGATCACCCTGGCCTGGTTCGACCGGTGGCTCAAGGACATTCACAACGGCGTGGACGAGACCGCCAACCCGCTGCACGTGATCGACACCAACAACAATGCCGCCGACACCGCCCGCTACCCGTTCGAGCAGGCCGCCATCCAGCAGCGCTACTTCGACGGCGACCGGCTCGTCGCCGACAAGCCCGGGTCCACCGACGCCTCGGATCACTTGGACTACACCGGCATCGACACCATCTGCAACCGCGAGTCGCTGGGCCAGTACGCGGCGGGCCTGTTCGATTTCGTGTTCCGCGTCTTCACCGTCTCCAACCCGTGCACCGAGTGGGTGCAGGGTCCGACGGCGGGCCTGCGCTACACCATGGACCCGGTCACCGAGCCGACCATGCTGGCCGGTCCGTCGAGTGTCACCCTGTACGCCAATTCGACGGGCACCGACGCCGCCTTCCAGGTGTGGCTCGACGATGTCGCGCCCGACGGCACGGCCGTGAACATTACGGGCGGTTCGCAATTGGCGAGTCAACGCACCCTGGATCCGGCCAAGACCTGGAGCGATGCCGACGGCACCGTCTACGCGCCCGAACACACGGTCCTGAAGGAGAACGAGCAACTGCTGGCCCCCGGTGACGTGGTGAAGATGGACATCAAGATCCGCCCCGCCTTCCACCGCCTCGAACCGGGCCACGCCCTGCGCCTGCGCATCACCTCGGGCACCTTCCCCTCGACCATCCCCAACCCCGCCGATCTGGGCCGCCTGCTGGGCACCTCGCAGCAGATCCAGCGGAACTCGCTCTACCCGTCGGCATTGGTCGTGCCGCTCGCACCGGCGGGCTCGTTCACGCACTGAGTGGGTCGGCCGAACCGGTTGCGCTACAGGTGCATCCAGTTCGGCCACACCCGCGCCCACGGCTTCTTCTCACCCGTGCACACCCAGATGGTGACGTCCTGGGTATTACCCTTGAACCCGAGCCGGGTGTTGACCTTGCCGACCGGTTCCACATGCTCGAACTGGCTGCGCAACACCGCCTCGTAGCCGCCGACCGCGATGACCGCGCTGGCATTGTCGGGCGGGGTGCCGAAGTAGCCGAAGCCGCGGCTGGGACTGTAGATCGGCGGCAGCTCCTTGCGACCGAGTTCGTCGAGAGCGCTTGCCTGCCAATAGGTGTCGGTGATGATGACGGGGTGCGCCGCCTCCTGCGGCGGCAGGGCACGGTAGACGCGAATCACCTCGTCGGTGAGCTCGTGCCAGCCGAAGGACCCGTAGACGCCGATATTGATGGCCGCCTCGGCGTCGTCCTTGGGCGGGCGCACCTGGTCGGCGGGCCGCCACGGCGTCGAGTACAGGGTGAAAGCCGTTGCGACCGAGGCCAATACCGCGACGAAGGCGACGAGCACCCGCCGCCACAGCGGCTGCACGCGCTCGGCCGTCCCGACCACACCCACCGCGCCCGCCGCGATCATGACCGCGTACATGCCCGCCGCGTAGTAGATCCGGCCGCCGGTCAGCAGGAACGCCGCGAACAACAGCAGCAGCGTCACCCCGAGAAATCGATACGGCCGCAACGATTCCCACCGCAGCAGCACCCACAGCCCCCACAACAGCAGCAGGGCCCCCAGATACCCGGCCAGGCTCACCGACATCGGCACGAACAGCAGCCGTCCGCCCAGAATCCCCTGCTCGGCCCCGATCACCCCGCCCATCTTCAATTGCGGCCACGCATGCCGCGCCTGCCAGAGCAATTCCGGAATGGTCGCCACCACCACGATCGCGCCGCCGACCCACAGCAACGGCCGCCGCACCAGCTCGCGCGGCCCGCACAGCAGACCGCTCGCCGCGACCGCGATCCAGAAGAACGGGATCAGCCACTTCACCTGCATGTCCACCGCGGTCACCAGCGCCGCGGCCAGCAGCAGCCGGTCGTCGCGGGTGCGCACCCAGCGCACGATCAGCCAGGTGATGATCACCCACAGCGCGGTGTCGACCGCATTGGTGGTGAGCATGGTGCCCTGCAGCAGCAGGAACGGTGAGCTCGCGTACCCGAGGGCGGCCAGCAGTTGCGCCCAGCGCCCACCCTCGAATTCGCGGGCGAGCATGGCGCACAGCACGATCGCGGTCACCGTCAACGCGACCGACGGCAGCCGCAGCACCAGGAACGATCCGGGTGCGAGGGTGTCCATCGACCGGGCCAGCAGCGGCAGCACCGGCCCCTGGTCGGCGTACCCGAACGAGGGTCGCCGCCCGGCGGCCAGGAAGTACAGCTCGTCGCCGAAATATCCGTAGCGCGAGGCCGACAGCACCAGTACCACCGCCGCGGGCACCGCGACCGCCGCCACCGTCCACCACGCCATGGGCGGGCGATCCTCGACCTTGGCATGCCGCCCCGAACCGGGCCGCGGGGCCGGGCGATCCACCACATCGGTCACTGCGCACTCCTGCTCGGCGGGACACGCTCCGGACAAAAGGGAATCTACAGCTTCTTTTCGGCAAACCGGCGATATGGCGCGGACCGCCCTTGCCGCCGGTCCCCTCGGCCTATACTCGATGCCGGTGTGACTGCCGCGCAACGCGTTTCAGCGAAGGAGGCCCGGCATGACCGAGCAAACACCGGAGACCAATCCCTACGGCACCCCGACCACGAGCGGTCCGGAGCCACTCCGCTCGTATCAGAAGCAGCTCAATACCGTGATGCGAACCCTGCTCAAGGTGCCCTTCCTGGGCCCGCAGGTCGGCAAGCGGCTGTGCGTGCTGCACGTGGTCGGCCGCAAATCCGGCAAGGTGTACGACATACCGGTCGCCTATACCCGCCACGACGGCGACATCCTCATCGGCACCGGCAAGTGGGCGTGGGTGAACAATATTCGCAAGGGCACCCCGCTCGCGGTGTCCTTCGGCGGCCCGAAGCGAACCGCCGACGCCGAGGTGCTCACCGACGCCGAATCGGTGGTGCGGCTCTCGGAGGTCATCGCGCGCGACAACAAGCAGTGGGCCAAGTTCAACGGCGTCGGCTTGGATGCCCAGGGCAACCCGAACAAGGCCGACGCCTACCAGAGCTGGCAGAAAGGCACCGTGATCATCCGGCTCACGGTGCACTAGCCCGGCGCTTCAGTCGACGCGGCGGGCCTGGACGTAGTCCTCGGCGTTCAGGCCCACCAGCACCTGCCGCACCAGCGGCGGGGCCCACGAGGCCGACGCGTCGTGCCCGACCACCGGATCGGCCAGCGTCACCGTGTGCCCGCGGGTCTCGAATTCGAAGGTCCCCGCCGCCCGAATGTTCTCGAGCCAGTCCACATCCCGCCCGTAGGTCAGCGCGATGCGATAGCCGCCGTCGCGCTCGAAGACCATGACCGGGGACCGATACACCCGCCCGGACTTGCGGCCCTTGTGAATCACGATCCCGAAGAACGGCGCGACCCGGGCCATCACGCCCAGCACCGGGTTGCTCACCTTCCGATTGATCCGCGCGAGGGCCTGGGGCAGCGGCATGGTCTCGTCCTCCCTGACGAAAACGGTTGCGTCCCTGACGCTACGCCGCCCCGACCGTCCGCGCTCGGCATCGCTAGGGTGGCGTCGAGGACGCCGGGTGACGCGGCGCGACGGGAAGGAGAACCCGGCCCATGCCGGAGATGATCGCGGTCTACGACGCCGCCGGTCGCGAGATCGGCGCGCAGGAGCGCGCGGTGGTGTACGCCGAGGGGATCTGGCATGCCAGCGCGGGCGTGCTGGTGCGTTCGCGCGATGGTTCGAAGGTGTATGTGCACAAGCGAACCGACACCAAGGCCGTCTTCGCCGGTATGCACGACTGCCTGGCGGGCGGGGTGCTGGGCCCGGGTGAGGATCCGGCCGAGGCGGCGGTTCGAGAACTGGGCGAGGAGCTCGGTATCGAGTTGGGGCCGGGCGACGAGCGTCCCGTGCCGCTGGTCAGCGCGTCCTGGGACGGCGAGTGGGCCGGGCGGCCGATGCGCTGCCATCTGTTCGCCTACGAACTGCGCTACGACGGCCCGATCCGGCATCAGCCGGAGGAGATCGTGGACGGATGGTGGTGGACCGACGCCGAATTGCGCTCACACCTCGCGGACCCGACCTGGCCGTTCGTCCCCGACACCCGCAGCCTCATTCCGGATCTCCTGCGGTAATCGGCCCCGGACACAGCGACAGCCCATCGAATCCCGCGCGGCTCGATGGGCTGTCGTAGCTCGGTGGCTCAGTTGCCGGTCGAACCGGGGGTGCCACTGCCCGAGAACAGTCCCTGGATGGTCTTGATCAAGACCTGGGCCAGGAAATCGGAAGCGGATCCAGTTCCCACGTGCTACTCCTCATCTATACAAACGACATGTCGGGCATGTGAATCATGCACGGTTCACATTCGAGGGGAAGCTGTTTCCGCTGGAAACTTTTCCCCGACCCAACCGGAGCTCCACGGTAGAACGGGTTTCACCAGGGTTTATATCGTTTCGATAAATATGTGACTTACATCACACGCTTATCCGGATGACGCGCTCGACCCAGCCCATGCGGCGAAGGCTCCCGGGTTGCGGGTCTGCAGCAGAACCCGTCCCGGTCCGGTGAAATCGAAGACCAGCCCCTCGCCGGATTTGAGCGATTGCAGCGAGCGGCCCGACACCGCGCGGCGAATGAGGAAGTTCATGGCCAGGTCGTAGGCGACCACGTGCCCGGTGTCTATCGTGACCTGTTCGCCGGGGCCCAAATCGATGACATCGATGGCCCCGAACACCCCGAGCACCACCTCGCCCTGCCCGTGCGCGCGCAGCCCGAAACCGCCCTCGCCGCCGAACAGATTGGCCAGCCCACCCCATTTCGCCTCCACGGTGACCCCGTGCGAGTTGGCGATCCACCCGCCGCGGCTGATGAAGAAGGGACGCTCGGGGGTGATCGGTAGGGCGAGCATGTCGCCGGGCAGTGCCGGGGCCACGTCCACCCAGCCGCCCTCCGGCGGCGCGGTGAACGTCGACACGAAGAACGACTCCCCCGCCAGCACCGACCGCTTGAGCCCGGCCAGGATGCCGCCTTCGGCCTTGGCGGCCAAGGCGACTCCCGCCGAATGGGCGACCATGGCCCCGGTCTCGACGCGCATGGGTTCGCCCCCGGCCAGGAAGCATCGGGCAATGGTCGACGACGGATTGTGCCGCAACTCCACCTTCATGCCGCGAGATTAACAGCGCGGACCGGCGCGGGGGCGAACCTCACGATCGCGTTATTTGCCGCCCTCAGTGAGGGTGACCGGCTGTGCGGTGTAAGAGGTTCCGGTGACATCGACGCCTTGGCTCTTCAGCAGATCCAGGGCCTTGGTGACGTATTCGACGGTGTAGGCCGAGGTGTCGGGGTCCTTGGTGAGGACGGTCTTGCCCTCCTGGTTGCGGGTGGTCTTGGCGATGGCGACGGTGCGGTCCCAGGCGGTCTTGTCGATCATCCCGATTCCGTTGGGGGACGGCCAGATCAGCTTGTTGACCTCGGTGATCTGCCACTGCTGGTGGCTCGCGCCGAGGGTCGATCCGGCGGCGACGGTGAGGTCGCGGCACTTCTCGACATTGTCGCGGCAGTAGGCCCAGCCCTTCAGCGAGGCGGCGATGAACTTCACCGTCTGGTCGGCGTATTTGCTGTCCTTCAGCTTCTCGGTATTGGCCCAGATGGCGTCCTGGAGCATGGCCACGCCCTGGTCGTTCCAGTCGATGGTGGCGAAATCGTCCGCGGTGTAGAGCTTTCCGGTGGCCGGGTTCTTCACCTCAAGCAGCTGGGCGTACTCGTTGTAGGACATGGCCTGCGCGGCGTCGATGTCGTGGGCGAGGAAGGCGTTCATGTCGAACTGCTGCTGCACGAGGGTGACGTCCTTGGACGGGTCCAGGCCCGCCTTGGTCATGCCCGCGAAGAGCTCGAATTCATTGCCGTAGCCCCAGTTTCCGACCTTCTTGCCCTTCAGGTCGGCCGGGCCGGAGATGCCCGCGCTCTTGAACGACACCTGTTTGGTGCCGGAGCGCTGGAAGATCTGCGCGACATCGGTGATGCCCGCACCGGCCTCCCGCGACGCGAGGGCCTTGGGTACCCACGCGATGGCGTAGTCGGCCTGCCCTTGGGCCAGGACGGTCTGGGGGACGATATCGGTTCCGCCGTCGAGGATTTGGACGTCGAGGCCTTGCTCCTTGTAGAAGCCCTGCGAGACGGCGGCCAGGTAGCCCGCGAACTGGCCCTGCTTGAACCACTGCAACTGCAGCTTGACCTTGGTGAGTCCGTCGGAGGTGGTGGAATTGTCGGTGGTGCTGCATCCGGACAGTGCCGCCACCGCCAGGGTGGCGGCGGCCAATACGGCCCGGATCCGGAATCTGCGTGCGGTACTTCTCATTTCGATCTCCCAAGGATGGTGCGGGGTCTGCGGGTGAGCTGCTCGAGCAGCAGCACGGCGGCCAGGAACACCAGGCCGAGGAGCATGGCGGCCAGGACGTAGGCCCAGGCGCGCGGGTAGGCGGTATTGGCGGCGGCGGAGGTGATGCGGCTGCCCAGACCGTGTTGGAGGCCGCCGAAGTATTCGGCGATGATGGCCGCGATCACCGCGCCGGGTGCGGCGATGCGAAGGCCGGTGAACAGGTACGGCAGCGCGGCGGGCAGGCGCACGGTGCGGGTGATCTGCCAGCCGGTGGCCGCGTAGGCGTGCATCAGGTCGGCCTGCACGCGCGGGACCTGCCGCAATCCCCGTGCGGTGCTGACGAAGACGGGGAAGAAGACCACGATGGTGGCGACCAGGCGGCGGGGTAGGTCGGTGGTGGTGGAGTACATGGAGTTCAGCAGCGGGGCCAGGGCCACGATCGGGACGGCGGCGGCACCGGCGGCCAGTGCGCCGAGAATGCCGTTCACGACCTGGAATCGGACCGCGACAATGGCGGCGGCGATACCGAGCACCGCGCCCGCGAGCAGGCCGACGAGGGCGTTCTTGCCGGTGGCGACGGCGGCTTCGAGGATCGCGTGATGGTTGTCCCCGAAGGCCTTTCCGATGGCGCTGGGTGAGGGCAGCAGGAAGGTGGGCACCCCCGCCGCGACGGTCAGCACCTGCCACAGGACGAGCAGGGCAACGCCGAAAAGCACCGGCGGCAGCCAGGTTCTGAGGACGTGGGTCATCGGATGTCCCGTCCCGCGGTGCTTTTCGGCGTGCCCGTACCCCCGTGCCCCTCATGCAAGGCGGCACGGACGGCGGCCACGGCGGAGAAGAACTCCTCGCCCGACCGCACATCCTCCTCGCTGTCGCGGTCCCAGCCGCCGGTGGACAGGATGTCGGTGATCCGGCCCGGTCGCGGTGACATGACCACGACGCGGTCGGACAGGAAGACGGCCTCGGGAATCGAGTGCGTCACGAAAAGCACCGCGGCCCCGGTCTCTTCGGCGATCCGCAGCAGCTCGCCCTGCATCCGCTCCCGGGTCATCTCGTCGAGCGCGCCGAAGGGCTCGTCCATCAGCAGCAGGGGCGGCTTGCGGGCCAGGGCCCGCGCGATGGCGACGCGCTGCTGCATGCCGCCGGACAGTTCGGCCGGAAAGCGGCGGGCGAACTCGGTCAGGCCGGTGATCTCCAGCAATTCGGCGCTGCGAGAACGCCTTTCCTGCTTTCCGACGCCGTGCAGCTGCAACGGCAGCTCGACATTCTCCTGCACGGTCCGCCAGTCGAGGAGTCCGGCCTGCTGGAACGCGATCCCGTAGTCCTGATCGAGCCGCGCCTTGCGCGCCGTCTTCCCGTGCACCACAACGGTTCCCGAACTGGGTTCTTCGAGGTCGGCGACAATGCGCAGCAGGGTGGACTTGCCGCACCCGGAGGGGCCGATCAGTGAGACGAATTCGCCCGCGGCGACGGTCAGGTCGATGTCTTGCAGGGCGGTCACTGCTCCCGCCCCGAAGATCTTGCCGACCGCCCGCAACTCGATGGCGGGCACGGCGTCGGTGGCGGGTTTCGATAGGGACGCGGATGCCTCCACGGTCACGGGGTACCTCCGGACGAACAGCCGATATCGCTTGGGCGCGTGGCCCGTTCGGCATTGGCAGGGATGGGTAGAGCTCGAATCAACGCCGTGCTCCCGAGGTGTGGCCCGGGCGGGCATAGCGGCGCAGCAGCCCTTCGAGCGCGGCGACCAGCCCGGTCAGCACCACGCCCAGCAGCGCGGCGGCGATGACCGCCGCGTAGAGCCGGGCGGCATTGCCGGTGGACTGTTGGGAGAACACGATGATCTGCCGCCCGATCCCGCCCGCGGTGCCGGTCGAGATCTCGGCGACGACGCTGCCGATCACCGACGCGGCGGCCCCGAGGCGCAGCGCGGGCAGGATGTGCGGCACGGCCGCGGGCAGCCGCAGGTGCAGCAGTGTGGCCCACCAGCCGGCCGCGCAACTGTGCAGCAGTTCGACCGAAGCCTTTGCCGGAGACTGCAATCCGCGCAGGGTGCCGATGGCGACCGGGAAGAACACCAGGTATGAGGCGATCACCACGATGCTCATCCACGGCTGCCAGGGCTGCCCCGCGATATTGATCTTTCCGCCCCACCCCGCGACCAGCGGCGCCAGCGCGATCAGCGGAACGGTCTGGGAGACGATCACATACGGCAGCAGCCCCCGCTCCACGAACGAGAACCGCTGCATGAGCACGGCCAACGCGATGCCGACCAGCGTGCCCAACCCGAGGGCCAGCAGCGCGAGTTCCAAGGTGAAACCGGCTGTGCGCAGCAGGGTCGCGCCGACCGTGGTCTTCCCGTCCCGCTCACCCAGCACCGTCAGCACCGCCCAGGAGTGCGGCAGCGCGGCGTCGGTGGTGCGCGGGAGCACCCGCTGACCCCCGACGCTCACGCCATTGGCGGGCACGAGCGCCTTCACCAGTTCCCAGACCGCGATCACCAGCGCGAACGCGGCGACCGGATACAGCAACCGCCAGCCGCCGCCCGCACCGCGTCGCGTGCGGGCGGGCACGGGTGGCGCGCCCGCCAATTCGACGGCATCGGCGGTCCGCACCACCGTCGGGGTCGTCATCCGCTCACCGTCGCTTCGATCGGGTCGGCCAGGCGGGGCAGGACGGATTCGCCGTAGGCCTCGAGGGTCGCGGTCTTGGCGTCGTGCTGCAGGTAGACGGCGAACTGGTCGACGCCCATGGCCTTCAGTTCGCGCAGGCGGGTGAGGTGTTCGTCGGGGGTGCCGAGCACGCAGAAGCGGTCCACGATCTCGTCGGGGACGAACTCGGCGTGGGTGTTTCCGGCGCGGCCGTGCTCGTTGTAGTCGTAGCCGCGGCGGCCGGCGATGTAGTCGGTGAGCGCGGTGGGGACCTCGGAGTCCGCGCCGTAGCGGGACACGATGTCGGCCACGTGGTTGCCGACCATGCCGCCGAACCAACGGCATTGCTCGCGTGCGTGTTTCAGCGCGCCGATGGTGCCGTCGGTGATGTAGGCGGGGGCGGCCACACAGATGGTCACCTCCTTCGGATCGCGACCCGCGCGCTCGGCCGCGGCGCGCACGCGAGCGATCGTCCAGGCGGTGATGTCGGGATCGGCGAGTTGGAGGATGAACCCGTCGGCCACCTCACCGGTGAGATCCAGTGCGCGCGGGCCGTATCCGGCCACCCACACCGGCAGCCGGGAGTGCTGCGCCCACGGGAATCGGATGGTGGTGTCGCCGACCTTGGCGCTGCGGCCATTGCCCAATTCCTGGATGACCCTGATGGATTCGCGCAGCGTCGCGAGCGTCGCGGGCCGCCCGCCCAAGGTCCGAACCGCCGAATCACCCCGCCCGATCCCGCAGATCGTGCGATTGCCGAACATGTCGTTGAGCGTCGCGAAGGTGGAGGCGGTGACCGTCCAATCCCGGGTGGACGGATTGGTCACCATCGGCCCCACCACCACCTTGCGGGTGGCCGCGAGGATCTGGCTGTAGATGACGTACGGCTCCTGCCACAGCAGGTGCGAATCGAAGGTCCACACGTGCGAGAACCCGTGCGTCTCGGCGATTCTCGCCAGCTCCACCACCCGTGACGCGGGCGGCGTGCACTGCAGCACCACACCGATATCCATGCGGCACTCTCCCCTTCGTTGCTCGGGTGATCAGATGAGGTTCTGGGACAGTCCGCGTTTGAGGAACCGGCCGTGCCCGGCACTGCCCAGGTACTGCCCGCCGTCGACCAGGACGCGACCGCGCGAGAGCACGGTGTCCACGTGGCCGTCGATCTCGAAGCCCTCGTAGGCCGAGTGGTCCATGTTCATGTGGTGGGTCTTGCCCAGGCCGATGCTGGTGTGCCCGTTGGGGTCGTAGATCACCACGTCGGCGTCCGCGCCCGGGCTGATGACGCCCTTGCGCGGATACAGTCCGAACATGCGCGCGGGCGCGGTGCAGCACACCTCCACCCACTTCTCGAGCGAGATGCGGCCGTCCTTGACGCCCTGGAACATCAGGTCCATGCGGTGTTCGACGCCGCCGATCCCATTGGGGATCTTGCTGAAATCGCCGACGCCGAGCTCCTTCTGGTCCTTCATGCAGAACGGGCAGTGGTCGGTGGCCACGGTGGTGACGTCGCCGGTGCGGATGTAGCGCCACAGCTCGTCCTGATGGCCCTCGGCGCGGGCGCGCAGCGGGGTCGAGCACACCCATTTCGCGCCCTCGAAACCCGGTGCGCCCAGGTTCTCCTCGAGGGAGAGGTACAGGTACTGCGGGCAGGTCTCGCCGAAGACGTTCTGGCCCTTGCCGCGGGCCTCCGCGATCTGTTCGAGGGCCTGCTTGGCCGAGACGTGCACGACGTACAGCGGTGCGCCGGTCAGCTGCGCCAGCATGATCGCGCGGTGGGTGGCTTCTTCCTCCATCTGCCACGGCCGGGTCACGCCGTGGTAGTAGGGGGAGGTCTCACCCCGCGAAAGCGCCTGTTCCACAAGCACATCGATGGCTATCCCGTTCTCGGCGTGCATCATGAGCACCGCGCCGAGATCGCCCGCGGTTTGCATGGCGCGCAGGATCTGACCGTCGTCGGAGTAGAAGACGCCCGGGTAGGCCATGAACAGTTTGAAGCTGGTGACGCCCTCGGACACCAATTCGCTCATGCCCTTGAGGGATTCGGCGTCCACCGAACCGACGATCTGATGGAAGCCGTAGTCCACGGCGCACTTTCCGGCCGCCTTCTCGTGCCACAGGGCCAGGGAGTCCTGGACCCGTTCCCCCGGCTTCTGGACCGCGAAATCCACGATGGTCGTCGTCCCGCCCCACGCGGCCGCGCGGGTGCCGGTTTCGAAGGTGTCGGAGGCTTCGGTGCCGCCGAAGGGCAACTGCATGTGGGTGTGGCCGTCGACGCCGCCGGGGATGACGTAGTTGCCGGTGGCGTCGATGACGGTGTCGGCCGTGGCGGCCAGGTCGGTGCCCAGCGCGGTCGAGCCCGGTTGCACCACGGCGGCAATGGTTTCGCCGTCGATCAGGACGTCGAGGGGTTGAGATCCGGTGGCGGACACCACTGTTCCGCCGTGGATGAAGATCCGGCTCACGGCTCCACCAGCTTTCCGTAGGCGTCCGGTCGCCGGTCGCGGTAGAAGGCCCAGCGGTCGCGCACCACCTTGATCAGGTCCATGTCGAGGTCGCGCACCACGAGTTCGGGCGCGGTGTCGGAGGCGACCTCGCCCACGAACTTGCCCTCGGGATCGACGAAGTAGCTGGTGCCGTAGAAGTCGTCGTCGCCGTACTCCTCGATGCCCACCCGGTTGATGGCCCCGATGTAGTACTCGTTGGCGACGGCCGACGCGGGCTGCTCCAACTTCCACAGATAACTCGACAGTCCGCGCGAGGTCGCCGAGGGATTGAAAACGATCTCCGCGCCCGCCAATCCGAGCGCGCGCCAGCCCTCCGGGAAATGCCGGTCGTAACAGATGTAGACGCCGATCCTGCCGACCGCCGTATCGAAGACGGGCCAGCCGAGATTCCCGGGCCGGAAGTAGAACTTCTCCCAGAAACCGTTGACGTGTGGAATGTGATGTTTTCGATATTTTCCGAGATAGGTGCCGTCGGCGTCCACCACGGCCGCCGTGTTGTACAGCAGCCCCGGCTGTTCCTGCTCGTAGACCGGCAAGATCATCACCAGCCCGAGCTCCCGCGCCAATGCCGCGAATCGCTCCACGGTCGGCCCGGGCACCGACTCGGCGTAGTCGTAGAACTTGGTGTCCTGCAACTGGCAGAAATACGGGCCGTAGAACAGCTCCTGAAAGCAGATCACCTTGGCCCCGGCCGCCGCCGCTTGCCGCGCATAGTCCTCATGCGCCTTGATCATCGACTCTTTATCGCCGGTCCAGCTCGTCTGCACCAGCGCCGCTCGAACAATCGCCATAGCTTGTGATACTGCACCTGAAACGAATCCGCTTGTGTTACAAGTTGATGGAAACAGTTTCGTGACCGTAAATCCTCCGACCCGGCTCCCCGACTCCTCCGACCAGGCACGCAGAATCGCACTGTGACAACCGAACTCGGACCACCCCACGCGGCCGGGGACGATGCCATCTCCAACGACACCGCCGACCCGACCGACAACTCCGCCGCCGCGCTGGCGCTGGCCGTGCACGACCGCACCGCCACCGGCATCGCCGCCGCGATCAGCCATCGCATTCGCTCGGGTGCGCTGCCGCCCGGAACCCGCTTGCCGACGGTCCGCGAGGTGGCGCGGGAGCTGCGGGTCTCCCCCGCCACCGTCAATCAGGCCTGGCGCGCGCTGGCCGCGGCCGGGGCCATCGTGGCCCGGGGTCGAGCGGGCACCTTCGTCGAGGACCTGCCGCACCTGTGGACCGCACCCGCCGTCGGCCGCTATCAGCGGCTGCATCCGCAGTCCGACAACGCTTTTCGCATCGATCTCTCCCGCGGTACCCCCGATCCGGCGCTGCTGCCCGATCTGACCTCGGCCCTGCGCGCGCTCGGCGACGAGAGCCGCGACGATCTCTCGGCCACCTACCTCGGCGAGGCCGTGCTCCCGGAACTGGAGGCGGCCGTGCGCGCGGACTGGCCCGCGCGCGCCGAACGATTCACCGTGCTCGACGGCGCACTCGACGCCGTCGACCGACTGCTCGCCGCACATGTCCGCCTCGGCGATGCCGTCATCGTCGAAAATCCTTGTTTCCCACCCTTTCTGGACATGCTAGCCCGACTCGCCGCCCGCGCCGTGCCGGTGGAGGTGGACCGTTGCGGCATGCTCGCCGACCGCCTGTCCGCGGCCTTGGCCGCCCACACCCCCGTCGCGGTGCTGCTCCAACCTCGGGCCCAGAATCCGACCGGAGGCTCGCTCACGGCCCAGCGCGTCCGCGAACTCGCCGATGTGTTGGCCGATGCGGCCGTCGTCGCCGGTGCCGCGCCGCTGATCATCGAGGACGATCACAGCGCGGGCATCACCCATGCCCCGCTGCGTTCCCTGGCCACCCGCCTACCGGCCCGCACCGTCCACATTCGCTCGTACTCCAAATCCCACGGTGCGGACCTGCGGCTCGCGGCCGTGGGCGGCCCCGCCAGCTACCTCGACCCGCTCCTCGAGCGCCGCATGCTGGGCCCCGGCTGGTCCTCCCGCCTGCTCCAACGCGTCCTGCTTCACATGCTCACCGACGACACCGCCCGGGCGACCGTCACCACCGCCCGCACCATCTACCGCGCCCGCGCCGAGGCACTGCGAAAGTCCCTGTCCCGCTACGACATCCAGCTACCCCCCGGCGACGGCATCAATCTCTGGTTCCCGGTGGCCGACGAGAACGCCGCCCTCATCTCACTGGCCGCCGCGGGCATCAAGGCCGCGCCCGGCGGCCCCTTCGAGGTCACCGACCATCCCCACACCGATCATCTGCGCCTGACCGTCGCCGCCCTCGGCGATGCCGAAATCCCGGAGGTGGCACGCCATCTCGCCACCGCCGCCGAGGCGACGCCGACCTACCGCCGCGCCCGTCGTCCCTGAGGCCGATACGCGGCGAGGAAGACCTCGACCCCCGCATCGGCGTATTTGTCGAGTTCGGCTGCGCTGAACTCGGTGTCGTCGCCGCAGAACATGACCTTGTTGACCGGGATCGAAACCACCAGCCAGGTGAAGTGATTCGCCGCCAGGTCCGGATCGTCGACCTGCAGCAGGCCGCGGTCGGTCAGCTGGGCGAAGCAGGAGGCGAGCATGGCGTGCACGCGTTCGGGTCCCGCGTCGAAATAGGCGCGTCCCAGGTGCGGGAAGCGCCCGGCCTCGGCGATGACCAGTCGCCGGACGCGCAGTTGCGCGCTGCGGGTGAGCAGGTAGACGAACCGGTGCGCGACATCGCGCAGCGTCGACTCCACGTCGTCGGTGGCGGCGAGTTCGCCGATGGCCTCGCGGAAGATCTTGTCGATCCCCTCGAGTCGATCCAGCACGATGTGTTCGAACAGCTTGTCCTTGCTGCCGAACCGTTTGTAGATCGTCTGCTTCGAAGATCCTGCGACAGCGGCGATCTCGTCGGTCTTCGCGCCGACGTACCCGTCGCGCAGGAAGACTTCCATCGCGGCTTCCATGATGCGCTGTCGCGCCTGCTCGGCCGCACTGCTCTCCATTGACACGCTAGAGAGTGTACCGTACTGTTCAGTTCACCCAGAACTGTACCGTACGGTTCACCCTCGATGGAGAATCTTATGCGCAAGATCATTTCCAGCCTGTTCGTTTCCGCCGACGGCGTCGCCGAAGCCCCCGAAACCTGGCACTTCCCCTACTTCAACGACGAAATGGGCGCTGCCATCGGGGCGGCCATGGCCACCTCCGACGCCATGCTGCTCGGCCGCGTGCAGTACGAGCAGTTCGCCGCCCACTGGCCGACCAGCGACGACGAGTTCGCCGACTTCATGAACAACCAGAAGAAGTACGTCGTCACCAACACGCTCACCGAAGCCACCTGGAACAACACCGAAATCATCACCGGCGACGTGCGGTCGGGCTTGGAAGCGCTCAAAGCATCCGAGGGAGCCGACATCGCCATCACCGGCAGCCTCACCCTCGTGCAGTCCCTCCTGCGCGACGGGCTGCTCGATCAGCTGCAACTGTTCGTCCACCCCGTCGTCCTCGGCAAGGGCGCGCGCTGGTTCGACAAGCTCGACGACACCGTCGAACTGAAGCTGTCCTCCGCCGAAACCTTCACCACCGGCGTGATCAACCAGATCTACGCCCCCGCCAAATAGCAATCGGCACGGTCGCGATAGGAAGGTTTCCCGAGCCGTCACTTCGAGGAGACCGTATGGACCACCTGGAAATTCGCGCTGCCCTGCGCGAACTGGTCGAGCGCTACGCGGCGCACGCCGATCGTCGGCGCGACGCCGCGATCGCCGAACTCTTCACCGAGGACGGCACTCTGGTGATCGAGCGGGGCGGCGCTCGACCCACAACCACCGTTCGCGGCCGCGCCGCTATCGAGGCCGCGATGAAGCCCCTGGACCGCTACCGAGTCACCCAGCACGTGATCGCGAATCAGCTGCTCGATTTCTCGGGAGATGCGGTACATGGCGAAACCTACTGCACCGCTTCACATGTCTACGACACCGAGGACGGGCCACGCGTGTTCGTCATGCATATCCGGTATGCCGACACCTTCGAATACGACGGCCGGAACTGGCTGTTCGCGGAGCGTCGCCTACTCGTCGATTGGACCGAGGACCGTGTGATCACGGTCACGTGAACCGGGCAGTCCGTTACAGTCGCTCGGGGCCAAGCGATTGGCCCATTAATGCGATACCCCAATCGACGTTGTTTGGAGGGACACGTGAATACGCTCGCCCGAAGCACCACCCGATTCGCCCTCGCCGCGGCCGCCGTCGGCACCGCTTTCACCCTCGCCACCGGCACCGCCGCCGCCGACGACTGGCCGGTTCAGCAGCCCAACAGCCCGATCTACGTCCACGACGCCACCGGTTTCCTCACCCCCGCCGACCTGGACTACTGGAACCCCTTGGTCAACCAGCCCCGCCTGACCTCCCCCTACGGCAACTCCACCCGAGTCGTCTGCGCCGGATTCCACGGCGTGGACACCGACTGCTGGCAGGCCGACGCCGACGGCAACCCCCACAAACTGAAGCGCTTGCAGGCCAACTTCCCGAACCTCACCGGCTCCAGCGCCCCCGGCGGCGGCGTCAGCCACTGGGTCTACCCCGGATTCATCCCCGGAATCAGCTGACCGACAACGGTATCCGCACAAGCGAAGGGGCTCGCATCCGAAAGGATGCGAGCCCCTTGTAGTTTCCCTGCCTACAGGTACTGGCCGGTGTTGGACTCGGTGTCGATGGCGCGGCTGGCGCTGGCGTTCTTGCCCGTCACCAAGGTGCGGATGTAGACGATGCGCTCGCCCTTCTTGCCGGAGATGCGCGCCCAGTCATCGGGATTCGTGGTGTTGGGGAGGTCTTCGTTTTCGGAGAACTCGTCAACGATCGAATCGTAGAGATGCTGGATGCTCAGGCCCGGATTGCCGGTTTCCAGGACGGACTTGATGGCGTACTTCTTGGCCCGGTCCACGATGTTCTGGATCATGGCGCCGGAGTTGAAGTCCTTGAAGTACAGGACCTCCTTGTCACCATTGGCGTAGGTGACCTCCAGGAAGCGGTTGTCCTCGCTCTCGGCGTACATGCGGTCCACCACGCGTTCGATGGTGGCCTGCACGCACTTGCCGCGATCGCCGTCGAACTCCTCGAGATCCTCCGAGCGCAGGGGCAGCGTCTCCGTGAGGTACTTGGAGAAGATGTCCTGTGCCGCTTCGGCATCCGGGCGTTCGATCTTGATCTTCACGTCCAGGCGGCCGGGCCGCAGGATCGCGGGGTCGATCATGTCCTCGCGGTTGGAGGCGCCGATCACGATCACGTTCTCGAGGCCCTCGACGCCGTCGATCTCCGAGAGCAGCTGCGGCACAACGGTGGTCTCCACATCGGAGGAGACACCCGAACCGCGGGTGCGGAAGATCGAGTCCATCTCGTCGAAGAACACGATCACCGGAGTACCTTCGGACGCCTTCTCGCGAGCCCGCTGGAAGATGATCCGAATGTGGCGCTCGGTCTCGCCCACGAACTTGTTGAGCAGCTCGGGACCCTTGATGTTGAGGAAGAAGGACTTGGCCTCCTTGGCATCCTCACCGCGCGCCTCGGCGATCTTCTTGGCCAGCGAGTTGGCGACGGCCTTGGCGATCAGCGTCTTACCGCAACCGGGCGGGCCGTAGAGCAGCACGCCCTTGGGCGGCCGCAGCGCGTACTCGCGGAATAGATCCTTGTGCAGGAACGGCAATTCGACCGCGTCGCGAATCTGCTCGATCTGGCGCGAGAGGCCACCGATGTCCTCGTAGTTGACATCCGGCACCTCTTCGAGGACCAGATCCTCGACCTCGGCCTTGGGAATCCGCTCGAAGGCGAATCCGGCCTTGGTGTCGACCAGCAGCGAATCACCCGGCCGCAGTTTGCGAATCGGGCGATCCGGATCTTCCAAATCATCCACGTCGACCAGCGCGGACAGCGGCCCGGACAACCAGACCACCCGCTCCTCGTCGGCATGCCCGACGACCAGGGCGCGACGCCCGTCGTCGAGAATCTCACGCAGCGTGCCGATCTCGCCGATGGCATCGAAGCTGCCCGCCTCGACCACGGTCAACGCCTCGTTGAGGCGCACGGTTTGACCGTAGGTCAGGGTGGTGGTGTCGATATTCGGCGAACACGTCAGCCGCATCTTGCGCCCCGAAGTGAACACATCGACCGTCTGATCGTCGTACACGCCGATGAGGACGCCGTAGCCCGAAGGTGGCTGGCCGAGGCGATCCACTTCCTCACGGAGAGCGACCAGTTGCTGGCGCGCTTCCTTCAAGGTGTCCATCAGTTTGGTGTTGCGAATCGTCAGCGAATCGATGCGCGCTTCCAATTCCCGTGTGCGATCCGGCGTGTCGGCGAGTTGCCTCCGGAGTGCAGCGGCCTCGGCACGTACCGCCTCGAGTTCCCTCCAGGCTGCCGAATCCGAATGTTCGATGGGGCTCATGATGCTGCTCCTCCCAGTCCCGGTCTATCAACGCTACCGGGCTCTAACCGTTCCCGCTTTCCGACATGGTTTCGTCGTGATCACATCTAGGCTGCGGCCGACCTGCCGAGCAGGCATGTTAGCCTGCCCTAACCTGTTTCCGGTGAGTTAACACCGGACCAAGCCGAAAGGTGCCGTTGATGCTCCTTCCCACCAGTCGTACCTCTGGTATGCGCAACGTCACGCGGACGCTCCGTGTTTCCAGTCGGACACTCCGTGTTTCCGTGGCTACCGTCGCGGCCCTCGCCGCCGTTACGGCAACTCTGACCGGCTGCAGCTCGGACGACAAGGGTTCTTCGTCCTCCAAAACCACATCATCGACGGCCGCCGCCGCGCCCGCGCCGACCGCGGAGACACTGCAGGGCATCCTCACGGCCTTCGCCGACCCGGCCAAACCGGCTGCCGACAAGGCCAAGTTAGTCGTCGATGGGGACAAGCGTCTCGGAAATATCGACACCATGAACCAGGGTCTGGCGCATTACCAGGTCGGGTTCACCGTCGGCGACATCAAACAGGACGGCACCAAGGCCGACGCGAAAGTGTCGGTGACCTCGCCACACGGCACCATGCCGGACGTTCCGATGACCTTCGCCTACAGCGACGGCGCGTGGAAGCTGTCCGACGCCGGGGCGTGCACCATCCTCGGCATGGCCCGCGCGGCCTGCCAGTAACACCCGCTCGATTCACGAAAGTTCACGAAAGGCACGTTCGTTCATGCTCGCTCGCTCGATTCGTCTGTCCCTGTCCGTCGCCGCGGCCGCCGTCGCGCTCACCGCGGGCGCGGGTGTCGCGGGAGCCGACACCCCCGCGCCCTCGGCCGAGGAGCTGCAGACGACCCTGACCCGCTTCACCGACCCGTCGGTTCCGGCCGCGGACAAGGCGAACCTCATGGTCAACGGCGGGGCGCGCACCGCCAACCTGGACAAGATGAACCAGGGCCTGGCGAACTACGGCACCATCGGCTGGACGGTCTCGGACGTACAGGCCAACGGCGACAACGCCAATGCCTCGGTCGCGATCTCCTCCCCGCACGGCACCATGCCGGGCGTGCCCATGACCTGGCAGCACACTGACGCGGGCTGGCAGCTGTCCGAGAGCACCGCCTGCACCATCCTGGCGATGGGCAAGGCGCCCTGCTGAACCGGGAAAACCGCCCGCACACAAGCTGATACGCGAGAACCCCCGCCGAATGTCGGCGGGGGTTCTCGCGTCGAGAGATATATCTTGCGTCAGCCCTTGGACGGACGCCGCTGCGGCTTGGGTGCGGTGACACCGTCGGCGAGGCGGCGGGCCTTCACCAGGAACGCCGTGTGGCCCTGCATGCGATGCTCGGGGCGCACGGCCAGCCCTACCACGTGCCAGGGCCGGACCATGGATTCCCAGGCGGTCGGTTCGGTCCAACAGCCTTGGCGGCGCAGGGCTTCCACCACTTCGGAGAGCTGGGTGGTGGTGGCCACGTAGGCGAGGAAGACGCCGCCGGGGATGAGGACCTTGGAGACGGTCTCGAGGGCGTCCCAGGGCTTGAGCATGTCCAGGATCACCCGGTCGACCTGCTCGCCGGAGTAGTCGGCGACATCGCCGAGGGTGAGTTCCCAGTTGGCGGGGCGTTCGCCGAAGAAGCGCTCGACATTCTTGACCGCGTGCTCGGCGTGGTCCTCGCGGATCTCCCAGGAGATGACCTTGCCCTCGGGGCCGACCGCGCGCAGCAGCGAACAGGTCAGCGCGCCCGAGCCCGCGCCCGCCTCGAGGACCTTCGCGCCGGGGAACATGTCGCCCTCGTGCACGATCTGGGCGGCGTCCTTGGGGTAGATGACCGCCGCGCCGCGCGGCATGGACAGCACGTAGTCGGTGAGCAGCGGGCGAAGTGCCAGGTAGGGGGTGCCTTTGGCGGAGTTGACCACGCAGCCCTCGTCGGCGCCGATGAGGTCGTCGTGCTTGATGTGCCCGGCGTGGGTGTGGAACTCCTTGCCCTCCTCCAGGATCACCGTGAACTTGCGCCCCTTGGCGTCGGTCAGCTGTACCCGGTCACCGATCTCGAAAGGGCCGGTCCGTCTGGCCGTCATGCTTCTCCGTTCTGCGTGGTTGTCGCGAGTTCGCGTGGTCGTGCGTCGCTGCGATGCCGTCGTGCGTCGCTGCGGTTTTGCTGTGGCTCGAACGCACGCACCTTGTCGGTGCCTGCGTTTAGCCTGCCAGGTATGTCGGTTGACGTGATCAGTACCCCGGAGACAGAGCGCTTCGCCCCACGGGGGCCCGCGCTGTCGCCTTCGCGGGCAATCGATTTCAAGCAGTGCCCGTTGAAGTACCGGCTGCGCGTCATCGATCAGATTCCGGAGCCGCCCTCGCTGGCCGCCGTGCGCGGCACCGTGGTGCACGCCGTGCTGGAGGCCCTGTTCGGCCTGCCCGCCGCCGAGCGCGATGTCGAGGCGGCCCTCGCGCTCGTCGAACCCGCCTGGGCCGGTGTGCGCGAATCCCGGCCCGAGGTGGGCGGCCTGGTTCCCGACGAGGCCCTGGAAGGCTTCCTCGCCGAGGTCCGCAAGCTGGTCGGCGTCTACTTCCGGCTCGAGGATCCGACCGGGTTCGATCCCGAATCGTGTGAGACCTTCATCGAGGCCGAACTGCCCGACGGCACGCCCCTGCGCGGGATCGTGGACCGGCTGGACCGTTCGGCCGCGGGTGAGCTCACCGTCGTCGACTACAAGACCGGTCGCGCCCCGGGCCTGGCCTACGAAACCAAGGCGCTGTTCCAGCTGAAGTTCTACGCCCTGGTCCTGCTCCGGACCCAAGGCCGGGCACCCGCCGAACTGCGGCTGATGTACCTGGCCGACGGCGTCACCCTCACCTATCGGCCGGACCCCGAGGAGCTGTTCCGATTCGAGCGGATCCTCTCCGCGCTCTGGGCGGCGATCGTGACCGCCGCCGAGACCGGGGAGTTCCCGCCGAGCCCGGGGTGGATGTGCCAGTACTGCGATTTCAAGCGACTATGCCCGGAATTCGGTGGCACCCCACCGCCTTTCCCGTCCGGTGAGGACGAGCCCCGCCCGGAGCCCGCCCTGCTCCCCGAGGACTAGAAGGCGCGGCAGGAGCGGATGTCGGTGGCGAGGATGGCCTTGGCACCCAGATCCGCGAGCTGATCCATGAGCTCGTTGCCGTTCTTGCGCGGCACCAGCGCGCGCACGGCGACCCAGTCGGGATCGGTGAGCGGGGCGATGGTCGGCGATTCCAGCCCGGGGGTGATGGCGACCGCCTCGTCGAGCAGCGACTTGGGGCAGTCGTAGTCCAGCATGAGGTACTGCTGGGCGAAGACCACGCCCTGGATGCGCGCGACCAGCTGGTTGCGGGCCTTGTCGTGCTGGTCGGCGCCCTTGGCCTCGATCAGCACGCCCTCGGAGTCGCACAGCGATTCGCCGAAGGCGACCAGGTTGTGCTGGCGCAGGGTGCGCCCGGAGCCGACCACGTCGGCGATGGCGTCGGCGACGCCGAGCTGGATGGAGATCTCGACCGCGCCGTCGAGGCGGATGACCTCGGCCTCGATGCCGCGCGCCTTCAGATCCCCGCGCACCAGGTTCGGGTAGGAGGCGGCGATGCGCTTGCCGTGCAGGTCCTCGACCTTCCAGTCCTGCCCGGCCGGGGCGGCGTAGCGGAAGGTGGAGCGACCGAAGCCGAGCGCGAGCCGTTCCTGCACGGGCGCACCGGAATCCAGCGCCAGATCGCGGCCGGTGATGCCCAGGTCCAGCTCGCCGGAGCCGACGTAGATGGCGATGTCCTTGGGCCGCAGGAAGTAGAACTCGACCTGGTTGGCCGGGTCCAGCACGCTCAGCTCACGCGAGTCGGTGCGCTTGCGGTAGCCCGCCTCGGAGAGGATGCCGACGGCGGATTCGGAGAGTGCGCCCTTGTTGGGGACGGCGACGCGAAGCATGGGAGGTCCTTTCGGAACGAAGGGAAGACGGTGACGACAGGGGGACGAGCGAACGGCGGCCGCGCTCACGGGAGCGCGGCGCACCGGCGCGTCACAGATGTCGGTACACGTCCTCGAGCCGCAGGCCGCGGCCCACCATCAGCACCTGCACCCAGTAGAGCAGCTGCGAGATCTCCTCGGACAGTTCCTCATCGCTCTGGTACTCGGCGGCGATCCAGACCTCACCCGCCTCCTCGAGCACCTTCTTGCCCTGCGCATGCACGCCAGCGTCCAGGGCGGCGACGGTGCCCGACCCCTCGGGGCGGTTGGCGGCACGATCCTGCAGCTCGGCGAACAGGGCTTCGAAAGATTTCACGGGGAGTGATTCTCTCAGACGGGCGCACACTCCCCGCAATCGGTTATACGGTGAGCAGTTCGGTCAGTTCGGCCACCGCCCCGCGCAGCTGCTCGGCGAACGCGTGCATGGCCGGGGCGACCTGCTTGGGTGTGGCCAGGTAGAGGTTCCAGCGGTCGGGCAACAGCACGTAGGCGATGCCGATGCACTTGGGGCTGGTCGAGCCGAAACCGAAGAACCGGATGTTCACCGACGGCGCGGAGCTGGTGCTCAGGTAGTCGTCGCGGGTGATGATCCAGCCGGGGCTGTCGTAGAAGGCCATGGGCGCGGTCGCCCCCAGCTGTGCGCCGCGACGGCGCTGGATCCACTGCAGCTCCCACAGATGCTGCTCGGGCGCCTCGCCGCGCTGGCATTCCTGGGCGCGGCGCACGTGCGCCTCGGCGGCGGCGCGCACGGCCGCCAGCTTGGCGTCCTTGTCCAGCGCCGGATCCTCCATGGCCGCAACGAATTCCAGCATTTCCGGGGTGATCACGCGCATGGCCTCGGTGCGGCCGTTGCGGAACTGGCGGGTGGCGATGGATTCGTAGGTCGCGCCATTGAGGCCCTTGCTGCGCTTGTGCGCGAGCTGATAGCTCAACTGGGCCAGGGCGTCCGGAGAGATGCCCAGGCTCTTGGCCCGCTGCGTCCCGAAGTCGAACGATACCGTGGTGGTGGCGTTGTCGGCGGCGTACTGCGCGAAAGACGCGGCGGCGGAGGCGATCTCGGTCTTGGCCTCCGGGCCGAGCACGAATTCGATGGGTTCGGTGGCGGGCAGGCCCTGCGGCTGCGCCCCGGACTGCTCGGCGTGCGCGGTCACCGGCGCTTCGAGCAGGGTGTCGACGAAGGACAGGATGGTGGTGCCGTCGAGCCCGCAGTGCTCGACATTGATGCCCGCCTCACCGTCGGCGAAGACGATGAACGACACCGACTTGTCGAACCAGCGGTTGCCGCTGTCGCCGTGCAGCAGCTGATCGCAGGCGTGCAGGGTGTCGCGGGGGGCGAAGTCCTCCAGGCAGATACAGAACAGCGCCGTCTCGATGGTGTCGAAGGCCGCGGCATTGGTGGGCCGCAGCGCGGCGTACACCGGGGCCCAGTCGGCGCGGGCCAGGGTGGTCAGATGCCCGGGCGCGGCATTGGTGGCGGCGCGGCGCGCGCCCGCCTTCATGACGGCGCGCAGACCGGCGACGAGGTCCTCGGGCGTGTACGGCGCGCCGCCCGCCCCGATAACGTCCATCCGGAACATGTTGCCGCGATAGAAGACAACGATGTGCCGCGCCTGCGAATGCCCCGGCCATTCCTCGGTGTAGGGCACCCGCACCGTGTCCTGCGGCGTGTTCGGGATGCGGGTCTCGGAGAACAGGAACTTGTTCTGCGCCATATTGAGTCGGGTCCCGCGCTGGGTGGCGGGCGGGATCTCTTCGGAGTCCAGGCGCAGCTTGTAGTTGACCGCGGCCGAGATCAGCGCGGCGGCCCGTTCGCTCTGGTCCGCGCTCGTGGAGGCCGCCAGGACGGTGTCATCGCGGAAGAGGAAGAAGAAGTTGGCGTTCAACGCGATTCGGTCCCGGCGACCCAGATACCGGGAGGGCCAGAACTCGTCGAGCCAGCTGCCGACGCCGGGGGTGCGGTCGTAGCGTTCCAGGTCGGCCTGCAGGGTGCGGGCGGGGCTGTCGGGGCGCAGCAGGTCCTCCACGGCGGCCGCGGTGGCGGCGTACTGGTCGGAGGTCAGCAGTGGCGCGCACCAGTGCAGGAATCGGGTGCAGCTTTCCTCCAGCGTGGGCAGCGGGACGCGGGGCAGCTGCTCGTCGTATGCGAAGGTGCTGTCGCTCAAGGGGTGTCCTCGGTGTCGATGGGTCAGGGGTGGCCTGGCTTTTGCACACGCGTGACCGCCCCCCGAGCGATCACTGCCCCCATTCTTGCCATCGAACCGGCCGGCGCGCCAGCGATTCGAGCGAATCCCGACACGCCGGGAACGGGAGCTGCTTTACTGCGCCACAACAGTTTTCATGCGAGCCACTGACCGGAGGATCCCGGCTCGCACAGGGTCTTCAAACGCACGTCCACCTCGTCGGCGCCGAGATAGTATCCGGTCTGCTCGAATCCGCCGATGGTGTGCACCGGGTAGTCGCCGTAGCCGATGCGCAGGAAGTCGTCGCCGCTGAGTCCGTGCACGGCCCAGTCGAAGGCGACCCGTGTGCGGGCCACGATCGTGCGCAGCGCGCCCAGGTGGTAGCCCCGGGTCACGAATTGCGCTGGGACGCCGCGCAATCCGATCTTGAGCGGGCGCGCGAGGGCATCGCGGCCACCCAGGTCGACCACCAGCCCCAGATCCGTGTGCCGGTAGGGCTTCACCTCTCCCCCGCGCAGGGTGGCGAGGAGATTCTTGGCCATGTGCTTGCCCTGGCGCATGGCGTGCTGCGCGGTGGGCGGGCACACCTTGTCCGGGCCCGCGGCCAGATCGGGGACCGCGGCCGCGTCGCCGAGCGCCCACACGCCCCGCAGTCCGGGCACGCTGAAATCGGGGTGGACGACAATGCGCCCGTGATCGGTGTCGGCCCCGAGGTGTCCGGCCAATGGGCTGGGCGCGACTCCGGCGGTCCACAGCACGGTCCGCGACGGAATGAACCGGCCGTTGGTGAGCGTGACCCCGCGCGCGGTGACCTCTTTCGCCGAGGCGCCCGAAATGAGTTCGATGCCGCGTTCGGCCAGAATCTTTTTCGCGTCGTGGCCCAGCCGCTCACCGAGCTCGGGCATGATCCGGTCGCCGTGGGTGACCAGATGCCAGCGCACCATGGTCGATTCGGCCTGCGGGAAGTAGCGGCGGGCGGCGGCCTGGCAGACCTTGTTGAGCACCGCGGTGGTCTCGGTGCCCGCGTAGCCCGCGCCGATGGTGACGAAGTTGAGGCGCTCGCGGTCGATGTCCTCCTCGCCGCTGACGGCGGCCACGTCGAGCTGGCGCAGCACGTGGTCGCGCAGGTACATGGCCTCCGACAGCGTCTTCATCCCGAACCCGTGCTCGCTGAGCCCGGGCACGTCCTGGATGCGGGTGATGCTGCCGGGAGCCAGGACCAGGTGATCGAATTCGTAGGCGCATTCCTCACCGGAGTGCCGCCGCACGATGATCTGCCTGGTCTTCGGATCGACGCCGACCGCCATGCTGGGAATCACCTCGGTGCGCCGCAGCACCCGCCGCAGCGACACCGAGACCGAGCGTGGGTTGAGCGTGCCGGAGGCGACCTGCGGCAAGAGCGGCAGATACAGCAGGCCCGCATCGGGCGTGACGAGTTGGACCGACGCCTCGTCGGGCTTGACGCGGCGTTCCAGATAGCGGGCGCACTCCACGCCCGCGAAACCACCGCCGACAATTACGATCTTCGCTGGTGCCACGACTTCACCGTAACAATCCGGCGCTGTTCGCAGGTGAATCCGGCATGTCTTTTCATTTTTTCGGACGGGAAATGTGCAGCTGCGCGTACAGCCAACCGTCCGATTCGTATTCGGTGGTGTCGATACCCTTGTCCGCCAAGGCGTTCAGCACCCGGGCCTGCTCGTCCGCCGAGGCGAAACGCCGCTGACGGAACATTCCGGGCGCGCGCTCGGTGCGGTAGCCCAGCGTGGACAGGGCGGCGGCAATGGGGTCGTAGGAGAACATACGTAGCACGAAATGGGCCATCCACGGCAATTTTCCGCCGTGCGCGTGCGCGACCCGTAGGAGTGTGCGCTCGGTGATGTAGCCGACGCAGCCGGTGGAGATGATCAGATCGGCCCCGGCAAGTGTGCGGCGCTGCGCCTCGGTGGGGTCCCCGGATTCCAGGTCGGCGTGCACGATGTCCTGGAGGAAGCCCGCGGCGTGCGCGTAGTCCAGCGCGGGGCGCGAGGCGTCCATGCCGACGAATCGGACACCGGGCAGGCGGTCGTCGGAGGCCAGCAGCTCCCGATCGCGATCGATGAGTTTCGCGGTGTCGCCGGTGCTGCGATAGTGCTCGGCCAGTTCGGCCATGCCGGTGTCCAGGCGCAGCAGTGCCGCGTTCACGCCGTAGGAGCAGCCGATATCCAGCACGGTGGGTGCGGCGATGCCGGTGGCGGTGCGATATTCCGCCAGCAGTCGCTGAAAATGGGGTTTCGCCAATTCCGGTATCTGATAATCCAATTCGGCCATCCGCGCGTAATAGTCGCGCGGATCGTCGCGGTCGTAGATGTCGTCGAACGAGGCTTTCCCGGTGGAGCTGTGCAACGAAACCGGCACGCGCTGGTCCTCTCAGTCGAGCAGTGAGTCGCCGCGGACCTCGCCGACGGCCACGTGATCCGGCGTCACCCGCCCGAACAGCTGCCGGGTCCGCTCGGCCGTGCCGATCAGTCCCGGCGTATCGCTGTAGGCGAAGATCGCCGAATGCCGTTGCACCGAACCACCCACGGGTGCGACCCGATGCAACGAGAATCTCCCCTGAAACAGCTGCAGGTCACCGGGTTTCAGCGCCAGTCGTTTGACGAAGCGCTCCCCTTCCCCGGTGAGCACGGCCTTCACGTCCGCGAGGTTCTCCGCCTCCCGGGACCGGATCCCCGGGCAGTACTCGAACACCCCGCCACTTTCCGGTTCCTGGGTGAGCATGCTGACGGTGAACTCGTTGGTGTCGAAGTGCCACGGATGCGAGTTGCCGGGCGCGACGACGTTGAGGCACAAGCCCGCCAGCGGATCGGTGTACTCGTGCAGTTCGGCCAGCCCGAAGCAGTCGGCCACGAACCGCTGGAATCGCTCGTCCCTGTACAGCCGGTGGATCAGCGCGTCGCGGGGAATGAGATCCCTTGCCACGAAGGCGTTTCCGCGCCTGAGCACGATCCGTCCCGGATGGTCTTCCGGCAGTGGCGAATCCAAGGGAATGTTGTAGGCGTTGACGTCCTCGACCGTGTAGTACGCGTGCGGAGCCAGCGCCACGCCCTCATTTCGCAAGGTGCTCAACAACTCCGGTCGAATGAAGCCGCGCAGGACGCAACACCCGTCCGCGGTGAGTTCGGCCCGGGCCGCCGCGACGGCAGTCTTCCACCCCGCGCTCCCCGGTGAGTCCAGCGGATATCGCGCCCCATCCACTCCAGGCACCGACTGCCCGGTTCCATTCACTTCCGACGCGTCCGCCCAACCCCCAACCGCAACCATGCCGCCCATTGTTGCCGCCACACCCTGCGACACGCCCGGGTTCTCCCCCGAATTGTGAACACTCACTTTTCCTGCGAGCCACAGGTTCTCAGGTGTCACAGCGGCCGTTCGCGCATCCGTTCTTGCATTCGAATATGCACCGCCACGGGCGAATTCGGACTGTTTGACAACGGCGTCAATGCGGGTACACCGGTAGTGAGAGGACCGGCGCATGAATGGTCAGGGGTCTTGGGAAACAATTACCCGGGCATTGAATCGAGTATCCGGGCCGGGGAAGCGCGGGGGCGAGTGGACCACCTATCTGTGTCCGGTGCACGAGGCGGATGGGCGGCGGCATCGGCCGTCGTTGGGGGTGGTGTACAACCGGCAGCGGCAGCGGACCGTGGTGCGGTGTTTTGCCGGGTGCTCGGATGAGGATGTGCTGGAGCGGTTGGGGCTTCGGGTGCGCGATCTCTTCGATGGGCCGCCGGTGCAACGCGGGGCGCTCACGCGGGAGACCAGTGAGCCAGGATTGGCGGATCGGGCCATATTGGCTGCGGGACTGACGCTTTCGGCACACAGGCGCGACTACGGGCCGCCGATCGGGCGGCCCCGCCGGATCGCCGCGTACATCTACCGGTGGCCGGACGGGAGTGCGGCGGGGTGCGTCTTTCGGGTGCGAACGCTGCATCGGCAGGGGTATGTGAAGAGTTTCTATCAGCAGCGGCGGACCGAGAGCGGTTGGGAGTACGGCGGATTCGCGCATGTGCCGTTTCATCTGCCGGAGGTGATCGAGGCGGTGCGCGACGGGCGGGACATTTTCGTGTGCGAGGGTGAGGCGGATGTGTTGACCGCGACGCACGCGGGGCTGACGGCCACCTGCAATGCGGGCGGTGCGAACGGGTGGCATCGGGATCACGCCGAGTGGCTGCGGGGTGCGCGGCGGGTGTGGGTGGTGGCCGACCGGGATGCGCCGGGGTATCGGCATGCGGCCAAGGTGGCGGAGTCGCTCAGCGATGTGGTCGCGGAGCTGCGGGTGGTGCAGGCGCGGGACGGGAAGGATCTCAGCGATCACTGCGATGCCGGGCACCAGATTTCGGAGTTGGAGCCGGTGCCGGTGCTGGACGCGCACTACCGCGCGATGTGATTCAGGGCGCGCCCTCGACCGCGCGCTGGTAGCGGCCGATCAAAGTGCGCAGCGCCGTGACCAATTCCGGGGAGTCGACGATCTCGAAGTCGGCGTCGAGCAGGCCCAGGTAGAGGGCGAGCATCTCGGCGTGGTCGGAGCCGGGTGTGAAGGCGCAGCGGTTCTCGCCGAGTTCCTCGACGTCGATGGGGATCGGGATGCGGGCGCGGACGTGCGTGGCGGGGGCGTGGACGATCACGCGGGCACGGAATCGCCAGGTCGCCTCGCCGACTCCGCGTTCGACGTACGCGGCGATCTCGCGATCGGGCGGCAGTGCGCGCGGTGTGAAGCGCGGGCCGGTCGGCGTGCGCGGGTCCATGCGATCCACCCGGAATGTGCGCCAATCGGCGCGGTCGAGGTCCCAGGCCAGCAGGTACCAGCGCTGGTTGTGGTTGACGAGGCGATAGGGCTCGACCGCGCGGCGCGCGGCGGAACCGGAGTGGGTGCGGTAGTCGAATCGCAGTCGTTCGTGATCGCGGCAGGCGGCCGCGACGGCGGTCAGGGTGTCCGGGCTGACGCGCGGGCCGCGCATGGGAACGGGCAGCGCATGCTGAAACGCGCTCACCCGATGCCGCAGCCGCGACGGCAGAATCTGCTGCAGTTTGGTCAACGCCCGCAGCGAGGTCTCCTCGATGCCGAGCACGGAACCGCTTGCGGCGGTGCGCAACCCGACCGCCACGGCCACCGCCTCGTCGTCATCGAGCAGCAGCGGCGGCAGCGCCCCACCGGTCCCGAGGCGGTAGCCCCCGTCCACGCCCGGCCGGGCTTCCACCGGATAGCCGAGTTCCCGCAGCCGATCCATGTCCTTGCGGATGGTGCGCGGGGTGACGTCGAGCCGGTCGGCGAGATCGGCCCCGGTCCAGTCGCGCCGGGATTGCAGCAGCGACAGCAGGCGCAGCAGCCGGGCGGAGGTTTCCAACATTTTTCGATGGTATCCGCGAATTGCGGAACGAACCGTTCCGCAATGGCTCCTACCGTGGGTAGCAAGCGCAAGATGAAGAGCCTCGGAAGAGAATCTTCCTAGTGAACGGAACACCTTGATGAGCACCGAGATTCACGCTTTCCGCCTCGATGTCCCCCAGTCCGAGCTGGATTACCTGCACGACCGCCTCGCGCATGCCCGCTGGGCCGCCCAGCTCCCCGGCACCGGCTGGGAGCGCGGCATCCCCGAAGCCACTCTGCGTGAGCTGGCCGACTACTGGCGCACCGAATTCGATTGGCGGGCCCAGGAAGCCAAGCTCAATGCCTTCCCCCAGTTCACCACCGAGATCGACGGCCAGACCATTCACTTCCTGCACGTCCGTTCGCCGCGCCCGGACGCGCAGCCGCTGCTCATCACCCACGGCTTCCCCAGCTCCGTCGCGGAATTCCTGACCCTGATCCCCCTGCTCACCGATCCGGCCGAGGGCCAGGCCTTCCACGTGATCGCCCCCTCGCTCCCCGGCTACACCCTCTCCACTCCGCTCTCGGCCACCGGCTGGACCATGGCCCGCACGGCCCGGGCCTGGATCGAACTCATGGCCCGCCTCGGCTACGACCGCTACGGCGTGCACGGCGGGGATGTCGGCGGCGGCGTGTCCGGTCTGGTGGCGGCCCTGGACGGCGAGCACGTGACCGGAGTCCACGTGGTCACCGACCCCATGACCGCCGCCAATGTCGCGACCTTCCTGCCCGGCCTGGCCGACCGCCTCGACCCCAACGACCCCATCGACAAGGTCATCCTCGACCGCATGGACGCCTTCCGCCGCGAGGGCTCCGGCTACCTCGCCATCCAGAACTCCCGCCCCCAGACCATCGGCTACGGCCTGGTCGACTCCCCGCTGCTCCAATTGGCCTGGATCGCCGAGAAATTCGAGAGCTGGACCGACCTCCCCATCGACCGCGACCAACTCCTCACCACGGTCGGCCTCTACTGGTTCACCGCGTCGGGCGTCTGGGCCGCCCACACCCTCTACGAACAGTCCCACTCCACCGAATGGGGCGCACCCCCGGCCGTCCCCCAGGGCTTCGCCGTCTTCGGCGCCGACGAAACCGTCCGCCGCGTCGTCCCGGCCCCCGCCGACGCCCACTGGACCGAATACGAACGCGGCCTCCACTTCCCAGCCATGGAAGACCCCACCAACCTCGCCACCGACCTCCGCACCTTCTTCACCCCCCTGCGCTGATCGGCGAAACCCCGTACCGGCCCGGCCCTCTCGCCGGGCCGGTCCTATTTCGTCTCGAGCACCGCGGCGCGGGCCGCCCGCAGGTCTTCGAGGTCGGCGAGGGTCAGGTCGACGAGGCTGTCGCGGAAGGTGCGGCCCGGGGCGTTGGGGACGGGGACCTCGCAGGGGACCACGAGCAAGGTGCATCCGGCGGCTTGCGCCGCGATGGAGCCGGTTGGTGAATCCTCGATCGCCACGGTGTTTTCCGGGGCTACGCCGAGGAGTTCGGCGGCGCGCAGGTAGAGGTCGGGGGCGGGCTTGCCGTGGGAGACCTCGTCGGCGCAGACGGTGGCGCCGAAGAATTCGCGGCCGATGGTGTTGAGGCCGAATTCGGTCAGGGAGCGTTTGGTGTTGGTCACCAGGGCCATGGGAATGCCTGCGGCGCGGAGCATTTCGAGGGCTTCGCGGGCGCCGGGGCGCCACGGGACGGGGCCGTGGAACAATTCGGTGACGCGGTGTTCCATCCAGGCCTCGCCGTGGGCGACGGTTTCGGGGGTGTGGTCGATGCCCAGGCCGTCGAACAGGATGCGGAAGGCGTTCGGGCCCGAGGCGCCGATGAGGGCGTGGCGGACCTCGTCGGTCAGGTCACGGCCGTATTCGCCCGCGAGCTCGCGCAATGCCAGGTCCCAGAGTTTCTCCGAGTCCAGCAGCGTTCCGTCCATGTCCCACAACACCGCATCCAACCGCGCGACCACCTGCGCACTCCTTCCACCGACACCTGAATCGGCCCCGCCGCGGCGGGGCCGATTCAGCCTATCGGTTACGAGTCAGACGCCCGACGCGGTGATCAACAGCCGACCGGTCGAGGAATCCACCTGGAACCACCGGTTCTCGGTGCTGACCTGACCGTTCTTGGAGACATAGGTGAGGGTGGCGACGGCACGGTTGTCACCCTGCGCGGTGACCGCGCCCACACTGACCGAGGAGATGCCGCCCCAGAACGAGGCGTAGTTGCTGTACCCGCCCGTGGCGGACTGATACCCCGGCGACAGCATGGACCACGCGCCGCTCACATTGCCCGGCAGCATGCCGTAGTAGCTCTGGATGAACGAGGTCACCGAGGCGGCCGAGGGCGGACCGAACGGCGTGGTCGACGGCGGCGGCGTGGTGGTCGGCCGCGCCGACGAACTCGGAGCCGCCGAGGAGGACGGCGGCACGGTCGTGGTCGTGGTCGGCGCGTGCGTCGCACCGCCCGCCTGGCCCTCGCGGCTGGGCTGCTGGGTGCCGACGTCGGCGGGCCCCTGGTTCTCCGGAGCCGAGGTCACCGGCGCGGTGGCCGGGGCCGTGACGCTGCCGCCGCCTCCGGCCTGGGTTTGATTGCCGCCACCGCCACTGCGGCTCACCGCGAGTCCGATGACCGTGGCCAGAATCAGCGCGCCGACAACGCCCGCGGCGATCAGCATCAGCTGACGCGGATTCCGCGGCCCACCAACGGTTTTCACACCCGCCGGGCCGGTCGGCGGCGGCACGTTCGGCACCGTCCCGCGCGGCGCGCCCGCCCCGCCCTTGGTCATATTGACGTGCACGGTCGCGTCCTCGGCATTGCTCGGCGCACCGGTGCGCGAGGTCGACAGCACCGTGGTCTTGGCCGAACCGTCCACGGCCGCAGCCGCTTCCACCGACGGCAGCACCTTCGTCACCTGGATCGGCGCGGCGGGCGCACGACCCTCCGCGACGGCCTGCAACCGCTCCGCGGCCTGCGCCATGGTCGGCCGATCCCCCGCCTCGGCGGCGAGCAGATCCATCAGCACCGGCCCCAGCGCGGCCGCGTGCGTGGCCTGCGGCACCTGCGCTCGCGCCACCGAGTGCAGGACCGCGAGCGGGTTGTCGCCCTCACCGAACGGCGGCTTGCCCTCCACGGCGGCGTAAAGCGTTGAGCCCAAGGCGAATACGTCCGACGCCGGTTCCGGGTTCTCCCCGCGCGCCACCTCCGGCGACAGGTAGGCGGGCGTACCGGCCAGGAACCCGGTCGAGGTCACCGTGACATCCCCGGTGGCCCGCGAGATGCCGAAGTCGGTGATCTTCACCGTGCCGTCGTCGGCCACAAGGATATTGGCGGGCTTGACATCTCGGTGCACGATGCCGGCCTTGTGCGCGGCGGCGAGCGCCTCGGCCACCTTGGCGCCGATGCGGGCCACCTCGGTCGGCGCGAGCCTGCCCTTCTCCCGCATCAACGCCGCCAGGCTCACGGCGTCCACGTACTCCATGACCAGCCAGGGCTGGCCGTCCTCCTCCGCCACGTCGAACACGGTGACGGCGTTGGGGTGATGCAGGCGCGCCGCGATGCGCCCCTCACGCATCGCCCGCATCCTGGCCTCCACGGCCTGCGACCGGGTCAGGCCCGGCGTCAGCAGCAACTGCTTGACCGCGACGGTGCGCCGCAGTCGAACATCGGTCGCGCGCCACACGACCCCCATCGCACCGGTGCCGATCGGATCCGTTAGTCGGTACCGCCCCGCAATCAGCCGGTCTGAGCTCATGTGGTTATGCCCCTCCTGCAAGCTTTCGCGCCGAGCACCCTGCAACTCTGCGCGAAAGCCCGGAAACCCTGGTGAAGATATTAAGCGTTGAAGTACTTGGCTTCCGGATGCAGCAGAACGAACGCATCCGTCGACTGCTCCGGATGCAGCTGCAGCTCTTCCGACAGGATCACGCCGATCCGACCGGCGTCCAGCAGCTCTACGAGTTTGGCCCGATCCTCCAAGTTCGGGCAGGCGCCATAACCGAACGAGTACCGTGCGCCACGGTATCCGAGTTTGAAGTAATCCAGCACATCGGCGGGATCCTCGTCAGCGACCGAATGTCCTTCCAGTGTGAGCTCTTCCCGGATGCGACGGTGCCAAAACTCGGCGAGCGCCTCGGTGAGTTGCACGCCGATACCGTGCACCTCGAGGTAGTCGCGGTAGTTGTTCTCGGCGAACAGCACATTCGCGAAGTCGGCGATGGGCTGACCCATGGTGACCAGTTGGAATGGCATCACATCCACCTGACCGGTTTCGATCGCGTCCTTGCGGGAGCGAATGAAATCGGCGATGCAGAGGAACCGGTCGCGCTGTTGCCGCGGGAATGTGAATCGGAAGCGTTCCGGCGCATCGGGTTTCGGCTCGGTGAGAACAATCACATCGTCGCCCTCGGAAACCGCCGGGAAATACCCGTAGACGACCGCGGCGTGCTGCAGCACACCCTCGGCGATGAGGCGATCGAGCCAATACCGCAGGCGCGGACGGCCTTCGGTCTCCACCAGCTCCTCGTAGGAGGGTCCGTCGCCGCCGCGCTGGCCGCGCAGGCCCCACTGGCCCAGGAACAGCGCGCGCTCGTCGAGCAGCCCGGAGTACTCGTTCACCGCCAGGCCCTTGATGATCCGCGTGCCCCAGAACGGCGGCGTCGGCACGGGCAGCCCGGTGGCCACATCGGAGCGCTCGGGCACCTCGACGGGCACCTCCTTGGCCTTGCGCTCCTCGGCGATCCGCTTGGACCGCTCGTGGCGGGCCTTGCGCTCGGCCAGCTTCTCGGCCTCAGCGATGGCCTCGGGCGAGTTGGGATCCAGACCGCCGCCGCGCTTGCGGTTCATGATCTCGTCCATCAGGTGCAGGCCCTCGAAGGCGTCGCGCGCGTAGTGCACATCGCCCTCGTAGACCTCGGTGAGATCGTTCTCGACATAGCCGCGGGTCAGGGCCGCACCGCCGAGGAGGACCGGGAACTGTGCGGCCACGCCGCGGGAGTTCATCTCCTCGAGGTTCTCCTTCATGACCACGGTGGACTTCACCAGCAGCCCGGACATGCCGATGACATCGGCCTTCTTGTCCACCGCGGCATCGAGGATGGCCGAGATCGGCTGCTTGATACCGAGATTCACGACCTCGTAGCCGTTGTTCGACAGAATGATGTCGACCAGGTTCTTGCCGATGTCGTGCACGTCGCCCTTGACGGTGGCCAGCACGATGCGGCCCTTGCCCGAGTCCTCGGTGGCCTCCATGTGCGGTTCCAGGTGCGCCACAGCGGTTTTCATCACCTCGGCCGACTGCAGCACGAACGGCAGCTGCATCTGGCCCGAACCGAACAGCTCGCCAACGGTTTTCATGCCCGACAGCAGCGTCTCGTTGATGATCTGCAGCGGCGGAACCTCTTTCATGGCCGCGTCCAGATCGGCCTCGAGGCCATTGCGCTCACCGTCGACGATGCGCCGGGCCAGCCGCTCGAACAGCGGCAGCGCCGCGAGCTCCTCGGCGCGCGAGGCCTTCGAGGAAGCGGCCGAGACGCCCTCGAACAGGGCCATCAGCTTCTGCAGCGGGTCGTAGTCCTCGGTGCGGCGGTCGTAGACCAGATCCAGCGCCGCCTCGCGCTGCTCCTCCGGAATCCGGGCCATGGGCAGGATCTTCGACGCGTGCACGATCGCCGAATCCAGTCCGGCCTGGACGCATTCGTGCATGAACACCGAATTGAGCACCTGCCGCGCGGCCGGGTTCAGACCGAAGGAGATGTTCGAAAGACCCAGTGTGGTCTGCACATTCGGGTGCCGCTTCTTCAGTTCGCGGATGGCCTCGATGGTTTCGATGCCGTCGCGGCGCGACTCCTCCTGGCCGGTACCCAGGGTGAAGGTCAGCGTGTCGATGATGATGTCGGACTCGTCGAGCCCCCAGTTGCCGGTGATGTCGGCGATGAGCCGCTCGGCGATCTCCACCTTCTTCTCGGCGGTGCGCGCCTGGCCCTCCTCGTCGATGGTCAAGGCCACCACGGCCGCACCGTGTTCGGCGACCAGCGCCATGGTCTGCTGGAAGCGCGAATCCGGGCCGTCGCCGTCCTCGTAGTTCACCGAGTTGATGGCGCAGCGCCCACCCAGATGCTCCAAACCGGCCTTCAGCACCGGGGTTTCGGTGGAGTCCAGCATGATGGGCAGGGTCGACGCGGTCGCCAGCCGCGAGGCCAGCTCGGCCATATCGGCGGTGCCGTCACGACCCACGTAGTCCACGCACAGGTCCAGCATGTGCGCGCCGTCGCGGGTCTGATCCTTGGCGATGTCGAGGCACTTCTGCCAATCACCGGCCAGCATCGCCTCGCGGAATGCCTTGGAGCCGTTGGCATTCGTGCGCTCACCGATCATCAGGATCGAGGCGTCCTGCTCGAACGGGACGGCGCTGTAGATCGACGAGACACTCGGCTCGTGCACGGGGTTGCGCTTGGCCTGCTCGACCTCGCGCACCGCCTCGGCCACCTGCCGAATGTGCTCGGGCGTGGTGCCGCAGCAGCCGCCGACCAGCGACAGCCCGAACTCCGAGACGAACTGCGAGAGCGCGACCGCCAGTTCCTCGGCGGTGAGCGGGTATTCCGCACCCTTCGCGCCCAGAATCGGCAGACCGGCGTTCGGCATCACCGACACCGGCAACTGCGCGTGCTTGGACAGATGCCGCAGATGCTCGCTCATCTCGTCCGGACCGGTCGCGCAGTTGAGCCCGATCATGTCGATGCCCAGCTTCTCGAGCGCGGTCAGCGCCGCGCCGATCTCGGAACCGACCAGCATGGTGCCGGTGGTCTCCATCGTCACGTGCGTGATGATCGGAATCCGGCGGCCCGCGGTCGCCATGGCCCGGTGGCTACCGGTCACCGCGGCCTTGACCTGCAGCAGGTCCTGGCAGGTCTCGATCAGAATGGCGTCCGCGCCGCCGTCGAGCATGCCGAGGGCGGCCTCGGTGTAGGCGTCGCGCAGCGCGGCGTAGGGCGCGTGACCCAGGGTCGGCAGCTTGGTGCCCGGGCCCATGGACCCCAGCACATACCGGGGAGTCCCGTCCGCGGACTTGCCCATCTCGTCGGCGACCTCGCGCGCCAGGCGGGTGCCGCGCTCGGACAGATCGCGAATCCGATCCGCGATGTCGTAGTCGGCCAGGTTGGGCAGATTGCATCCGAAGGTATTGGTCTCGACCGCGTCGGCACCGGCCTCGAAGTACGAGCGGTGGATGTGCCGCAGCACGTCGGGGCGGGTTTCGTTGAGGATCTCGTTGCATCCCTCGAGGCCACGGAAATCGTCCAGGGTGAGATCCGCGGCCTGCAGCATCGTGCCCATCGCACCGTCCCCGATCACGACACGCCGCCTGAGCGTGTCCAAAAGGGTGGTGTCGAATTCGGCGCGGCTGCGTACAGACATGTACTCAAGAGTAGTGGGAAGGCACGACAATCCCCGCGTCGGTGTGGCGTGCTACTCCCGAGTCCGACATTGCGCGTCGCATGCACACCCGTTCGATGCACACCGTAGGCTGACCGGGTGAACGCCAGTGAATCCCCGGTGCCACCCGAATCGGACCTGCCTACGCTGCGGGATCCGGTGCTCGTGGCCGCCTTCGAAGGCTGGAACGATGCCGCCGACGCCGCCAGTGGCGCGGTCGAGCATCTGGAACTGATCTGGGACGCGCAGCCGCTGGCCGAGCTCGACTCCGAGGACTACTACGACTATCAGGTCAACCGGCCGACGGTGCGCCAGGTTGACGGGGTGACCCGCGAGATTCAGTGGCCGTCGGCCATGTTGTCGGTGTGCTCGCCCCCGGGCAGTGATCGCGATGTCGTGCTGCTGCGCGGAGTGGAACCGAATATGAGGTGGCGCAGCTTCTGCAACGACATCCTCGAATTCGTCGAACAGCTCGGCGTGTCGACGGTGGTGATCCTCGGCGCGCTCCTGGCCGATACCCCGCACACCCGGCCGGTTCCGGTGACCGGTACGGCATACAGCAAGGAAGCCGCGGAGCGCTTCAACCTGGAGCAGACCCGATACGAGGGACCGACCGGTATTACCGGGGTGCTGCAGGACGCGTGCGTGCGCGCGGGCGTTCCGGCCATCTCCTTCTGGGCCGCGGTGCCGCACTACGTGTCCCAGCCGCCGAATCCGAAAGCCATTATCGCGCTGCTGCACCGGGTCGAGGACGTGCTCGATGTCGAGGTGCCGCTCGGCGGACTGCCCGAGCAGGCCGAGGAGTGGGAGGGCGCGGTCAATGAAATGACCGCTGGCGATGAGGAAATCGCGGAGTACGTGCGCTCGTTGGAGGAGCGCGGCGACGCCGAGGTCGATATCAACGACGCCATGGCCAAGATCGACGGTGACGCCATCGCGGCCGAGTTCGAGAAGTACCTGCGCCGTCGCGGTCGCGGCGGCTTCGGCCTCTGAGCGACAGTCCGATTCGGGGCCATTTTCCCGAATTGTCCCGAAAACCATTGCCGCACCTGCGTACTCGACGCAGGTGCGGCTTGTCTTCGGGGTGAAGAGGCGTTCCGCCGAGCTAGTGCTCGACGGTCCAGACTTGCGCGGAGGCCTCGTGCGCCAGCTTCGCGATCAAGATGTCGCGCGGAATGGTCTGGCCCGCAAGATGATCGAGCGACGGCACCACCACATGATGGGCATCGGCACGCTTGAGCTCGGCCGTCAACTCCGCGAACGCGGTGCCATCGCCCGGGGTCGATTCATGGAACGTGGCGGCGAAGCAGAGTCCGGCCGACTGCGCGAGCCCGCACATGGCGTTCTCCAGCTCTTCGCCGCAGCCATCGGCCAGGTCGTCACGCACGTACCCATAGATCAACGCTTCCACCCGAACCTCCGTTGGATTGGGATCGCTGTCATGAAGTGTGCCCTGTGGAACAGCTTGGCGTAATCACGAATGCAATTGCAGATGTCAACCCACTGACATCCAGATGCCCTATCCGGGTCCATCCGGCGTTAACTGGTGAGATACTACAGAGCGTGTCCGCCGGTGACGATCGACCTGTCTGGGCTGTCCGAATGCGTGCCGAACGGGATGCTCGGGGGTGGTCACAGGCCGATGCGGTACGGGCCATGCGCGCCAAGTCGACTCACAATCTGCCAACCGACAGCACACTTCTGCGCAACTGGCGGCGGTGGGAGTCGGGCGAGTCGCGGCCCGATGATTTCTACGCCCCGATCATCGCGGCGGCTTTCGACACGGTGACGGCGGCGTTCTTCCCCAAGTCCCGACCCAATCGCGATGACGAGATGCTGTCGGCGACCGGCATGGACACGCTGGAATTCATTGGGCGACTGCGCATGTCCGATGTGTCGGGTTCCACGCTCGATGCCATCCGCATTACCGCCGATCGGCTGTGTTCGGAGTATCCGTGCGCCGATCCGCACGAGTTGCATGCCGAGGGCACGGCGTGGCTGCGCCGCATCACGTCCCTATTGGACGGCCGACTGACTCTGGCGCAGCATCGGGAAGTCCTGGTGCTCGCGGGATGGGTTGCCCTACTGGTCGGTTGCGTTGATTACGACCTGGGGTGGCGGACCGCGGCCGAGGCCACCCGGCGCGCCGCCCTGTCCCTGGGCCAGGAGGCCGAGCACGCCGAAATCATCGGCTGGGGAGCCGAAATGGCCGCTTGGTTCGCATTGACGCAGGCCAACTACAAGGGCGCGATCGAAGCGGCGGAGGCCGCGCACGCCACTACGGGACGATTGGGCGTCGGCGTCCAGCTGGCCGCCCAGCGCGCCAAGGCCTGGGCGCGGCTCGGGGATCGCCGGGAGGTGGAAAAGGCCCTCGCGCAGGGCCGTTCGATCCTGGACACCATCGAGCATCCCGCCAATCTGGACAATCACTTCGTCGTCGATCCGCAGAAGTTCGACTTCTACGCCATGGACTGCTGCCGGGTTGCCGGCGACGACCGGCGGGCGGAAAGCTTTGCCCGCCAGGTGATCCTGAACGCCACCCGGCCCGACGGCAGCATCCGCAAACCCATGCGCGTGTCCGAGGCGCATCTGACGCTGGCGGTGGTCGCGGTGCGCGATCGCAATCTGGAGCTCGCACTCGACGAGGGCATGCAGGCCTTCACCGGCAAGCGACGCTCGCTGCCCTCGCTCATGTGGATCGCGGGCGAGACCGCGCGCGAGATGATCGAGCGCTTCCCGGGCGACCCGCGCACGCGGACCTATCTCGATCAGCTGCGCTCGCTCGCGGCAGGCTGAGTTCTACCCGCTTTCCGTCCGGCCCGTTGGGTACGCTCCAGCGCATGGACTTCAGTCTGTGGACCTGCGCTGCCCGAGGGCACGAGACCTATGCCCCCACCGAGCCCGAGCTCGCGGCACGCCTCCACGTCGCCACCCCGGCGGGCGAATCCTGGCGCTGCCTGCGCTGCGGCGATTTCGTGCCCGGCGAGCCGCGCCGCACCGGACCCGCCGACGACGCGCCCGAGGTGCCGCGCGGGCATCTGCTGCGCGACCGGATCATCATGCGGCTGCTGGCGGCGGAGCGGGTCATCCGCGGCATCGTTTTCATTCTCCTGGGCGCTGGCGTATTGAAGCTGCGCGGTTCCCGCGAGCATTGGAAGGCCAACTGGGACAAGGACCTTCCGCTGATTCGGCAGCTGGCCGATCAGATCGGGTTCAATCCGGATCATTCGAAGATCATTCGCGGCATCGACAAGGCGTTCACGCTGTCGCCGAATGTGCTGGTGTGGATCGCGGTCGGCCTGTTCGCCTACGCGGCCATCGAACTCATCGAGGCGGTCGGCCTGTGGCTGGTCAAGCGCTGGGGTGAGTATTTCGCGGTCATCGCGACGTCCATCTTCCTGCCGTTGGAAATCTACGAGCTGACCGAGAAGATCACCTTCCTGCGAGCGGGCGCGCTCCTGATCAACGTGGCGGCCGTGGTCTGGTTGCTCTGGAGCAAGCGGCTTTTCGGCCTCAATGGCGGCGCGGCGAAGTACTACGCCGAACACCACTCCGAGAGCCTGCTCACCGTCGAGCGCGCCGCCGTGGCGGAGCAGCGAAACGCACAGCAGCGCACCGAACGGATCGTCACCAGGCACCACCCCTGACACAGCGGGACCGCTGTAACCCCGGCATCTATTCATATAGGTCGCGGCGTGGCGCCCCCGGTAACTCCGCCACGCCGCGACGTCCCGGTGGGACTACGGGGTGACGATATTGAAGTTGGGGTTCGGCTTGTCCATGACATCCTTGAGCTGCTTCAGTTTCAGGGCGTCGCCACTGACCTTGATCGCGCCGGACTGGACTTCCTTCACGATTTCCTTGGCCCCGGTCATGACCGCGATCAGCTCCAGGCGCGAGAGGGTGAAGGTGGCGTCGGGGGCCGGGCCCTTGAAGTCGGCCGGGACCACGTAGTGGATGAGCACGCCATTGCGGAGCTCGGTGCGGTAGGTCTTGTTCTCCTCGGGAATGATCCAGTGGGCCACCAGGTTCAGGTCCCAGGCCTTGGGGCCGTTGACCAGGAAGGCCGCGGAGTCGAAGACCTGATCGACGCTCAGGGCGCTGATCATGCTGGCGGAGTTGGCCTTCGTGGGGGTCCCGAAATTGCCATTGCGCAGCTCGTAGGCGCCGGAGAGGTAGAAGTTGCGCCAGGTGGCGTTCTCCGAACCGTAGGCGAGCTGCTCGAAGGCGCTGGCCTGCAGCATCTTCGCCTTCTCATTGTTCGGGTCGGCGAAGATCAGGTAGTTGAGAACCTGGACGCACCAACGGTAGTCGCCGTCGGAGTAGGCCTTGCGGGCCACCTTCAGCACACCGCTCGCCCCGCCCATGGCCTCCACGTGCCGCTTGCCGGACTCGACCGGCGGATGCTCCCACAGGTGCGCCGGGTTGCCGTCGAACCAACCCATGTAGCGCTGGTAGACGGCCTTCACGTCGTGGCTGACCGAACCGTAGTAGCCGTGGTTGTACCACTTCTGCTCGATGGCGGGCGGCATCTGGATCATCTCGGCGATCTCGATGCCGGTGTATCCCTGGTTGAGCAGGCGCAGGGTCTGGTCGTGGAGGTAGGCGTAAGTATCGCGTTGCAGCGTCAGCCATTCGGTGAGCTTGTCGCCGCCCCAGGTGGGCCAGTGGTGCGAGGCGAAGGCGACATCGGAGATGCCCGCGAACATATTGATGGTCTCGGTCAGATACTGCGACCAGACGTGCGCGTCCCGCACCAGCGCACCGCGCAGGGTGAGCAGATTGTGCAGGGTGTGGGTGGCGTTCTCGGCCATGCACATCGCGCGGAAGTCCGGGAAGTAGAAGTTCATCTCCGCCGGAGCCTCGGTGCCCGGGGTGACCTGGAAGACGACGCGGACGCCGTCGATGGTCTCTTCCTGGCCGGTGTGGGTGATGTCGTGGGTGGGCGGAATGAGGCTGACCATGCCCGTGGAGGTGGTCATGCCCAGGCCCGCGCCGACCATGCCCTTCTCACCGCGCGGCAGTGCCGCGCCGTACATGTAGGCCGAGCGACGCGCCATGGCGGTACCGGCGAAGATGTTCTCCTCCACCGCGTGTTCGGTGAAACCCGTTGGCGCGTACACCGGTACGCGACCCGACGAGACGTCCTCGGCGGTGATGACGCCCAGCGCGCCACCGAAGTGGTCGACGTGGCAGTGGGTGTAGATCATGGCGGTGACCGGCTTGTCGCCGCGGTGCGCGCGATACAGGTCCAGGCCCGCCTTGGCGGTCTCCACCGAGATGAGCGGGTCGATGACGATGATGCCGGTCTTGCCCTCGATGATCGTCATGTTCGACAGGTCCAGGCCGCGAACCTGGTAGATGCCCGGAACCACCTCGTAGAGGCCCTCCTTCACCACCAGCTGCGACTGCCGCCACAGCGAGGGGTGCACCGAATTGGGGCAGCTGCCCTGGATGAAGCCGAAGGAGTCGTTGTCCCAGACCGTATTTCCCTGGGCATCCTTGACGACGTCGGGTTCGAGCTTGGCGATGAAACCCTTGTCGGCGTCGGCGAAGTCCTGGGTGTCGTTGAACGGCAGTGACGACTGCGCCTGCTTGTGCTGGTCGACGATGTGGTCGCTGGGATCGACCGAGTTCTTCGTGGTCTGTTCGGCGGCCGAGCCGCCCGAGGAGTCACTGTCGCAGCCCGCGACCGCCGCACCCACCCCGACGGCGGCGAGCGCGGCCGCGCCCACCCCGAACACCCCGCGTCGGGAAACCCGGAAACCGCGCGGCTTCCGATGGCCCCCGGTGTTCGTGAGGTCTTCGTCGGTCATCAGCACTCTCCTGTCATGCGGTGGATGTGGCGACAGAAAGACGGGTAGCTGAATAGCCGCCACTGATTCTGCCCTGCCGGCGACCCTACTCACTATTGCAGTCTCTCTGCAATAGACTGCAAACATGACGTCGCTCATAACCCCCGTGCTCCTCCGCCGGACCTGCGCGCACGCGGTCCGACCACATGTGATCGGATTCTTGCCATGAGCGAGGGCAAGGGCGAGAGCCCGCGGCGGCGGCGCAATCCCGAACAGACCCGCAGGGCCATCATCGAAGCCTTGCTGTCGGCCGTGCACGAGGGCGAGTACGACCCGACCACCCGCAGCATCGCCGACCGCGCCGGAGTGTCCGAACGCAGCATTTTCGTGCACTTTCCGACCCGCACCGCCCTCCTCACGGCCGCGGTGGACCAGCAGTCCGAGCAGGTGGAGGAGCTCATCACCGACGCCGATCCGGCATTGCCCCTCGATCAGCGCATCGACGCCGTGGTGCGCCAGAGCGAGGCGATCTTCGCTCTGCAGCGCGAGCCACGCGTGCTCGGCCTCATCGAATCCTTGCGCACCCCGGCCGTCGACGAGCGAATGCGCCTGACCGACAAGCGCATTCGCGATGCCCTGGGCCGAGTGTTCGCCCCCGAGCTGGCCCGCAACGAGGGCGAACAGCTCCTGGACCTGATCGACGCGACGGTCGGCTGGCCCTACCGCCACCACCTGATGGACCGTCGTGGCCTGTCCAAGCGCGCCGCCTCCGACGCCATCCGCCGCGCCCTCACGGCCATGCTGGAGCGCTGACCTGCACCGGCCGCGCGATTCCCGGCCGCCACCGGCCGCTCTCCCGTACCATCCCGGTTTACCTGCCGAACAACGGATTTCCTGCCGGAGGCACGCCATGCAGTATCGGCCCACGGCACCGGAGTTGCTGACGGCACTCGCGGATCTGCTGGAGCGCACCCTCCTCCCCGCGCTACCGCCCGAATTGCGACATCAGGCGCGCGTCGGCGCGCATCTGGCACGAATGCTGGAACGGGAGCTGACACTCGAATCCCTGCCCGACCCACCCGAGGTCACCGACGACGAGGCGCTGTGGGCGGCCCTGGTCCCGGTCGTCCGCGCCGACCTGGCCATCGCCAAGCCCGGCTATGACGCCTGGGAGGGCGAATGAACGGCGACCTCGTGGCGGGACTGTCCCGCTTCCTCTCCGACGACATCGGCCGAACCGTGCCGGTGTCGGATGTCCAGCCGCTTTCGGCGGGCGCGCGGCGACGCAATATCGCCTTCGACGCCGACCTCGGCGGATGCGTGCTCCGCCTGGTGGCGACCCTCGTTCCCCCTAGCATCCAGCTGCTCCCCGTCGAGGTGGAGGCGGGCGTGCGCGAACTGGCCCGCGAACATGACGTCCCGGTTCCCCACGTGCTGGCCGTCTGCACCGACACCGGCTACGTCGGCGAGCCGTTCATGCTGTCCGAGAGGCTCGACGGCGAGACCGTGCCCCGCCGCGTCCTGCGCCTGGTCCAGCAATCCGGCAACGGCGACCTGATCGCCGAACAGCTCGGCCGAGCCATGGGCAGCCTGCATGCCATCGACCCCGACAAAGCCTCCCCCGACCTCCCCGGCCGAGCCGACGTCGATCCCGCCGAAGCCCTTCTGACAGAAGCGGAATCACAGGTATCCCACCTCCTCCCCGACCGCCCGGTGTTCGCCCTGGCCCTACGCTGGCTGACCCGCAACCTCCCCAGCTCTCCCGACCGACTCACGCTGGTGCACACCGATATTCGCAACGGCAACCTCATCATCGGCCCCGAAGGCCTTCGCGCCGTCCTGGATTGGGAAGGCACCCAACGCTACGGCGACCCCATGCGCGACGCCGCCTGGTCCGCCCTGCGCATGTGGCGCTTCGGTCTGGACGACCGGGAAATCGGCGGCTTCTCCACCCGCTCCCCCTTCCTTCGCGGATACGCCTCCGCCGGTGGCACTTTCGACCCCGACCGCTTCCGCTGGTGGAAGGTGGCCTGCACCTTGGCCTGGGGAACCATGCTCGCGACCCAGACGGCAGCTTTCCTGGATGGCACGGTCCCCAACATCGTCATGGCCGCCAGCGGCCGACGCATCCCCGAAATCGAATGGGACCTGCTCATGCAGACCCGCCCCACCGCATCGAGGTGACCAGCCATGGATTTCGAACTCCCCGACCACCTCCAGAAATACCTGGCCGAACTGGACGAGTTCATAGACCGCGAAATAGTCCCGTTGGAACAAACCGACGATAATATTCGATTCTTCGACCACCGCCGCGAAGACGCCCGCACCGACTGGCACCGCGGTGGCCTACCGAACGCCGAATGGGAAGACCTCCTGGCGGAGTCGCGCAGAAGAGCGGACGCCGCCGGCCACCTCCGCTACGCCTACCCCGCCGAATACGGCGGCCGCGACGGCGGCAACCTCGACATGGCCGTAATCCGCGAACACCTGGCCCGCCGCGGCCTGGGCCTACACTGCGACCTCCAAACCGAACACGCGGTGGTAGCCAACAACATAGGCCTACTCCTCATGCACGAATACGGCACCGCCGCCCAAAAATCCGACTGGATCGACGACCTGGCCACCGGCGCGAAGTATTTCGGATTCGGCATCACCGAACCCGCCCACGGCTCCGACGCCACCTACATGGAAACCACCGCCGTACGAGACGGCGACTCCTGGATCATCAACGGCGAGAAAACCTTCAACACCGGCATGCACCGAGCCGACGCCGACCTGATCTTCGCCCGCACCTCCGGCAAACCGGGCGACGGTGTGGGGATCACCGCATTCCTGGTCCCCGTCGGCACACCAGGCTTTCAGATCGCCGAGTTCCTCTGGACTTTCAATATGCCCACCGACCACGCGCATGTGGTGTTGAGGGATGTCCGGGTGCCCGCCGAGACCATCTTCGGCAAGGAAGGGCGGGGGCTGGCAGTCGTGCAGCACTTCTTCAACGAGAACCGCCTGCGTCAGGCGGCATCCAGCCTTGGTGCCGCGCAATTCTGTATCGACCAGTCGATCGCATATGCCAAGCAGCGCAAGACCTTCGGGGTACCGCTGGCGGCCAATCAGGCGATTCAGTTTCCGGTGGTGGAGTTGAGTACGCAGTGCGAGATGCTGCGGAGCTTCATCCACCGAACGGCGTGGGCCATGGATCGGTACGGGGCATTCACGCAGTCCGCGCAGGTGTCGATGTGTAACTACTGGTCCAATCGGTTGTGCTGTGAAGCCGCCGATCGGGCGATGCAGATACATGGCGGGCTTGGGTATTCGCGGCACACGCCCTTCGAGCACATCTACCGGCATCACCGGCGGTATCGGATCACCGAGGGTAGTGAGGAAATCCAGATGCGGAGAGTGGCCGGGTATCTCTTCGGCTTCATGCAGCAACAAGCGCCAAAAGGCGTCTAACGACGAAAGAACAAGAGATAAAAGAAGAAAAGATAAAAGATGCCTGGAGGAGGGAGAGAGGGTGGCCGAGCTTGCGAGGCCCTCTCACCTACCAGCCGACACCGGGAAAGACCCGCACCTTCCAGCCGCCTCACCTACCGGCACCTCACTCACGTTCCAGCCCGCTCACCGCTCGGCCGTTCATCTGTCCCTATGGAATTGTCAATGGACTTGAAGCCGTGGAGCTGTCGAACGATTCGGGTCTGTGTTTGTTGGGTTTTCTCGAGAAGGTGATGCGTGCAGTCCGTGGGCTGGGAGGTGAGGTGGCGGCTCCCGACCTGGCGTCAGCCCCAGTGCGGTAGGGCAGGCGAGGTGACCACGCTTCCTCATTGTTTTGCGCACGCCAGCAGGGCAGGGGCAGCCGGGCGGCAAGCAACCCGAGAGGCCCCACCTGTTGTCGGCGTTAACACTGGTGAATTTGACGCAAGCGTTCGTGGCGTGCGCGAGCCAGCGACCGCGCCAACAACTCAGGCGCGTGGTGGGATTCGTTGATGCGCGGTGTGCCGGTGGGATCGATATGTGAGGGTGCGATCCACCCGATCCGCCCCGGCGTCTCCGACTCCGGACCCAAAACCACGGTTTTCCAGCCACCGGGCCCGTCGTGGACCAGCGCATGGCAGGAATCGCACGCCAGGGTGAGGTTTTCGATGTCGGTGGCCCCGCCCTTGGACCATTCGGTCACATGATGCACCGCAGCCATGGTGGCCGGGGCCGTGCATCCGGGTCGACTGCAGCCCTTCTCGGCCGCGATCAACGCCATCCGCTGATCGGGTGAGGCGAGGCGGTTCTTCTTGGCGCGCCCCAAATGCAGGGGACGACCGGAGTGGTCGAAGAGGGCCAGGAAGGGGATGGCCTGCTCGGCCAGCCGCAACGCCTCGGGGATGGAGATGGTGCCACCGGAGGCGGTGGTGGTGACCCCAGCAGCGGCCTCGAGCTCGGCCACGGTCATGGTGAAGATCGTCGACACCGGCAGGCCCCGGTGGTGACCGAACTGAGCCGGACCCAGATCCGGGCGCAGCAGCGCCAACAGCGCGTCGTGGGTGCGCTGCGCGGTCGAACGCCGATCGCGTTGCGCGGCAGCCTCCACCGTCTCCGGGTTGAGGTTTTCGTCGGCCACCCACGGGCTCTGCGGGTCGTCGGGGTTGCACATGCCCGGGCGCGCGGCCTTGGCCAGGTAGGGGTCGAGCACCGCGCTCAGGGCGGGGGTGATCAGCCCGGAGATCGGACGCATCCCATCGGCGCGCTGCGCGCCGAGGCTGACCCCACGCATCCGCGCACGATCCTCCTCGCTGCTGCGCTTGCCATCCGGATCCAGGTAGGCCAACAGATGCTCACCCGCCTTCGGGAGCGCGTCCGGGCCGGTCTGCACGGCCAAATGCACCAGCTGGCTCTCAGCGATGGCACGATCATCGGCGTTCACGCTCCCAGGAATCCGACCCATGATCTTCACGATCGCGCGCACATGCGCCTCGGAGATGAACCCGCACTCCTGCGCCGAAGCCGTCCACGCCAACTCCACGGGCCGCTCCCCGCCACTCGGATCGGTCTTGGCCGCCAACACCTGCACCGCGTTCGCCCGCGCCAACGCTTCCCCACGCCCCAAATGCAGCGTCTCGGCCAAAAACCGCGACAACTTGCCCACCCCGGCCTTCTGCGGCAACGACCGAACCTCGGCCTCGGCAGCCAACTTCCGAGCCACCGCCTCCAACTGCCGCCGCGCCTCCTCCACCTCCCGCATCGTGGACACGACCTCGTCATCGGTACACGGCATCAACGACTGGTAAATGAGGTCATCGGCAGCCCCACGCAACGCGGCAGTCGCCGCGAGCGCATCAGCGTAAACCAACTCCCCACATTTCATACCCCAATTCTAGCAATCGAATTCGCAACAGTACATGTGAATTCCATTGTGACTAAATGAAATTCACTTCACCAACCGCCGCTCATTGGCGACAGCCACAGCCGCCGCCCGATTATCAACCCCCAACTTGTCATAAATCCTCCCCAAGTGCGTCTTAACCGTCGCCTCACTAACATGAAGCGCCCGAGCAATTTCCCGATTCCCAAGCCCCCGCGACAACTGCCCAAGAATATCCAACTCCCGAGCCGTCAATGCGGGCTGAGGATTTCGCATTCGATTCATGACGCGCTCCGCGACCGGCGGCGACAAAGCTGTACGACCCTGTGCCGCAGCGTGAATGGCGGCGAACAGTTCCTCCGGGCGTTCGGCCTTGAGTAGGTAACCCGTCGCGCCTGCCGCGATCGCCCTGGTGATGTCCGCATCGGTGTCATAGGTGGTGAGCACCAGGACATGTGGCGCAGGGCCATCGACCGAGGTGATGAGGCGGGTGGCTTCGATGCCGTCCATGTCGGGGCCCAGCTGGAGGTCCATGAGCACGACGTCCGGCGACACGCGAGCGGCCAGGGCGACGGCTTCGGGTCCGCTGCCTGCCTCACCGACGACGTCGATGTCCGGGGCGCTCCCCAGCAGCGCACGCAACCCCGCGCGCACCACCGCGTGATCGTCGCAGATCACCAGGCGGACAGGACTTTTCGCATTGGTCATGGCCGCTCCACGGGGACTTCGGCGGAGACGACCGTGCCGTCGCCGGGTGTGGATTCGATGGTGAGGGTTCCCCCGAGCTGGCGTAGTCGGGCGCGCATGGCGGGTAGGCCGTGACCTCGCGCCGCGGACACCGCGGGCGCGGCCGGGTCGAATCCCTTTCCGTCGTCGGCGATGTCGAGGACGAGGCGGTCGCCGAGGTCGGTCAATGTGAGCGTGACAGTCGTCGCATCGGCATGCTCGCGGGTATTCGCCAACGCGCCCTGTGCGATTCGCAACAGTGCCGCTTCGACGCCTGCCGATAGCCGAACCGGCGTGCCCTCGATGTGGATGCGCACGGTCAGCGAGTCGCCGCTCTCCCGTGCTGCCATTGCCCGCAATGCCTCTGCCAACGAGCTGCCTGCCGCCAGGTCCGTCGGAGCCAGGTCATGGACGAATCGCCGCGCCTCCGCCAGATTGTGTTCGGCCACCGCCGCCGCACCGCGCACATGCTCGCGGGCCTGGCCGGGATCGGTGTCCCAGATTCGGTCGGCGGCCTGCAGCAGCATGCGCTGACTCGAAAGCCCTTGGGCCAGTGTGTCGTGTATCTCCATGGCCAAACGCTGACGCTCGGCGAGAATTCCCTCACGGCGTTCGGTGGCGGCCAGCTCCCTACGGGTCGCACGGAGGTCGTCGATGAGGGCGGCTTGGCGTTCGGTCTGGCGGAGCAGGCCGACGAAGAGGGCGGTACTCAAGGCGGCGACCGCCGGGGGTGCGAGCAGGAGGTTCGGGTCGGCCCAGCCTGCGAGTTTCAGTTGGGCGTAGACCACCAGGGCGGTCAAGCCCACCACCAGCGCCAGGGCCACCCGCAGCGGGAGGATGCGCAGGCCGGTGTACAGCAGCGGGACCGCGCACCAGGCGAAACTGGGTGCGAGGACGACCAATACCGCCCAGGCGACCACCAGCAGTGCGAACCACAGCACCCGACGCGAGGCGCGCACCTCGCTCACCACATAGAGCACCGCGAGCCCGATCGAGAGGCCGATCACCCAGGGCAGGCGCGGGCTGTCGTGGTGGCGCAGGACGAAGCGCAGTAGCGAGGCGGCCAGCAGGACGTAGAAGGCGCTGTGCACGACGGTGCCCAGCAGCCGGGTGTCGTCGCGAGGCTGCGCCGACACCTGAGCCTCAGCCGGCATGCGGGCACCTCCTCGGCGACGGTGACGTGGACAAACACCCTCATTCTGCCGTGCCCGCACCGCCACCCGGGTCATCCGATCGGCTGATACGGGCATCGACCGGACCGCATGCCGGTTCCTATCCGCCGAGCCGATGTCCGGCACACCTCCGAGCACCAGGCTGGAAGCCGAACAGAGCGAACAGCTTTCAATCGACTCCACGAAGGACCCGCCATGACCGACCACCAGCCCAATCCCACCCGCAAGAAGCTCATCATCGGCGGCGCGGCGGCAGCCGTCGTGGCCGCGGGAGTCATCGGCGTGGTGTCGGTGAACGCGCAGGATCCCGACCCGGGCAGCAAGACCCCCGTCGTCGCCGATGTCGCGAATGGAAATCTGCAGCAGAGCACGCATCTCACCATTGCCGCCGCCACCAAGGCCGCGCAGGCCGCGTTGGATGCGGCGGTCAAGGAGAACCAGCATGTGACCGTGGCCGTGGTCGATCGGGACGGCAATACCGTGGTGACGCTGCGCGGGGATGGCGCGGGGCCGCAGTCCTATCAGTCGGCGCAGCAGAAGGCGTTCACCGCGGTCTCGTGGAACGCCCCGACCTCGCAGCTGGCCAAGCGGCTCGACGGCGCGCCGCATTTGGCCGATATTCCGGGCACGCTCTTTCTCGCGGGCGGTTCGCCGGTGACCGCGAAGGGTGGGGCTCCGATCGCGGGGATCGGGGTCGCGGGTGCGCCCAGTGGTGATCAGGATGAGAAGTTCGCGCAGGCGGGAGTCGCGGCGCTGGGTAGCTGAGACGACGCCGGGACCTCGGGAATCGGGCAGTCGAGTCCGCATCGGGCGCGCCGACACTCGGCACGATTCCGAACCGGTCGGCAGGGAGTACTAACCTTCTCCCGGTGACCGAGTCCGCTGACGGATTGCTGCCCGACCCGAGTGGGGTCGGGTCCGAGGAGATTCCGCATGCCGACCGGCTGCGACTGTTCTCGTTCGCCACCGCCGAGAAGCGGGCCGACTACCTGTGGGTTCTGCGGGCCTTCGATACCGCGCGGGCCGCCTACGTGGTGCTGCTGCACGCCTCGGACGTCGCCGACACGCTCAATCGTTGCCCGGGCGCGCCCGCGCTCACCGCGACAGAGGTGGGGCCGCTGCTCGAGCAGTTGCATCAGTGGGGTGTGCTGGAACGCAGCTATGACGGGACGCGGGCGGCCACGCTCGCCGAATATCGGAACCGGCACTTCGTCTATCAGTTCTCGCAGGCGGGATATCAGGCATATCGGGCGGTTTCGGATGTGCTGGAGGCCCGGCTCGATGAGGCGGCCCTTTCGCGATTGGTGCTTCCGGAGCTGCTCGCGGATCTGCACACCCTCGCCGAGGCCAACAAGAGCGCCGACGCGCCGCGCGTGTACCGGGTGCTGAACCGGCTCGACCGCGCCCTCTCGGATCTGGCCGAGCGGGCGGCGCACTTCTATCTGACGCTCGGCGATCTGGTGCGGACCACCGAGGCCACGCCGGAAGCCTTCCTCGCGCACAAGGACGCGCTGCTGGCGCACATGCGCGAATTCTCCATGGACCTGGCACGTTTCGCGCCGCGCCTGGCCACCGCTATCCGTGAGGTGGAGGACACCGGCGTCGAGAATCTCATCGAGCGCGCCGCCCGCTGCGACGAACGCGTCCTGTTGAATACCGCCGAGCGCCAAGCGGATTGGCGTGCCCGCTGGCAGGGTCTGCGCGGTTGGTTCGTCGGTGACGAGGAGGGCGGGCTCACCGAGTGCGAGCGGCTGCGGGAGGCGACCATGAGCGCCATCGCGGCCGTGCTGTCGCTGCTGCGGCGGGTCACCGAGACCCGTAAGGGCGGGGTGAGCCGCGAGTCGGCGCTGCGTCACCTGGCCGGATGGTTCACCGCCGCGCCGACCGCCGACGCCGCCCACGCGCTCTACGACGCCGTCTTCGGTCTGGGCCGCCCCCGCCATCTGGCCATGCAGCACCCGGACGCCGATGTGATCCCGGCCATCCGGTCCTGGTGGGACGCACCGCCTTTGGAGATCGCCCGCACCCTCGCCGAAACCGGCCGCCCGCCCACGCCCGGCGCGCCCGCCCGCCTGCAACGCAATGACGCGGGCATTCGCCGCCTGCGCCAGGTCCAGCTCGACGCCCAACGTGCCCGCGCCGAGGCCGCTCGCTCCCTGGCCGCCGCCGACATCTACGACCGCGAACTCGATGAGGGCGAAACCGAGGTCCTGCTCAAGCTCCTCGACGCCGCCTCCACCGCCTGGGTCCCGGTCAGCGGCCGCGTCCCGGGCACCTCCGGCTCCGACAACGGCGTCACCCTCACCGTCTCCGAACACCCGGGCTCAACCCTCGTCCGCACCTCCAAAGGCGTGCTGCACCTCAACGGCCGGCGCCTGGAAGTGCATGAGACCGCAGCCCTGCGCAACCGCAAATCGGCTGCGCCACAATCGAACCCCTCGGCCACCGGGTCGCGGCGCGGTAGTGCGACCGCGGGACCGGGCGACGCCACCCCGCCCGGCGCAGGGTCGGACGGCCCCGAAGGCGAGGTGGGCTGATGCACGCGCGGAGTATCGATTCGCTGGCGTTGGACAGTTATCAGCGCGCGGCGCGGGTCATTCTCGCCAATCATCTGGTGACCCGGACCTATCCGGATCGGATTGCGCTGCCGCTGCTTCGGCGGTGGGCCACCGAGCTGCGGGAGGATTTGGCGGAGCTGTTCGGGTATCGGCTGGAGGTCACCGAGACGACGGCGCGGTTGTTCCCGGTGCTCGATCATCTCGATGCCGGGCGGCCCGCGCGGACGACCGGGGATCGGCTTTTCGATCGGCGGCGGTACGCCTACCTCGCGCTGGCACTCGCCGCGTTGGGGCGGGCCGGGGATCAGATCACGTTGTCGGAGTTGGCCGATCAGGTGGCCGCGTACACCGAGCGGGTCGAGGGACTCGAGCTCGCGCCGGATCGGGCGGCGGATCGGGATGCGTTCGTCGACGCGGTCGGGTGGTTGGCGGCACGCGGGGCGGTCACGCTCGCCGATGGTGACGCCGGGGGCTGGGCCAGTGATCCGGAGGCCGGGGAGGCGCTCTACGACATCGACCGGTCGGTGGTGTTCGCCCTGTTCCGGCCGCCGCGGGCGCTACAGCACCTGCAGAGTGTGACCGGCCTGCTCGGTGAGGAGGCGGGTGGTGCCGATACCCGCTCGCCCGCAATGGCTTTGGCCGCCCGCAAGGTGCGCCGTGCACTGGTCGAACAGCCGGTCGTCTACGCCGATGAACTCGACGAGACCGAGCGGTCACTGCTGGCGCAGGAGAAGCTGGTGACCGAGGTCGAGTACCTGACCGGACTGCGGGCCGAGCGGCGCGCGGAAGGCGTTGCGCTCATCGACAGTTCGGGGCGGCTGTCCGACGTTCGATTCCCGGGTACCGGCACCCTGGCCCAGGTGGCGCTGCTGCTGGCGGGCGAGATCGCCGATCTGGTCCTGGATATCGACAATCCGGTCGAGCGCAGGCCCCGCCCCTCGCGCCCGCTCGCCGATCTGGTGGAGCAGCTCGACAGCGCCATCCCGGCGACCACCGTCTTCGCCCCGCTGGCCGATCCCCTGGATGTCTTCGGCGCGCACGAGGATTCGGACGAGGAACCGGAAGAACCGGAGATTCCGGAGTTCCCGTTCATCGAGTCGTCCTGGATCCGCGACACCGTCCAGATGCTGACCGACCGCTATGGCAATACCTTCGCCGCCCAGTGGCAGGCCGATGTGCCGGGCCTGATGGGCGAGGTGGTGTCGCTGTTGGAACGGCTGCGCCTGGTCGAACTGGTCGACGGCGGGCTGCTCATCCTCCCCGCCCTGGCCCGCTACCGGGGCGCGATCGTCACCATTCGCACGCGCGCGGAAACCGAATTGTTCATCTCCCCCACGCAACTGGGCGCGGACGGCTCGACAGAGAAGGGAACCACGGACTGATGGCCGACCACATTCACGGAGGAGTGCGCTTCGTCCCCTCCCGGGCGGGCATCATCAACCTGTGGGACTACCGCGATCAGGAGTTCTGCTTCGCGGACGGTCGCCTGGTGCTGCGCGGGCCCAATGGCTCGGGCAAGACCAAGGCCCTCGAGGTGCTGTTCCCGTTCGTGCTGGACGGGCGCATCGAGCCGCGGCGGCTCAACCCGTTCGCGGGTGAAGAGCGCACCATGAAATCGAACCTGTTGTACCGCAAGCAGGAATCGGCCTACTCGTATGTGTGGATGGAGTTCGCGCGCGGCAGCTGGGACGATCCGGAGACGGTGACCATCGGCATCGGCATGCGCGCCACCCGCTCCAACGACAAGGTCACCCGCTGGTATTTCGTCGCGGATGGCCGTGTGGGCGTGGACTTCTCGCTGCTGGGCCCCGACGACCGGCCGCTGACGCGCAAGCAGTTGGCCGAGCAGATCGGCTCCGACGCCATCGTGGATCGGCCGGTGGAGTACCGCGCCGCCATCGACGCGCGCATGTTCGGTCTCGGTCAGCAGCGCTACGACCAGCTCATCAATCTGATTCTGACCCTGCGCCGCCCACAGCTGGCCAAGAATCTCGACCCGCGCGGGCTCTCCCAGGCCCTCACCGACGGTCTGCGCCCGCTCGACGAGCAGCTCATCCTCGACGCCGCGCGCTCGTTCAGCGATATGGAGGAGGTCGGCCGCACCCTCGAGGGTCTCGTCCAGGCCGATACCGCCACCCGCGATTTCGTCAAGGTGTACCGCAAATACCTTGCCGTACAAGCCAAGTCCGATATCGACCAGGTGCAGACCCGCCTGGACGCGGTCACCCACGCCAGCACCGCCCTGCACGCCGCCGCGGCCCTGCGCAAGCGCCGCGACTCCGAACGCGCCGCCGCCGAGACCCGCGCCGAGGACGCCGACCGCGCCTACGAACAGGCCCTCGCCGACCGCGAGACCCTCCAGCGTTCCAGCGCCTACGAGGGCAAACAGCAGCTCGACGACCTGGCCGACGCCGTGCGCCGCCTGGAATCCTCCGCCGCCGTCCACAGCGACAAGGCCCTCAAGTCCCGGCAGACGGTCGACCAGCGCCTCGAGGAGGCCGAACGCGCCCAGGCCGCCGTCGCCAACGCCTCCTCCGCCCTGACCCGCGGCGAGGACGAATTGCGTTCCGCCGCCGAAGAAGCCGGCATCGCCTGGACCACCCTCCCGGAATCGGCCCGCACCGAACACCTCACCACCACCGTCCGCTCCCACGCCGAGGAACGCGACGCCGACGTCCGCGCCGTCCGCCGCGCCCTCACCCTGGTCGACCAGGCCGTCACCGAACGCACCCGCGCCGAACGCGCGGGCCAGCGCGCGATCGAGCTGCGCGACGCCGCCACCGCCGAACTCGCCGAGGCCGAAGCCGAAGTGGCGCTGGCCCGCGCCGATGCCGCCACCGCCCTGCGGGATTGGTGGGACACCCACCGAGAGGTGTACTCCCCCATCCGCACCGGGCTGTTCGAGGCGATCAACGACGCTCTCGCGGCGGTAGGCACCGAGCGCGTTGCCCGACCCCCCAAATCGGCGGCCAAGGGCAAGAAAGGTCGCGGCGGAGCAGCGGCCACCGAAAGCCATTCGCCGACAACCGGAACCGGCGGCTCCGCGCTCGAAGCCGCGGAGGCGCGCGCGGCGGCGGCGCTCGACGAAGACGTCGCTCCCGCCACCCCGGCCGAGGTGCTGGCCGAGCGCACCGAACCGCTGACCGACGAGATTCGCGCGCGGCGGCAGGAGGCGCGCGCCCGCGCCGCCCAGGCCACCGCGCGCGCGGTCGAGCTGCGCGCCGAACGCGAATCCGTGGCGGCCGAACGTGACGACGCGCCAACGGCTTTCGCCGCACGCACCGATATCCGCGGTGACCGTCCCGGCGCGCCCCTGTGGCGGCTCGTGCGCTTCGCCGACGATGTCGGACCGCGGGCCGCCGCAGGCATCGAGGCGGCGCTGCAGGCCGCGAACCTGCTCGACGGCTGGGTGTGCGCCAGCGGCGAGGTACCCGATCACGCGTCCGACCAGTTCCTGCTGCCGCTGCCACCGAAGGAACGGCCCAGCGGACGCACCCTGGCCGACGTGCTCGTCGTCGAGGACGACACCGAGGCGCTGACCGTCCCGCGCCAGACCGTCGCCGATGTGCTCGCGTCGATCGCGCTGCACGAAATCGGTTCGGCCGCCGCTGCCACGGGCAAGGCCGGCGTGACCTCCGCGGACGCACCGTCGGCTGCCGCGTTGGGGCGCATGGCAACCGGAGCCGACGCACAGCCGATCGCCGAGAGCGGCGTCGCCATCGCCGCCGATGGCCGCTTCCGGCAGGGAGTTCTGGTCGGCCGCCATTTCAAGGCCGACGCGGAGTTCATCGGCGCCACCGCCCGAGCGCGCCGCCGTGAGCTGCGCCTGGCCGAATTGGCCACCGCGATCGAGACGGCGGTCACCGAGGCCGAGACCGCCAAGGCCGAGGAGCAGGCCGCCACCGAGGAGCTGGCCCGGATTGCCGCCGCCGCCAAGGCGCTTCCGCGGACTACCGCCGTGACGGCCGCGCTGCGCGGGGTCGCCGAGGCGGCGGGCATGCTGCGGTCGCGGTCGGAGGCCGCCGCGCAGGCCGAGAAGGATCTGGATCAGGCGGTCGCCGATTACACCGCCGCGGACAAGAAGGTTCGGGCCATCGCGGCCGAGCATCGCGCGCCGCGGGATCCGGCCGAGTTGGATGCATTGGCCGCCGCGGTAAGGCATTTCGAGAACGCCGGGACCGCGCTGCTGCGGTTGCGCGGCGATCATCAGCGTGAGCACGAGCGGGCGCGGGAGGCCGGGGATCGGCTCGAAGAGTCGAAGGATCTGGCCGAGGCGTTCGCCGAGGAGGCGGAGGCCGCGCGGTCCGGGTACGAGGAGCAGCTGCGCAAGCTCGAAACCCTGCGTGAGGCACTGGGAGCCGGTGCCGCCGATATCGATCGGGACCTCGAGGTGGCGCGCGAGAAGATCGACGCGGCGCGGGCCGAGCAGAAGGCCGCCCGCAAGGCCGCCGCCGAGGCCATCGAGGCGGTCGGCACCGCCGAGGGCGCGCATCGGGCCGCGCACGACACCCTGGGCACCGCGCTCACCGAATTGCTGGCCGACGTAAGGCATTTGGCCCCGTACGCGCGACCGGATCTGCTGAGCCTGCTGGGCGCGCCCGCCGACAGCCGCTGGCCCGCCAGCGACGCCGCGTGGTCCACCCCCGAGCAGCTGCTGTACCGGATCGAGAACGGCGATCCCGAGCAGGAGCCGAAGGTGCTGCCCGACGAGGTGGCGACGCTGTTCGAGAACCTCGCCGCCGCAACGGCTTCGGTGAAGGCGGGCGAGGCGGCCCGCAAGTCGACCCGCAGCGCGGTCACCACCGCCCTGCAGGAGTTCGATGCCGCGCTCACCGCCGCCCGCCAGGACTACCGCCTGCACTGGGACGCCGCCGACGGCCTCACCGTCGTGCAGGTGCACGACGACCACGGCCTGTCCTCGCTGGCCGATTTCGCCGAGCGCATCGGCGCGGCCCGCCGCGATCAGGAACTGCTGCTCACCGATGCCGAGCGCCGCATCCTCGAGGACGCGCTGCTGACCGGCCTGGCCCAGCAGATCCACGAACGCACCAGCGACGCCCGCGATCTCATCGCCCGCATGGGCACCGAGATGAAGCAGCGCCGCATGTCCTCGGGCAACACCATCGGCGTGCACTGGGTGCTCGCCGACAATCTCTCCGAACCAGCGCGCGCGGTCTGCAAGCTGCTCGACCGCGACTCCTCGGACCTCACCCCCGAGGATCTGTCCACCATTCGCGCCTACTTCGCCGCCGAGATCCGCACCGCCCGCGCGGCCCACCCCGAGCGCTCGTTCCCCGAAATCCTCGCCGCCACACTGGACTACCGCACCTGGCGCGTCTTCTCCTTCACCATCGTGACCGCCGACGGCACCGAGGACCGCCTCACCGTGGCCCGCCACAGCGCCCTCTCGGGTGGCGAGCAGTCGGTGTCACTGCACCTGCCGCTGTTCGCCGCGGCACACGTCATGCTCGATTCGGCCGACCCGCAGGCCCCCCGCCTGCTCGCGCTGGACGAGGCGTTCGCGGGCGTCGACGACAACGGCCGCAGCGAACTCCTCGGCCTCTCCGTCCAATTCGACCTCGACCTCTTCATGACCGGCTACGACCTGTGGATCACCTACCCCCACGTCCCCGCCTGCGCCCACTACGACCTCGCCCACTCCGCCGCCGAGAACACCGTCAGCGCAACCCTGCTCGTCTGGGACTCCGCCGACCTGCTCGCCGAACACGACGGCACCGACCTCACCGCCGCCCTCGGCTCCCCCAACCGCCGCCGCCTCCCGCACGGCCTCGAGGGCGCGATCCCGCTCGACGAGGAACTCGAAACCGCAGGCTGACAACCGAACCGCGCCACGACACCCGGTTCGGTTTGCTGGCAGCGCCGACGGCGCACCGAGCAACCTCGCTGGTTCGCAACGGGCACAGGCCCAGTCGGCGATCGTGGGCGCTCTCGGGGCCGCTCCCGATACGCGGGCCGCCCGCCATAACGTCACACGACGAAGCGGCGGTAGCGGACCCGTTTTCGGCTCGCCACCAAGCCCCCTTGCGGAGGTTCGGGAGCTTTGTCCATCTGGTCCGATCCGGGAAAGCGGTTGCGGGGGAACGGGGGTCGGCAACCCCACTGGACACGAAGTTCGGGCGGGTCCCCGTACTGCCCTGACTTACACCCGAATCCGCGTGTCGCGGCGCGGCGCGCCGTAAGGATTGGACCATCGGCAAATCAACAGTTTCGCGGTTGGGCTTTCATCGACTAGAAATGTTCTCCGTGCCTACCGGAATCACAAGTCAGCCATCCGGACTCCCTGGACGGGGGTCCAAATGACTATCGAACATCCGCGCGAGGACGACGTCAGCCAGCTGGCGCAGCGGGTCGAGAAGGCCCGGGGTCGGCTGGCGTATCAGTACGATCCCGCTCTCACCGATGCCCTGTCGGAAAACGAGCTCGTCGCCGAACGCGAGCTAGCCGAACGCATTCGCGAGCAGGAGCGTGCGCAACGCTGGAAGCAGGCCGAGGCCGCTGCGAGCGCCGCGGATCGGGCCCGGCAGACCACCGAAGAGATTGAGAAGGCCGACATTCGCGACTTGCTGCTCGCCCGCAAGGCGATCGCCGCGCAGCGGCGAGAATCGAGCCCGCACGCCAAACTGGCGTCGCTGTACAAACATCGGGCGTGGAGCCAGCGCGCGCTCGCCGGTGTGGTCGCGGCCGGCATGCTCTGGTCCGCGGTCAACGTGCAGCACAATATCGCGCCCGGCGGTGCGAGCGATCCGCTGTACTGGTTCAGCTATCTGCTCGAAGGCATGATCAGCGTCTGCCTCGTGATCATCATGATCGGCACCAACAAGGTCGCCGAGTGGGGTGTGATCGACAGCCGCAAACAGGTTGTGGTGGCCGAGATCGCGCTGCTGAGCCTCACGGTCATCCTGAACACCTACCCGTATCTCAAGACCGGCAGCTGGTACGACGTCGCGGTGCACGCCATCGCCCCGGTCATGATCGGGGTGGCCCTGCTCATCCACAATGCCGCGGCGAGCCGCTACGGCCTGGCCATCGTGCGTGCCACGGACCAGATTCAGCATCTACCCGATCCGGGCGAACAACTACGCCGATCCATGCCGACCGTAGTGTCCTTCCCGAACCGTCCGGGTCCCACGCCGACACCCGCCACCACCCCGGCGCTGCCCGCGGCTCCGGCCGAACCGGAGAAGACCGTCGAGGCCGAGGCCCAGGTGGTCGAGCCCGATATCCGGACGGCGAAGTCCGAATCGCACTCGAGCAACGGTAAATCCGCCGACAAGGAACGCCGTTCCGCCACCGGCAAGACCCGCAAGGTCGAGGACGAGCGCTCCCCGCTCGCCGATCTGACCGATCCGGTCCCCCCGCTCAATGTCTACGACACCGGCCAGTTCCGGATCGCCGAGACCCTCGAGCAGGAACTCGCCGAACTGCAGGCCGCCCGGCGCCGCGCCCGCGCCGCGTCGCGCTCCCGCAATGGCAGCTCCCTGGACGACGACTGAGCCTCTTCTCGACCAGCCACGCACCTTAGCGAGCCCGAATCGGCCGGTGCCCCACTGACATCGGCCCGATCCGCCGCCAACACCCCGGTGACCCGCAGCCAGCGGCACCGGGGTGGCGTCGTTTTCGGGCCCGGACAGCCGGCGGGCCCGCTCCCCGGAGGGGAACGGGCCCGTGCGACAACGTGATTCAGTGCGACAATGTGATTCAGTGCGCGGTCGGTTCCACCGGAACGACGACGGCCGAGCGGGGCTGCGCCGGGGTGCCGGCGTGCTGGATGTAGCCGAGCCAGCCGGTGCCGACGAAGACGGCGAGCAGCACCGCGGTGGGAAGCTCCACGGCCAACCAGCCGACGGCGAAGACGGTGTCCCGCAGGGGGCGGGCGGGGCGGGTGACGCGGACCGGTGGGCGTTGGTGCCGGAGTGTGCCGTGATTCGAACGGAACTGCCTGCCCTGCCTACCCACCAAGACCTCCATCATCAGAGAAAGCGCTGAAATTCAGCATGCCCAATCGGCGGTACACGCACAGCGGCCAACGAGCGGACAACGCAATGTCCGGTCGGGCCACACACAACTCCGGCGTGCACTCGCACCAGGCAGTATGCCGAACGGGACGGACATTGGGGGCACATTGACCGGACATACCGGTGCATCACGCCCGGTGTGTCGCCGCCACCAGGCATTCCACTCCGGCGCAAGGTCTCGGTTCGGCGTTGTTCACCGCCCGGCGGGTTCGCCGCACAGTCCCGAGAAGTCGCGCAGCACAACATGATTGCGGTCGTGACAGCTGCCCAGCGCGTGATCGGGATGCAGTCCCAGGTACTGGCTGCGGGTCCGGGTGCTCCAGCGCCGCGCCGACTCGGTCCGCGTTTTGTAGAAGTTCACCATGTACCCGCCCTCGTAGATCCGCACCAGCGTGTATCCGCCCGGATACTCCTTGACCGCGCCCACCTCGAGGAATTCCACCCCGACCCCGGAATCCGGGCGGCTCAACCGATTCCGGTGGGTGTGCCCGCTGTGGTGCAGGAACACGCCGGGCGCGGTCGCGTACATGGCGTGCAGCGCGCCCGCGTTGAAGCGGTCCATGACGAAGCCCGGTCCGCCCGGATTGCTCACCGCCGCATGCCGGGTCACCGGATGATGGCCGAAAACGAGTGTCGGCCGGTCGGGTTCGCCGCGCAGCAGTTCACGCAGATGTGCCAGCTGGGGCGGGCTGATGGTGCCGCCCGCGCCGCGTGGGCGGGTGGTGTCGAGCCCGATCAGCCGCAGACCGCCGGCGAAGTATTCGACCAGGCGGTCGCGCGGATGGAAGACCTCACCCCAGTGGTCGGGCTCCTCCGGCGGCCGAATGTCGTGATTTCCCCGGCACACGACGTAATCCCGCCCCAGCGTGCCCCAGTCGTCCAATCGCTCCCGGACACCCCGGCACTGCGCGGCCGTCCCCGAGTCGGTCATATCGCCGGCCACGATGAGCTGGTCCACGGTTCGGTCGGGTAGTCGAAGGTCGTCGAGCATGGCCTGCAGCATGAATTCCGGATACTCGTCGGTGCTGTGCCGCAGGCCCTCGAACAGTCCCGCGAACAGCCCGCTGGCCGGTTCCCCGTAGTGCAGGTCGTTGGCCAGCGCGAGCGTGCGAATCAGCCGCCCGGGCGGCGGGGTCAAAGTCGTGAGGACGCCGGTGGATTCGGGCGTCCCGGACCGCCGCGTCACCAGGGTGCGCGCCGGTACCGCCCGCCGACCGTCCGAGTAGGCCTCGAAGCGATAGGCCCGACCCGGTTCCAGATTCCGGATCTCCGCGTAGTGATACGCGGTGCGCATCCCCTCGAAATGCCACACCCGCGCGTCCGCCCGCCCGTCCGCGGGCCCGATGCGCACCTCGGTATCGGCGGGTACCGGCCGCAGCCGCCCCGTCCGATCCCGCGCCCGCGTGGTCCACGTGAGGACGGCCGAATGATCGGTCACCGTCACCACTTCCAGATCCGAGGCCACGATCGCCTCGCGCCGCTCGCGCCGCTCGCGCCGCGCCTCCGCGGCGAATACCGGGCGCGGTGTCCGCACGGCCACCGCCGCCCCCGCGCTCGCCGCATTGGCCAGCCACATGGTCCGAAGTCGCGGTTCCAGCATCACATCTCCGTCCGCCTGCTCCCCCAAGAGCGACGGTACGGTTACCAGATAAACCTCCAGGTGCCCGAACATGACCGATCAGCTTCCAATTACGGACATTCAGGTCATGATCGGGGCCGCGCGATATCTACGGGACCGTCCGGGCGTCGCTAACGCATGCTGGCATCGGGGAGACGGGCCGGGAGGGGGCCGTCGGGGTAGGTGGCCAATTCGAAGTGCCACCATTCGTTGTCGTACATCCGGCACAGGCCCCAGTGATCGCCGTTGTCCTCCAGCCACTGCGCGCCCTCGCGGGGGCCGACGTCGATGGCCTGGCCGGTGACATGGGTGGATTCGCCCGGGGGCAGAACCCAGCGACGGGCCGCCTCGGGGCTGCCGTAGGTCTGGATCCCGTCCTCCCACAGGGCTTCCTGCTCCGCCCAGGTGCGGTATCCGGACGTGATCCACAACGAAATCCCCGCCGTAGCGGCAGCCGCGGCCGCCGCGTTGTAGGCCGCCGCCAGCGCCGGGTCCAGGCCGTCGGTGCTCGCGGCGATGAACGCGGCCGTCGGCATGGCCTGGGCCGCGGCGATTCCCGGTCGAAACCCGCCGAGGGCGCCGCCGATCACCAACCCGGCACCCGCCGCCAGTGCGGTGAGGGCGGTCCGACGCGAGCAATGACAGCCGCCCGGCATGGACTGCTCACCCCGGCCGTTCATTCGCATCGATCCGCCTCTCGCACTTCGGAATTCCATGCCGACACCCTGCCGCACCGGGGCTACGGAATCAGACCCGTTCCTTGGAGCGCTCACGCACGCGCAGGGCGATGGGCTTGGAGGTTTCGGCGAAGAAGTCGTTGCCCTTGTCGTCGACGACGATGAAGGCGGGGAAGTCCTCGACCTCGATCTTCCAGACGGCTTCCATGCCCAGTTCCGGGTATTCGAGCACCTCGACGGACTTGATGCAGTCCAGGGCCAGGCGGGCGGCGGGGCCGCCGATGGAGCCGAGGTAGAAGCCGCCGTGTTCCTTGCACGCCTTGGTGACCTGCGCGGAGCGGTTGCCCTTGGCCAGCATGACGTGCGAGCCGCCCGCGGCCTGGAACTGGTCGACGTAGGAGTCCATGCGGCCCGCGGTGGTCGGGCCGAACGAGCCCGAGGCATAGCCATCGGGGGTCTTGGCCGGACCGGCGTAGTAGACGGCCATGTCGCGCATGTACTGCGGCATGGGCTCGCCCGCGTCGAGGCGCTCCTTGATCTTGGCGTGCGCGATGTCGCGCGCCACGACCAGCGGACCGGTCAGCGAGAGCCGGGTCTTCACCGGGTACTTCGACAGCTCCGCGCGGATCTCCGACATGGGCCGGTTCAGGTCGATCTTGACGACATCGCCGCCGAGGATGGCGTCGGTCTGCTCCGGAAGGTACTGCGCCGGTTCACGTTCCAGCTGCTCGAGGAACACGCCCTCGGGGGTGATCTTGGCCAGCGCCTGCCGGTCGGCCGAGCAGGACACCGCGATGGCGACCGGGCAGGACGCGCCGTGGCGGGGCAGGCGGATGACGCGCACGTCGTGGCAGAAGTACTTGCCGCCGAACTGCGCGCCGATGCCGAAGGACTGGGTCAGCTTGAAGACCTGCTCCTCGAGCTCGAGATCGCGGAAGCCGTGCGCGGCCATCGACCCCTCGGTCGGCATATTGTCCAGGTAGTGCGCCGAGGCGTACTTTGCTGTCTTCAAGGCGAATTCGGCCGAGGTGCCGCCGATCACGACCGCCAGGTGGTAGGGCGGGCAGGCCGCGGTGCCCAGCGAGCGGATCTTCTCGTCCAGGAACTCCAGCATGCGATCCGGGTTCAGGATCGCCTTGGTCTCCTGGTAGAGGAACGACTTGTTGGCCGAGCCGCCGCCCTTGGCCATGTAGAGGAACTTGTAGGACGGCTGCGCGGGATCGCCCGGCTGCGAGTACAACTCGATCTGCGCGGGCAGATTGTTGCCGGTGTTCTTCTCGTCCCACATGGTGATCGGCGCGAGCTGCGAGTAGCGCAGGTTCAGCTTGGTGTAGGCGTCGAACACACCGCGCGAAATCCATTCCGCGTCATCGACTCCGGTGAGCACGCCCTCGGACTTCTTGCCCATGACGATGGCGGTGCCGGTGTCCTGACACATCGGCAGGATGCCACCGGCCGAAATGTTCACGTTCTTCAGCAGATCCAGCGCCACGAACCGGTCGTTGCCGCTGGACTCCGGATCGTCGATGATCTTGCGCAGCTGCCGCAGATGCGCCGGGCGCAGGTAGTGGCTGATGTCGTGCATGGCCTCGGCGGTGAGCATGCGCAGCACCTCGGGCTCCACCTGCAGGAAGGTGCGCCCACCGGCCTCGAACGTGCTCACACCCTCGGTGGTCAGCAGCCGATACGGCGTCTCGTCCTTACCAATCGGCAGCAGATCCGAGTACAGAAAGTCCGGCGCGGTCACGAATCGCACTCCTCGAGCAGGGCTGGGGGCCGAGCAGCCGGGGCTGGGGGCTGGGCGGCCAACGGTTCAAGCAGACCGACTGTACCGACCCGCCCGCGCGCCCCGATGAGCAGGCAGCGGTATCGGTTTCGAGGCCCGGCCCCGAACACCCTCGCAACGTTCGCTCATTTGCAAGTGCATTTGCACACTCGAAATCCGTTGTGACAGGCACCACCTCCTGTCAGACTCGATCCGGGGCCACGCCGAACGGGCACCGGTTGCACCTTCAACCGAGCAGGTGTTACCTGTGCATGATGCGCTTATCGGCGGCGGGGAGGAACTAGCATGAGTGCGGAACCCGGGAGCAGAACTGTGGCCGAAACCCGTTGGCTCGACGATGTCGAGATGCGAGCGTGGCTGGGATTCGTCTTCACCCGCGACCTCATCGCCGCCGCCGTCGGCCGGGATTCCCTGCGCGAATCCAACCTGACCTACGTCGAATACACCGTGCTGGCCCGCCTGGCCGACGCCCCCGACCACCGCCGCAGCTTCGCCGAACTCGCCGCCGTGCTGGAGTGGTCGCAGTCGCGGCTCTCGCATCAGATCACGCGCATGGAGAAGCGCGGACTGGTCGCCCGCGAATCCATCCCCGACGACGCCCGCCGCACCGCCGCCGTCCTTACCGACAAGGGCGCGCAGGTCCTCGATTCCGCCGCCCCCTCGCATGTCGACAGTGTGCGTCGTCACATGATCGATGTGCTGGACCGTGGCCAGCTCAGCGCGCTGGCCGATATCTACGACACGTTGCTGGCTCATCACCGAAGACCGGAAGCCCGTGACGAGCACACATCCTGAGGAACAACCGGTCACCTGGGTTTGGTTTGGCACCGATCGGGTACTGGGTAAGACTAAGCTCGGCAGCGGCTTCCGACGGCGGTCGGCACCGAGCACACGACCGGTTATCCGGTCGCAGAAGTGAGCACACCGACCTGGCCTTAGCGAAAGGGGCAGGAGTTTCCATGTCCGACGTGTCCATCGGTCTCTCGGCGGATTCACTGCCCGCGGGTCCCGTCGACAACCTGCTTCCGCAGCTTGTCGAACACCTGCGGCAGAACCGCACCGAACTGCGCGAGGAGTGGGCCCGTCGCATTACCGATGCCCAGCTGCTCACCGCCATGACGCCGGAGGAAATCTTCTCCGAGGCCACCTCCGTCTACGACAACTACGTCGAGGTGCTCGAGACCGGTAGCGTCGAGGCGCTGCAGGCCTACGCGCGGGACCTGTCCGAACGCATCATCCCCAGAGGAGTCGAGACCGACGAGGTCGTCGGCATCGTGCTCCTGCTGCGAGACGTGCTGGCGCGCAGCCTCTTCGAGAAGTACCAGTCCGACTTCGAGCTGCTCAAGCTGGTGCTCGACGCCTACGAACCGGCCGCGAACCGCATCGCCAACACCGTGGCCGTGTCCTTCGTGCAGGAGCGCGAGCGCGTCATCCGCCAGCAGCAGGAAGCCATCCGCGAGCTGTCCACGCCGGTTCTTCAGGTGCGTGAGCAGCTGCTGATTCTCCCCATCATCGGTGTGCTGGACTCCCAGCGCGCCCGGCAGTTGACCGAACAGCTGCTGCGGGCGATCCGCGCCAATCGCGCCAAGGTCGTCGTCATCGATATCACCGGTGTGCCCGCGATCGACTCCACGGTGGCCAACCACCTGGTGCAAACGGTCGACGCCTCCGGTCTCATGGGTGCGAATGTCATCATTACCGGCCTGTCGTCGGAGATCGCGCTTACCCTTGTCACCATCGGCCTGGATCTGTCGAAGATGAACGCCGTCGGTGACCTCCAGGGTGGCATCGAAGAAGCGGAGCGGTTGCTCGGCTACGAGGTGTCGCGCGTCACCGATCGCGACGGACGGTAATCAGGGCGGGGCAGATGCCGGTACCCATCCTCAAGCAGGGCACATATCTGATCGCGTCGGTGCAGTCAGCGCTCACCGACGCCGATACCGAGCGCCTGCAGGACGACCTCATGGTCTATGTCAGCCGCTACCGTGCCCAGGGCATCATCGTCGATGTCACGGCAATCGACGTAATGGACTCCTTTGCCGCCAGATCGCTGCGTACCATCGCCCACATGACCAAGCTGCGAGGCGCGGAAACGGTCATCGTGGGCCTGCAGCCCGAAGTCGCTTTCGCCATGGTGCAATTGGGACTTACCTTCGAGGACATGCATACGGCCCTGGACCTCGAAGAGGGACTCTCGTGGCTGAACAAGAAGACGCAGAGTCGCAGTCAAAAAGACGGTCGTGATCGTGGCCGCTGACGACGTGGTGATCGCGGTGAACGTGTCCAACGACATCGTGACCGCTCGGCAAGCGGGGCTGGAGTTGGCTGCCAAACTCGGCTTCTCGCTTTCCGATCGCACCATGATCGCGACCGCCATTTCCGAAGTGGCGCGCAATATCACGAGTTACGCGGGCACCGGCGAGATCCGGCTCGGGGTCCTCGACCGCGACGGCCGCCGCTCGATGGTGGTGCAGGCCAAGGACAATGGGCCGGGCATCATCGACATCCCTCGCGCCATGGAGGACGGATTCTCCACCGGGCGCGGGCTGGGCCTGGGTCTGCCGGGCGCCAAGCGACTGATGGACGGCATGGTCATCACCTCCGAACCCGGTAAGGGCACGCTCGTCGAAATGTGGAAGTGGGTGCCCACCGGTGCGTGAGGACGGCTTCATCGGCGCGGTCGAATGGGCCGTCGCCGGTCGCGCACTACCGGGGCAACGAGTTTCGGGCGACCGGTCGGTTGTCCTCGATGCGGGCGGGGGCTCGGTGCTCTTCGCCGTGCTCGATGGTCTGGGTCACGGCGCGGCCGCCGCGGACGCCTCCGATCGCGCCGCCCAGGTGCTCTCCGAGAACCGCGCGGAGCCCCTGGACGTGCTCATGCTGCTGTGCCATCGCGCCATGGCCGACACCCGGGGCGCGGCGGTCTCGTTGGCCCTGTTCGACTCCGGTGACCGCGTGCACTGGCTCGGTGTCGGGAATGTCGAATCCCGCATTGTCGCAGCAGCTCCCGGCAAACCGGCCATTCGCGCCACCGTGCTGCTGACCGGCGGCATCGTCGGCTACCTCCTGCCGCCCAACCTGCAGCCGCAGACCGTGCCGGTGCGCCCGGGCGATCTGCTGCTGATGTCGACCGACGGCATCACCTCGAGCTTCGCCGACTCCATCGACATGTCCAAGCCGACCGCGGAGATCACCGCCGAGGTCCTGGCCCGCCACGCCAAGGACACCGACGACGCGCTGGTGCTGGCGGCCCGGCATCGCGGGCATTCCCATCCCTCCCAACCCATTCCGACGGTGAAGCCATGAGCAGGTACCCGGCGTGAGTGCGGTATTGGCCGCGTTTCGCGAGGCGTACGCCGCCGCGCTGCGGCTGCACCTGCGCGCACCCAATCAGAACACCCTCGCCGAGGCCTTCGAGCTGGGGCGGCGGGCGCTGGTGGAGGGCGTGAGCATTCTCGACCTCACCGAGCACCACTATCGGCTGCTCGAACATGACGGGGTCATGCCCGTGCCGGACGGCACCGATCGCACCGAGGCGGCGCTCGAATTCCTGCTGCAGACCATGGCGGCCCTGGACGTGGCCACGCGCGGCTTCCTGGACGGCACCCGGCGCTACGAGCAACAGCGTTCGCGCGCCGACGATCTCGCCGGACGCGACGCGTTCCGCACGGCGCTGGTGGAGTCGCTGCAGGACGGGTTCTTCGTCGTCGATTCGCAGGGCACGCTGATCGAGGTGAACTCCGCGTTCGGCGCGCTGACCGGGTACGGGCCCGACGGCATCCCCTATGCGCTCCCCCACCCCTGGACCGTGCCGGAGGCCCCGCGCTATCCGGATCTGGGCACCGATGCCGCGCGGTTCGTCATGCCCATCCGCCATCGCGACGGGCGGCACCTTTGGCTGGCGGTCTCGACCAGCTCGCTGGTGAAACCCGAGAACGGCGAACGCATTTTCGTCGGCACGCTTCGCGACGTCACCGCCGAACACGATGCGCAGGCCCGCGATCAGGCGGTGTCGCGGCTGGCCACCGCGGTCGGCGCGGCCACCAGCGTGGTCGAGGTGCTCACCGTCGGACTCGAGGAGTTGCGCCGGGCCGTGGGCGCGGAGGCCGCGGTCGTCTCGGTGTGGCCCAACCGGCACACCGGGCCGGAACTGTATGTGTCCGAGGACAATCCGTACACCGGCGCGGGCGTCGCGCCGCACGACACGCAGCCCATCCCGCTGCCCGAACGCATGCTGCACGGCGGCGCGGAATCGCGGCAGGTGCTCGACGCGCGCGCCCGGGCGTTACTGGATCGGGCGCGCCTGCAGCCGGGCCGGACCATGTACGCGATTCCGGAGGGCGTGACCAGTTCGGAGGGAATCGTCGCGCCGCTGGGCGAGAGCGGCGATTCGGCGCTGTGGCTGCGGTTCTCCGCGCCGCGCGTCATCACCCCCGGCGACTGGGCCTTGTTCTCGCTGCTGGTCGGCCATTTGAGCCTGGCCGTGCAGCGCGCCCGCAACTTCGATCAGGCCCGCTCGACGTCGCTGACCCTGCAGCGCGCCATGCTCGGCCCGATCGAGCTGCCCCCGCGCTTCTCGGTCCACTACGAGCCCGCGCTGCCACCGCTGGAAATCGGCGGCGACTGGTACGACGTGGTGCGCCTCGAGGACGGCACCATCGGCGTGGTGGTCGGCGACTGCGTCGGCCGCGGCCTGTCCGCCGCCGTCGTCATGGGCCAATTGCGTACCGCCGCACGCGCATTGCTGCTGCGCGGCGCGGGCCCGGCCCAGCTGCTGGCCGAGCTCGACACCGTCGCCTCGCGCATACCCGGAGCCATGTGCACGACCGTGTGCGCGGCCATCCTGGATCCCGTGCGCGGACTGGTCCGCTACTCCAATGCCGGGCACATGCCGCCCGTGCTCGCCGAACCCGGTAAGCGCGGCCGGCTTTTGGAGGGCGGTCGCGCGGTTCCCTTGGCCACCTTCGATATTCCGCGCCGCCCGGAGGCCACCACCCCCATGGCTCCCGGTTCCACTCTGGTGTTGTTCACCGACGGCCTGGTCGAGCAGCGCAATGTGGACATCGAGGACCGCTTCGTGGAGCTGGCCGACGAATTGACCCGTGTCGCCGGGCAATTGCCGCGCGAGGTGGCCGATTCGGTGCTGTCGCGGCTGCGTCCGGTCGGCGGATACGACGACGACGTGGCCATGGTCGTGTACCGGCAGCCGCCCAAGACCCTGCGCCTGGACGTGCCCGCGGAGGCCCATGAGCTGTCGAACATTCGGCGCGCGCTGCGCGCCTGGCTCTCGGCCGCGGCGGTCCCGCACGATCTGGCGGTCGATCTGGTGGCGGCCGCGAACGAGGCCTGCAGCAACAGCATCGAGCACGCCTATCTCGGCGGTGAGCCGGGCCGGGTGACGCTCAGCGCGGACTGCGGGGTGGACACCCTGACCATCGAGGTGACCGATTCCGGAGCGTGGCGTCCGCTGCCCGCCGATCCGGGTCATCGCGGGCGCGGCATCGCCATGATGCGCGCGCTGACCGATCACCTCGACATCGACCACTCCGGTCCCGGCACCCGGGTGCGGATGTCGGTGCGACTGATGGCCGTTTCATTTTCGGCGGCCGGGCGCATGTGAAAAGGGGCCTGCCGACACGGATTCGGCGGGCGGATTCGGAGGACTCCGAAAGAGTGCGGTAGCTGCGGTTTTCGCTATAACGCCGACTACCGAAAGAATACCGAGTTGGCAGACGATGCAGCACGAACGGACGGATCATGGCAGATTTGACAAACGTGACCACTACTTCCGGAGACGGCTATCCATTCGCCGACACGATGACCACCACGGTCACCGAGCGCGACGAGGCGACGGTCCTCACCGTGGCCGGTGACGTCGACCTCGCGACCGCCCCCGCACTCGAGAACGCCATCGACGCGGCGCTGTCGCCCAAACCCGACGCGCTGGTCATCGATCTGACCGCCGTCAGCTTCCTCGCCTCGGCGGGCATGGCGGTCCTGGTCGGCGCGCACAAGCGCGCCGGCACCACCCGCATCGCGGTGGTGGCCGACGGTCCGGCCACCAGCCGCCAACTCAAGGTGACCAGCCTGGACCAGGTGTTCGCACTGCACCCGACCCTGGACGAAGCGCTGGCCTCACTGCGCTGAGCCGGACCGGTCCGACTCCGAGACCCATAGAAGAGACCCCTGGAAACGACGAAGCCGAGTCCGGTTCGCCCGGACTCGGCTTCGTCGCTGCATGCCTCGATCAGATGAGCTCGCGCAGCTGCTCGATCAGCTTCACGCGCTCAGCCGGGGTGGCGGCCATGGGAACCACGTTCAGCGCGGTGACACCGGCCTCGCGGAAGGCCGCCACGCGCTCCTTCACGAACCCGGCCGAACCGATTAGGCAGACATCGCGCACCAGATCGTCGGGCACGGCCTTGGCGGCGGCGTCCTTCTCGCCCTTCAGGTACAGCTCCTGAATGCGATCGGCCTCGGCGCCGTAGCCGTACTTGGTGGCCAGGGTGTGGTAGAAGTTCTTGCCCTTCGCGCCCATACCGCCGATATAGAGGGCCAGGTGCGGCTTGACCCACTCGCGCAGCCCGTCCACATTGTCGCCGATGGCCAGCGCCGGGCCCGCGAAGATCTCGAGGTCGCCGCGCGCCGGATCACGCTTGGCCAGACCGGCTTTCACCGATTCGCCCCACACCGCGTCGGCCTTCTCCGGCAGGAAGAAGATGGGCTGCCAGCCCTCGGCCACCTCGGCGGCCAGCTCCACGTTCTTCGGGCCCAGCGCGGCCAGCAGCACCGGAATGTTCTCGCGCACCGGGTGATTGATGAGCTTGAGCGGCTTGCCCAGGCCGGTGCCCTTACCCTCGGGCAGCGGCACCTGGTAGTACTTGCCCTGGTAGTTCACGCGTTCGCGCTTCCACACCTGGCGGCAGATCTCGAGCGCCTCGCGGGTGCGGCCGATGGGGGCGTCGTAGGGCACGCCGTGGAAGCCCTCGATCACCTGCGGGCCCGACGCGCCCAGGCCGAGAATGAAGCGGCCGTCGGAGACGTAGTCCAGGCCGGCCGCGGTCATGGCGGTGAGGGTGGGCGTGCGGGTGTAGAGCTGCAGGATGCCCGAGGCCAGCTGTACCCGTTCGGTCTTGGCGGCCAGGTAGCCCAGCGCGCTCACCGCGTCGAACGAATACGCCTCGGGCACGAACACGATGTCGAGGCCGGCGCGTTCGAGGTCGGCGACCTCGGCGGCGATCTCCTTGAAGCCGTCGGTGTAATTGATCGACAGTCCGATACGCATGCCCGGGACCTTACCCACCTATTGGCGCACCGACAGCGGGCGGGTTGCTGAACAGCGCCACCCGTGCCGGCACGGGCCCGGCAGTGCCGATAGGGGCGAGCGACGAGGGGGCCGATAGGGTGGGCGGCGCATCCATCGAATTCCCCGTGCTGCCAAGGGAGGCCACCCGCATGACTCAGGACACCACCACCTTCGGTGACTCGACACTGGCGGGGTACCTGGGTGAGTTGGCCGCCAAGGTGCCCGCCCCCGGCGGCGGCGCGGTCGCGGCGCTGCACGCGGCCCAGGGCGCGGCGCTGGTGGCCATGGTGGCGCGCTACACCACCCGAGCCAAGGACGCCGACAACCGCCCGGTCGTCGACCGCATCATCGAGGCCGCCGACGCGGCCCGGGCGCGCTCGCTGGCCCTGGCCGACGCCGATGCCGCCGCCTTCACCGGCGTCGGCAATGCCTACAAGCTGCCCAAGGAGACCGAGGCCGAGCAGGCCGCCCGCGCCGAGGCCATTACCGCGGCCCTGCTGCAGGCCGCCCGCGTTCCGGCGGCCGTGGTCGCCGAGGCCGACGAGATCATCTCCCTGGCAACCGAACTGCTGCCCATCGGAAACCCCAACGTGGTCACCGATATCGGCGCGGCCGCCGACTGCGCACGCTCGGCCGCGGCCAGCTCGCAGCTGAACATCGCCATCAACGTGGCCTCGCTCGACGGTGCGGCCGGTGCCGAATTCGGGCCCGTGCTGAAGCGGATCGAGGAGATCATGGCCCGCGCCGACGCCCTGCACGACGACGTGGTCGCCGCCATCACCCGCTGAGGTCGCGGCACCGTCACACGGGCACGCCGCGAATCCGCCTGCGCTGTACCCCGTTCCGTTATGGAGCGGGGTACGGCCCTTTTCCGGGCTCCTACCTCAGCGACACGAACGTCACAAAGCCCCCACGCCGGGGCATTGGTCACGAACCGGGAACATTTCCAGAGGGAACTGATCATCTGGTCATAGGCTGAGGAACCCAGGCCCACACCCTCTCGAAGGGATGGAAACGATGCGGAAAGCGATTCGCGCTCTGCTCGTCGCAATGTTTCTCGCGGCGGCGGCCGCTTTCGGTTCCGGAGCCGCGGGCGCGGCCCTGACCTCACCGAATCTCCCAGCCGTTCAAGCGATTTCACCCAGTCCCGGTCAGGTGGTCGGCATCGCCGCACCGGTGACCGTGCAGTTCGCCTCGGCCGTCACCGATCGCGCCCGAGCCGAGCGCATGGTCGACGTACGTGCCGAGAACTCACTCGCGGGCAGTTTCACCTGGCTCAGTGATCGCCAGCTGATGTGGCAGCCCGCCCACTATCTGCCGGTGTCCTCGCCGATCTCGGTGTTCGCCGGTAATCAGCACATCAAGTTCGCGACCAATGGCGGGACCACCGCCGATGCCGACATGTCCGCGCACACCTTCACGGTGTGGGTGAACGGTGTCGCGCGAACCATGCCCGCCTCCATGGGCAAGCCGGGTCGCGAGACTCCGGTCGGCACCTTCCCGGTGCTGTCGCGCGAGCGGTCGGTCACCTTCGACTCGCGGACCATCGGGATTCCGCTCAGCGATCCGGAGGGCTATCTGATCACCGGCGAGTTCGCCGAGCGGCTGACCTGGGGTGGCGTCTACGTCCACTCCGCGCCGTGGTCGGTGGACTCGCAGGGCAATGCCAATGTCAGCCACGGTTGCATCAACCTCGCCCCGGCCGATGCCGAGTGGTACTACGACAACGTCTCCATCGGAGACCCCGTCACCACTCATTGGTGATTCACTAATAAAAGGGCTCCCACGGTGGTGGGAGCCCTTTTTCGCGCTGGGTCAGCGCAGCGATTCGGCGGCCTGGACCACGTGGCGCATGAGCAGCGCGGTGGTGACCGGGCCGATGCCGCCGGGGACCGGGCTCAGGGCCGACGCCTTGCCGGAAACCGAGTCGGCGTTCACGTCGCCGGTGATATTGCCGTTCTCGTCCTCGTTGGTGCCCACGTCGATGACGACCGCGCCCTCGCGCACGTGCTCACCGGTGATCAGGCCCGCGCGGCCGACCGCGGCGACCACGACATCGGCGGGGGTGGTGACGGCCGGGAGGTCCGCGGTGCGGGAGTGGGCGATGGTGACGGTCGCGTTCTCGGCCAGCAGCAGCTGAAGCAGGGGCTTGCCCACCACATTCGAGCGGCCGACCACGGTGACCAGACGCCCCGAGAGCGGAATCTGATGGAACTTGGCCAGTTCCACGACCGCCTCGGAGGTGGCGGGCGGGAAACCGGGGAGCCCGGAGGCGAGCAGGCCCAGCGACAGCGGGCTGACGCCGTCGACGTCCTTGGCGGCGGCGATCGCGGAGCTCACGTCGTCGAGGCCGACGCCCTTGGGCAGCGGGGTCTGCAGCATGATGCCGTCGACGGTGGAGTCCTTCGACAGTTCCTCGAGCTTGGCGCGGATCTGTTCGGCGGTGGCGTCGACACCCAGATCGACATTGTCGCAAGCGATTCCGAGGCGTTCGGCGGCGCGGTTGAGGGACTTCACGTACCAGACGCTGGCCGGATCGTCGTTCGCGATCACCAGGGCCAGGCGGGGGGCGGCGCCCTGCTCGGCGAGCGCGGCGGCGCGCTGCTTGGTGTCGGCGTTGATATTGGCGGCGAGATCCTTGCCGGGAAGCGAAGTCGTATCCACGGGTGCACAGCCTATCGCGCGGCAGGAATGCGCCGTGCCGCGGCAGGACGGCGGTCCTGCGCTACCGCCGCGCCTCGCGCGCGTTCCCCACTGTGAGGTGGATCAAACCGCGAAATCTGTACGGCAAATACCCGACAACGACGGTGGGCAGTCGTATCGTGTCTCCATTCGGATCGAGCCAATAGTCAGCAAATTGAAGAGATAGCCAGCTACGCAATGCGTGACCCCCTCCGAAAGGTCGAAAGCAGTGCAGATCGCCAGGCGTTTTCCCACCTTGCTCGCGGCGGCGGCCGCAGCGCTCACCATTCTCGGCACCGGCGTCGCCCACGCGGATGTCGGCGCTCTCTACAACTCGGCACAGGACAATTTCACCAGTGGCAATGAGGCGGCCGGGCTTTCCGACCTGCGCCAATTGCTCACCGAATCACCGGACGACGCGCAGGCGCTGTCGCTGCAGGCGATCTGGTCGGATTACACCGGGGATCTGATCACCCGCGAGGTGGCGCTGAATCGACTGGGTGGGGTCGACGGCAGGCTGGCCGACGGGACGCGGAACCTGTTCCGCGCCATCGGGGCCGCGGTCGGCACCCTGCCCAATCCGATTCCGGCCATCGCCGGACCGCAGACCGGTATCGCGGTGCTCGGCTACGGTCTGCTGCCCGACGGTTCGATGCGGCCCGAACTGGTGAACCGGCTGCAGGCGGCGTGGCTGCAGGCCATCGCCTCCCCGATGTCGCCGATTCTGGTGACCGGCGGCAATCCACAGAACGGGATCACCGAAGCGTCGGCCATGCAGGGCTGGCTGATCGGGCACGGCATCCCCGCCAGCCGCATTCTGGCCGACCACCGGGCGGGTTCCACCGTGCAGAACGCCTTGTTCGGCGCGCAGATGCTCAGGGACGCCGGTGCCACCAGCGCCATTGTGGTGACCTCCCCCAACCACATTCGCCGCGCCGTGGCCGACTTCATCGTCGCGGGCATCCCGGTCGTGGGCGCGACCACCTCGCTCGAACAGCTGGTCTCCCAGCTCCCGCCCCCGGCCCGCAGCAATCAGCGCGGCATCTACCTCGACGCCACCCGCACCCTGCGCCTCCCCACCGAACGCTGAGCCCGACGCGTCGATCTCTGATCACGCCCGGACCCCGCCCGAATCGCGCGGATGTCCGGGCGTGCACAATTGCCCGGTGAGCTCCCCCGACACCGACACCCTGGTCGCCCGTCTCCGTGCGGCCGGGTGCGTGTTCGCGGAGGACGAGGCCGCGCTCCTGCTCGAGGCCGCCACCGACGCCGGCCACCTCGAATCACTTGTCACCCAACGCATCGCCGGATTCCCCCTGGAGCACCTGCTGGGCTGGGCGGAATTTCGCGGCCTGCGCGTGGCGGTCGCGCCCGATGTTTTCGTTCCACGCCAGCGCACGGGATTCCTGGTCGAGCAGGCAGTAGCCCTGGGGCGCGGGTACAGTGCGCCGAACTCCACGCTGGTCGCGCTCGATATGTGTTGCGGCTGTGGGGCGCTGGGGCTGGCGTTCGCGAAAGAGCTGGCGGCCGAGGGGATTCGGGTCGAGCTGACCGCCGCCGATATCGAACCCGCTGCCGTTGCGTGTGCGCGGGAGAATCTGCTAGCCGTCGGTGGACGGGTTTTCGAGGGTGATCTGTTCGATGCGGTGCCCTCCGAGCTGCGGGGGCGCGTCGATGTGCTGTTGGCGAATACGCCCTATGTGCCGTCGGCGGAGATCGCGTGGATGCCGCCGGAGGCTCGGGATCATGAGCCTCGGCGGGCGCTCGATGGCGGGGTCGACGGGTTGGATGTGCTGCGGCGGATCGCGGCGGTCGCCGGTGAATGGCTCGCTCCCGGTGGGCATTTGCTCGTGGAGGAGAGTGCGGAGCAGGCTCCGGTGGCGGCGGGGATCATGCGGGCGCACGGGTTGACGGCGCGGATCGCCGAGGATGATGAGCTGGGTGCCACCGTGGTGATCGGAACTCGGGGATGAGCGTGCGGGGTGTGCTGTTCGATGTCGACGACACGCTCATCGACTACTCCGCGACGGCGCGGATCGGGATCCTGCGGCATCTCGAGGCGGAAGACGCGCTGGGGCGGTTCGAATCTCCCGATGCGGCGGTGGCGCTGTGGCGGGCGATCGAGGAGGAAGAGTATCCGCGGTATCTGGCCGGGGAGTTGACCTTCACCGGGCAGCAGCTGGTGCGCACCGAGCGATTCCTGGCCGAAATCGGCATGACCACAGACGATCCCGTGGCGTGGTTCGGTCGGTACGCGGCGCGGCGAGATACCGCGTGGGCGGCGTTCCCCGATGTCGCGCCCGCCCTGCGTGCCTTTCACGGTCGGGTCGGGCTCGGGGTGATTTCCAATGCGTCGCTGCCCTATCAGACCGGCAAGCTCCGAAAGGTGGGGCTGCTGCACCATTTCGGGGACGCGATCCTGTGCTCGGACGAATTCGGTTCGGCCAAACCGGCTCCGGAGATCTTCCTGGCCGGGTGCGCCATGCTCGGACTGGCACCCGAGCAGGTCGCCTATGTGGGCGACCGCTACGACGTGGACGCGCTCGGGGCCAGAGATGCCGGGCTGCGGGCGTATTGGCTCGACCGCAGCGGGCTCGGTAGCGCGAACGACGCCGGGATCACCGTCATTCGCTCGCTGGCCGAACTGGATTCACCCGGCAGCTGAGCCGCTCAGCTGGCTTCCAAGGACTTGCGGATCTCCGCCTCGATATCGAGCTGTGCCCGGGCCGCGGTGAGCCCGGCCGAGACGTCGGCCGCGGTGCGCTGGGTGGCCGCCGAAACATATTGCGCGACGGCGGCTTCGATGGTCTCGACGCCCTTCGTGGCCACGGCGCGCTGCTCCGCGCGGGCGGTGGCGGGCAGGGCGGCGATCGCGACGAGGCGGTCGTCCCAGGCCAGCGCCGCCTGTTCGATCTCGGCGCGCAGCACGATGGTGGTGCCGTCATCGAGGGTGTTGGCGGTGCGCACGGCGGTCATGGCGTCGCGCAGGCGGCGGTGCAGGCGCGGCTCGGGATCGTGCGAGCCCGCCCACGACGCGGGGGCCCGGGTGGGCGTGCCGGGGATGACCTCGTTGGCGGCGGCGTTGGCCCGCTGCTGCCGCGAGTTCAGCACCACGATCCCGGCGACCGCCGCGCCCAGCAGGATCAGGACGACGAGCACGAAAATCAGCATGGTCGGCTCACTTTCATCGATGGGTGGTGGGATGCGGCGGGGCGACGGTGGTGTGGCCCGGCCCGGTCGGATGCGCCGGGGTGTGATGGCCGCGGGTCGCCGCGTAGATGCCGATGACCGTGGCGATGATCGCGAGCACCGCCAGAATGGCGGCGATGATCTTCACCTTGCTCCACGGCCGGTCCCCAGAAACCTCGCCGGTGAGGCCGTTGATGTACACCTGGTAGGGCTGGTTCATGTACACGACCGTGAGCAGCCAGATCGGCAGCAGCAGATGCTTGTACGCCAACCAGTTCCACGAGGTGTTCAGCTGGTGAATACGCTGGTGATCGCCGCCGATATCGGCGCGCACGCTGGATTCGATGGCCGCCTCGATGCGCTGCTGCGCCTCCGGGAACGACTCCTCGGCATCCTTGTCGTAGGTGCGGCACAGGTGACCCGCCACGAATTCCGGTGAATAGGCGCGCGCCCGCTCCACCGGCCACGGCTCCAGCGCGCGAATCCTATTGCGATTCAGATTGTCATTGGCCAGCACCGGCAGATCCGCGAACTCGTTGCCGACCTCACCCGCCACCGGATACCAGCGGGTCCGCGTCTCATAGATGGGATCCCCATCCTCATCGGTCCCGACCCGCACCTGATAGTCGTCGCCGCGCTCACCCTGGTACCAGCTCGCGGTATCCGCGTCATAGGTGAAATACGCGGTATAGAGACTAGAGAACGCCCCGACGCGTTTGAACTTCTTGAAATTCGACGGCGCGAACCACCGCCCCGAAACCCATTTCTCGACGAGCTCCCGAGCCTGCTTCTCCCCCACCAGAAACGGCACCACGCCGTCCACGGGCAACCGCGCAGGCGCATTGTGCACATCATCGCGCTGAATCGGCGTAGCGCAGTACGGGCACTTGGTAGCGGTCAGGCTCCCGGTGAACCCGGTAGTGCCACCACAGTTCTGGCACTTCACCTCCCACTCCCCCGTCACCTGCGGCCCGGCCTGCCCCGCCTGCATCTCCCGCAAGGCAGCGATCGCAGGCCCCAACTCCCGAGCCTCCACCGGCACATCCGGCGCACTCACCGCCGCCCGATTCCCACAACTGGGACACAACAAATCCTGCCCCACCGGATCGAACACCAACTGCGCCCCACAGGCCGCACACGGATAAGTCCGAGTCAACTCCGTCCGATGCAACATCGCCCGATCCGGCGCGACCGGTTCCCGCTGCCCCGGAACCACTTCCGGCGCGGGCGCGTTGGATTCCACCGCCCCCGGCACGATCACGGGTGCCACCAGCACAGGCTGCGACATCGCCCCCGCCGGTGCCGACACCGCCTGATTCGGCACGAATCCACCCGGCAATGGCGGAGGCCCGCTCGGCGCACCGGCCCCCGGCAACGGCGGCGGTCCAACCGGCCGCTGCCCCTGCACCGGAAGCGGCGGCGGCGCAACCGCTCCCGGCCCTCCCGCAGGCGCGGCCGCCGGGGCTGCCGTGGCGGGTTGGCCGGTCTGGCGTGGAAGTGGCGGCGGCACAGATGATCCCGGCCCTGCCGGAGGGGCTGGCGGCCACTGGTTGTAAGGCGCGGGTTGCGGGTGCCCGGTGGGGGGCTGCGGCGTCCAGGGGCGGGGCTCGGCCGTCTGGGCAGGGGCCGGGTCGCCGCTCGGGAGTGGAGGTGGGCTGGAGGGGTATGGGGACTGGTTGTCGTTCATCGGGGCTCACTCGGTGTGGCGGAGTCGGGTCGCGCCATGGGTCGGATGTGGTGGTGCACCGAGTCGAGGGCAGCGCGAATCACCGATCGCGGGGGTCATGGGTCGCGATCGGTCATTCGGGTGGCGCTGTCGGTCGGCCGGGCTCGGGATGCGGTGGGCGGGGGCGCTATCGGGGCGGCAGGGGCGGCGGGTTGCCCGGCAGGGGGAAGAGGTTTTGGAGGGCGGGGACGGCGATGGCGGGTTCCCAACCTGCCATGCCCTCGGTCCAGACGTTGGTGTCGCGCTGGAGCTGGCCGGACGAGACGTATTGGCGCAGTTGGTCGATGGTGAACGGGCCCGCGGCCTGGCCGCCGTTGTCGAAGTGGAACTGCTGCTGGCCCGGGAGCGGCGGCGGGGCCGCCTGCTGGGGTGCGGCGGGCTGCTGCGGCTGGGCGTAGCCACCCTGCTGCGGCTGGGCGTAACCCTGTTGGGGTTGTTGGGCGAAGGTGCCCTGCATGGCTCCGGCCATTTGGCCGCCCAGCACCACGCCCATGCCGGCCTGCATGGCGGCTCCCATTCCGCCGCCGGGGTTCTGGGCGGCGGCGAGCATGGCGTCGGCGGCCTGCATCTGCTGGTAGCGGTTGAGGTCGACATTGTTCATGAAGCCGCCCGCCTCGACACCGCGCGCGACGCCGCGGGTCATGGCCTGCTGGATCTCCTCGGGCAGCGAGATCGTCATGGTGACGCCCTCGACCCCGATGCCGAACCCGGACAGCCGCTGATTGACGAATTCGCCCAGCTTGCCGGACAGTTCGACCTGTCGGCCCTGCAGATCGATGGCACCCAGGCCCGAGGCGAGCACCATGTCCGAGAAGGCCAGGGCGACATTGCCGCGCAGCTGCTCGCTGAGCACGTCGGCGTCGACCTCGGCATTGGTGCCGATCATCTGGCGCAGGAACACCTCGATATCGGTGACCCGCACGTTCGCGGTGCCATTGGCGCGGATCTGCACCATGCGGAAGTCGGGGTCACGCACGGTGACCGGTTGCGGTGTGCCCCAGCGCATATCGGTGACCGCGCGGGTATTGACGTAGTACACCTCGGACCGGAACGGCGAGTTGAACCCGTGCCGCCACCCCTGCAGGGTGGACATGATCGGCATGTTCTCGGTGGTCAGCGTGTAGTGCCCCGGCCCGAATTTGTCGGCCAACTGCCCCCGGTACACGAAGACGGCCTGCTGCCCCTCCCGGACGATCAGCTCCGCACCGTTCTTGATCTCGTTCTCGTAGCGGGGAAACCGCCAGGCGAGCGTGGTGCGGGTGTCATCCAACCATTCGATGATGTCGACGAATTCGCCGCGGATCATGTCGAACAGGCCCATTAAGTTCTCTTCCTCCCTCAGGGCGTACGCCCAACCCGGCCGAGTATGGCACGGGTAGCTGACGCGCACGGTTCACGTGGCTATCGCAGCGAACCACACGAATCGTTAATGATTCATGAAGGAGTGTCGGTCGCGCGAATCGCTCGTCGCGTACCGAACAGGAAGAGCACCACCAGCAGCACGCTGAACCACACGTAGGTGTTGCCGATGAAGTGCTGCCAAGGTGTCCAATGGGTTTCGCGGTGTTCGCCGTCGGGCAGGTAGTTCTGCGGTCCGATCACGAAGATCGCGGTGGTGACGGCGGTGATCAGGTACCACCACGCGGCGGTGCGCGCGGGCAGCCGGGTCGCGTAGCCGAGCATGCCCAGCAGGGCCGGGGCGATCCAAATCCAGTGGTGCGACCAGGAAATCGGGGACACCAGCAGGGTGAAGACCGCGTTGATCGACAGCGCCAGCGGCGGGAAGTCGGCGGCGCGGCGCATGGCGGGCACCACCAGCGCCAGCAGGGCGGCGCTCAGCACCAGCCACAGGATGGTGAGCAGCGGCTTGTGGACGTCGAAGCGCGACAGCACCGCTTGAATCGACTGATTGGTGTGGAAGGCCGACCCGCTCAGCCCCGACACATTGCCCATCCCGCCGAACCAGTACTTCACCGACGCGTGCGGCAGCACGACGAAGGTGAGCGTGGTCGCCACCGCACCGGTGATCGCGGCGGTCGCCGCGGCCTTGTAGTCGCGCCGAATCAGGAAGTAGAGGATGAACGCCGCGGGCGTCAGCTTCACCGCGGCCGCGATGCCGATCAGCATGCCGCGCCGCCACCGCGGCTTCTCCGCCAGACAGTCGGCCACCACCAACACCATCAGCAGCAGGTTGACCTGACCGAAGTCCAGCGTCGAATGCGTCGGTTCCAGCAGCAGCCCCAGCGGCGTGGCGCAGGCGGTCACCCACAGCGCGAGCCGCTCCCGGCTCTCCCCCGGCCACACCCGCCGCGCCACCAGATAAAAGGACAGCGCCAACGCGATCACCGAGGTCACGAAGAACCCGCTGCGCGCCACTTCCCACGGCAGGAACGCGAAGGGTGAGAGCACCAGCGCCGCGAACGGCGGATAGATGAACGGCAGCCCGATGCCGATGGTGGTCTGCGGCAACGACCCGTACATATCGCCGCCGTGCCAGAGCGTCTGCACGCCCAGCCGGTACACCTGCAGATCGATGAACCCGCCGGTGATGCGCGTGAACGGCCACACGGGCAGCAGCAGACACAGCGCGGAGAAGCCCACACAAATCGCCGGAACCAGCCACATGACCCGCCCCAATCGGCGGTCCGGCACCTTCGGCACTGCAACAGCGGTCAAACCAGTCATCCGCGACCACTTTATCGGCGTCCCTCCCCGGCCGTACACCCGCATCGGCCGATCCCGTCGAAGACGCGCCGACGCGATGGTCAGGACTCTCGGTGAGCACAACCCTCGTGGGACCGCTCTGGTGCACACACACTGGCGGGTAGTGCGGAGGTTGCCGACGGCTTCGGAAGGTGATCATGCGAATCGAGCAGCTCGAGTATGTCCAGGCGGTGACCCGATTCGGGTCGCTGCGGCGGGCCGCGGAGGAGCTGCACCTGTCGCAGCCGGCCTTGAGTGAGACCTTGCGGAATCTGGAGCGGGAGCTCGGGGTCGAGTTGCTGGACCGGCGGCGGTCGGGGGCCCGGATCAGCGGTCAGGGCCGGGAGTTGCTGCCCCACATCGCCCAGGTGCTCGAGGCCGTCGACCGGCTCAAGAAGGCGGCCGACGATCAGCACCGGGTCTCGCGGATGGTCCGGGTGGGGACGGTGAACGCCGCGACCGCCGCGCTGGTGCTGCCGACGATCCGGGAATTCCGCGGCGCGTATCCCGAGACGCAGGTGGAGGTGGTGGAGGCGCAGCAGGCCGAGATCCATCGGGCGCTGCGGGAGGGCAGTTTCGACCTCGGCTTGGTGAACTACCTGCGCGGTGACGATCTGACCCCGGAGTTCCATACCACCGAACTGCTCTCGGGACAGCCGGTGGTGTGCATGCGGCCGGACAGTCCGCTCGCCCAGCTGCCCGCGATCGGTGTCGAGGATCTGCTCGCCGAGCCATTGATCGTCATGCGGTCGGGATATGTGATGCATCGCTTCGTCAACCGTCTGCTGAATGGGCGGCATCCGTTGTTCTCGTATTCCACCGACGGCGCGGAAATGGGAAAAATGATGGTGGCCCAGGGTTTGGGCGTCACCGTGCTCCCCGATTACAGCATTATCGGTGATCCACTCGTGCACAGTGATTCGATCACCTGGCGTCCGCTGGATTGCCGAGTGTCCGAGGTATTCCTGGTGGCGCAGCAGCGCAAGTCCGGCGTGCCGCCCTTCGCGGCCCGCGCCCTGCACGAGTTGTTGGTGAGACGGGCCGGGGCACTCGATTCCCCGGCCGCGTGAGCCGCCTCCGACCGCCACTCGAAAGGCGTGCGCGCATGGTAGGGAAACCCGATCGCACCATCGAAACTGCCTGGTGGACAACCCATTTCGGCGATCATAGACTCGCCGCCATGACAGCCGTTTCGCTCACCCGGCGGCGGCATCTGGATTTGATGCGCATCGCCGGACCGGGTTGTTCCCGCTGAGGATTCCTCCGGCCGCGCGCCCATTTCGCCGCGCGGGAACCCACCCTCTTCTCTCCCGACCCGATGGAGCACCTGTGTCTACGGAGCATGAAAACGACCATCTCGCAGAACCTTTGAAATTCGCGTATTGGGTGCCGAATGTGAGCGGCGGACTCGTCGTCAGCACCATCGAACAGCGCACCGACTGGAGCTACGACTACAACCGGAAACTGGCCGTGCTGGCCGAGAACAATGGCTTCGACTACGCGCTCACCCAGGTGCGGTACATGGCCAGTTATGGCGCGGCCTATCAGCACGAGTCGACCAGTTTCAGTCTCGCCCTGCTGCTGGCCACCGAACGGCTCAAGGTCATCGCGGCCGTCCACCCCGGGCTGTGGCAGCCGGCGGTGCTGGCCAAACTGCTGGCCACCGTCGATCACCTGTCCGGCGGACGCGCGGCGGTGAACGTGGTGAGCGGCTGGTTCAAGGGCGAGTTCACCGCGCTCGGGGAGCCGTGGCTCGAACACGATGAGCGCTACCGCCGTTCGGAGGAGTTCATTCGCGTGCTGCGCAAGAGCTGGACCGAGGACGAGGCGCAGTTCGCGGGTGACTTCTACCGGCTGCGCGGTTTCGATCTGAAGCCGAAACCCCTTGCTGCGCCGGACCGCCCGCACCCGGAGATCTTCCAGGGCGGCAATTCCACGGCGGCGCGCGCCATGGCCGGGCGGGTGTCGGACTGGTATTTCAGCAATGGCAAGGACTTCGACGGCATCACCGAACAGATCACCGAGGTGCGGGCCGCGGCCGCCGAGCACGCTCGCACGGTGCGTTTCGGGCTGAACGGATTCCTCATCGCCCGCGATACCGAGGCCGAAGCGCGCGACACGCTGCGCGAGATCATCGCCAAGGCCGATCCGGAGGCCGTGGAGGGATTCCGCGGCGCGGTGCAGCAGGCGGGCAACGCCACCGGCGACAAGCGCGGCATGTGGGCCGACTCCAGCTTCGAGGATCTCGTGCAGTACAACGACGGATTCCGTTCGAAGCTCATCGGCACGCCCGAGCAGATCGCGCGGCGCATCGTCGAGTACAAGAAGCGCGGGGTGAACCTGCTGCTGCTCGGATTCCTGCACTACCACGAGGAAGTCGAGTACTTCGGCAAGCACGTGCTGCCGATCGTGCGGGAGCTGGAGGCCGAACTGGCCACCGGCGCGGGCACTCCGGAGCCGATCGGAGCCGCGCGATGACCGCGGTGCGTCCGACGACCATCTCCGACGCCGAGCTGGACGCGATCTTCGAGCCGATCTTCGACCGCATCGCCGAGGGTGCGGTGGACCGCGAGATCGATCGGCGGCTGCCGTTCGAGGAGGTCGGTCTGCTGCGCGAGGCGAAGTTCGGCGCGCTGCGCGTGCCGGTCGAGTTCGGCGGCTACGGGGTGACGGTGCGGCAGCTGTTCCGGCAGCTCATCGCCCTGGCCGCCGCGGAATCGAATCTGCCGCAGGCCTTGCGGGTGCACTTCTCCTTCGTCGAGGATCAGCTGCTGGCCGACCCCGGCCCCGAGCGCGAGCACTGGCTGCGCGCGGTGGTGGCGGGAACACTTGTTGGCAATGCCATCACCGAGCCCGGTGTCGGCGCGGTCGACCGCTATCGGACCCGCCTGACGCGCGACGGCGAGCGGTGGCGGCTCAATGGGACGAAGTACTACAGCACCGGGTCGCTGTACGCGGATTACATTCTGGCCGCGGCCGATCGGGACGGTGAGCGGGTCGGGGTGCTGGTGGACGCCACGGCCGAGGGTGTGCGTCAGCACGATGACTGGGACGGTTTCGGGCAGCGGCTCACCGCCAGCGGCACCACCGAATTCACCGATGTCGTGGTGACCGAGGATCGCATTCTCGGTCCGGGATACGGTGCGCCCGGTCCCACCTACGCCACGGCCTATCTCCAGCTGGTGCAGTTGTCGGTGCTCGCCGGGATCGCCCGACGCGCCGAACGCGATGCCCGCGACTGGGTTTCGGCCCGCACCCGCGGCTACACCCACTCCGCCGCGGACCTGCCCCGCCGAGATCCCCTGGTGCAGCAGGTGATCGGACGGCTCTCGGCCGCCGCGTTCGCCGCCGAGGCCAGTGTGCTCGCGGTCGCCGACGTGCTGGACGAGGTGCTGGCCGCGGGTGCCCGGGACGAAAAGCTGGTGGTGGCAGCCGAACTCGCGGCCGCGCGCGCCCAACTCGCGGTCATCGATCTGGTCCTGCCCGCGACCACACTGCTGTTCGAGGTCGGTGGGGCGTCGGCGGTGTCGGAGCGGCTGCGGCTGGATCGGCACTGGCGCAATGCCCGCACCGTCGCGGTGCACAATCCGGCCATCCAGAAGGCGCGCGCCATCGGCGATCACCTGCTCAATGGCGCGGACCTGCCGTTCGCGTGGAGCGCGGGCGAGCGCACCGCCACGCAGACTCCAGGGGCTGCGCAGACTCCGGAGGCGCGGTCATGACCCGCCGGATTCGGTTCAACGCCTTCGACATGAACTGCGTGGCCCACCAATCCCCCGGCCTGTGGCGGCATCCCGAGGATCAATCGCACCGCTACAAGGAGCTCGGCTATTGGACCGAGTTGGCGAAGCTGTTGGAGCGCGGGCGATTCGACGGTATCTTCATCGCCGACGTGCTGGGCACCTACGACGTGTACGGCGGTGACGACAGCGCCGCGCTGCGGCAGGGTGCGCAGATTCCGGTGGCCGATCCGCTGCTGCTTGTCTCGGCCATGGCGGCGGTGACCGAGCATCTCGGGTTCGGCATCACCACCGGCACCGGCTTCGAGCATCCGTATCCGTTCGCGCGTCGGCTGTCCACCCTCGACCATCTCACCAACGGGCGGCTGGGCTGGAATGTGGTGACCGGCTATCTGCCCTCGGCCGCACGCAATTTCGGCGCGGACGATCAGCTCGATCACGACGAACGCTACAACCGGGCCGACGAATATCTCGAGGTGCTCTACAAGCTGTGGGAGGGTTCATGGGAGGACGACGCGGTGGTCCGCGACGCGGCGCGCGGCGTCTACGTGGATCCGGCCAAGGTGCATCACATCGGGCATTACGGCGAGCACTACACCGTGCCGGGCATCCATCTGTCCGAGCCGTCGCCCCAGCGGACGCCGGTGATCTATCAGGCCGGTGCGTCGCCGCGCGGTGTGCGCTTCGCCGCCGAGAACGCTGAGGCCATCTTCGTCGCGGGACCCTCCAAACGGGTGCTGGCGCAGACGGTTTCCCGGATCCGGGACGCGCTGGAGAGCGCGGGCCGAGACCGCTATGCCGCCCGTATCTATGCGCTGGCCACCATAATCACCGACGCCACCGATGAGGCCGCGCGCGCCAAACACGAGGAGTACCTGTCCTACGCGAGTGTGGAGGGCGGGCTGGTGTTCATGTCCGGCTGGATGGGCATCGACCTGTCCACCTATGACCTCGACGACCCGATCGGGCAGGTGGAAAGCAATGCCATCCAGTCCGCGGTGGCCGCGTTCCAGGAATTCGACGACGACGGCCGGGAGTGGACGGTCCGCGATATCGGCCGGTGGGCGGGCATCGGCGGCATGGGCCCGGTCTTCGTCGGCTCGGGCCACACCGTCGCCGATCAGCTCCAGGAGTGGGTGGCCGACACCGACCTGGACGGCTTCAACCTGGCCTACGCCATCACGCCCGGCAGCTTCGAAGACATTGTGCGTCACGTCGTTCCGGTGCTGACCGACCGTGGCGCGTACGCCACCGACTACGTTCCCGGCACCCTGCGCAACGCCCTGTTCGAGGCCGGGGACCGCCTACCGCTCGACCATCGCGGCGCGAGCTATCGCCTCGGCGGCGCGCGCTCGACCGTCTCGACCCCTTTGACCGCCTTGACCGGAAGGGAGATCCACGCATGACTTCCACCAACTCCACCCGTTCGGCCGTCGTGATCGGGGCCGGGCAGACCGGCGTCACCGCGGCGCTGGGCCTGCTCGACGCCGGGTTCGAGGTCACCCTCTACAGCGACCGCGATCAGCGCGCGCTGCGCGACGACGTCCCGGCCACCGGCACCGCGCTCGAATTCGGTGAAACCCAGCAGGCCGAGGCGGCGCTCGGACTCGACACCTACACCGCGCGGGCACCCCGGCACACCGGACTCAGCGTCCGCATCGCCGGGCCCGAGCGCGAGGAATTGATCGCCTTCGACGGGCATTTCGAGGGCTACGCGGGCGTCGCGGTCGATACCCGGCTCAAGGCGGACGAGCGGCTCACCTCCTTCCAGGGGCGCGGTGGCCGGTTCGTCGTCGAGCAGGTCACGCCCGAGCGGCTCGACTCCCTCGCCGCCGCAGCGGATCTCACGCTCGTGGCCACCGGTCGCGGCGGACTGTCCGAGCTGTTCGAGGTCGACCCCGCCCGCTCCCCCTATGCCGCGCCGCAGCGTTCGTTGCTCACGGTCACCGTGACCGGGCTGGGTCACGACGAGTCGGTGTTCGCCCATCGCAGCCGCGCGGGCGGCGCGCACAGCGGCTTCTCCATCTTCGCCGACCAGGGTGAGGGCTGGTGGGGGCCGTACCTGCACAAGGACGCGGGCCCGAGTTGGGCGTTCCTGGGTTGGGCGCGTCCGGGCAGCGAGTGGGAAAAACGTTTCGCCGCCGCCGATTCCGCCGAATCGGCGCTGGGGATCGTGCGCGGGCTGTACCGCGACTACATCGACTGGGACCTGCCCGAGGTGGAGTCCGCCCGGGTGATCACCGAGGACCCGCACTCGTGGTTGAAAGGCGCTGTCCGCCCGGTCGTTCGGTCCGGCGTCGGGCATACGGCGGGCGGCCACGTGGTGGCCTCGCTCGGCGACACCTCGGCCGCCTACGATCCCATCGCGGGCCAGGGCGCGCAGAGCGGACTGATCCAGGCGCAGCGCCTCGTCGCGGCCGCCGCCGTCCACGACGGGCCGTTCGACGAACGGTGGATCAGCGAGCAGTACCGGGCCTTCCTCGCCGCGCGCGGCGACGCGGCCAACCGGGTCACCCGCCTGTTCCTCGGCGATCCCGAATTCGCCGACATCGGCGGTCAGCTCTTCGCCGCGGCCGCGGTGCAGCCGCGCTTCGCGTCCGCGCTCGTTGGACTGTTGCACCGGCCGCAGCCGTTCCTGGGCGTCGATTCACTCGCGGCGGCAGGCGATTTCATCACCGAGGTCACCGGCGAGGACGCGGCTGAGGTGCTCGCCCGCTTCCAACCCGCCGGGCGCTTCGAACGTTCCGCCTTCAACGCCAGCCTCGCCAGCGCCTGAGCCCCAGGGAAGGGAATCACCGTGAGCACGACCGGAATCGATGGGGGTAGACCATGACCCAGATCGCGGTGCCGCCGGTGACCGCGCACGTGATCGCCGACGCCGCCGAGGCGTTGGCGGTCGCGGCGGGGCTCGCCGAACGCTTCGCCGCGGGTGCGGCCGAGCGCGACGCACGGCGGCGGTTGCCGCGTGCCGAGCTCGACGAGCTGTCGGCCAGCGGGCTGCTCGCCATCACGGTGCCGCGCGCCCACGGTGGCGCTGAAGTGTCTACTTCCGTTGCGGTGGAGGTATTTCGGCTGTTGGCCGCGGCCGACCCCAATATCGCGCAGATTCCGCACAGTCACTTCGTGTACGTGAACGCCTTGCGGCAGAACGGGAGTGCGGAGCTCCAGCGCCTGCTGTTCGCGGAAGTGCTGGCGGGCAAGCGGTTCGGCAATGCGCAGTCCGAGGCGGGCACCAAGCACGTCCAGGACTACCGCACCCGGCTGCGCGCGCATCCGGATGGCGGCTTCGTGCTCGACGGGGTCAAGCACTATTCGACCGGTGCCTTGTTCGCGCACTGGATTCCGGTGCTGGCCAAGAACGACGCGGATCAGATCGTGGTCGCCTATGTCCCGGCCGACAGCGACGGGCTCACCGTCGTCGACGACTGGGACGGCATGGGTCAGCGCACGACCGCCAGCGGGACGGTGCGGCTCGAGGGCGTGCGCGTACCGGCGACTCATGTGGTGCCGCACCATCTCACGTTCACCGGTCCGCAGCTGTACGGGGCCCGCGCCCAGGTCCTGCACACCGCGATCGATGCCGGGATCGCCCGCGGCGCGCTCACCGAGGCGGTCGAATTCGTGCGCACCCGCAGCCGCCCGTGGTTCGAGGCCGGTGTCGAGCGCGCGGACGAGGATCCGCTCACCGTGCAGCGGTTCGGCGAACTGGAGGTCACCGTCCGCGCGGCCGAGGCGCTGCTGGGTGTCGCGGGCCAGGCCATTGATCGCGCCCAGGCCGATCTGGACGATGACAGCGCTGCCGCCGCCTCCATCGCGGTGGCCACCGCCAAGGCGGCCGCCGACCGGGCCGCGCTCGAGGTGACCAATGCCCTGTTCGAGGTCTCGGGCACCCGCTCGGCGCTGGATTCGCTGAATCTGCACCGGCATTGGCGCAATGCCCGCACCCATACCCTGCACGATCCGGTGCGCTGGAAGCTCCAGCACATCGGCCGCTATCTCCTCACCGGTACGCCGCCGCCGCGGCACGGTGTCCTCTGATCGGAGCCCATACATGTCTACTCTGTTGATCCTGTCCGGCAGCCCGTCGACGACCTCGCGGACCGCGGCGCTGTCCGAACATCTCGCCCAGCGCCTGCGCGGCCACGGTCATCTAGTGACTGCCGTGCGGGTGCGCGACCTGCCCGCCGAGGCGCTGCTGTCCGCCGATGCCACCGATCCGGCGGTCGCCGCCGTGGTCGCCGGAATCGCGGCGGCCGACGGCGTGGTCGTCGCGTCGCCGGTCTACAAGGCGGCCTACAGCGGTGTGCTCAAGACGCTGCTGGATCTGCTGCCGCAGTTCGCGCTGGCCGGAAAGGTGGTGCTGCCGGTGGTCACCGGTGGCAGTCCCGCGCATGTGCTGGCGATCGATTACGCGTTGCGGCCGGTGTTGTCCTCGCTCGGGGCCGATCACATCGTGCCCGGCTGGTTCGTGCTCGATCAGCACATCGAACCCAATCCGGACCGGTCCGACGTGACCCTCGACCCCCGGGCCGCCGAGGCGCTGTATCCGGTGGTCGATGCGTTCTCCGCCGCGGTATCCGCACGCCGGGTACCCGCCACCGCGGCCTGATTCGGGAGGGCATGCGAATCATGGTGCGATTCCACTGGTTTCTCCCCACCTACGGCGACAGCCGGTATCTGGTGGGCGGCGGTCACGGCACCGCCATCACCGCCGCGGGCGGCGACCGGCCCGCCGATATCGGCTATCTCACCCAAATCGCGCGCAGCGCCGAGCAATTGGGCTTCGAGGCGGCATTGACGCCCACCGGCGCGTGGTGTGAGGACGCGTGGTTGACCACCGCCATCCTCGCCCGCGAATCCGAGCGACTGAAATTTCTCGTCGCCTTCCGCCCCGGACTGGTCTCACCGACCCTCGCCGCCCAGATGGCCGCCACCTACCAACGCCACACCGGAGGACGGCTGCTGCTCAATGTCGTCACCGGCGGCGAGGATCACGAACAGCAAGCTTACGGCGACCATCTCGACAAGCGACAGCGCTACGAACGCACCGACGAATTCCTCACCGTCGTGCGCAGACTGTGGTCCGGTGAGCGGGTGACGCTGGCGGGCAAGCACATTCACGTCATCGATGCCGCCCTCGACCGCATCCCGCACCCGGTGCCCGACATCTACTTCGGCGGCTCCTCCACCGCCGCGGGCCGGGTCGCCGCCCGCCACGTCGACGTCTACCTCACCTGGGGCGAACCGCCCGACGCGGTGGCGGCCAAGATCGCCTGGATTCGTGAGGAGGCCGCCGCCGCGGGCCGCACCCCGCCGCGTTTCGGTATCCGGCTGCACGTCATCACCCGCGACACCGCCGCCCAGGCGTGGGCCGAGGCCGAGCGCCTGCTGTCGGCTCTCGATCCCGCCACCATCGCCACCGTGCAGGCGGGCCTGTCCCGCAGTGGATCCGAGGGCCAGCGACGCATGCTGGCCCTGCACAACGGCAGCACCGCCGCCCTCGAGGTCTCACCCAATCTCTGGGCCGGTGTCGGCCTCGTGCGCGGCGGCGCGGGCACCGCGCTGGTCGGCAGCCATACCGAGGTCGCCGCCCGCATCGAGGAGTATCACGCCCTCGGCATCGACGAATTCGTGCTCTCGGGTCACCCACACCTGGAAGAGGCCTACTGGTTCGGCGAGGGCGTGCTGCCGATCCTGCACCGAGAAGGCCTGTGGCAGCACCCGTTCAAGGCCGCGGAGTCGAGCGTCGCGGCGGCCATCCCCTTCACGAGTTGAGGCCGCGCCCGTGGGCGTCGAGTCGGATCGCTATTTGCGACCGGTGAATTCGTCCATGGAGTGATAGACGCCGACCGTGTTGAGGTAGAAGTCGCGGACCTTCAGCGGCAGCAGGCCGGAGATGGCGCGGTTGAGGCGCGAGGTCCAGGGCAGGACGACCAGCGCCGAACCCTTCTTCATCTCGTTCCAGGAGGTGTCGACCACCTCCTCCTGTTCCAGGATCGGGGTGAACCAGAAGCCCTTGGCCCCGTCGAACATTCCGGTGTTGATGTAGGTCGGGCAGACGGTCGTGAAGGTCACGTGGGTGTTGCCCGACTGCTCCAACTCCAGGCGCACCGAATCGGACCAGCCGAGGGCGGCCCACTTGGAGGCGGCGTAGACGCTCATGCGCGGATTGGCGACCAGTCCGGCCGAGGACGCGATATTGAGCACCCGCGCCTCATTGCCCTTGTTGGCCACCATGGCGGGCAGGAATTCGAGCGTGATGTACATCGGCGCAAGGGAATTGATGGCCATGGTCTTGTCGATATCGGCCTTGTCCCGGGTCTCCCAGAAGTAGCCGTTGCCGCGCACGATGCCCGCGTTGTTGACCAGGATGTCGATGTCCCCGACCTCGGCGCGCACGGTCGCGCCCGCCTCGGCGATGGCGTCGCGGTCGGAGACGTCCACCACGTACTGGTGAATCTTGCTCGCGCCCTGGGCCGCCAGCTCGGCCGCGGTCTCCTTCAGCGCGGTCTCGTTGATGTCCCACAGCACCACATCGGACGCGCCCTCGCCGACCGCCCGCTGCGCGAAGGATTTGCCCAGGCCCATGGCGGCACCCGTGACCAGGACCTTCTTACCCGCTACCGTCTTCATACCCCTGCATACCCCTGTCGAGTGATCGGCGGAATTCACTTCTGCCGCAGTGTCTTCATGACGTTCAGGTAGAGCGTCATGGTCTTGGCCCACAGCTGCTCCGACATGCCCGGCAGCGGCGCGATGGGCAGGCCCCGCTGCACCGCGATGGTCTGGGTGTCGATGTATTTCAGCAGGCCCTCGGGTCCGTGGCGACGACCGGTGCCGGAAATGCCGAGCCCGCCCGAGGGCGCGGCCACCGAACCCCAGGCCGCGATGAAGCCCTCGTTGACGTTCACCGATCCGGCCCGCACGCGCGCGGCGACCTCGCGGCCCCGCTCGATGTCGCGGCTCCAGACGCTGGCATTGAGGCCGTAGGCGGTGTCATTGGCCTGGGCGACGGCCTCGTCGTCGCTGTGCACGCGGTAGATCGAGACGACCGGTCCGAAGGTTTCCTCGCGGTAGACGGTCATGCCCTCGCGCACGCCCTCGAGGATGGTGGGCTCGTAGAAGTACGGACCGAGGTCCGGGCGCGCCTTACCGCCCGCGAGCACCTTCGCGCCCTTGGCGACCGCGTCGTCGACATGCTTGCGGACGGTGTCGATTTGGCGCGGGAAGGTCAGCGACCCGATCTCGTAGCTGAAATCGAGGGTCTTGCCCAGGCGCAATTCCTTGGTGTGGCCGACGAATTCGGTGACGAACCGGTCGTACACGGTGTCGTGCACGTAGATTCGCTCGATCGATTCGCACAGCTGCCCGGCCGAGGCGAAGCAGGCGCGCACGGCGATCTTGGCGGCGGCGGAGACATCGGCATCCTCGAGCACCAACAGCGGGTTCTTGCCGCCGAGTTCGAGCGAGTAGCCGATGAGCCGCTCGCCCGCCTGTTGGGCGATGGTGCGCCCGGTCGCGCTGGAGCCGGTGTAGTCGACGTAGTCGGCGCGGGCGATGACCTCGGTGCCGACCACCGCGCCGCGCCCGAGCACGGCCTGCCACAGACCCTTCGGCAGGCCCGCGCGCTCGGCGATATCGATGGCCCACAGCAGGGTCAGCGCGGTCTGGTTGTCCGGGCGGCCGATCACGGCATTGCCCGCCAGCAGCGCGGGCAGCGCGTCGGACGCGCCCAGCGCCAGGGGGTAGTTCCACGGCGAGATGACCGCGACCACGCCCTTGGGCCGATTGCGCACCTCGACCTGGGTGAGCACCGGCATGACGCCGCGCGGTTTGCGGTGCGCCAGAATCGATTTGCCCTCGGCGGCGTAGAAGCGGGTGTTCACCGCGACATCGGAGACCTCGTCGAAGGCGTGCACGCGCGACTTGCCGGTCTCGGTCTGCACGATGTCGAGGATCGTGTCCTGTTCGGAGAGCACCAGATCGTGGATGCGCCGCAGCAGCGCCGCCCGCTCCCCGACCGGCACCTTCGCCCATGCGGCCTGCGCTTTGCGCGCGGTCGCGAAGGCGGCCTCCACATCGGCCACCGAGGACTGCGGCAGATCCACGATCTTGACCCCGGTGGCGGGCGCGAACACCTCCACCGAGGGCGCGCCACCCGCGACGGCATGGCCGAGCAACCGCTGGACCAGGTCAAAAGGCAGTGCTTCGGCCGCTGCGAGCTGCGGGGCAGTCGTCATTGCTCGCCCTCTCGAGGAGTCGTGTCCGGGTCGAACCCGCTATTTAATGAACATGGGTGTTACATGAACACTGGTGTTAGATTAATGGATGTGACGCCCACCATGTCAAGCCCAACGACCCCTCGGCGCGGCCGCCCCCCGCAGACCGAGAAGCAGGCCGACCAGGTGCGCGCCCGCATCGTGCTGGCCACCGCGGAGGTCTTCGCCGAGCAGGGCTCGCGCGGGTTGAACGTGGCGCGGATCATCGAGAAGGCCGGGCTGGCGCGGCCGACGTTCTATCGCTACTTCGCCAATGCCACCGAGCCGCTGCACGCGGTGCTGCGGATTTCCAATGAGGATCTGGTCGGCGGCATTCGCGCGGCCCTGGACAAGACCGAGCAGCCGGTCGAGTTGGGCATCAATCTGATCGAGGCCTACCTCCACTGGGCGGGCGGGCACGGCCCGATGCTGGCCCCGCTCTTCGCGGAATTGCACGATCCGGGCTCACCGGTGTCGGCGTATCGGGAGGAGGCCATCGCCGATATCCGAATTCTGGTGCGCGCCAAGATCTGTGATCTGGGTCGCCCGGCACCGCGCGATCTGGATCTCGATACCGCCTTGCAGATCTGCGAGTTCGTCGTCTACCGGATCTCCGCGGCCGCGCCGCACGGTGAACCTGATACCGACACCATCGACGCCGCCCGGTTGACCATGGTGCGCGGTGTGTTGGCCATGCTCGGCATTCGCGAGGACATCGAGTACGCCCTGGAGATTCCGGGCCTGTTCGACGCGGACGATCATTAGCCGGGCTAAGCTCGCTCCATGTCGGAAACCACCCCGCCGCAATCCTTCTCGGCCGTCACCCGCGACATCATCATGGACGTCCCGGTGACCCCCGCCAAGCTGACCGACCGCATCCAGACCCGCCGCATCCGCATGCCCGCGGGCACCCCCGCCGGGCTGCACACCCACAACGGCCCGGTGGTCGGCAGCATCGTCTCCGGCTCGGTGGCCTTCCGCATCGACGGTGAGCCGCAGGTCATCCTGCGTCCCGGTGACGTCTTCTTCGAGCCGGAGGCCGAGCGCATCGCCCAGTTCGACGCGCTCGACGAGGATGTGGTGTTCCTGGGCCACTTCCTGCTGTCCTCGGATCAGGAGCCGACCCTCGAATTCCTGGAGAGCTAGCGGCCTTTCGATCAGCCGATCAGGCGAACGAGCCACGCCGCGGAGATCACCGTGGTGACACCGCCCATGCGAGTGGAGATCTGGGCGAAGGGCATGAGGTTCATGCGGTCGGCCGCCGAGAGGATCGCCACGTCGCCGGTGCCGCCCAGGCCGCTGTGGCAGACGGTGACCAGGGCGGCGTCGATCGGATACATGGCGATGACGCGGCCGACCAGGAAACCGGTGAGCACCATGGCCACGACCACGGCGGTGCAGGCGAGGACGTAGCCGACCGACAGGACGGACATGACATTGTCCAGCGGGAGGTAGACCATGCCGAGGCCGATCATGGTGGGGAAGATGAACCAGCGGGCAATGATCGAATAGACCGCTCGCGCATCCGCTTCGACGCTCGCAGGAAAGACACGGCCGAGCTTGCACAGCACCGCCAGGATGATGACCAGCACCGGGGCGGGGAGGTGGATCAGGCGCTCGAGCAGGGCGGCGAAGACGAACAGGCCGGTGATCATCAGCACGCCCAGGGCGTAGTTCGGCTCGCGCGGCGGCATCGGGTCCGGTTCGGGGGCGGGCAGTTCGGGTGTCGATTCGCGCACCAGCCGCCCGCCGCCGTCCAGCGTCGGGTGCTTGTCACCGAGTCGGCGGAGCACGCCCGCGCTGATGATGGCGGCGATATTGCCGATGATGGCCGCCGGAATCAGCTGCGCCACATAGCTTCCCGGCTCACCGCCCAGCGCCGAGGCATACGCCGAGGACAGCGGGATGACGCCCTCCCCGATACCGCCGCCCAGAATCGGGACCACGATGTAGAACAGCGCCCGGTGAAAGCTGTTGCCGAAGGCCATTGCCACCGCCAGCCCCACCGTCACCGCCGCGACCGTGCCCGCCAGCAGCGGCGGGAAGATGCGAATGAGCCCGCCCACCATGAGTTTCCGGCTCATGCCCAGAATGCTGCCCACCACCAGGGTGGCGATCACGAAGTAGAGGAAGTTCGCCTGCTTCATCAGCGCGGTGACCGCTCGCACGGTATTGCCGTCGAAGACCTTGGCGTACACCAGGATCGACGGTGTCAGCAGGCAGACCAGTGCGCCGCCGCCGATGCGGGACACGACCGGCAGGCGGTTACCGAGGGGCCCGAGCAGCATGCCCAGACCGACGATCACCGCCAGCCCGCCGATCATGTTCTCCGGGATGGCGCGAAACGATCCCGCCAGCAGCACCAGTGCTGTGAGCAGGAGGGGGATGACCAGCGGCACCCCGTCGACCGCGGGCATCGGGTATCGCGTGGTGCGGCGGACCTTGTCGGTGGAACTCATGGCGGCTCACCTGATTTCCAGTGCTGCCCGTACGGCCTTGCCCAGCGATTCGGTGGTGCCGGTGCCGCCCAGGTCGGGGGTGAGTTCCTCGCCGCGCGCGAGGACGGATTCGATGGCGGCCAGCACGGTGGCCGCCGCATCGGTCTCGCCGAGATGGTCGAGCATCATGGCCGCGCTCCAGATCTGGCCGATGGGATTGGCGATGCCGCGCCCGGCGATATCGGGGGCCGATCCGTGTACGGGCTCGAACAGGCTGGGAAAGCGGCGTTCCGGGTTGATGTTTCCGCTCGGCGCGATGCCGATGGTTCCGGCGCACGCCGGGCCGAGGTCGCTGAGGATGTCGCCGAACAGGTTGCTGGCCACGACCACGTCGAACCAGTCCGGGTGCAGGACGAAATTCGCGGTCAGGATATCGATGTGGTACTTGTCGACGTCGATATCGGGGTATTCGCGCGCCATTTCCGCCACCCGCTCGTCCCAGTACGGCATGGAGATGGAAATACCATTGCTCTTGGTCGCGGAGGTGAGGCGTTTCCGGGGCCGTCGGCGCGCCAATTCGAAGGCGTAGCGCAGAATTCGGTCGACGCCGGTGCGGGTCATGACCGTCTCCTGCAGCACCGTCTCGCGGTCGGTGCCTTCGAAGATCCGACCGCCGACACTCGAGTATTCGCCCTCGGTATTCTCGCGCACCACATAGAAGTCGATATCGCCCGGCCCGCGCCCGGCCAGGGGGCTCGCCACGCCGGGCAGCAGACGAACCGGCCGCAGGCTCACGTATTGGTCGAAATGCCTGCGGAACTGCAGCAGGCTGCCCCACAGCGAGATGTGGTCGGGCACCACCTCGGGCCAGCCGACCGCGCCGAAGAAGATGGCGTCGAAGGACTGCAATCGGTCGAACCAGTCGTCGGGCAGCATTTTTCCGTGCGCGGTGTAGTAGTCGGCGCAGGCGTAGTCGAAATGCTCGAATTCGAGTCGGAAATCGTGGCGGGCGGCCGCGCCGTCGAGTACCCGGATTCCCTCCGGCACGACTTCTTTGCCGATCCCATCCCCTGGAATTACCGCGATTCGGTGCACGCGCGTCATGATTTCCGGTCTCCTCACTGCCGACCCGGCGTCATTGCTGTCGGCTGGATCACAACGGTAGGCTCCGGGGACTCGGCGTCGAAAGTGGCGCGGGCGCAAGAGACTTTTGCCGGAATGGAAACAGTGTCGGGAGGTTCGGGTGCGCGGCGGCTTCGCGGACGACATTCTGTTCTTCGATGTCGTGGCCCGCTCACGCAGTCTCACCGAGGCCGCCCGCGAATTCGGCATCTCGGTGTCGGCGGTGAGCAAGCGGCTCGCGCAGCTGGAGGACCGCTTGGGCGTGCCGCTCGTTCAGCGCACCACCCGACGGTTCACGCTCACGCCCGAGGGTGAGCGCTATGCGGCGGGGGCCGCGCGGTTGACCGCCGAGTTGGAGGAGCTCGAGGATTCGATCGCCGAGCAGCACGCGGATCTGCGTGGCCGTCTGCACGTGCGTTCCACCATCGGGCTCGGGCGGGCACACATCGCCGATCTGGTGGCCGAGTTCGCGGCGCTGCACCCGCGCGTCCAGGTCGATCTGGAGTTGTCGTCGGTGCCGCTCAATATCGCGGGGACCGGGTTCGATCTGGATATTCACGTGGGCTCTCTCCCGGATTCCCGACTCACCGCCAAGCGCCTGTGCCGGAACCGCCGAATCGTCTGCGCCGCACCGCGATACCTGGCCGAGCACGGCACCCCGCGACAGCTCTCGGACTTGGAGCGCCACAACTGCATCGTGTTGCGCGAGAACGAGAGTGACTACGCGCTCTGGCGCTTCGACCAGCCGGAGACGGCTGTGCGGGTGGCGGGCAATCTGGTGAGCAATGACGGCGATGTCATTACCCGCTGGTGTCTCGAGGGGCGCGGCCTGATCATGCGCTCGCTCTGGCATGTGGCGCCGCTCCTGCGCGGGGAGGCCCTGGTCCACGTGCTGCCGGAGATTCCGACGCCGAGCGCGGACATCTACGCCACCTACACCGACTCCCCCGCGCTGCCGCGCCGCACGCGGGCCCTGCTCGATCACCTCGAGCGGGGCCTGAACGCGCGGATCACGCCGTCTTGACCGAATCCTGCGACGACCGGGCGCGTTCGAAACGCATGGCAGGATCGGCGACCTTGCCGTACCGCAGTTTCGGCAGGTCGCGCAGATAGTTCATGTGGAGCTTCCACGGGGCGCGATCGCCCTGCTTCGGCAGGATGTCCAGGGAGCGCAGCACGTAACCGGGCTCGAAATTGAGGAAGGGCGCGGTGCCGACGGAGGGGTCGCGGACCGGGGTGGCGCTGACATACCCGTGGGCGTCCATATGGCGCAGTAGCCGAATCACGTACTCGCACACCAGATCCGCCTTGAGCGTCCAGGAGGCGTTGGTGTAGCCGATGATGTAGGCGAAGTTCGGCACCTCGGACAGCATCATCGCCTTGTAGGCCATGGTGTCCGGGAGATTGATCTTGCGGCCGTCCACGACGAGTTCGACGCCGCCGAAGGGGATGAGGTTCAAACCCGTGGCGGTGATGATGATGTCGGCGTCGAGGTCGCGGCCGGATTCCAGGCGCAGCCCGGTCTCGGTGAAGGTGTCGATGCGGTCGGTGACCAGATCCAGATCGCCCTTGCGGATGGCGCGGAAGAAATCGCCGTTGGGCGACAGGCACAGTCGCTGATCCCACGGCTTGTAGCTGGGATTGAAGTGCGTGTCGAGGTCGTAGCCCTTGGGCAGCCAGCGCTCCTGCCAGCCGCGGATCCAGGCCCGCATCCGCTTCGGATAGCGTTGCGAGAGTTGATACATCAGCGTGCTCAGCGCGACATTCTTGCCGCGCGCCAGGGCGTAGGCGGCGCGCGCTGGCAGGAATCTGCGGGCGCGGTTGGCCAGTCCGTCCTCGGCGGGCATGGAGATGATGTACGAGGGCGAGCGTTGCAGCATGGTGACGTGCGCACCCTGCTCGACCAGGGCCGGACCGAGGGTGACGGCGGTCGCCCCGGACCCGATGATCACCACCCGCTTACCCGCGACATCGACCTGCCCGGGCCAATGCTGGGGATGGATGATCGGACCCGAAAAGCGTTCGGTGCCCGCGAATTCCGGGGTGTATCCCTCGTCGTAACGATAGTAGCCCGAGCAGCTGAACAGGAAGTTCGCGGTCATGATCACGGTTTCGCCGTCATGGTCGACGGTCACCGTCCACCGCGCGTCCTCCGACGACCACTCGGCCCGCACCACCCGGTGCCGATAGCGGATGTGCTTGTCGATCCCGTTCTCCGCGGCGGTGTCGCGCACATACGCGAGAATCGACTCGCCATCGGCAATGGCCTTGTCCCCCAGCCACGGCTTGAACCGATACCCGAGCGTGAACATATCCGAATCGGATCGAATCCCCGGATACCGGAACAGATCCCAGGTCCCCCCGCTGGCCCCCCGCATCTCCAGAATGGCGTAACTCCGCCACGGAAACGCGTGCTGCACATGGTAAGCGGCGTCGACACCGGACAACCCGGCCCCGACAATCAGCACATCGACGTGCTCGGGTGTAGTGGCCATAGCTCCAGCCTATCGACCCCGCAACAAGAATTCCCCCACAATCCCCGCGACTCCCGGGATCAATCGCGGTTGCGGAGGCCGCTGGCTCGGAGGACGCGGCGGGCGATGGCGGAGCGGATGGAGTCTTCGGTGCCGAGGATGCGGACGTGGCGGCGGGCTCGGGTGATGGCTGTGTAGAGCAGCTCTCGGGTGAGGAGGGTGGATTCGGGGCCGGGGAGGACGACCGAGACGGTGTCGTATTGGCTGCCCTGGCTGCGGTGGATGGTCATGGCGTAGACGGTGGTGACGCCGGGGAATTGGGTGGGGTGGACGAGGTAGGGTTCGGTGCCGCGTTGGAGGGCGGCGCGCAGGGTGCCGTCGGGCATGCGGACGATGACGCCGGTGTCGCCGTTGTAGATGCGGGCTTCGTGGTCGTTGGCGGTGACCAGCAGCGGCTGGCCCGGATACCAGTGCGCGGCACCGGGATCGGCGCTGATGCCCGCCGCGGTGACCCAGCCCGCGGCCAGCCGGTCCCAGCGTTCGACGCCGTAGGGGCCCTGGCGGTGGGCGCAGAGCAGGCGGTGGGATTCGAGGGCCGTGAGAGCGGCGGTCGCGTCCCCGGCGAGCGCGGCGTCGGTGGCTTCGCGGGAGGCGCGCAGGACGTCGGCGCGTACCTCGGTGATGTCGTCGGGCCCGTACAGGGACAATTCGTCGCCGCCGTCGGCGAGCAGGGCAAGGGCCGCGTCGGCGTCACCAGCGCGGATGGCGACGGCGAGTTCGGCGATGCGGCCACCGAAGCGACGGCCGCGGGTGAGGCGAACGATGCCGCCGCGCAGGCGTTCCCGCTCCCGGCCCGACAGCGCGTCCGGATGCGCGCCGGTGCCGTCCGGATCGCCGCCGAGAATGCGATCCAGGGCCGGATTCGCCTGTCCCGGAACCGGTCCCGCCACCAGGTCGGCGAGCACCGCGCCCGCGTCGACGGAGGCCAACTGGTCCGGGTCGCCGACCAGGACCAAGCGGGCGTCCGGGCGGACGGCGGGGAGCAGGCGGCTCATCATGGTCAGCGACACCATGGAGGTCTCGTCGACCACGATCACGTCGTAGGGCAGGCGATTGAACTCGTTGTGTTTGAACCGGCCCGCGCCCCCGCGCTGCCAGCCGAGCAGCCGGTGCAGGGTGGCGGCGGTGAGTTCGGGCAGTCCGATATCCCCCGCCTGCTCCCGCACCGACTCCTGCATGCGCGCGGCGGCTTTACCGGTCGGCGCGGCCAGCGCGATGCGTAGCGCGGGCGCACCGGGAATGGCCTGCTGATGCGCGACGAGCAGCGCCAATACCCGAGCGATGGTGTGCGTCTTGCCGGTACCGGGGCCACCCGCGATCACGGTCGTCCACTGGGTGGCGGCGAGCGCGGCCGCCAACCGCTGCCGGTCGAGGGGGTCGCCGGGACCGCTCTGATCCGGAAACAGCCGATCCAGTTCGCGCCGAACCAATTCCGCGTCCACCATCGGATGCGAGGCGGCCCGCTCCGTCAGCACGCGCCGGATGGTCTCTTCCTGCCGGTAGTACCGGTCGAGGTAGAGAAGCGGACCGGCTTCGGCCCCGCCGGGTGGGTCGATCAAGCGCAACGGACGCAGCGGCCCCGACGGGCTGCCGGTCACCAGTGGGCTGACTCGCAGTGCGGCGATGACGGATTCGACTTCCGGCCACGGCAGGGTGGTCGGATCGATGGCCGATTCCTCGGTGCCCTCGGCATCCACACCGATCTCGTGCATGCGCCGCACTTCCAGGCACACCGACCCGGATCGCACGGCGCGCACGGCCAGCGCGGTGGCGAAGACCGCCGCCTCGGACCGTTCCCCGCCGAGCCGAGCCAGCCGCAACGCCACATGCACATCGGCCGCCGACAACACCCCGGCGGTATTGAACACCTGCAACAGCCCGGTCCCGCGCTGCGCCAATTGAATTGAGGTCACCGGCCCAGCACCTCCGTGTCTCCGGCGAGCAGGGCGGACAGCTCGATGATCAGTTCGGCGGGCGGGTGCCAGTCGAAAACGCCGCAGCCGTCCGGGGTGTCGGGCCCGACCATGCCGCGCACGAACAGATACCGAATGCCGCCGAGGTGTTCGTCCGGTCGGTATCCGGGCAGCCGCCAGCGCAGATACCGGTGCAGCGCAACCGAATACAGGATGGCCTGCAAGGGGTAGTGCGAGCGCATCATCTCCGCGCCCATCCGGTCGCGGGTGTAGTGCGCGACGGTGAGATCGCCAGTGCCGAGCCGGTTGGTCTTGTAGTCGACCACGATGAATCGCGGTCCGGTGGTGCGCAGGACCGCGTCGATACTGCCGGTGAGATACCCGCGCAGCGGAGTGTCGTCCAGATGCGCCAACTGATCGGCGTAGGGGGCGAAGATATCGTCGGCCGGGACGTGGCGTCGCCACAAATCGGCGATGCGTGGCACGGTGACCCGCGTGGCGGTGGGGTCGTCGCCGCCCGCGAGGGGCAGCTCGAAATCGAGCTCGCTCAACCTGTCCCGGGTCGCGAAATCAGCGAGGGTCCCGAAGCCGATGGGTGTGTGCATGACCGCCAGCAGCGCACCGGAGAGCACATCCGGGTCGGCGTCGAACATCTGCTCGCCGACCGCGTGCAGGCAGCGGGCCCGGATCTCCCCGGCCAGATCGGGCGCGTCGGTGTCGACGTATTCGAGGACCTCGTGCACCAGGGTGCCGAATTCCGCGCCGTAGGGCAGCGAATTCATCAGCGACGGCATGGCTCCCGCGAACACGTCGAGATCGTCGGCCAGCACCGACGGGGTGGCGGGCTCGTCGGCGATACCGCCGCCCTCGGGCAGGTCCGCGGCGGGCAGGGCGTCGTGGGCTCCGGCCGTGAGCGCGGAGTAGGAGGTGCGCCGCCACGCCTGGTCCAGCGTGCGGTCGAAGTGAGCGGCCGCCAAGGGTGCTGCGGCGGTGGCCTTGTCGTCGACGGGCAGGCGCGTCCGGGTGATCTCACGAACCGGTTCGATCGCGATCACGCCGGGTTCGGCGGTCGACGCCCATTCCTGAATGCGTTCGAGCACAACCGAATCCGCGGGCACCGGCACCTTGTCGGCAACCGCCGGGCTGCCCGGTTCGCGGCCGAGCAGCATGCGGTGCAGGGGCGCGGTCTGGGTGTCGAAGGCCGGTGCCCACCAGGCGATCACCTGTGCGCCCGCGCGGGTCAGCGCCACGTACAGCAGGCGCAGTTCCTCGGCCTGTTCTTCCGCCTCCGCCCGCAGCCGACGGGAGCTGTAGCCCGGGGCGTCGGGTCCGCCCACGTCGAGCACGCGCCGTCCCTGCTCATCGTGGAAGAGCAGGGTCGGCGGGTTGCGCAGTTTGGCCGCGTCCCAGGCGAAAGGCAGGTAGACGACCGGGAATTCGAGGCCCTTGCTCGCGTGCACCGTGGCGATCTGCACGGCCGCGGCATCGCGATCGAGGCGACGACTGCGGTCGGCCACGCTTCCCGACGCGGGATCGCGCACCCGGTCGGCGAGCCAGCGGGTGAGGGCGGACAGACCCAATCCCTCACGCAGCGCGGCCTCGTCGAGGAGTTGGGCGATCTGCCGCAGATCGGTGAGCTGGCGTTCCCCGCCTTCCAGGGCGAGCAGGCGGGGAGCCAGTTTCGTTTCGGCGCTGAGCTTTTCGGCGACTGCGGCGAATCCGGCGCGGGCGAACAGCCGCGCCGAATCCCGCAGCTCGGCGCTGAGGCGGCCGACCAGATCCGCTCCCCCGGCGTCGATGTCCGCCGCGCTCAGCCCGAGCAGTGCGGTACCGGCGGCCAGGCGTACCCGGTCGGCGCGGTGCGGCTGTTCGAGGGCGTGCAGGACCCACAGCCATTCGGTGGCGGCGGGCGTGCCGAAAACGCTGGCGCCACCGGCCAGTACGGAGGCGACCCCGGCCGTCTCGAGCTCCTTGCGCACCATCTCCAGCTGGTTGCGATTGCGCACCAGCACGGCGATATCGCCGGGGCCCAGCGGCCTTTCGTCGGGAGTTCCGGCATTGATGCGCACACCGGATTCGAGCAGCCCGACAATATCGGCCGCCACGTCGATGGCGACGCGCTCGCGCTGGCGGCCCACGGTCGGGAAGCCCGCCTTGTTGAGCGACCCCGCGCCCTTGCGCGGCAGACACCGCAGTCGCAGCGGCGTCACCCGCTCGGGCGGACCGGACAGCCGGGAGAACGGCCGGGTCGCCGCCACCCGGTGCACGGTGATCTCCTTGTGCCCCAGGGCAGCTCCGCCCTGCAGGTGTTCCAGCGCGGTCAGCAATCCGGCGTCGCTGCGCCGATTGGTGGTCAGCTCCCGTTTGCAGTCGGCGTGGGCGACCGCGTCCAGATAGCTGAGCACCTCCGCCCCGCGGAAGGCGTAGATGGCCTGCTTGGGATCACCGACCAGCACCAGCGTCGCATGCCCGTGAAAGGCGCGCCGCAAGATGTCCCACTGCAGCGGGTCGGTGTCCTGGAACTCGTCGACCAGGGCGACCCGATACCGATCCCGAATCCGCTGGCAGGCGCGCGGCCCGTGCTCGGGATCGGCGAGCACCTCGTGCAGCAGCACCAGCAGGTCATCGAAGTCCCGCAGCCCTGAAAGCCGTTTCCGCCGAGCCGTTTCCACCCGCACGGCCTCCGCGAACGCGACCCGCTCGGCCGCCGGATCGTCCTCCCCGTCGGCCTCGGGCTGCAACATCGCGTGCGGATCTCCCACGGCCGCCGCGGCCAATCGTTGCGCGTCGGCGGGTCCGAACGGCGCGCCCCCACGCGCATACCGGCTCAGATACAAGTCATCGGCGACGGTGGACACGACATCGTCGATGCCCTCCACCAGCCGCACCCCCGGGTCCTGCTCCCCCGCCAATCCCAGCTCGTCGAGCATCCGCTGGCAGAAACTGTGCGTCGTGGCAATGGTTCCCGCGTCGAAATCCGACAGCGCGGCCAGCAGCCGCTCGCGCCGCGCCGCGATCTCCCCCGGATTCCCCTGCGCCAGATGCCGAATCAACTCGTCCCCGGAAGCCAACGCCCGCTCCGGGTCCCCCAGGGCCGCGGCCACCCCCACGAACCGATCCCGGGTCCGCTCGCGAAGCTCCTGCGTGGCCGCCCGACTGAACGTCACCAGCAGCAATTCGGAGACGTCCACCCCCATCTCGGCGACGAACCGCACCGCCAACCCGACAATGGCATACGTCTTACCTGTCCCGGCGCTCGCCTCGAGCACCGTCGTCCCCACCGGCAGCGCCCCGGTCAGCTCGAACCGATTCGCCGAATCCCCCAGCGCCACAACGTCCCCGCCGTCGGTTGCACCGGCCATCCCGCCCGGCTCGGCTTCGCGCGGCTCCTCCTCCCACAGCCCTTGTCCAGCAGGCTCACTCGACACCTGGGCATCCGGCACGTCGGAGACGATCTCGGCTCCCATTCCGGGAAGCACGCCGCCGTCCCGCGCCTGTTCGGGCACCGGGAGGTTCCGCACGACGACCTCGGTGTCGAGCCCGAGCACGCCGTCTCGGCTCGAGTGATCGGAGCGGCCTCGACCGGATGCGGCACTCGTGTCCACCGGTGGTGCAGGAGCTTCCGCGGACGCGGGCGAGTCCCGCTCGGCGGGCAGCTCGAACAGCTCCGGCACCTCCGGTTCCGAGGTGGCGGGCTCGCGGCGGCGGCGCGGTTCGCCCGCGGTGGTGTCACCGCGGCGGCGGGTGCGGGTGGCCGGGCGCGGGGCCAGGTCCGGATCGGTGAGGGAGAACAGGTCGTCAGTCATGGCTGCCCCTGATTCTCGTTGGTGAGCAACGGATTCCAGAGGCGACGCGCCAGTTCACCGAAACGGGTGGGTTCGGATTCGACGCCGGGCAGGGCGGGGGCGGCGGCTTCGGTGAGCTGACGGAAGCGCGGGGCCGGGCCCAGGACGTGGCGGAGGTAGCGGTCGGTGTTCTCACCGAAGCGGCCGTCGAATTCCTGTTCGGCGGCTTCGAGTGCGTCATCGGGGGTGGCTCCGGCGAGGCGGCGTTCGGCATAGACGGCCGTGGCCGCCGGTGCGATGGGCAGCGGTTCGGACAGGCCCTCGTCGCGCAGGTCGGCCAGATCACGCAGAATTCCGCGCGCCAACGCCGCGGTGGGCGCGGTCAGGGTGGACTGCCAGGCGGGCCGGTGGTGTTTGCCGCGGCCGATGGTGATCGCCCGCCAGCTCTGGTGGGTGCCGGTGGCGGCGAGGGCGAGCAGCCGAATCCAGGCGGCCATGCGATGTTTGGGAGCCAGCCGCGAGTAGGTGGTGCGCAGCAGGGCATCGTCGTGAACGTCGGGCACGGTGCCCGTGAGACGGCGGCCGTCACCCAGTTCGACAGCGATATCGATGGTGCGGGAAGGGATTTCGTGCAACGGACGCGCGACCCGAACCAGCTGGTCGACGGTGCTTTCCACCTCGTCGAGCACGGCCGCGCCGAGGCTGAACGGCGGCAGCGACCCGCGCCGCCATTCGGCCGCCCGCAGGACATTGGGATCGACACCGGTCAGGCGGGCGCTCAGCATGCGCTCGCCCATATTCCATTTGGTGAGTCCGTCGAGCTCGATGGGCAGCCGGTCGGCGATCTCCTCCTCTTCCTCGGGCACCCGAATGCCCAAGCGCTGCCACAGGAACGCGCGCACCGGATGCTCGGCGAAGGCCACCAGATCCGCCAGCTCGACATCTCCGCGTGCGGCGGCGGGCAGCGGCGTGGGCAGGAACGGCGGACGCGGTCCCGGCGCGCGACTCGCGGCCTGCGCGCCCGCCAGCGCGACGGTGTCGAAGCTGAACGGCTCCTCGATGCGGAAGTTGCGACGATCGAAGGGCTGCAACGGGTGTCGCGTCACGACCCGGTCCATGGCGGCCGCGCCGACGTGCGCGCGCACGGTGTCGAGGAGTTCAGCGAGCGGAATGGCGGGCGGGCGGTGCGCGCCCGAGACCGGGTCGGATCCGGTGTGCAGCAACACGAGTCGTTCACCGGCGGCCATGATCGCGTCGAGCAGCAGCTGCCGGTCCTCGCTGCGCGGATCGCGATCTCCGGGCAGTCGATGCCGGGCCAGGGCGTCGTCGCCGTCCACGCCACCGGCACGCGGGAACACCTCGTCGTCGAGTCCGAGCAGCACCACCACCCGATGCGGCACCGAGCGCATCGGCACCATGGTGCACACCGTGAGCTCCCCGGTACGGAAGTTGGCGCGCGAGGGCCGCCCGGCCAGCCGCGCGTTCAACAGCGCGCCGATATCACTGAGCCGCAAAGGAATCAGACCAGCCGGTTCGAGAGCCGTGGCCAGCTCCCGCCGCGCCTGCACACCCATCCACCCATCACTCGAGCGCACATCGGTGAGCAGATCGAGAGCCCGCCCCAGGACCGCCGACCATTCGGCGGCGGGCCGCGCCGACCCCGCCGGCTCCTCCAGCGTCGACCCGCGCAGATCCCGCAGGCACACCGCCAACCGATCCACGAATTCCGCGAACCGCCCCGACAGATCGATGTCATTGCTGTCCACGTCGTCCAGGGGCAGCACCAGATCCAGCCAGTCCTCGCTGGATTCACCCGCCGCGACCCCGAGCAGAATCCGGTCCACCGCGGCATTGAGCGTGTTCTGGGCGAAGTCACCCAGCCCGAACGCCTGCCGCTGGCGCTGCCCGATCCCCCAGCGCGCCCCGGTCTCGGTGGCCCACTCGCGCAGTCGCTCGATATCGTCGTCGTCGAATCCGCAGCGCAGCCGAACCGGTTCGGCCGCACAGAGATCCAGCACCTCGGTGACGGTGACGCGCCCGTCGGCCATGTCCAGCAGCGTGCCGATCACATCGAGCAGCGGATTCACCGCCCGCTGCGCCCGGTCGGCCAGCCGCACCCGCAGCCCGTGCGCGGGATGCCCCGGTTCGGCCCCGTCCAGGGACCACTGCCCGAATGCCGCGCGCACCAACGGCGCGTAGCTCTCCACATCCGGGCACATGACGATCACGTCGCGCGGCTCCAAAGTCGGGTCGGCGGCGAACAATCCGAGCAGCGCGTCGCGCAGCACCTCCACCTGCCGCGACGGCCCGTGACAGGAGTGCACGGCGACGGTCCCGTCGGCCAGCCCCGGCTCCGGCATGAGCGACCAGCGGTCCTGCCGAACGGCGGCCTGCAATTCCGACAGCAGCGTGCGCGGCCCCACGGTGTCCGGGCGCGGGTGATAGGTGTCGATGTGGTCGTATCCCGACAACCGCTGCTGCAGCTCCCGCACGTCCCGCCCGAGCGCGGCCAGCAGCGGATGCCGCACCCGCACACCGGAATTCGGGGTCACCTCGGCGTCGGCGAGCTTGGTCCACAGCGCCGGACTCGGATGCACCAGCCACAGGTGCACCTGCCGCCCCGAGGACAGCGCCGAGAGCACCTCCAGCTGATCGGTGGTCAGCCGTGTCACCCCGAACAGCGAAATCCGTTCCGGCAGCGACACGATCGTCGGGTCGGCCCGCAGCCGCGCGCACGCCGCGCCCAGCCGCTCGGCCGGGCTCGGCACACCCACGACCGAGCGCAGTCGCCGCCACAGCAGGGGCTGCCACAGCAGATCCGGTGGCAGCGTGTTGCCCGCGCCATCACCATCGCGACCATCCGACCAGTCGGTAATCATCGCCGGGCGTTGTGCCGCATAACTATCGAACAGCGCCGCGATCCGCGCCGCCGTCGCGTACCGCCGCCCGATTCGGTAACCCCCCTGATCACCGTGGCCCAGATGCCGCGCCAGCACCGCGGCCCACGGCTCGGCCAACACCTCGTCCAATACCGGCAGCAGCGTCCACACCAGTCGCTCCGGCGACCACGGATCCTGCTCCGGATCCACCCCCGTCGCCTCCGCCAGCACCGTCGCCACCAGCCCGGCCGGATCGGCGAAATCGATATTGGCCGAGATACCATCGGTTCCCGCGGCCCCGCCGGTCCCGAGGACCGTGGCCAGCCGCTGATTGAGCCAGCGTTCGATGCCCTTGGCGGGCACCGCGACCACTTCCGGGGTGAACGGATCGCCGAGCGGATCGGCGAGCAGCTCGGCCAGCGCGTCCGCGAGCGTGTCCGCTCGTTCGGCCCGGTGAATGTGCACGAGCTGTGTTTATACAGTTGGCGAACGACATGCAAACACCACCCCTCACGGCTCGCCGGGTGACACCTGCCACACGCCGAAGATTTGCTAGGGCGCGTCACTCTGAAATTCGAGTGTGGTATGCGACAGTGCGTTTCGGGGAGGTAGGTAGTTGTCTTCGAAAGGCTGGTTCACATCGATGTCTGCGTCGGTGATTCCCCTGGTTCCCAGAACCGGTTTCACGGTTCGCCGGGTGGGAGACCGTTGGGAGCTCGTCAACTCTCGGCATTACGGACGCGGCGTGGTCCTACAGTCCTGGCCGCGCGAGCGCCACACCGAGGCATTCGAGCACTGCTATCGACTCAACGGACGCAGTATCGAAGAGCTACGCGCCGCATTCCACTGAGAACCACGAAACTCGGTGCGACAGTGTCGATTCGATAACATAACCGCCGTTGGCCTGCAAGACGTGCGTATCGGGCATTGTCACCTCTATTGTGTTCCCTCGTGCGTTCCCCCAAGGCCCGGCGCGTGGCCTCTTCCGCTTGTGTCCTCGCTGCCGCGGCCCTGATTCCGGCCGCCCCGGCCTTCGTTCCCGTCGCGGGCGCCATCCCCGCGCACACCCAGGGCCCGATCGCCGGATTCGACGCCGATATGAGCAACCGCATCGCCGCGGTCGATTCCTATCTCGCCGGCCGGCCCGGCGTCACCGGTTATGTGATGCGCGACCGGGTCACCGGCGGCATTTACCGAAATGGCAACGCGGACACGAACTTCTGGACCGCCTCCACCATCAAGCTGGCAATCGCGGAGGATCTGCTGAATCGCGCCCGCGTCGGTGCGATCCAGCTGGGCCCCGACGACCGCGCGCTCATGGAGTCCATGCTGGCAACCTCCAATGACAATGCCGCCGACATCCTCTGGAACAAGTACGCGGGCATCGACCGCATGGCGTTCAACAACGCCTTCCGCGCCAATGGCATGACCGGCCTGGTCCCGATGGTGCCGACCACCAATATCGAGCAGGTCAAGCTGTTCCCGGACTGGGGTTTCCAGCAGTGCTCCCCCGCCGACCTGGATCGGCTCATGGACAACGTGCTGACCCGCATGCACCCCGACGACCGCGCCTACCTGCTCGACCGCATGCGCCACGTCGACACCAACCAGCACTGGGGCGTGTGGGGCGCGGGCGCGGCCATGAGCCCGGGCCTGAAGAACGGCTGGTCCGACGAGCAGGGCGGCTGGGTCGTCAATTCGGTCGGCTTCGCGGGCCCCGGCGAGCGCTACACCCTCGCCATCATGACCGAGCAGGGTGATCAGGGCGGCTACGCGGACGGTGCCGAAACCACCACGCACGTGGCCCAACTGCTGTTCCAGGGTCGGTGACGAGTCCGGTCCAGGACCGGTGACGCCGGGCTCCTCGCCACGACTTCCCGACAATTCCCGCTGAACGACCGCCCGTCTTGTATTTTCAAGAGGGTTGTCTCATAGGTCCGTTTTTCGGCGGTCCTGATTGGTCGTCGCGCCTCACGCTGCACTACCGTTACGGGTGAGTTGTCGTAGTTTTTCACCGTCTGGCGAGGAGCAGGAACTAGATGAACGCCGAGAAATCCGTCGCACAGCGCCATCGGGTGGTGGTGATCGGGTCCGGGTTCGGTGGACTGTTCGCCTGTAAGCACCTGCGCAAGGCCGATGTCGACATCACTCTCATCTCCAAGACCTCCACCCACCTGTTCCAGCCGCTGCTGTACCAGGTGGCCACCGGCATCCTCTCGGTCGGCGAGATCGCCCCGGCCACCCGCATCGTGCTGCGCAAGCAGCAGAACGTGCGAGTCATCATGGGCGACGTCAACGACATCGACGTGGCGAACGGCACCGTCACCTCGCGACTGCTCAACCAGGATTACGTCACCCCCTTCGACAGCCTGATCGTGGCCGCGGGCGCGCAGCAGTCCTACTTCGGCAACGACCACTTCGCCACCTACGCCCCCGGCATGAAGACCATCGACGACGCGCTCGAACTACGCGCGCGCATCCTGGGCTCCTTCGAGGAGGCCGAGCTGGCCACCGATCAGGAGACCCGCGACCGGTTCATGACCTTCGTGGTGGTCGGCGCGGGACCCACCGGCGTCGAATTGGCCGGGCAGATCGCCGAACTCGCCGACCGCACCCTGGACGGCACCTTCCGGAATATCGACACCCGCGACGCGCGCGTCATCCTCGTCGAGGGTGCGGGCGCGGTGCTCGCCCCGATGGGCCCCAAGCTGGGCGGCAAGGCCGCCAAGCGGCTCGAGAAGATGGGCGTGGAGATCCAGCTCAACGCCATCGTCACCAATGTGGACGCGCGCGGGGTCACCATCAAGGATCCCGACGGCACCGAGCGGCGCATCGAATCCGCATGCAAGGTGTGGTCGGCCGGTGTGCAGGCCAGTGAGCTGGGCAAGATCCTGGCGCAGAAGTCCAAGGGCACCGAAACCGACCGGGCCGGACGCGTCATCGTCGAGCCGGACCTGACCATCAAGGGCTACCCGAACATCTTCGTGGTCGGCGACCTCATGTCGGTGCCGGGCGTGCCGGGCCAGGCGCAGGGTGCGATCCAGGGCGGCACCTACGCGGCCAAGAACATCAAGGCCGAGGTCGAGGGCAAGCAGAAGGTGGAGGAGCGCAAGCCCTTCAAGTACTTCGACAAGGGCTCGATGGCCACGGTGTCGCGGTTCAACGCGGTCTGCCAGGTCGGCAAGCTCGAGTTCAGCGGCTTCTTCGCCTGGCTGGCGTGGCTGGGTCTGCACCTGTGGTACCTGGTCGGCTTCCGCAGCCGCTTCGTCACCGTGCTGGAGTGGTTCGTCTCCTTCCTGGGTCGCCACCGCGGTCAGATGGCGGCCACCGAACAGTGGGTGTTCGCGCGACTCGCGCTCGAGGCGCTCGACGATCCGGCCGAGGCGGCGCAGCTGGCCAAGCAGATCGGCGCCGAATCCTCCTCGGGGAACGGCAAATCCGTGGCGAATGACAAATCGGGTGAATCCACCGCGCAGCGCGCGGGCTGACACTCGATTCCACTCGGTCTCCACTATGGCCTGACCGGGCGGCGTGCCCGACCAATCCGGCACACCGCCCGGATCCGAATGTTCGACATCCGTTGACATTCGGGAGAAAGGTCATTCATGGGCAAACGCCAACCGGTCGATTTGGTTCGTGAGAAGAACACCGCCACGCGACGCCGCTTGGGTTCTCTGGCGGTGGCGGGCGCGCTGCCGCTGGTCGCCGCCCTCGCCACCACCGGAACCAGTGCGGCCGAACCGGTTTCGTCGGACGAGAACTCCTCGACCGTGATCGACAATCAGCCCGCCGCCACCCCGGGCGGCACCGACGCACAGCCGGGCGTCGTCATCGACACGCCCTTCGGCAAGCTCGCGGTGCCGATGCCGCAGACCATGGCCGAGGGGGTGCACACCTATCTCGACGCCACCGCCGCCGAGGTCGAGGGCACGCCCGCGGCCGAGCCCGCCGAGGCGGACGCGCTCGCCCCGGGCGATGCCGTCGCACCGGTCGCGCCCGTGCGGGTCGGCCGCAACTCCACCACCGGCGTGCGCGACATCCCCAACGCACCGCTGGCCCCGGTGGATCAGAGCAAGCTGCACCAGCCCGATCCGCTGGCCGCACCGGATGTCGCGCCCATCGCCGCACCCGAGGGCAAGCTGCGCTTCGGTGATACCCAGGTCGACATCCCGGCCTGGATGAACCCCGATCAGGCCGCCCAGGTGAACGCGGTGGCCGCGGGCGCGGAGGCCGAGCTGGCCCGCACCTACGACTCGGCCGGTTTCGAGCCAAGCCGCTCGGACCGCATGGCCGCGCAGACCGTCGGCACCGCGGCCGTGGGCGCGGCGATCGGCGTGGGCGTGGCGGCCCCGCTCGAGATCGCGGGCGGCATGATGGGCGGATTCATCGGCGCGATGGCGGGCACGCCGTTCGCACCGGCGGGCTGGGTCTTCGGTCCGGCCGCGGGCGCGACCGCGGCCGTCACCCTGATCGCCGTGCCCGCCGCGACCGCGGGTGCGGTCATCGGTGGTGCGGTGGGTGCGGTGAACGGGTATCTGGCTCCGGCCACCCCGGGCGCGCCGGTGTCCGACGCCACGAACCAAATCGATGCTGCCGCACCGGTTGACGGGGCAGTAGCTACCGAAGAGTGATAGCCGCTCTAGCCGGGCTGGAATCCCAACACCAGGGATTCCAGCCCTTTTCGCGTTCTCGTACCGACACAATGGCTAATTCTCAGTTATAACAACGATTTCCAGTCGTCCGATTCATCACCAATCCGGGTGACCGGTGGGTTCGAATGTCGGTCGTCGATGTTCCCGAGCGAAAGGAACTGCATGGCCGCAGGTAAGCACCGAGCACTGAACCCCCACCGCAACAAAGTCGGCAATGTGGTGGCGGCAGGCGCGGTCCCGCTAGTTTTGGCGATCGTCGGATCCGGTGTGGCCAATGCCGCCCCCTCCGAGGTCGCGCCCGCGGCGCAGCACGACGATGCGCCCAAGCCCCAGTGGCCCGCCGCTGACGCCCCGAATGTGAGTCCCTATGAGGGCCTGCACATTCCGAGCGATACCAAGAGTTCCATCCAGTGGTCGCGCCCGGCCCCGGACAAGAGTTACCTGGCCCCCGTCGGCGTGCTGCATCCGCCCGCCCCGGTTCCGGCCGTGCCGCCGATCGCCCCGCCGCCCGGTATGTTCCGGTTCGGCGATGTGCAGGTCCCGGCTCCCGACTGGATCGACAAGGAACAGGCGATCCAGATCAATGACAATGCCGCTCAGGTCGAGGCGAATCTCGCCACCTTCCTCGACTCGATCGGCATGGAGCGTTCGCGCTCCGACCGCATTGCCGGGCAGACCATCGGCACCGCCGCCATGGGCGCTGTCGCCGGAGCCGCCACCGCCGCCCCGATCGAGCTCACCTCCGCCGCCGTCGGCGGCGTGCTGGGTCTGGTCGTCGGCGCCGGTTTCGTTCCGGTCGGTCTGGTCGCGGGTCCCGCCCTCGGCGCCGCCGTGGGCGCCGCGGTCATCGCCGTTCCCGCCGCCGCCGCGGGTGCCGCGGTCGGTGCCATGGTGGGCGCGGTGAACAGCTTCAACGCACCACCCCGCGTCGTCGGCGACTGAATCATCAACGACGACAGCCGCTTCAGCTGACAGATGTGCGCACGCGGTGGGAACCGGCGGTGAGGTCCGGTTCCCGCCGCGCACGCGATCATTCCGCCGGAGAATGTGTTGCCGGTCATGTGCTGAGTGCCCAATATGTGATTTGTATGGCGCGTGCGCGCGTCCTTGAAATTCCGCAAGTCCGGTGCTACTCAGGACATTTGTCCGTTCAAGCGGCCTTGTTTGCTCCGTAATGTCCATGGCATGGACATTCCCTCACCGAACCGCAAAGGGCTGAGTCTGTTCGCCCTGATCATGATTGGCATTGGTTCGATCTTCGGATCGGGCTGGCTCTTCGGAGCCGGACAGGCCGCCCAGGTCGCCGGACCGGCGGCAATCCTCGCCTGGGTGATCGGTGCGGTGTTCATAGGCTTGATCGCCATGTCCTACGCGGAGGTGGGCGCGGCCTATCCGTTCCCCGGATCCATGGCCCGCTTCGGCTCCATCTCGCACGGACCGGTCCTCGGTTTCATTACCGGATGGGCGGTGTGGATCGCGGTCGCGGCCCTCATTCCCATCGAATCCATTGCCAGCACGCAGTACATGTCGTCGTGGAGCTTCTCCTGGGCGCAGGGCCTGATGAAAGACGGCTCCCTGACCCTCGCGGGCATGGGCATGGCGTTCGTGCTGACCGTGGTGCTGTGGCTGTGCTGCTACTGGTCGGTCGGATTGCTCGCCCGGGTGAACAATCTGCTCACCGCGGTCAAGTTCGGCATTCCGGTGCTGGCGGTCGTGTCCCTCATCGCCTCGGGCTTCCACACCGAGAACTTCCACGGCTACGGCGGTTTCGCGCCCAACGGCTGGTCCGCGGTGCTGACCGCGGTGAGCACCTGCGGTGTCGTGTTCGCCTTCAACGGTTTCCAGGCCGTGGTCAATCTCGGTGGCGCGGCGAAGAATCCGGGCAAGGCCATTCCGGCCGCGCTCGTGGGCGCGCTGTCGATCGGCCTGGTCATCTACATGCTGCTGCAGGTCGCCTTCATCGGCGCGGTCCCGCCCGAGCAGCTGGCCGAACACGGTTGGGTCGGAATCAATTTCAACTCGCCGTTCGTCGATATCGCCAAGCTGCTCATGCTCGGCTGGCTGGTGATCATGCTGCAGTTCGGCGCGTTCATCTCGCCGTCCGGCGCGAATATCGCGAACGTGGCCTCGGCCTCGTACATGGTGCAGAACCTGGCGCAGACCGGTTTCTTCCCGAAGAAGCTGGCCGAGTCGCACCCCAGGTACGGCACCGCGCGCCCGGCCATGTGGCTGAACCTCGCGTTCTCGCTGATCCTGCTGGTGACCGTCGGCCACAGCTGGCACGCGCTGGCCGGCATCGTCTCCGCGGCCATGGTCATCTCGTACCTGATCGGCCCCATCGCGGTGGGCGTGTTCCGCAAGACCAAGCCCGAACTGCCGCGGCCCTTCCGGCTCCCGGCCGCCAATGTCATCACCCCGCTGGCCTTCACCCTGGCCGCCTGCGCCCTGTACTGGACGCACTGGCCCAATACCGGCCGCATCGTGTTCATCACGCTGCTGTCCGTGCCGATCGCGGTGGCCGTGCTGTGGCGTCGCGGTGAGCGCACCATCGCCCAGCAGCTCGCTCCGGCGTGGTGGATGATCGCCTTCCTGATCTTCATGGCGACCGTGTCCGCCCTGGGCTCGCCCGATTTCGGTGGCACCGGCCTGATTCCGGGTGGCGTCGATATCGCGCTGGTCGCCGTGGCCGCGCTGGCCACCTACTACTGGGCCGTGCGCGCCGGTGTGCAGGCACACGAGTCGGGGCTGCCGGGCCCGGATCCGGTGCTGGACGCCGAGCCGGAGCAGGACATGGTTCCGCTCGACGACATCATCGGCACCGAGCGCGATCGCAACCTGCAGCACGCCTGAGCAATTCGGTTCCGCAAGTCCACCCTCCACCATCCAAAGCCCGAGCAGTCAAAGGTCTGGTCATGGCACTCTCAGTCTTCGATTTCTTCTCCATCGGTATCGGCCCCTCCTCCTCGCACACCGTGGGCCCGATGCGTGCGGCGCAGTTCTTCGCCAACCGGCTGAAGGAAGACGGACTGCTGTCCCAGACCGCCTCGGTCCGTGTCGAACTGTTCGGTTCGCTCGGCGCGACCGGCCGCGGCCACGCCACTCCCAAGGCGGTGCTGCTCGGGCTGGAGGGTCACTCCCCCAGCACCATCGATCCGGATGTCGCCGACGAGGATGTGGCGCGGATCCGCCGCACCAAGCGGCTGCGGCTGTTGGGCACCGAGATCGGTGATACGCACGAGATTCCGTTCGACGAGCCGACCCAGCTCATCCTGCACATGCGGCGCGCGCTGCCGTACCACGCCAACGCGATGACACTGTTCGCCTACGACCGCGACGGGGTTCCGTTGCTGGAGAAGACGTACTACTCCGTCGGCGGCGGGTTCGTGGTGGACGAGGACTCGATGTGCGCGGATCCCGACAAGGACGACACCACCGTGCTGGCCTACCCGTTCAGCAGCGGCGCGCAGTTGCTGAAGCACGCTCGCGAGACGGGGCTTTCGATCTCCTCGCTCATGCTGGAGAACGAGAAGGCCTGGCGCAGTGAGGCGGAGATCCGCACCGGGCTGCTCGAGATCTGGAAGGTCATGCGGGAGTGCGTCGACCGCGGGCTGAATCGTGAGGGGATTCTGCCCGGCGGGCTGGAGGTGCGTCGCCGCGCTGCCACCTCGGCCCGGCAGTTGCGCGCCGAGGGCGATCCGATGATGCACCGCACCGAATGGACCACCATCTACGCGATGGCCGTCAATGAGGAGAACGCGGCGGGCGGGCGTGTCGTCACCGCGCCGACCAATGGTGCGGCGGGCGTGCTGCCCGCGGTGCTCTCGCACTACGTCGACTTCGTGCCGGGCGCGGACGAGGAGGGCATCATTCGATTCCTGCTCACCGCGGGCGCGATCGGGATGCTGATCAAGGAGAACGCCTCGCTCTCCGGTGCCGAGGTCGGCTGCCAGGGCGAGGTCGGGTCGGCGTGCTCGATGGCCGCGGGCGCGTTCGCCGAGGCCATCGGCGGCACACCCGAACAGGTCGAGAACGCCGCCGAGATCGGCATGGAACACAACCTCGGCCTGACCTGCGATCCCGTCGGCGGGCTGGTGCAGATCCCCTGCATCGAACGCAATGGCATGGCCGCGGTGAAGGCCGTGACCGCCGCGCGGATGGCCATGCGCGGCGACGGCAGCCACAAGGTCTCCCTCGACGACGTCATCAAGACGATGAAGGAGACCGGCGCGGACATGAGCGTCAAGTACAAGGAGACCGCACGCGGCGGCCTCGCGGTGAACCTCACCGAGTGCTGAGAATCGTTCGGCCACAAGCCGACAACCGGGCGGTACGCGAACGGCGTGCCGCCCGGCGGTGTTTCCGGAGCCCGGGCCGTCAGATCGTGAGCAGGCGGGCGGTGCGGGTGAACAGCGTGCCGCCCGCGGCCAAGGGCAGCAGGGCCGCGTCCAGTCCGGTGGTTTCGACCTGGCGGTCGTCGGGATAGGTGAGGATGCTTTCCACGGCGCGGGGACCGGACAGCCCGTCCTCGGTGACCGCGTCCGCGCCGAGTTCGAGCCGGTGCCGCAGCAGCGGTGTCGCACCGACATCGGCCGTCAGCTCACCGCTCCAGTAGCCGTGATCCTCGCCGGTGCGGCCGATCTGCACCCGCTCCCGAAGGCGCAGGCGCGCACCCTCTTCCAGAACGACGCTGGTGTAGGTCTCGTGTTCCGCGCCGCCCGCGATCACGGTCGGCTCCGGATCGAATTCCAGCTCGCCGCCCGCGGCCACCTGGAAGCGCCAGTGCGCCACCGACTTCCGGGTCTCCCGGCCCGGCAGCGCGATGGTGGCGGCGACCGATCGCACGGTCAGTCGCGCGCCCGCCCCCACGGTGACAACGATATCCAGCACATCACCGCCCAAAGGCGTTGCGGCCGTGCCGATGAAGTGCACCGTGTCGATCCCGGTGCGGCGCGCCGCCAGGCCGCCGACCGCGTGAATGTGCGGCAGCGTCCCGGCGGTCGCGGTAATGCGGAGTTCAGTGCGAATGGGCACTGCCCGCCGCCGCATCCTGTTCGGCGGCCAGCTTCAGCTGTTCGCGCACCCAGGTCAGGACCGGCGTCGCGGCCGGATCCTCGGTGAGGGAGGTGAACACGAAGGGGCGGCCCTCGCGCACCTTGGTCGAATCCCGGTCCATGACCGACAGATCCGCGCCGACCATGGGGGCCAGGTCGGTCTTGTTGATGACCAGCAGATCCGACCAGGTGACGCCCGGGCCGCCCTTGCGCGGCACCTTGTCGCCGCCCGCGACGTCGACCACGAAGATCTGGGCGTCGATCAGGCCCGAGGAGAAGGTGGCGGTCAGATTGTCGCCGCCCGACTCGACGATGATCAGATCCAGGGGCGGGTTCGCCTCGATCAGATCGTCGATGGCGTCGAGATTCGCGGTGATGTCGTCGCGAATCGCGGTGTGCGGGCAGCCGCCGGTCTGCACCGCCGTGATGCGCTCGTCCGGCAGCACCGCGTGCCGGCGCAGGAAGTCGGCGTCCTCGGTGGTGTAGATGTCATTGGTCAGCACGGCCAGCGACAGTTCGTCGCGCAGCTGACGGCACAGCGCGGCCGTCAACGCGGTCTTCCCCGACCCGACCGGTCCGCCGATCCCGATCCGGAGCGGCTCCCCCGGCGTCCGCTCCCGCTTGGGGCGGTCGTGACTGTGATCGTGCGGTTCCCCGTCGATGAGGTGAGGTGGCATGTTCGCTCCTTTCCTCCCTCATCCTGGCGCAGCGGTGTAAACCCGATGTAACCCGGGCTCCGACCGGCTAGGACGCGAACCAGGGCCGGCTAGGACGCGAACAACGGCATCTCGCGGCGCACATGCCGCTCGGCCAGCACGTCCTGCAATGGATCCGAGAGGGCGGCAAGACCTTTGACCGCCTCGTGGGCGGTGGCGTCACACACCTGGCCCAGGCGGATCGTGCAGGCGGCGACCGCCGCCGGATCCAAGGCGAGCAGGCGCTGCGCGGCGGTCGCGGCGCCGGTCATGGTCGTGTAGACGGTGACGGCGGCAATGTCCTCGGGCGCGGCCGCGCAGACGGTCCCGACCACACCGAACACCGTCGACAGATGCGGACGGGAACCCAGCGCGCCCCAATCCCCGTCCGGCCACACCTGTTTCGCGAGTCGCAACAGCCCCCGACCCTGCGCGCGCGAGGCGGTTCGGGCCGACGGCGACGGCGTCCGGGCATCGGCCTCGAGCTCGGCCCGACCCGGCTCCAAGGTTCCGGCGCAGACCGCGGCGGCCAGCGATGCCGCGACCAACCCCGAGGTTCTGATTCGCCGCCGCAGATACAGCTCGACACTCGCGACATCTCGCAACAGCCCGGAGGCCACGGCCTCCTCGACCCCACCGGAATGCACATGCCCACCGATCGGCAATCGCGAATCAGCGAGGGTGAGCAGCGTGGCCAGACTCATCGGCCCACATCCGGATAACGCATGGGCCGATCCTAAGCGGCCGCATCGAGCGAGGTCGAGCCAGTTCGGTTGTGTTGTGGCGGATACACAACCGGTGTCGTCGGGGGAACAGAACTTTCGGGCCGTCGGCCGAAGAATTGCCTTCACCAACAAGGCAATTCAACTTCGGAGGAATACCGTGTCCCGTCTTCTCACCGCCCTCGGCGCGACCGCCGTCGCCCTCGCCGCGTCCGCCGCGCTGTCCGTCGCGGGCCTGCCGACCGCGGTGGCGGATCCTGCCGCGCCGAACACGTCGGTGACCGCACCGCAACTGGTGAAGACGCAGGGGTGGCTCAATATCTACAGCGGCAGCGCGCCGCAGGGTACCGACGCGGTTCAACTGCGGGTGCTCACCGATCCCACGGTCGGCCCGCGAGTCACCGATGCCGAGGGCCGCTCGCTGTATCGCTTCGACAAGGACACCGCGAAGCCGTCGCGGTCCAACTGCACTGGCGACTGCGCCGTCACCTGGCCGCCGCTGCTGGTCAAGCGCGGTCAGGGGCTGTATCTCAATGGCGTCGATCCCGCGCAGGCCGGATTCATCGAGCGCGCCGACGGTTCCTGCCAGATCACCGTGGGCGGGTGGCCGGTCTACTACTTCTCCAAGGATCAGCAGCCGGGTGACCTCAACGGCCAGGGTGTCGGCGGCACGTGGTTCGCCGTCGGCCCCACCGGCGGCAAAGCGATCGCAAAGTAGACGAACGGCTCTGCATGTCGAACGTCGCTGGGCCGCAACGATTTTCCTCGGAGTTTGCTGAATTCCGAACCGGCGGTCCGTGACCATCACTTACGCTCGGAAAGGTGAGGTACGCAGCGTTGGCGATGCTCGTCTGCACCGCGATCTCAGGGGCGTTGATTCTCGGCGCGTGGTTGACCCGGAGCGAGGTGCGGCGGGCCCGCGTGCGCCACGGACGTCATCGCCGGCTCCCGCCCGCACTCGTCTTCGGACACGTGACCCTCGCGCTGGTCACCGCCGCCGCCTGGACCACCTTCGTCTTCGTCGGTAACCACGACATCGCCACCTCCGCGGTCGCCCTCCTGGCCGTGACCGCCACCCTGGGCGCGACCATGTTCATCCGCTGGATCCCCACCTACCGATCCCGCTCGGCCGCCCTGGACGGCCCCGGCGCAGCACACCGCGCAACCCGTGCCACAAACCTCCCGATCCGAGTCGTGCTGGCCCACGGCGCTTTCGCCATCGCCACCGCGACTTTGACAACCTTCGTCCTCCTCACCAACCGCTGACGCCTGCTCCCTCGGGGTAGGCATGTGGTGCCCAGGCATCGGAAGGCTCTGGGTAGTGCCAGGTCCGCGTCGCATGATCGAACACGTCACGAAACGACGACGAAGGACGAAATACCGTGTACCACATCGCAGTCAGCTTCGAGGTTCCCGCCGAGCGTCGCGAGCAGTTCATTGCCGCCGCGCTCGAGGACGGCCGCAATTCCGCCGCCGACGAACCCGGCACCCGCCGCTTCGAACTGATCACCGACGCCGACAACCCGAACCGCTTCTACCTCAACGAGGCCTACGACGACGAGGCCGCCTTCGACGTCCACGCCAAGGGCCCGCACTTCGCGCGCTTCTTCGAGATCATCGAATCCTTCGCCGACGGCCCCACCTGGCTCATCAAGGGCACCCGAGTCGAGGACCCGCGGTCCTGAAGCCTCGCACCAAGGTCAGGGAGCTCTCAGCGCGGAGATTCGTCGAATCACCGCGAGGAGGGCTCCCTGACCTTGTTATGCCCCGGTGCGGGCGAGGAGGTCGGTGACGGGGTGGGTGTTGATGATTCGGTCGGCGGGGATGGCTAGGTCGAGGGCTCGTTGGGCGCCGTAGCCGAGGAAGTCGAGTTGGCCGGGGGCGTGGGCGTCGGTGTCGATGGAGAAGTCGCAGCCGATGTCGAAGGCCAGTTTCAGCAGGCGGGTGGGCGGGTCGCGGCGTTCGGGGCGGGAATTGATCTCGACGGCGGTGCCGTGGTCGCGGCAGGCGGTGAAGACCTCTTCGGCGTCGAAGCTCGATTCCGGGCGGGTGCCGCGATTGCCCTCGACGAGGCGGCCGGTGCAGTGGCCCAGGATGTCGACCCGGGCGTTGGAGACCGCGCGGACCATGCGCCTGGTCATGGCGGCGGGTTCCATCTTGAGTTTGGAGTGGACGCTGGCGACGACGATGTCGAGGCGGTCGAGCAGGTCCGGTTCCTGGTCGAGGGTGCCGTCGTCGAGGATGTCGACCTCGATGCCGGACAGAATGCGCATCGGGGCGAACTGCTCGCGGAGTTCGTCCAGGACATCGAGTTGTTGGCGTAACCGGTCGGGCGACAGACCGTTCGCGACCGTGAGGCGGGGTGAATGGTCGGTCAGCGCGCAGTATTCGTGGCCCAATGCCTTGGCGGCGGCCATCATTTCGGCGATGGGGGCTGAGCCGTCCGACCAGTTCGAGTGCAGATGCAGGTCTCCTTTGAGCGCGGCGCGCAATTCGCCGCCGCCCAGGTCCTTGGCCGAGGTGCGCAACTTGGTCAGGGCATCGGGTTCGCGACCGGACCAGGCCTGGGCGATCACCGCGGCGGTCTTGGGGCCGATACCGGGCAGCGACTGCCAATCATTGGCGCGGCCCAGTTGCTGGCGCTGCGCGTCGTCGAGTCGTTCGATGATGTCGGCGGCATTGCGGTAGGCCATCACCCGTCGGGGGTCCTCGCGGGCTCGGTCCTTGAAGAACGCGATCTGACGCAGAGCGACGACAGGGTCCATGCCACCAGTGTGCCCCCCGACGAACTATTCCACGGCCTTGGCAATGAACAGCAGCGAGACCACGACACCCGCCACCACCACAACCCCCAGGTGGCCCGCCGACCGACCGTAATCGAAGGTCGATCCCGCCACCACGATCGCGAGGATGAGAAAAAGTAGGCGCTTCACCGCTGACTCCCGACACTCGCCACCCACCGTAGAAGACCCGGATTCGCATGCGCCACAGGGCAATAGGGTACTGGCAGCGCAGAGGCGACAGCACGGCAGCGCTGGTTCGACACGGCCGGTTCTGGTTCGGCGGTTACCTTTTCACGCGCCCGTTCGTCATATAAGCGACGACCGAAACACCGAGGTCGCGGACACCGACGAATGGAGACCCTCGTGCTGACCAATGTTCTGTACGTGACCGTGTATGTCACCGATCAGGATCGCGCCCTGAAGTTCTATACCGACGGGCTCGGTCTGGAGAAGCATGCCGACCATTCCGGGCCGGACGGCCGATTTCTCACGGTCAAGACGCCCGGGAGCCCGATCGAGATCATCCTGTGGTCGCATGAATCCGCGGCGGGCCAACCGGTCGCGGCCGAAGAGATCGCCGCACCCGGGCCGATCATTCTCGAGTCCAAGAACCTGCGCCGCGATGTCGAGATCCTGCGCGAGCGCGGTGTCACCTTCCTCGAGGAGGCGCCGGTGGACTATCCGTTCGGGGTCCGGATCGAGGCGGTGGATCCCGATGGCAATCGAATCTCGCTGCGCCAGCAGCGCAATGGAAGGGGATGACATGCCGACCAGGCCGGGGAACCTGGTGACCGAGGCGTTCGAGGATCAGCGGGAGCGGCTGCGGGCGGTCGCCTTCCGCATGCTCGGCTCCCATGCCGACGCCGAGGACGTGGTCCAGGAAGCGTGGATGCGCTTGGCCCGCCACGACGGGTTGGCCATCGAGAATCTCACGGGGTGGCTGACCACGGTGGTCGGGCGAATCAGCTTGGATCTGTTGCGCTCTCGCAGCACGCGATCCGAATTGTCCTACGAGGAGGGGATATCCGACATCCTCATTGTCGACGACGCGCCCGAACCTCCCGACCATGTGGCACTGGCCGATTCGGTCGGCCTGGCGTTGCTGGTGGTGCTGGATTCGCTCGCGCCGAGTGAGCGGCTGGCGTTCGTCCTGCACGACATGTTCGGGGTGCCCTTCGCCGAAATCGGCCAGATCCTGGGCAAATCCCCCGATGCGACGAAGATGATCGCCAGCCGCGCCCGCCGCAAGGTGCGCTCCACCGACCGGCCGACGGGCTCCGGGCGTGAGCAACGCGAGGTGGCCCTTGCCTTCCGCCGCGCCGCGCTGCGCGGCGATTTCGAGGCATTGCTCCGCGTCCTCGATCCCGAGGTCAAACTGACGGTCGAGACCCCGAGCGGCAGCTTCGTCACCCTCGGCGCCACCGAGGTGGCCTCGCGCGCCCGCATGTTCTCCGGCGAGGTCTCGCACCACCAGCCGGTCCTGGTCGACGGTCTTCCCGGCTACCTCGCCTGGCGCGAAGACGGCACCCCGCTATCACTGAGCTCGTTCTCGGTCACCCACCACCGCATCACCGCCCTGACCATCATCGCCGACCCGGCCAGGCTCGCCGCGATGGATCTACCGGGGCGGCTCGGCTCCGCTTGACTTGAACCAATGTTGAGGTTGCAGGGTGGGGGCAGTGTTCGTTGACGAGGTGGAGGAGTTGTTGTGCGTGCCATTCGACTTCATGAGTTCGGGGCTGCGGAGAATCTGCGGTACGAGACGGTGGCGGATCCGGAGCCGGGTGCGGGGCAGGTGCGGATAGCGGTGGCGGCGGCGGGGGTACACCTGCTGGATACCGCACTGCGGCGCGGGGTCGCGGGCGGGCCGATGCCCTTGCCGAAGTTACCGACGATTCCCGGACGCGAGGTGGCGGGGACCGTCGACCGGGTCGGGGCCGGTGTCGAGGAGAGTTGGGTGGGTCGCCGGGTCGTCGCCCATATCGGGCAGGCGCCCGGCGGGTACGCCGAGCTGACGGTGACCGAAGCCGAACGGCTGCACGAGATTCCAGACGGGGTGGACGCGGGAGCCGCGGTCGCCATGATCGGGACGGGGCGAACGGCCCTGGGAATTCTCGGGTTCGCCGAGATCGGTCCGGAGACCGTGGCCATTGTGCCATCGGCGGCGGGTGGCATCGGGACCCTGCTGGTGCAGTATCTCGCCGCCGCCCGGGCGACCGTCATCGGGCTCGCGGGCGGGAAGGCCAAGGCCGACCAGGTCTTCGAGAACGGCGCGGATCTGGCGCTGGACTATCTGGATCCATCGTGGCCGGATGCCGTCCGGGCGCGGTACGGGGAGCGACCCGCCACCCTACTGTTCGACGGTGTCGGCGGTGAGATCGCCCGGGCCGGTGTCGATCTGCTCGGCAAGGGCGGCGTGCGGCTGGTGTTCGGCTGGTCCGGCGGCCAGGTCGAGTTCAACGAGCACGAGCTGGCGGAACGGGGTGTGACCTCACAGACGGTGCTGGGTGCGCAGATGCTGGAACGGGCGGGCGGCTTGCGCGCCTTGGAAACTCGCGCGCTCGCGGAAACCGCGGCCGGGCGACTACGCCCCGCGGTGCACCGCTTCCCGCTGGCGGAGGCCGCCGCGGCGCACCGTGCCCTCGAGCATCGGGAGACCACCGGGAAGGTGGTGCTAATCCCCTGACCGGCGGCCGAATCCGCGTTCCATGAACCGTTGTGCGGCGCCTCGGCGCAGATCCGTCCAGGCCTGGACCGGCCCGGTCCACCACGGCGAGATCTCGAGGGGCCGCGCGACGACGGCATGGCAGATGAGATTGGCGGCCTCGTCGGCGGTGAGGCCGGGAACGCCGGAGAAGTCGGTGGGTGCGCTCATGCGAGTGTGGACCAACGGCATGTACACCGAGGTGGTGGTGACGCCGTCGGCCGCGATCTCCGTGGCCACGGTCCGCAACCAGATGTCGAAGGCGCCCTTGGACGCACCGTAGGCCGACCAGCGTGGCGCGGGCGGCATGCGCAAACCCCAGGTGGAGATATTGACGATGTGCCCGCGGCCGCGTTCCCGCATGCTCGGCAGCAAGGTCAGCAGCAGGCGCACCGGGCCGAGATAGTTGACGTCGATGGTCCGGGTGAAATCGTGGAAGCGGTCATAGGATTCGTCCAGCGGTCGCCGAATCGAGTGGCCCGCGTTATTGACCACCACATCGACCCGGCCGTGCTCGGTCAGCAGGGCGCGGCCGAGCTTCTCGACCGCGTCGAATTCGGTGATGTCCGCGCTGTACACGAAGGCCGTGCCGCCCGCCTCCCGGATATCGGCGGCCACGGCGTCCAGATCCTCCTGTGAGCGCGCGACCAGCAGCACCGTCGCACCCGCCCCGGCCAGCTTCTTGGCCGCCGCCTTGCCGATGCCGTGGGAGGCGCCGGTCACCAACACCACCGCGTCGGAGACGGCCTCGCGCAAGGCTTTCGCCCGCGGACGGGAGGTCGGATAGAAGATCTTGGTCGCCACGCGTTCCGCCAACGGACGGCCATTGGACCCGGCCTGGTCGGCGGTGTTCGGGGCGTCGTGCTCGGCCACGGTTTCGAGGGTAGCCCCACCGCTGGTTCACGATCGAGGCTTGGCGAAGAAGGCCACCACCGCCATCCCGGCGAGCAGCACCGCGCCGGTCGTGGTCGCCACATGCATGCCGGTGACGAAGGATTCGCGCGCCGAGTCGATCAGCGCCGCATTGTCTCCCGCGTCATTGATGGTCTCCCCCAGCGTGGGCGCGAAGTTCCCGCCGGACCGGAACACCAGCGCGGCGAGGGAGCCCAGCAGCGCCAGACCCAGACCGTTGCCGAGTTCGAAGCTGGTCTCGGAGATGCCGACCGCCGACCCGGCCCGCTCCGGCGGCACCGAGGACACCGACACCTCGGAGACCAGCGTGAACGCGATACCGAAACCGATGCCCGCCACCACGGAACCCGCGATGTACCAACCGACTCCACCGTCCACCCCGACCCCGAGCAGCAGGAGGTTGCCCAGCGAGGCCATGCTCAAAGCCAGCACGAAGGTGGTCTTGGTGCCCAGCTTGCGTCCGATGCGCGCACCGCTCATGGAGAACACGAACACCACCACGGCACTCGGAATCCCGAGCAGCGCCGACTGCAGCGCGTCGCGGCCGGTCACCGATTGCAGGTACATGCTGGTCAGGTAGCTCATACCGGCCAGCGACAGCATGCCGACCGTACTGGAGCCGATCGCCACCGAGAACAGCCCGCGGCGGAACAGGCTCAGATCCAGCAGCGGTTCGGCCAGGTGCCGCTGGCGGCGGATGAACGCGGTCAGCAGCAGCACACCGATAATGCCGATGCCGATCGCGGGTAGGTCGAATCCCTCGGCCGCGCAATGCTTGATGGCGTAGATGATGGGCAGGATGCCGCCGATGGACAGCAGCACGCTCACCCAATCGAGGGGTCCGCGCCCGGCCGCGCGATGCTCGGGCAGCAGCAGCGGTCCGAAGACCAACAGCACCACCAGTACCGGCGTATTGATCAGGAACACCGAACCCCACCAGTAGTGGTGCAGCAGCACGCCGCCGATGATCGGCCCGACCGCCGACCCGCCCGCGAAGAACGCCGTCCACACGCCGATGGCGGTGGCCCGGGCCCGATCGTTGGGGAACAGCGTGGAGATCAGCGCCAGGCTCGATGGCAGCAGCGTCGCGCCGCCCACGCCCATGAGCGCCCGCGCCGCGATGAGCACGCCCGCGCTCGGGGCGAAAGCGGCCAGCACCGAGGCGATTCCGAACACGGTGGCACCGGCGAGCAGGATGTTGCGCCGCCCGATCCGGTCACCCAGATTGCCCATGGTGATGAGCAGGCCCGCGATCATGAACCCGTAGATGTCGAGGATCCAGAGCTGCTGCGTGGCAGACGGATCCAGGCTCTGGGTGAGCGTCGGCATGGCCAGGTACAGCACCGACATGTCCATCGAGACCAGCAGTACCGGCAGCAGCAGTACCGCCAGACCGGCCCAGGCACGGCGCGGCGTCTTCGCGTCGGGACGCGCGAGGGTACTCGTCATGACCTATCCTTCGGGCTGATCGCGGGCTGGAATCGAGATTCACGCGTACGACGTACGCGCAACAAGGGTACAGTGTACGCATAACCGGTGCGGGAAGGGAAGAATTCGTCCGATGACCGAGGCCAAGCTCACCCGGGCCGCCATTGTGGACACCGCCATCACGCTGGCCGACGAGTCCGGACTCGACGCCCTGTCCATGCGTCGCATCGCCGAGCGCATGAATGCCGGGGCCATGTCGCTCTACCGGCACGTCCCCAACAAGGACACACTGCTGGCCGCCATGACCGACGAGGTCTCCCGTCGCAATCCCTATCCCCCGGCCGACGGCCAGAACTGGACCTGGCGCGATCGCGTGCGCATTGCCGCCGAGGTGGATTGGCGGCTGTACCAGGAACATCCCTGGGTGCTGTTCACCTTCGCGGTCCCGCGCTACAACTTCGGCGAACACAGCCTCATCGTGCTGAGCTGGCTGGTCGAGGGCTTCACCGAACTCGGCGTGGACACCCGCGAGGCCACCCGCATGTCACTGTCGGTCTGGAGCTATATCGCCGGGGTCGCCCTGCAGGAGGTCAGCGCCCGACTGCTGCCGGGCCGCGACAGCAATGCCGACGAACGCTCCGGCCTCACCGCCCTCCTCGACGGCGATCCGCACTGGCCCACCCCCTCCGCCCTCGCTCCCCTCGAAGGCTCGGGCGACCTGACCCTTCTCACCCCCGAGCACCTCCTCGAATCCGGCCTCGCCGACCTCTGCGACGGCTTCGAGTCCCGCGCCGCCCGCTGATCGGCACCGATTCGTCACGCGCTCGGAGTCGTCCCGTCAGGCGTCGCCCGCAGCATTGCAGGCACTGCAAGTCCGCGCTCTATGCATGCATACGCCGCGTGCCGCGCCGATTGGATTGCACGACAGGCATTCTCGGTCCCACCCCGGCCGCGGCACCGCGCTGCCACGCAACGACGACCATGTCGCCTCTCCACGTCGCGGGCGTCGCATCGGCCAGAGATCCGGCCGGTACGAGCCGATCGATGCGGCCTCGCATCCGCCACAAGTCCAGCAGACGCGAGCCGATCGGCCAGGCCGCGGCCGTTCAGTTTCGGATGTCGCCGTCGAGGTAGACCCAGGCTCCTTGGTCGCGGCGGAAGCGACTGTTCTCGTGCAGCTCGCCCGCCGCGCCGTGGACCCGATAGTGGGCCCGGAATTCCACCGTGCCCTCGGTGTGGAAGGGTCCGCCGCCGGTCGCACCGAGGATTTCGAGCCGGTCCCAGTGCAGGGCCGGGTCGAAATCCACGTCGGCGGGCCGGGTTCGGGGGTCCCAGCTGCGCAGTAGATAGTCCTCGTCGTGCATGGCGAAGGCGCTGAAGCGCGATCGCATGAGCTGTTCGGCTGTGGTCGCCTGTGCCTCGCCCCGATGCAGCCGCCCGCAGCAGTCCGCGTAGGTCGCGGGCAGTCCGCACGGGCAATCCTGGGGAATCGGCTGGGCTCGGCGACGCTTCGACATGGCGCTAAGCGTAGAAGCTGCGCCCGCCGAGTCCGCCGGACACCGACCACACCTCGACGATCCGGCCGTTCTCGGCGCGCAGGATATCGGTCCCGCTCAGCTCGACCACCTTCTCACCGGGCCGGGTGATCGTCACGCCGTAGGGCTGGGCCACCAGCCCGGTGCCGGTCTCGTCCATGTCGATGACCGGCACGCCCTGCGGGGCGAACACCAGCCCGGGAATCTGCTTGTGGAACAGCTCGATCTGCTCGGCGAAGGCGGCCGGATCGTGAATGTCGTCGTAGACGCTGGCGCCCGGTTGTGCGTAGCGCAGCGTGAATTCCGGGGCCATGACGTCCTCGACCGGAAGTTCCCGGTTCCAGATGGCAGCCCAGCGTTCGTACAGCTCGATGCCGAAGTCCCGCATCGTCACTCCTATAGTCTCATTGATACTGTTACCCGGGCAACGGTATAGTCTCATTGATACCGTGTCAACCGGATGCGAGCGAAAGGGAGTGCGGCATGGCCGAACTCGGTCCCCAGGACCACATTGTGCTCGGGCTCATCGCCCGGCACGGGCCGCTGACCCCCTACGACCTGAAGGTCCGCCTGGAGGAGAGCGTCGACAAGTTCTGGCCCATCCCGCACGCGCAGCTCTACCGCGTGCCGCCGCGATTGGCCGAGCAGGGACTGCTGCGCGAGGAAGCCGAGGAAGGCGGACGCCGTCGCCGCGTCTTCCACCTCACCGAGGCGGGCCGGGCCGAACTCACCCGCTGGCTCGGCGACCCGACCGCACCCCAGCCGGAGACCCGCGACCCTGCGCAATTGAAGCTGTTCTTCGCCGATCTCGGCGCTCCCGGTGATGTGGTGGCCCTGGCCCGCAATCAGGCCGAGGAGCACCGCCGTTGGCTGGACCTGTATCGCGAGCTCTACGCCCAGATCGACCCGAACGACAGCGAGCGCGCGGTCTCGCGCGGCCGGGTCCTGCGCCTGGGCATCATGCACGAACAGGCGTATGTGGACTACTGGGAGGAACTAGCGGCGAATCCGGAGCAATCGCCCGGATCCTGAAACCGATTGCCCGACAGGACGCTACGATGCGCGCTCGACCGGCAGGGCCGGAACGATCGAGGCCGAGGTCGATACCTGGGCGCGCTGATCCTTGTCGGAGTCGACACTGTGTGAATGCTCGCCGCGATACATGACGACCGCGAGCACGCCGACCATCATGAACAGCGCGGCGACCGGAGCAACCACGAGGACGCCCTGACGAACCCGCTCGACGACACCCGGTTTCTCATTGGGCTCCCGGGGTGCCATGAAAGCGGGCGACGGGAAGGTCGGGCCGTACGGTTCGCTCATTGGTACGACCGTATTGACCCACTCGCCCAAATGCGAGGCAATCATTCAGCAAACAACGCGAATCGGGTGGGCTGGACACGATATGCCCAGCTCACCCCGCGTGAGTGACGTCCGACTCAGTCGTCGTCGCCCACGACAACCGCGTAGATGAATCCGTCCCAGCCCTTGCTGCCCACGGTCTGCAACACGGTCCCGTCCAATCGCGGCTCGGCGCCGATCAATTCGATGACCTCCCGGCTGGCCCGCACCGCCGCATCGCGCGAATCCGCGTCCGCGATACCGCCATTGCGCACCACATTGTCGACGATGATCACCGACCCGGGCCGCGTCAGCCGCAATGCCCACCGCACGTAATTCGAGTTGTTGACCTTGTCGGCGTCGATGAACACCAGATCGAACGGCTCGGGCCCCTCTTCGGCGAGCACCGGCAGCGAATCCAGTGCCGCGCCCACGCGGATCTCCACCCGCTCACCCACACCCGCCCGGTCCAGATTCTCCCGAGCCACTTCCGCGTGCTTCGGCTCGAATTCGAGCGTCACCACCTGGCCGGACTTCCCCACCGCCCGAGCCAACCACGTCGTGCTGTACCCGCCCAGCGTGCCGATCTCCAGCACCCGCCGCGCCCGCGCGGACGTGGCGATCAAATACAGAAACTTGCCCTGCGGCGGCGACACATCGATGGCGGGCAACCCCGCCGCCGCATTGGCGTCCAGCGTGGCCGAATCCCCGTGCCCCACGAGGGTTTCGACCAGATAGCGATCAACTTCGGCCCAGTCGGCAGTCGTCATGACGCCGAGTCTGCCACCGCTGTGCCTCCGCTCCCACCATTGCGCTCACGGCGAGAGATTCGGCACAGCGCCCGCCCCGGCGGCATCGAGGCTCAGAACAGGAAATAGCGCTGTGCCATGGGGAGTTCGGTGGCTGGCTGTTCGGCCCAGACCTCGCCGTCGATGCGGACGGTGAAGGTGTCGGGCTCGACTTCGATGCGCGGCATGGCCTCGTTGTTGGGCAGGTCGGCCTTGGTGCGTCGGCGAACATTGGCCACGGGGACCAGCTTTCGATTCACGCGCAGGCGATCGGCCAGGCCGTCCTCGATGGCCTGTTCGGAGACGAAGTGCAGGGAGGTGCCCGCCGCGACGCTCGGCGCGGCACCGAACATGGGCCGCGGCAGCACCGGCTGCGGGGTGGGAATCGAGGCGTTGGCGTCGCCCATGGCGGCCCAGGCGATCGCGCCGCCCTTGAGGACCGCGTGCGGGCGCACACCGAAGAAGGCGGGCTCCCACAGCACTAGATCGGCGAGCTTGCCGACCTCGACGGACCCGATCTCCGCGTCCAGCCCGTGCGTAACCGCCGGGCAGATGGTGTATTTCGCGACGTAGCGCCGCACCCGATTGTTGTCGGCGGCACCGTCGCCGGGCAGCGCGCCGCGGCGGCGCTTCATGACGTGGGCGGTCTGCCAGGTGCGCATGACCACCTCGCCGATGCGGCCCATGGCCTGCGCGTCGGAGCCGATCATGGAGATCGCGCCCAGATCGTGCAGCAGATCCTCGGCGGCAATCGTCGAGGGCCGAATCCGGCTCTCCGCGAAGGCGAGATCCTCCGGGATGGACGGGCTCAGGTGATGGCACACCATGAGCATGTCCAGATGCTCGTCGAGGGTGTTGACGGTGTGCGGTCGGGTCGGATTGGTGGAACTGGGCAGCACATTGAGATGCGAGGCGACGGTGATGATGTCGGGCGCGTGGCCGCCGCCCGCGCCCTCGGTGTGATACGAGTGGATGGCCCGACCGCGAATGGCGGCCAGCGTGTCCTCCACGAATCCGGCCTCGTTCAACGTGTCCGAGTGCAACGCCACCTGCACGCCCGAGGCGTCGGCGACATTCAGGCAGTGGTCGATGGCGGCCGGGGTGGTGCCCCAGTCCTCGTGCAGCTTGAAACCGCCCGCGCCGCCGCGCAATTGCTCCCACAGTGCGTCCTCGCGCACCGTGTTGCCCTTGCCCAGCAGCAGGATGTTCACCGGCCAGGCATCGGTGGCCTCCAGCATGCGCGCCAGATGCCACGCGCCCGGGGTGACGGTGGTGGCCTTGGAGCCCTCGGCGGGGCCGGTGCCGCCGCCGATGAGGGTGGTGATGCCGCCCGCCATGGCCTCGTCGAGGATCTGCGGGCAGATGAAGTGCACGTGGCAGTCGATCGCGCCCGCGGTGACGATGCGGCCATTGCCCGCGATGATCTCGGTCGAGGGCCCGACCACGAGATCCGGGTGCACGCCACTCATGGTGTCCGGATTACCGGCCTTGCCGATGGCGGTGATGCGACCGTCGCGAATGCCGATGTCGGCCTTGATGATTCCCCAGTGATCGACGATCACCACGCCGGTGATGACGGTGTCGGGGGTGCCCTCGGCGCGGGTGGCGCGGGCCTGGCCCATGGATTCGCGCAGCACCTTGCCGCCGCCGAAGACGGCCTCGTCACCGGCGAGACCCGGTCCGCCGCAACGGTCCTCGGTGATCTCGATCAGCAGGTCGGTGTCCGCCAGGCGGATACGGTCGCCGACGGTGGGCCCGAACAGCTCGGCGTAGCGGGCGCGACTCAGTTCACTCATAGCGTGCCGTCCATGATTCCGCGTTCGGTGGATGCCGACCAACCGGGCGGCGGTGGGATGTCCAGGGGCCCGGGGGCATTGAGGCTGATGCCGTAGACCTCCCGGGTGCCGCCCAGCGGGACCAGCGAAACCCGCTGGGCCAGACCGGGTTCGAAGCGCACCGCGGTCCCGGCGGGAATATCGAGGCGGCGGCCGTGCGCGGCCTCCCGATCGAAGTCGAGCGCGGAGTTGGCCTGCGGAAAGTGCACGTGCGAGCCGACCTGGACGGGCCGGTCGCCGGTATTGACCACATCCAGTTCGATGCGGTCCGCCCCCTCGTTGAGGCTGATCGTGCCCTCGGCACAGAGGTATTCGCCAGGCACAACCGGAGCTTGCGGAGGTTGCATTGGGTTCGGCATGCGCGTCATCCGATCGGGTGGTGGACGGTGACGAGCTTGGTGCCGTCGGGGAAGGTGGCCTCCACCTGGACGTCGTGGATCATCTCCGGGATGCCGTCCATGACGTCGTCGCGGGTGAGCACGGTGCGACCCGAGGCCATCAGCTCGGCGACGGTGCGCCCGTCGCGCGCACCCTCCAGCACGTGATCGGTGATGATCGCGATCGCCTCGGGGTGATTGAGTTTGAGTCCGCGAGCCTGTCGCCGCCGGGCCAGTTCGGCCGCGTAACTCAGCAGCAGGCGCTCCTGCTCGTGCGGCGACAATCGCATTCGGACTCCTCGTGCAATCGCGGGGACGGATCGTCGGCCATTCTGGCACGACCCGCGTTACCAGCATGTTTCGACGGCAGCAGACCTTTCGGTTCGCCCGATTTCAGTTCTGCGCGTACAGGTTCTGCAGTCGCACCTGACCGCGCGCCACCGTGCGCCCCTGCTCGTCGGTGATCACCACGACCCACAGCTGCTGCGAGCGCCCGCGGTGAATCGGCGTCGACACACCGGTGAGCTTGCCCTCGCGCACCGCGCGCAGGAAATCGGTGTTGTTGTTCACGCCGACAACGGTTCCGCGCTCCCCCAGCCACGCGCCCGCCGCCACACTGGCGAGGGTCTCGATGACCGTGCAGTACACGCCGCCGTTCACGATTCCGGCCGGTTGGAACTGCTGCGGCGTCACCACCCACTCGGCCGTCACCCCGTCGCCGCTCAGCTCGGTGAACTTCAGTCCGAGCAGATCGGTGAACGTCCCTTCGCTGAGCTTGTTCATCAACTCGGGCGTCACATCGGCCAGAGACTTGACCGCGGAGAAGTCGTCACTCATGACTCCACGTTCGCACGCGGGATCTTGATACGAAGCGGCGGGCTCCCCCAATAGGGGAAGCCCGCCGCGGCAGTGGACCGGGGATCACGGCAGCCCTCCGGATACTCGCTCGGCCCTGACGCCGATCACGAGTGTAGGTCAGGCTTACCTAACAAATCAAGCGACAGCGCGGAATCGACTCAGTAGGGTGTCCACGACCCCAACCCTCCGCTGAGGGCGAGAACCTTACGGCGACCACGGCAGGACCTTGCCGGCTCGGACGAGCTGGCCGTAATGGGTCGGGTCGATCGGATCGAGGGCCAGGTTCAGTGGGGCGACGGCGGCTTGCGCGGGGGTCGGCGCGTCCGCGACGTTCCACCACAGGGCCGAGGTGGGGGTGTTGATCATGCCGGGGCATAGGGCGGCCAGGAGAATGCCTCGGGCGCGATCGGATTCGTGGCGCTGGGCGGCCAAGGCGCGGACGGCCGCGACCTGGGCGATCTTGGAGGGGATATTGACGAAGCCGGGCCAGTGTCCCGAGCGGGCGGTGCCGTCGGCCACCGCATCGCGCCACGCCGCCGTCTGGCGGTCCACCTCGTCGAGGGAGTCGAGGCCGTCGAATCGGTCGTGCAGGACGGGGGCCAGATAGTGGAGGGTGCCCAGCGTGCTCGCGACGATGAGCAGCCGGGCGTGGTCGCGCAGGATCGGGGCGAAGGCGCGCAGCAGCCGGGTGGTGCCGAAGTTGTTGACCTCCACGTACTCTCCGATGATCTGGCGTGGGTCGTCGTCGGGGCCGACGCGGTGGTAGGCGTTGCCGAAGACGATGTCCACGCCGCCGTGACGGGACTTCAGCTGTGCGGCAAGGCGTTCCGCGGCCGTCGGGTCGGCGACATCGAAGACCTCACCCCGGACCCGGGCCCCGCCCGCGGGCAGCGCGGCGACCGCCTCGGTGACGCGGGTCAGATCGCGACCGGTGAGGTAGACGACGTCGTCGGGGCCCAGGCGTTGGGCGAGCCCCTCGGCGAGGGCCAGTCCCAGGCCCTGGGTGGCTCCGGTGACGAGTGCGACCCTGGTCATCGCGGGCCTCCGATCATGGGGTACGACAAGCTCATTCCCTCACGCTAGGAGTCCCCGAGCCATGTGGGCAGCGAGAGATCATCACGGGTGGTATGCGTAATTGTCATGGCCTTCAACGATGCGTCCCTGACCGCGCTGCGCGTGTTCCGCGAAGTGGCGGAACGGGGCACCCTCACCGCGGCGGCCGCGGCGCTCGGCTATACCCAGTCGGCGGTGTCGCGGCAGATCGCGGCCTTGGAACGGGCGGCCGGGACACCGTTGATGGAACGACGGCACGATGGGGTGCGGCTGACGCCCGCGGGGCGGATCGTGGCGCGGCGGGCGTCGGCGGTGGTCGACCAGATCGACGCCACCGCAAGAGAATTGGCGGGCATTCCCGAGGACCGGGCGACCGTGCGGCTGGGTTGGTTCGCCAGCGCCGGGGCCGCGCTGGTGCCGCCTACGCTGGCCCGACTGCGGCAGACCCACCCCGGCATCACCGTCATCGGCCGCGAGGGCGCGACGCCCGCGCTGGTGCGGGCCCTGCGGGCCGGCACCCTCGATCTGGCGCTGGTCTCGTCCGTGCCGCCCTACCGGCCCCTCGATGCCGAGACCCCGGCGCTGCGGGTGCAGGTGCTGATCGAGCGCAGCCTGCGCGTCGCCGTGCCGTCGGATCATCCCCTGGCGCGCGGCGAGCACATCGATGTCGTCGATCTGCGCGGCCAATCCTGGATCGCCGGACCGGGCGACGACACGTCGATGGGCGTCTGGCCGGGCCTCGACGAACGTCCGGTCATCGCCCACACCGTGCGCGATTGGCTGGCGAAACTCCGCCTGGTCGCGGCCGGATGCGGAATCACCACGATCCCGGCCAGTCTCGTCCCGGCGTGCCCGCCCGGCGTCCGAGTCCTGCCGGTGCGCGGTGGACCGTCCGAGCATCGCCGCCTGCTGCTGGCGCGGCTGCCCGGACCGCTCCCCGAGCCGGTGGCCCGCGTGGCCGACACGCTTCGCACCCTGGCGGTCGAAGCCGTGCGGGACGCGAACGACTGAGCGGCTATGTTGGAGAGGATCGATGCTGGCCGGTGCTGTATCCCCCTGAAGGAGCAAGCGTGCGAGCAGGAATCGTTCTTCCCGTACTGGCGGTCCTGCTGCTCGGCGGGTGCGACTCGTCCACGGACACGCCCGCGTCGAAACCGGATTCGCCCGGGACGCTGGTGACCAAACGGGCGCTGACCGGGATGGATCCGGCGCTCAGCGCCGCGGCGTCCTCCGCCACCTACATCCGCTACCAATCGACCTCTCCGGCCGGAAAGCCGATCGAGGTGTCGGGCGCGGTGTTCCTGCCGCAGGGTCAGGCGCCGAGCGGCGGCTGGCCCGTGATCGCCTTCGCGCACGGCACTTCCGGTGTGGTGAGCGCGTGCGCGCCGACGAATTCGCCGACGCTGTTCGGGTCCGCGCCCGCGGTCGAACAGCTGCTGGCGGGGCATCGCGCGGTGGTCATGACCAACTATCAGGGTCTCGACGGCCCGGGCGACGCTCCGTATTTGGACACGCCGTCGTCCGGTTACGACGTGCTCGATTCGGTCCGTGCCGCGCATGCCACCGGTCTGCCGCTGGCCTCGGATACCGTGCTGGTCGGCGCTTCTCAGGGTGGGCGCGCCGCCGAATCGGCCGCCGAGACCGCGAAAGCCTATGCGCCGGAATTGCATATCCACGGCGTTGTCCTGCTCTCCCCCGCCCTGGAACTGCAATTCGCCGATACCGTCACCGATCACAGCCTCAACACCCCGGACCAGTACTTGATCCTGCCGTATCTCGTTGCAGCCGTGCGCTACTCACACCCGGACTACGCCTACGACCAGGTGATCCACGGTGATCTGCTCACCATCGCACCGCGCGTGGAATCCCAGTGCACCGGTCAGGTGACATCCGAGGAACTCTCGGTCGCCATGGCGGGCACGCCCGACGAGGTCCACTTCGTGGACGAGGCCGCGGCCCAGCCGTTCAACGATCTGCAGACCCGCACCAACCTGCCGAAGACCGCGACCAAATTCCACACCTACATCGCCCGCGGCGACGCCGACAAACTGGTCGACACCGCCTGGTCCAATGCCGCTGTCACCGACATGTGCACCCTCGGCACCCCGGTGCACGATCTGGTCGTGCCCGGCGGCCACGACGCACCGACCGCCGTGGCCGACCAATGGCTCGGCTGGATATCGGACCTGTTCGCCGACAAGCCATTCCAGTCGACGTGCCCCTACTGAGTTATCAGCGCAGGCAGGCCCGGCGGACCGGTAGACCGCGATCCTCGAACGCGGCCAGCATGGCCTGGCCGCGACGCGCGCCCTCCGAAGAGGAGGTGCGCGACAGCGCCGGGACATAGGTGGCCGCCCCGACCACGGATTCGGCGACCAGAGACCAGAAGCGGCGCACACCCAAGCCCGCGCAGCGGGTCATGGCCTCCTGGACCAGGGTGAGCGCGGGAATGCAGCGGTGCGCGAGCCAGACGTAGAGGGCGGCCTCGCAGGGCAGCGCCACCACCCCGGCCTGCCCGGCCAGCAGGTCGCCGTCGACCACGCGAATCGTGGTGTCGGACAGACCCGCCCAGTCGATGCCGCCGTCATTGTCGGTGTGGATCCACAGGTTCTCCAGGCCCGGATCCCAGGCCCGCCCCTCCGACACCACCATGGCCAGCACGCGCCCGACCACCGCGTGGATGAGAGCGGTGGCGACCACCTCGGCGGCGATATCGGCATTGCTCATCTCCGCCGCGTGCCGGCGGTACATCACCTCGATGCGACCCTCGCGGATCCCGTCGGCGAGCCGCCACCACCGGCGTTTGCCCTGATCAGCCATGGCCGCGACGGCGTAGACGCGCGGGTGTTCGGGTTGCAGGGCGCGCAGGCGGTTGCAGGCCAACCCGAAGGCGAGCCTGGAATCGCGCGGCGGGCACACGGTTACGGGTTCGAGCATCGAACCTCCTCATTCATCGACTGTTCGGCCAATGCCTGGGCCTGTTCGGCCAAGGCGTGAACAACGAGCAACGGAAGATAGGTTAGGGTTACCATATTTATCGAGCAATGAACGCGTCAGGAGTAGTTCGTCACCGTGCCCGCCGTAGTCACCAACAGACGGCGACGTCTGCTCGGACTTCTCGTTCTGGCCGCCTTATTGCTGATCGCTATCGCGGCCAGCATCGCTCTCGGAGCTCGGACATTGAGCCTCGGCACGGTCTACGACGCCGTCGTTTGCCCTGGTGGGCTACCACTTTCGTGCCCCACCGAGGGATCGGCCGCGCAGATCGTGCGCGAATTGCGGCTCCCCCGAACCGGACTGGCCCTGGCAACCGGGCTCGCACTCGGCATGGCCGGGGCACTCATCCAGGGCTATACCCGAAACCCCCTGGCCGACGCCGGATTACTCGGCATCAATGCCGGGGCCGCGTTCCTCGCGGCGCTCAGCATCCATCTGCTCGCTCTCACCACACCCGCGCAGTACATCTGGTTCGCCTTCGCGGGAGCGCTGTTCGCGGGAGCGGTCGTCTTCGGTGTCTCGGCGCTCGGCGGCGGTAGGGCCAGCCCGCTGAGCCTGGTGCTGGCGGGCGCTGCGGTCACGGCGTTCTTGCAGGCCATGACCAATATCGTTGTGCTGCTGGACGGTACCGCGCTCAATACCTACCGCTATTGGGTGGTCGGCGATGTGGCCGGACACGACGCCTCGGTCTTCCGACAGGCGCTCCCCTTCCTCCTTGTCGGCGCGCTCCTGGCTCTCGCCGCCGCGCCCGGCCTCAACCTCCTCGGCCTCGGTGACGATGTCGCCCGCGGACTGGGCGTGAACATCGGCCGCAGTCGCGCGCTCGGCCTGGTCTCCGTGGTCCTGCTGGCGGGCGCGGCCACCGCCGCCGTCGGCCCGATCGCCTTCCTCGGTCTCATCGTCCCGCACCTCGCGCGCGCCCTCACCGGTCCCGATTACCGCTGGCTGCTGCCCTATTCGGGGCTGCTCGGCGCACTCGTGCTGCTGCTGGCCGACACCGCCGGACGGCTCATCGCCCGCCCGGGCGAACTCCAGGCGGGAATCACCCTCGCCGCCCTGGGCGCACCGTTCTTCGTTCTCCTGGTCCGCCGCCGAAAGCTGGTTTCGCTATGACACTTTCGACGGTGCGCCCGGCGGTCCGGGTCGGCGGATTCTCGGCGGTTCTTCGAATCGGCGCGCTGCTCACCGTGTTCGCGATGATCGCGGTGCTGTTCGGATTGTTCGCTCTGGATATTGCCGTTGGGGAATTCCGGATTCCGGTCGGCAAGGTGCTGGATGTGCTGGGCGGCGGGGGAACTCGGGCGCAGCGGTTCGTCATCATGGATTCGCGGCTGCCCAGGGCGTTGACGGCGGTGGTCGTGGGGGCGGCGCTGGGGTTGGCCGGTGCTGTGACGCAATCGATTCTGCGCAATCCGCTGGCCAGTCCGGATCTGCTCGGCATCACCCCCGGGGCGAGCTGTGGTGCGGTGGCGGTGCTGGTGGGGATGGGCGGGGTCGCGACCGGGACCGGTGCGGTGCTAGGACTTTCGGCCGCGGCGCTGCTCGGCGGGCTGCTGACGGCGGTACTGATCTACCTCCTGGCCTGGGGTCGCACCGCGACCGGGGACGGCGGGGTGATGGGATTCCGGTTGGTACTCATCGGGATCGGCGTCAATGCGGCGCTGTTGTCGGTGGTGAACTGGCTGCTGACGCGGGCCACGCTGACCGATGCGGCGCATGCGCAGCAGTGGTTGACCGGCTCGCTCAACGCCGCCGATTGGTCGACGCTGATTCCCGCCTCGATCGGATTGGGTCTGGCCTTGCTCGTCACGGCCGGATCCGCGCGCACCCTGGCCACCCTGCGCTTCGGCACCGACACCACGCGAATTCTCGGCGTTCGCATTCAAACCCAGCAGGCCATTCTCATTGCGGCCGCGGTGAGTTGCGCCGCGTTGGCGACGGCCGCGGTCGGGCCGATGGGGTTCGTCGGATTGGCCGCACCGCAGATCGCGCGGCGGCTCCTCCGCACTGCGGGCGAGCCGCTGATCGCCTCCGCCCTGGTCGGGGCCATTGCCGTGGTCGGCGCGGATCTGCTGGCCCGCACCGCGTTTCCCGTCTCGCTACCGGTCGGTGTGGTCACCGCGGCGGTCGGCGGGCCGTTCCTGCTCTACCTGCTCGTTCGCACCAACAGGAAGGCGACACCGTGACTCTCGCCGCGGAAAACATCACACTCGGCTACGGCGAGCGAGTCATCGTGGATGGGCTGTCGGTGGATGTCGCGCCGGGCGTGATCACGACCGTCATCGGCCCCAACGGCTGCGGCAAATCGACGCTGCTGCGTTCGCTGGGTCGGCTGCTGAAGCCGAAGTCCGGTCGGGTCCTGTTGGACGGCAAGGCCATTTCCACCATGAAGACCAAGGACATCGCCCGGATCATCGGCATGCTCCCGCAGACCCCGATCGCCCCGGAGGGCCTGACCGTCGCGGATCTGGTTGCGCGCGGGCGGCATCCGCACCAGTCGTGGTTGCGGCAGTGGTCCGCCGATGACGAGGCCGAGGTGGCGGCCGCGCTCGCGCAGACCGGCATCGCGGATCTGGCCGGACGGACCCTCGACGAGCTCTCGGGCGGCCAGCGGCAGCGGGCCTGGATTTCCATGGCGCTCGCACAGGGCACCGACATCCTGCTGCTGGACGAGCCCACCACCTACCTGGATCTGGCGCACTCGCTCGAGGTGCTCGATCTGGTGGATCGACTCCACGACGACCTCGGCCGGACCATCGTCATGGTCCTGCACGATCTGAACCTGGCCATCCGCTACAGCGACCGTCTCATCGTCATGAACTCCGGCCGCATCGTCGCCCAGGGCCGTCCCGGCGACATCATCGAGCCCGACCTGTTGCGCGAGGTTTTCGGCCTGCGCGCGCAGGTGCTCGAGGATCCGGTGTCGGGTCGACCCATGATCGTTCCGATCGGCACCCGGCATGTGCGGGCGTCGGCGACCGCGGAGCGCGTGCGTGCGTCGGGAACCACAGACATGCCGGTCGAGGCCGCACTATGAGCAATACCACACCAGCAACCACCCGGTTACGACGACCTGTAGTACGCATTCCTGTCGTTGTCTCCGTAAACTTGTGGGATGGCAGGTCTTGGTGAACTCGAGAAAGCGGTCATGGACCAGTTGTGGTCGGCCGACGAACCGCAAACGGTCCGGCAGGTCCATGAAGCCCTCGCTGCACGCCGCGAACTCGCGTACACCACGGTGATGACGGTTCTGCAGCGTCTGGCGAAGAAGAATCTGGTGGTCCAGCAGCGCGATGATCGCGCGCATCGGTACGCACCCGTGCACACTCGCGACGAACTCGTCGCCAGTCTGATGGTGGACGCATTGCAGCAGGCGGACGAAGTGGGCAGCCGCCGCGCGGCCCTGGTGCACTTCGTGGAACAGGTCGGTGCGGATGAGGCTGCCGCATTACGCGACGCACTCGCTAAGCTCGAAGCCACCGAGGCGCGCAAGGACAAACCAGAGTCCAAATAGCTGTAGCCTCGGCCCAAGCCCCACAACGCAGTGAGCTGAGGACATGGACTGGACAGCGCCGGTTTTCGCCGGTCTCGCCTTGTTGTTGGCGGGACCGGTACCAGCGCTGCTCAGCCGAGCCACCTGGCCCTACCGCAGTCCCCGTGCCGCCCTGGTGCTTTGGCAGGCCATCGCGCTGGCCGCGGTGCTGAGCGCGTTCGGTTCCGGGTTGGCCATCGCCTCGCGGCTGCTGGTTCCCGGTTCTGACGGCCGCCCGACGACAACGCCCTCCAAGGAGATCGACGCGCTCGGGCTGCCGCTGTGGCTGGCGCTGGTGCTGGTATTCGCGCTCACCCTGCTGGTCGGGGCGCGGCTCATCTGGTCGGTGATTCGCGTCGGTATTCATACGCGCCGTCGGCGGGCTCGCCACCGCATGCTGGTCGATCTGCTCGATCAGTCCAGCGTGCAACGCAAGTCGAACGACATCCGGGTGCTGGCCGCCACCGAGCCCATCGCCTACTGCCTGCCCGGATTACGTCGCCGCGTCGTGCTCTCCCAGGGCACCGTCACCAATCTGACCGACGAGGAACTCACCGCCATCGTCAGCCACGAGCGCTCGCACCTGCGCGCTCGCCACGACCTGGTGCTCGAGGCCTTCACCGCCGCGCACGAGGCGTTCCCCCGCGTGGTCCGCTCCAAGTCCGCCCTGGACTCGGTGAAGCTGCTCATCGAACTGCTCGCCGACGACTCCGCCGTCAAGGTCACCGGCCCCACCCCCCTGGCCCGCGCCCTCGTCGCCTGCTCCAATTCCCCTGCCCCCCAAGGCGCGATGGCCGTCGGCGGCCCCACCACCCTCATCCGCATCCAACGCCTCGCCGGCCCCATCGGCGACCTCCGCATCGCGGTAGCCGCCTACCTGGCCGCCGCCGCCATCCTCGTGGTCCCCACCCTGGCCGTAGCGATCCCCTGGCTGGTCGAACTCAGCCGCCTGGTCAGCCGTGCCTGATCCCCACCCGACCGTCCCCGAATCCGACTCGGGCGCGGCGCAATCCGCCGTGCCCACGGCAGGCTCGCGAGCGAGCACAGCCACCACCACATCCACCGACCGCGACTCCCGATCCGAGCGCGACACACCGAACCCAGCCTTGGAGGCCACCATCCACACCAACCCGACGTCCGCGCCCGATGCCACCCGATTCGCGGACCTCGGGCTGCCACCCGTGCTGGTGCAGGCGCTGCGGCGGGATGGGATCGATAAGCCGTTTCCGATTCAAGCCGCGGTGATTCCGGACATTTTGGCTGGGCGCGATGTGTTGGGGCGGGCGGCGACGGGTTCGGGGAAGACGCTGGCGTTCGGGCTGCCGATGTTGGTGCGGCTGTTCGGTGCGCCGAGTGCGCCGAAGCGACCGCGCGGACTGATCCTCGCGCCCACGCGGGAGCTGGCGATTCAGATCGAGTCGGCGTTGGATGAGGCCGCGCTGTCGTTGGGGCTGCGGCTGGCCACGGCCGTGGGTGGGCTGCCGATCAAGAAGCAGGAGGAGCGGCTGGCGCGCGGGGTGGATGTGGTCATCGCGACGCCGGGCCGGCTCACCGATCTGCTCGGCCGGAAAGCGGTGGCGCTGAGCGATATTCGCGTGGTGACCGTGGACGAGGCCGACCACATGGCGGAACTGGGCTTCATGCCGCAGCTCACGGCCCTGCTCAACAAGGTTCCCGACGACGCGCAGCAGCTGCTGTTCTCGGCCACCCTCGACGAGACCATCGACGGACTGGTGCAGCGCTATCTGCGTGAGCCGGTTCGACATTCGGTTGGTCTGGCAGTCGCGCCGGGCGCGAGTTCCGGTACGGCGGCGACCGTTGGTGCAGGCGGCTCGAATATGGGCTCTACCAGCCAGGATCCGAGCGCCGGACTCGGTTCGGAAGCCGATTCCGCTCCGGGCGACCACCGCACCACGGGCCGCGCAGCGGGCACAGGTTCCACGGCGGCCGGTGGTTCTGCGGCGGGCCGAGCCTCGGTGGTGAGCCTTGAAGCCACGGGCGGTACCGCTGCGGTGCCCGCCATCGCGCATTACGCGTTGCATGTGCGCCGCAGTGACAAGCGGGCGGTGGTCAGTGAGATTGCGGCGCGGGAGGGGCGGACGCTGTTGTTCGTGCGGACCCAGTACGGGGCGGAGAAGCTCGCGGGGAAGTTGCGGGAGGTGGGGATCGGGGCGGTCGCACTGCATGGCGGGAAGGCGCAGAACCAGCGCAGTCGGATGCTGGCGGCCTTCGCGGACGGCACCGCGCCGGTGCTGGTGGCGACCGATGTGGCCGCGCGCGGCCTGCACGTCGACGATGTTTCCCTCGTCGTGCATGTCGATCCACCCGCCGACCCCAAGGACTATCTGCACCGCACCGGGCGCACGGCCCGCGCGGGCGCGTCCGGCACGGTCGTCACCATCGTGACCCCGGACAATCGCGAGGAAGCCGCCCAGCTGGCGAAGCGCGCCTCGGTGACGCTCACGGATGTGGAGGTCCGTCCCGGCGATCGACGGCTGGTGGAGATCACCGGCGCGCGTCGCCCCTCGGGCCGCCCGGTCTCCGATCCGTCGACTCCGGCCGCCCCCGAACCGGATTCGTCGCGCGAGCAGTCCCGATTCCGGCAGCGCCCGAAGGGTGAGAGCCGCCCGCACAACAAGAAACGCAAGCCCGGCGCGGCGCGCAAGTCGTCGCGCTAACGCGACACGCTTGGAGCTTCCTACGACACGCGTATCGATTCGGACGCGCGCTTCCGGCAAATCGGACGAGATTGAGATAACTCGAATCCCTCGACGGCGCTTGGCAATTATTTAGCTAACCACCGTCGAGGGGACCGTGCACAGACTCAGGTCAGGTCGGCGTTGCCGTCGATGGTCTTCAACTTGTACTCGAAACGGTTGATGCGCCAGCCCTTTTCGCCGCGCTCCAGACCGATGACATAGCTGCCCACGAACCAGCGGGTGGTGCCGTTCTTCGCATCGTTCTTCACGTGCACGGCAATGGCGTCGGCATGCGCCAGCGCGGTATCCCCGGTGATCTCGACCAGCTGATTACCGGACTGGTGCTGGCAGCCATCCAGGTCCCCCAGACCGGCGGCCCAGTCGTCGACGATGTCGGAGCCGGGCCGCGGGCCGACCGGTCCGCCGAAGCCGCCGTCGAAGAAAACCTCTGTCGCGAAAACGGATTCGCGCAGATCCGCCCAACAGGCCTGGTCGGTGTAGACGAACAGTCTGGTGATGGTGTCGCTGATATCCAGTCGATCGGCGAGGGTCTCGAGATCAGTCACGATCACGACGCTAGGGCACCCCGCTGGCAGCCGCCCGACATTTTTCTTGCCCCAACGCACCGCGAACTCTCAGCATTCAGCTACCATGGTCCAACGTGCAGTTTCTTCCCGGGCAGACTCCGCCCTATGACCTGACCTACGACGACGTCTTCCTCGTCCCCCGCCGGACGGATGTGGCGTCCCGGTTCGATGTCGATCTCTCCACCACGGACGGGACCGGCACGACCATTCCACTCGTGGTCGCCAATATGACAGCCGTCGCCGGCCGCCGCATGGCCGAGACCGTCGCCCGCCGGGGCGGCATCGTGGTGCTGCCGCAGGATCTCCCGATCCCCGCGGCCGCCGACACCATCGCCTTCGTCAAGAGCCGCTCGCTCACCGCCGACACCCCCGTGGTGCTCGATCCGGAGCAGTCGGTCTCCGATGCGCTGGCCCTCATTCACAAGCGCGCCCACGGCGCGGTCGTGGTGGTCGAGAACGGCAAGCCGGTCGGCGTGGTGACCGAGGCGTCCTGCCAGGACGTCGACCGCTTCGCCCGCCTGAGCACCGTCGCCGACACCAATTTCGTGTCCGCTCCGGCCGATACCTCGCCGCGCGAGATCTTCGGTCTACTCGAGGCCCGCCACACCAATCTGGCCGTGCTGGTCAACCCGGACGGCACCCTCGCGGGCGTGATGACCCGCACCGGCGCGATCCGCACCGGCATCTACACCCCGGCCACCGACGCCAATGGCCAGCTGCGCATCGCCGCGGCCGTCGGCATCAACGGCGATGTCCCGGCCAAGGCCAAGGCCCTGGTCGACGCGGGCGCGGACGTGCTGGTGATGGACACCGCGCACGGCCACCAGGAGAAGATGATCGAGGCGCTGCGCACGGTGGCGAGCCTGGACCTGGGCGTGCCGCTGGTCGCGGGCAATGTGGTCGCCGCCGACGGCACCCGCGATCTGATCGAGGCGGGCGCGGACATCATCAAGGTCGGTGTCGGCCCCGGCGCCATGTGCACCACCCGCATGATGACCGGTGTGGGCCGCCCGCAGTTCTCGGCGGTGGCCGAATGTGCCGCGGCCGCCAAGGAATTCGGCAAGCACGTGTGGGCCGACGGCGGTGTCCGCCACCCGCGTGACGTGGCTCTGGCGCTGGCCGCCGGCGCCGCCAACGTGATGATCGGCTCCTGGTTCGCGGGCACCTACGAGTCCCCCGGCGACCTGCGCGTGGACCGCGACGGCAACCGCTACAAGGAGTCCTTCGGCATGGCCTCCAAGCGCGCCGTGGCCGCCCGCACCGCCACCGATTCGGCGTTCGACCGGGCCCGCAAGGCGCTGTTCGAGGAGGGCATCTCCTCCTCGCGCATGCGTCTGGACCCCGAGCGTCCCGGTGTCGAGGACCTGATCGACCACATCACCTCCGGCGTGCGCAGCTCCTGCACCTACGCCGGTGCCCGCACGCTTGCGGAGTTCCACGAGCGCGCCACCCTGGGCGTGCAGTCGGCCGCCGGCTTCGCCGAGGGTCGTCCGCTGCCGTCCGGTTGGTGATCACCCGCTAGTACTGCACAACCCGAACCCGGCGGATCCGAGGCGGATCCGCCGGGTTTCGTGTGTGATACGGCCCCGCTGTGCGGAAACCGTCAAAGCCTCCCGGTACCATGGGCTATCCGGAGCCCGGCCATGGGTATCCGAAGCGCATATTCCGCTAGCAACCCCTGCGAAAGGAACCAGTTGTCACCCGCGTCCAAGGGCGCTTCACAGGAGGGCTCCTCTACCGAGCCGGGTGACAAACCCGGCGCCCACGCAATACCCGTGCGACGAACGGTCGGGTGGTACTGACCGTGTCGGCCTTGTTCACCGTTCTCAGTCTGCTCGGATTCATCGCTCTGACCGCCGGCACGGCGCTCTTCGTCGCCGCCGAGTTCTCGCTCACCGCCCTGGAACGCTCCACCGTGGAGGCCCATGCCCGCGAGGGCGACCGGCGGGCCCGCCAGGTGCGGCAGGCGCATCGCACGCTCTCGTTCCAGTTGTCCGGCGCGCAGTTGGGCATCACCATCACCACGCTGGTCACCGGTTATATCGCCGAGCCCGTGCTGGCGCGGCTGCTGGAGCCGATGTTCAACGCCTTCGGCGTGAATACCGGTACCTCCCATGGCATTTCGCTGGCGCTGGCGCTGATCATCGCGACCTCGCTGTCCATGATCTACGGCGAGCTGGTGCCCAAGAACATCGCCATCTCCTCGCCGCTCGAGGTGGCGCGGTTCACGGCCGGGCCGATGATCGCGTTCTCGACCACGTTCAAGTGGATGATCAACTTCCTGAACGGGGTCGCCAACTGGGCGGTGCGCCGCCTGGGCATCGAACCGGCCGAGGAGTTGCGTTCGGCGCGGTCGCCGCAGGAATTGGGTTCGCTGGTAAGGACTTCCGCGCTGCACGGGGCGTTGGATCAGCGCACGGCGCAGGTGGTGGATCGTTCCCTCGAGTTCGGTGAGCGCAGCGCGGAGGAGCTCATGACCCCGCGGGTGACCATCGAATCCCTGGATCAGGACTGCACTCTCGCCGATCTCATCGACGCCGCGCGCGAGACCGGGTACTCCCGGTTCCCCGTCATCGAGGGCGATCTGGACAACACGCTCGGGTTCGTGCACGTCAAACAGGTCTTCGTGTATCCGGCCAAGGATCGCCGAAATATCAAGCTGAAGACCATCGCCAAGCCGGTGCCGATCGTGCCCGCCAGCCTCGACGGTGACGAGGTGCTCGACCGGGTGCGCCGTGACGGCATGCAGGTGGCGCTGGTGGTCGACGAATACGGCGGCACCGCGGGCATTGTCACCATGGAGGACCTGATCGAGGAGATCCTCGGCGATGTGCGCGACGAGCACGACGAGGAGGAACTCGACGTGCGCCGCACCCCGAACGGCTGGGACTGCGCGGGGCTGCTGCGCATCGACGAGGTGTCCCGCACCACCGGATACGATGCGCCCGAAGGCGAATACGAAACCCTCGGCGGCCTGGTGCTGACCCGGTTGGGTCGGATTCCGGTGGCCGGTGACGAGGTGCTGCTGCCGCAGCCGGGCAATCATCAGCTGGAGCAGCCGCACACGGCGGGCGGGTGGATCGCGACCGTGGAGCGCATGGACGGCCGTCGCATCGACCGCGTGCTGATCCGGCCGGTCGACGCCGAGGCCCTCGCGAGCTGGGAGCGCAGCCATGGGTGACCTGTACGCCGTTCTGCTCACGCTGGTGCTGCTGTTGGGCAACGCGTTCTTCGTGGGCGCGGAGTTCGCGCTCATCTCCGCGCGCCGCGATCGGCTGGAAGCGCTTGCCGCACAGGGCAAACGCAGCGCCAACACCGTTATCGAGGCGGGCCAGAACCTGTCGATGATGCTGGCGGCGGCGCAGTTGGGCATCACCATCTGTTCGATCCTGTTGGGTCGGGTGGGTGAGCCCGCGGTGGCGCATCTGCTGGAGAAACCGTTCGATCTGCTCGGCGTGCCGGATTCGCTGCTGCATCCAATCTCGTTCGCCCTGGCGTTGACCATCGTGGTGATCTTGCACATCCTGCTCGGCGAGATGATTCCGAAGAACATCGCGCTGGCGGGGCCGGAACGCTCGGCGCTGCTGCTGGTGCCGCTGCATCTGATGTGGCTGCGGCTGGCCAAGCCGTTGATCGCGCTGTACAACTTCGCGGCCAATATCACGTTGCGCGCCTTGCGGATCGAGCCAAAGGACGAGCTGGACGCCACGGTGTCGTCGGTGGAGTTGGCGGAGATGTTCGGTGAGTCCCGCTCGGAGGGTTTGCTCGACGAGGAGGAGCACCGGCGACTGACCCAGGCGCTGGGGTCCAGTGATCGCATTGTCGCCGATGTGATGGTGCCGCTGGACAAGACGCGTTCGGTGCCGTTGCGCGGGGACGGGACCACGCTCGGTGATATCGAATCCGCCGTCGCCGAAACGGGTTTCTCCCGGTACCCGGTGCGGGCGGCCGATGGTTCGCTGGTCGGCTATCTGCACGTCAAGGATGTGCTGGATCTGACCGCCGACGACGACGCGGGACCGGGCACGCCCATCCCCCGCACCGATATTCGCCCGCTGCCGACCCTGAGCATGGGCACCACCCTGTACGAGGCCCTGGCTCGGCTGCGCCGCACCAATTCCCATCTGGGTCGCGTCGTCGACAGCCGCGGCAATACCGTCGGCATCGTGGCTCTGGAAGACCTGGTGGAGGAGTTCGTCGGCACCGTCCGCGACGCCACCCACCGCCTGGCCGAATGATGAACGCGCTCACCGAACTATCCGTGCTGTCCGGTCCCGCGTGGCGGGACCGGGCGGCCGCGCATCGCGAGCGCGTCGACGCCCTTGTCGGGCCGTATCTCCAGCAGCGCGCGGCGGGCCAGAAGCACCCGGTGATTGACTTCTTGTTCACCTATTACGGGCACAAGCCGGCCCAGCTGAAGCGCTGGCACCCCGGCTACGGAGTGGCCCTGACCGAGGCCGGGGAGTACGCGGGATCCCGTGGCTACCATGAGGTTTCCCTCGAATCGGGTGACACCGGCTGGACCGCCGACCCCGCCTTCCTCGAAAAGCGGAGCGACACCGTCGAATTCGTCGCCCGCCTGCTCGCCGCGACCGCGACCCGACCCGCCCAACTGTCCTGCTTCGGCCTGCACGAGTGGGCCATGGTGTACCGCACCGACGAGGTCCGCCACCAGCAGGTCCCCCTACGCCTCGGCTCGGCGGGCACCGACGCGGTCGTCGAGTCGATGCAATTGCGCTGCACCCACTTCGACGCCTTCCGCTTCTTCACCCCCGAGGCCGCGCCCCTGAACCTCGAGGTCCTCACCCGCGAATCCCAGGTCGACCGCGAACAGCCCGGCTGCCTGCACGCCAACATGGACATCTACAAGTGGGGCTTCAAACTCACCCCCTTGATCGACTCCGACCTCCTCTTCGACGCCTTCACCCTGGCCTGCGCCGCCCGCGAACTCGACATGAAGGCCAGCCCCTACGACCTCCGCGACTTCGGCTACACCCCCATCCGCATCGAAACCCCTTCCGGCCGAGCCGAATACGTCCGCGCCCAAGCCGACATCGCCTCGCGCGCCGAAGTCCTGCGCGCCCGGCTACTGGAGGCGTGCCGCCGCCTGCTGGCTGTCGGCCGCTAGCCGGGTGGTCGCAGGTTCTCCTTGCCATTCCGGCGTGCTCTTGGCCAGAATCCAGCTCTGATAGCGAGATCCGCCGAAAGCACGCCGGGATGACGGGTTAGACGATCCGCCGAGGGGCTTAGGTTGCGGATCCGCATGCGCTCGGGACGGCGTGCAATCGTCATGCGGATGTGCTGTCCGTTCACCTGTTCGTGGGGATAACGGGGCATCCTGGGGGCGGGCAGGCGGGCGGCCCAGGGCCGTACCCGGGATCATGTGCGGCGGCGGATGCTCGGCGACTGCCGCACCCCACGAGCGCAGGATGTGCGAATCCCTTGGTAATCGAGACGGTACGGCGGCGGTCACCGGTGCCGGTGGAGGACCGGGCCGCGGTGGTGCGCGATCTCGCGCCCATGCGAGGCAGCGAGTATGCGGTGTTGTTGCGGCGCGTGCGACAGGCGGGGCTGCTCGAGCGGCGACCGAGATATTACGGGTGGAAAACCGCTGTGACAGCAGGGGCTTTCGGGGCCGGCTGGGTGGGATTGTGGATGGTCGGGGACTCGTGGTGGCAGCTGGGTGTCGCCGTGTTCTTGGCGGTGGTGTTCGCGCAGTTGGCGTTTCTCGGACACGATGCGGGACACCGTCAGATCTTCGCGACCCGTCGAGCCAATCACCGATACGGGCTGCTGGTCGGCAATCTCGCGACCGGGGTGAGCATCGGCTGGTGGACCAGCAATCACAATCGCCATCACGCGCACCCCAATACCGAGGGTGCCGATCCGGATGTGTCGGGAATTCTGGCGCACTCCGGCAGGCGCGCGTCCGCCGAAACAGGCTGGCGCCGGTTCGTTTTCCGCTATCAAGCGTGGCTGTTCTTCCCGATGCTGTTGCTCGAGGCAGGCAGCCTGCACTTCTCGAGCGTGCGTGCGGTACTGACCTGGCCCCTCGCGCACCGGTTTCGCGAGGGCGCATTTCTGATCGCGCATGCGCTCTGGTATCTCGCCGCAGTGTTCCTCGTCCTGTCACCAATCAAGGCGCTCGTATTCATAGCCGTCCACCAGGGATTGTTCGGCTTCTACATGGGCTGCACCTTCGCCCCCAACCACAAGGGCATGCCCGTCCTCCCCAAGGCCGACAACACCGATTTCCTCCGCCGCCAAGTCCTGACCTCCCGCAATATCCGCGGCGGCAACCTGATCGACACGGCCCTCGGCGGCCTCAACTACCAAATCGAACACCACCTCTTCCCCACCATGCCCCGCCCCGCCCTACGCTCCGCCCAGCCAATAGTCCAAGCCTTCTGCACCGAACTCGCCCTCCCCTACACCGAAACCCCCCTCCTAACCTCCTACCGCAACGCCGTACACCACCTCGCCACAGTCAGCCGATTCGCCGTCCACCCCGGAAACCTGTAGCGCCCCACCTCCCGGGCCTGAGACAACCTCGCCCCGTTGATCTTCGGCTGCACCTCACAGACCCGCACCAAGAACGCCACTACACCCCTGACACTGGAGGGCCCCAGAACGCTCGCCCCCGGCGATGAGGCGATCGCACGACTCCACCCTCTGGCACCAAACCTATGGCCCCCGATCACCCCCGGGCTACAGCTGTCAATGTTCGACGGATCCCGACTCATCGGGGTAGCCGAGGTCATCGAGATGGTCGCACCGATTCGGTGACGTGGGCACGCTCCTCGACATGCTTTTCGGTGTGTGAGTTGGTGGGGTGGCGGTCGTTTGCGCCGATGAACGAGATGACGTCCTGGGCGAATAGCTTGTGCTTGACGACGCCCTGGTGGCCCGTTCTGCGGTAAATGGTCAACTGTGCGTTCGGGATTCGGTCTGCCGTGCGGCGAAAGGTCTCGACGGGGTAGAAGGCGTCGAGTTCTCCGCCGACTACGAGGGTGGGCGCGGTGATCTCGCCCAGCCGCTCGCTGATGTCGAATGAGTCCTCGGCCTGTAGGAATGCCGCGGTGTCGGCGGGGTTCTCGGGTCTGGCCAGTGGGTCGGCCAGCCAGAGTATCGCGGCGGCGAGGCGGGCCAAGGTTCGTGACCGCACCATGACCGGCGCGGTGTGGTGCAGACCGCGGCGTCCTGCCGCGACCGCGTTCGCATAACTCATCTGAGCGCGTTTGGCCGTCATGGGCAAGGTGTCGCCGGAGGAGGCGACAACCAGCATCCGCACCACATCTGGGTGGTCGGCGGCAAGTTGGAGCGCCACCGAGCCTCCGGACGAGACGCCCAGCACGTTGACCGCGGAGCCGAACTCGGCTCGGATTGCCTCGGCGTGCTGGGTGGCGATGTCGGCCATGGTGGTTCCCATCGCCATGCCCGGTGCACGCCCCACCGCATACACCCGGAAGTGACGGGCGAGTGGTGCCAGGGTCCTGATCTCCGAGGTGCGTTGCCAGCCAGTTGGATTGGCGTGGTCGGGCGTGAACCAGCGCAAGAACACGAGCGGCTGTCCGGATCCGAATGCGAGGTAGGGCAGCCCGTGGGTGAGAGCGCCTTCGCTGACGTCGAACCCGCTTCCCCGCCCTGCAACTTTGATCATGAACCCATGGTGTCGGCCCGCAAGTCCACAGTCGAAGACCCATTACTTATCGGTGCTAGAAGCATTCCTGATGCCTCCAGCGCTGCAGCGCAGAAGGTATCGAAATACCACAGACCCAACTCGTGGTGAGCGGCGATATCACTTCCGCCCCACGCATCGACCGGTTCGGTCAGCGCGCCTCGCGGCATGGGGGATACGAGCCACTCATCGGTCATCGATGGCTGTCACAGCCGACGAGTTCGCAGTACGCCGCTCAACATCGGGAGTGAGAATTCGCCGCTGGAAGTCTCTGGCCTGCTGGCGAGAAACTCCCGGATACGGCTGAGGGTGGCCTCTCGTTCCTGCTCGGGCATCACCAATATGCCTGCGCGCGTGGCAATCGTCGCGACAAGGGAATCGACGGTGCGACGCTGCGAGTGGGTGAACTCGGCCTGCTCCGGCGAGCCGAACCAGGCAACGGCACCCGAGCCAGGTAAGTGCATCCCCGCGGTCGCGGTGCGCCAGCTACTGAGCGTGTCCCGCGGACCGATGGCTTCCCTTCCGCCGACCCGCCCGAGCCCGGCAACCCAGTCGATCCGGTCGTCGAGCACATTCCACAAACCTGCCAGAACACCGCCGGGCGAAAGGACCCTGGCAATCTCCGGTCCCGCGATGGACATGTCGAACCAGTGCATGGCGTTTCCAGCGAGCACCGCATCGACGGACGCCTCCGGTAGCGGGATCGACTCGGCGCTGCCCGCAACGCTGCGAACCGCTGGTAACGCGCAACGCAGTTCGGCCAGCATGGCGGCGTCCGGCTCGACGGCGACGACATCGACACCCAACCCGAGCAACGTACCGGTGAGCTTGCCAGTCCCAGCGCCGAGATCCAGCACCCGTGGACCCGGCGCAGATTCCAGCGCCCAGCGTGCCGCGGCCGGTGCGTAATCGGGCCGATGCTCTGCGTAGGCAGCCGCCACTGCGCCGAAAGACGAGGAATGACGTTGCCGCACGTCCCGTTCCATGTGCCCACACTAGCTACGGTCCATGTCCGAGATGACCCCGATCATCGGCATGTGCGTGCACTCGCTGCTCGGCTCGCGGTCATCGCCATTGCTCGCACGGGTCCCTTCCGGCCGCACCAGCCGCCGCACTCGGCGACGTCTTGACTCTCGACTCGGCAGTCGTCGAACTCCGCGGTGATACGCCACGCACGAGGCCGGATGATCACACCCGCCGCGATACTTGAACACTGTTCAAGCTCGAGGTAGGTTACGGATTCATGACGAGTGAGTTGTTGAATCTGTTGGTAGACAAGGGGTTACGGCGGGCGGCTCCCAGTCGGGCGGAGGCGCTGGCGCTGTTGGGGGGTTCGGAACCGCTCATCGATGTGGTGGCTGCGGGGTCGCGGGTGCGGCGTGAGTTCTTCGGGATGCGGGTCAAGCTCAACACGATCGTGAACATGAAAAGTGGTCTCTGCCCGGAGGATTGCGGCTACTGCTCGCAGCGACTCGGGTCGAGGTCCGAGGTACTCAAGTACTCGTGGATATCGCCGGACAAGGCGGCACAGATCGCGGATCAGGCGATACGTGCTGGCGCGAAGCGTGTCTGCCTGGTGGCCAGCGGGCGCGGGCCCGGCGACCGCGACATCACTCGCATCGAAAACACCATTGCCGCAATCAAAGCCGATAACCCGCAGGTCGAGATCTGCGCATGTCTCGGGCTGTTGAACGACGGGCAGGCCGAACGGCTCGCGGCGGCAGGCGCGCACGCTTACAGCCATAATCTCAACACCGCCGAAGCCCGCTACGCGGAGATCTGCACAACCCACACGTACACCGATCGCGTGAACACCCTCACGCGCGCCACCGCGGCCGGACTGTCGCCCTGTTCCGGAGCGATCTTCGGTATCGGCGAGTCCGACGAGGACATCGTCGATGTGGCGATCGCGCTGCGCGACCTCGACCCGGACTCGGTGCCGGTGAACTTCCTGATTCCCTTCGACGGGACCCCAATGGGAAACCGGTGGGAACTCACGCCCGACCGCTGCATCCGAATCCTCGCGCTGTTCCGATTCTTCTTTCCCGACGTCGAGGTCCGTCTCGCCGGCGGTCGCGAGATCCATCTCCGCGGCCTGCAATCCCTGGCGCTGCACCTCGCCAACTCGATCTTCCTGGGCGACTACCTGACCAGCGAAGGCCAGCCCGGCGGCGACGACCGCCAGATGATCACCGACTCCGGATTCACCATCGAGGGAGCGCACGAGCAAACACTCCCCCGGCCCCGCCACGACCTCGTAGCCCTACGCCGCCGAGGTGCAGGCACAGACCTGCCCGCCAACGCCTGAACCCAGCAACTCACACAACCAGGGTTGTCGCAGACAGCTTGCGCACCTCCAGCCGCGAGGCGCTCGCCGATCAGTGTTCGCAGAGGGAGAATTCGCGTTCGTAGAGCTCCTGGTTGTGTTCGTCGACGAAGAATTTGCGTTCGCGCATGAGTTCTTCGCGGTAGGCCTTGGCCTGCTCGAGGGTCATGGTCGAGGTGGGAGACCAGGGCTGCTGGGGTGGGACGTCGGACGTGGAGATGATCGTTACCGATGGGTCTACGAGGAAGAACGCCAGGATCTTTCGGTGGCCCGGGCGGGCGGGGTCGGCGAGCTGGAAGGGGGCGACGCGGTGTTGGAGGATGTTCGGGAAGGCTAGGCAGCGGTTCGGGGTGGTCGGGACCGCGCCCAGGACCTGGTTCAGGACGTCTTCGTCTTCCAGACCGTAGACGTCTCGCATACCGGCCACGTCGTTCTGTTCGTAGTCGGGGTCGTCGACGGCCGCGCGGAAGCTCAGTCGGCTGTCGGTGATGTTCTCGCTGTCCCAGTAGTGGATGGCGGTCGAGACGATGCGCTCGTTCATCATTCCCTCGACATGCCAACTGCCACCGGCATATTCGGGCTTGTCGGGGGTGAGGTGGATGTTTGCGAGTTTGACGATGACCTGGAGTCGGCGACCGCGCAGGTCGACGCGGGCGTAGTCGTCGGGCAGGGCGGGCGGGCTGTATTCGGGAGCGTCCGGGACGACCGGGCGACGGTTCTCCCACCACTCGTCGAATGCCTCGTCGAACGCCTCGATGTCATCCTCGTCGTCGGTCTCGGGCCGGGTCGGTTCGTCGTCATACCAGGAGTACGGGTCGGGCTTGATCCGTCGCGGTCGCGGATAGCGCAGGTCGGTGAGCACATTCTCGAACAGCGGGAGCAGGCGCGCGAAGAGCAGCGGCAGGACGGACTCGAGGTCACGATGGGCGACGGGATGGACATTGTTGACGTAGGAGCGGAAGACGGCGTGACCGTCGGCATCGATATCGACATCGGTTGGCAGCCATTGGAATTTCTCCGAACACGCGTACCGCGCGTCGTTCTCCCCGGCCGTCGGCCACGCCGAGTCATCGATGGCGCTGACACCGCGGACAAGACAGAACAGCGAGGGATGTACCAGGTCCAAGACCTGCTCGTCCGATCCCGGATGCCAGTCCCGCTCCGCGTCGGGCACCTCCTCCAGGACTCGAACCGCTTCCCGCAGACGGGTTTTCAGTTCGTCGGAGATCAGTGTGTCCGACTGCCACACCCCGTCGACGGCGGAGACCTCGATACCCGACGCCTCATCACGGAGTTCGGCGTAGCGATCCAATTCCGCTAGCACATAACGGATCTGAGCTTCCGTCAGCCCTTGTTCGGCGGCCTCCCGCGTCCACCTGGCCACAATCTCGGGGTCGTTCCGCTTGACGAACCACTCCGGCTTCTCCCGAATCTCGGCACTCAGCCGCATCATCTGCAGCTCCCGCAAGGTCCGCGGCGGCGCGACGGGCATGAGGTGTTCGGCGAGGAAGGGCAGCGGAAAAGCAGACAGCTCGGTCATTCTCTCAGATCTCTCGCGGATTCCATTCGCCGCCAACGATACTTCCGCGCACCGACAGGAACCGCGTGCTGCCAGCCGAAGCTGTCACAGACAATTTTGGCCTCAGCCCTACCGGCCGGTCAGTTTATGGGTTAGCGTTCCGAGACGTAACGGTGACCACATCGGCCAACCTGCTGTGCCGACGGTCACGGGACTTGTGCACGGAACGAAGACGGGGGTACCGCGATGAGGCGGTTCACGCGCATGCGCCGGTCGAAACCGGCGGCGGTGCTGGCGGTGTCGCTGTTGGGGGCGGCCGTATTGCCGATGCACGGCGCGTCGGCGGATCTGCAGTCAGATATCGAGAGCCAGGTGCAGCAGTTTCTGGATGTCGGGCGGACCTCGGTGCCGCGCGCGGAGTGCGGGGACGGGGCGCTGCCGGAAAACGGTATGCAGGGCGATGTTCCGGCCGACGACCGCAATAGCGGGCGCAGCACGCTGGGGTATCGGTGCAATCTGTCGTTCGTCGGCGGGTATGTCGGCAAGGGCGCGGGGATCACCTCGGCGACCTACGACCACTGCTCGTACACCGGCTCGCTGTTCCCGGGCAATATCCTCGGTCCCGCACAGGGCGTGCAGGTGCTCGACGTGTCCGACCCGGCGAATCCGGTGGAGGTCGGCAGTCTCACCGAACCCGCCATGCTGGCCGGGACCTGGGAGTCCCTCAAGGTCAATGCCGAGCGAAAACTGTTGGTGGGCACCGGTGTTCCCGTCGGCGAGGGCGCGGGATACCTCTCGGTGTATGACATCTCCGACTGTGCGCACCCGCGGTTGCTGAACCCGGGCGCGGGCACGAATCTGCTGATGCCGCTGCCGATCACGACGCACGAGGGCGGGTTCTCGCCGGACGGTCGCACGTATTGGGCCTCGGGCATCGCGCCCGGTTTCGTGAGCGCCGTGGATCTCACCGATCCGACGAATCCGCACGTGATCTGGCAGGGGCTCACCGGAATCGAGGCGCACGGCTTCGGCATCAGCCCCGACGGCGATCGCATGTACCTGTCCGCGCTCGCCGGATTCACCGTGCTCGACATCAGCGCAGTGCAGCGCCGCGACCCGAACCCACAGGTCAACCACCTGGGTCGGGTCTTCTGGACCGACGGCTGGGCGACCCAGCACAGCATCCCGGTCACCTATGACGGCAAGCCGTACCTGTTCACCGTGGACGAGGGCGGCGCGGGCGGGGTGAAGCTCATCGACATCTCCGACGAGACCAATCCGACGGTCGCGGCGAAGATCAAGCTGGAGATCAACCTGCCCGAGAATCAGGATTCGGCGATGGCCTCGGCCATGGGCGGCTCGGTGTTCTCCTACGACGCGCACTACTGCGCCGCGGACCGGCCCGACAATCCGACCGCGCTGGCCTGCGGGTGGGAGGAGTCCGGGATCCGGGTCTTCGACGTCCGGGATCCCTTCCACGCCAAGGAGATCGCGTACTACAACCCGCCCGCCCGCAAGGGCCGAAACCTCGAGTTGTGGAACTCACCGCACGCACTGGCCTCGATCATCGGTGTCCCCGCCATGGAGTTCCCGTCCGCCGCCCGGGCCATCCTGGAGGGCAAGTTCGATCCGTCCCAGGCACTCTCGTCGCGCACCGGCATGGTGGCGTTCGGCGACCTGTCCACCGACTGGTGCTTCTCTCCGCCGGAGTGGCACGGAAACCAGTTGTGGGCCACCTGCAACGACAACGGCTTCATGGTGTTGCAACTCGCCGACGACGTGTACACCCCGCCCGCCGACCAGCGATCCGTGGTGGGATCGTGACGGAAACCCCTGCCCTACGGGAGAAGGACCCTGCCCGCCGGTTCGATCGGGTGCGGCGGCCCCTCATCGCGACCGCGCTTGCCGTCGCCCTCGTCGCCACCGGCATGCTCCTGCGCCCCCTGGTGTTTCCCGAGAACCATTCCACCCCGCCGATACTCAGCCAGGTCGAGATCGGCTTCGCCCAGGACATGACCGCCCACCATGAACAAGCCCTGATCATGGTGCAGCGCCTCGACTCCGGGGTCGACCCGACGGTTCGCCAACTGGCCCAACAGATCTCCGACACTCAGCGCATGGAAATCGGCACCATGCTCGGCTGGCTCCGCCTGGCCAACGCCTCCCCCGACTCCAAACACCCCATGTCCTGGATGAATTCGGCTGCTGCGCACGATCATTCGATGCCGACCATGATCAGCACCAATGGCACCGCCATGCCCGGCATGGCGACCCAGACGGAACTGGATTCCCTCGCCGCCGCACGCGGCAAGGATGCCGAAATCCAGTTCCTGCAACTCATGCTCCGCCACCACACCGGCGGCGTAGCCATGGCGAAGGCGGTCGATCACCTCATCGACTCGGGTCCGGTGAAGGAGGCCGCCCGCGGCATGATCACCACCCAATCCCAGGAAGCCGGACTGATGACGATCATGCTCGCCCAACGCGGCTTCCACCCCCTCTCCTGACCGGCAGCCCCAACGGTGCACCCACGTAGGGTGGAGCCTCGTGGAGGCGGAGAGCGAGCTGGAGGAGTTGCGGTCGGTGCTGTCCTGCGTATTCGAGAAGCTCGGTGCCGAGAGCCTCACCGAGCCCGACCGAGTCGAGTTGGTGGCGCGCGCCGAGGTGGTTCAGGACCGGATCGACGCGATCGAGGACGTCATCCCCGCGTGGTCGAGCGACCCCGAGAATGACCACACCTAGCCTGCGACAACTCGACTGAAGATGATCATGGGCCAAACCCTGCACTATGGCGGCCGAGTTGGCAGGAAACTGCCTTCCGGAGGCGATTAGTGCAGAAATCGGCCCATTCGCTTACCGAGGTCTGCAAGCACCCCGGGTGCGAAATCTCACGGGAGCGGCGCGGTGGGGGCTGGGTATGGTCGAAGGGATGATCGGCTGCGTGGCCGGGAAAGGTTGGCGTTCAGCATGACCCAGGCGGAAGCGCTCATTCTTCCCGAATACGTTCACGGGTATCCCGACGTGGTGTTCGGCGGGTATCTCGCGGGACTGCTCGCGAAGCATGCCGGAGGTGAGGTCGTGCGAGTCGACTTCCGGCGCGCCGTCATGGTGGGCACCCCCATTCACGTGTCGAGCCGCGAACCTGGTCACGCGGCATGCACCGCTGGCGAGGACACGGTCCTGGTCGAGGCGAGTCCGTCCGCGCTCACGCTCGATCCGCCGCCCGCGCCGTCGTGGGCGGCCGCACGGTCCGCTGTCGAGATCGCGTTGTCGGGCGCTCGGACGGTGACCGACTGCTACGGCTGCGGATTGGCCTGCGAGCCGGGCCGGGGATTGCGCCTGTTTCCGTCCGAGTTGCCCGATGCGCGGATGATGGCGGCGGCGTGGACACCCGATGCCAAGCTTGCCGACGCGACCGGGGAGCTGCCGCCCGAAGTGGTCTGGTCGGCGCTCGACTGTCCCGGCGGCCGAGCGGCGTTCGTGTATTCGGGGATGGGTCGTGGCGCGTTCACCGCCGCCCTCACCGCGACCCAAGTGCGGCCGGTCTATGCGGGAGCCGACTACGTTTCGCACGCTTGGACAGTCGGACGCGAAGGCCGCAAACACACTGTCGGCGTGGCCTTGTCGACCGCCGATGGCGAACTGTGTGCTCTGGCCGAAGCCCTGTGGATCGAACCGCGACAAGGCTGAATCGAACCACGACAGGGCTGATGCGCGTCCGCGAGGCTGCCCTGGCACGCGGAACACCTTCGAGTTCCGCCCCGAAATACCTTGGTTACCAGCCGTTCTCGTCGCCGTGGAGCGGCGGAGAGACACTCGTGACACACTGACCGCGTGGCAGGTTCTTCATCGCCGAAAGCCCAGACCGACGCCATGGCCGCGGTCATCAACTGGGACACGGTCGGCCCCGCGTTTCACGATTTCTGGACCAGCACCTACGCCCGCGAGGTCGCCGCCACCGGCCGGCTCACCGGCCGATTCCGTAGCTGGGGACAGTTTCTCCGCTTCACCGCCATGGTCGCCAGCGCCGTGGTCACCGGTCTGGCCGGATTCGAGGGCTCGCTCATCCGCGCCGCCACCGCGTGCGCGGGCGGTGTGGCGGTGGTGGCCACCGGCAGCGCCGCCATCTTCCACGCCGACCAGCGGGTCGCGACCAACCGCCGCACCCAGCAACTGCTGCTGTCCGAGGGCTGGCGCTTCGTCGCCGGCGCGGGCGACTACCCCGGCGGCCCGACCGCCGCGAACGCCACCAAATTCCTGCTCTCCGTGGAGCAGATCCTCTCGACCTACGTCGACGACTACGTCAAGACCATCGACGATCCCACCCCCGCGCCCTGACCCGAACTTGGTGGTGGGTTTCGGCGAGCCGCTCAGAGGTTTCCGACGGTGTGTTCCAGACGGTCGGCGACCAGTTGGCGGGCCTTTTCGCGGAGGGCGGGGCGATATCCGCTGGGGTACACCGGGTCTGCGGGGGCGTAGGTCTTCAGGATCTCCTTGGCCAGGGTGATCTTGTGGACCTCCGTCGGGCCATCCGCGATGGCCATGATCTGGGCGTAGGTCATCATGTCGGTGAACGGCAGATCGCTGCTCACACCCAGTGCGCCGTGCAGATGCATTGCCCGCTGGGCGATGTCGTGCATGACCTTCGGCATGGCGATCTTGATGGCGGCGATGTCGTGGCGGACCTTGCGGTAGTCCTGTTCCTTGTCGATGCGCCAGGCGGTGCGCAGCACGAGCAACCGGAATTGCTCCATCTCGATCCAGGATTCGGCGATCTTCTCCTGGGTCATCTGCTTGCCGCCGAGCACGCCACTGCCCATCGGGCGGGACACGGCGCGCTCGCACATCATGTCGAAGGCCTTGCGCACCAACGCGACCGTGCGCATGGCGTGGTGGACGCGACCACCGCCGAGGCGGGTCTGGGCGACGATGAAGCCGAGCCCCTCGGCACCCAGCAGCGAGTCGGCGGGGATGCGGACGCTCGAGAACCGCAGGTGGCCTTCGTGTTCGCTGAAGCCGGGGACGGTGAAGTTCTTCACGATCTCGAGGCCGGGTGCGTCGGCGGGCACGATGAACATGGAAAGCCGCTGGTGCGGAGGCGCTTCCGGGTCGGTGACGGCCATCACGATGTGGAAGGTCGCGAATTCGGCGGCCGAGTTGAACCATTTCTCGCCATTGATGACCCATTCGTCGCCGTCACGAACCGCACGGGTCCGGAAGGCGGTCGGATCCGAACCGCCGGTCGGCTCGGTCATCACGTAGCAGGAGCCGATCTCACCATCCAGCAGCGGCTGCAGGTATTTCGCCTTCTGCTCGGGCGTGCCGAAGTGTGCGAGGATCTCGGCATTGCCGGAATCCGGTGCCTGACAGCCGAATACCAGCGGAGCCCACTGCGAGGTGCCGAGCATCTCATTGAGCAGCGCCAGCTTCAGCTGCCCGTACCCGGGTCCGCCGAGCTCGGGCCCCAGGTGACAGGCCCACAGCTGCTGCTCTTTCACCTTCTCCTGCAACGGCTTCATCAATGCCCGGATCTCGGGATTGGCGCGGTCGTAGGGGTTCGGGTAGATCAGGTCGAGGGGCTCCACCTCGGTCCTGACGAACTCCGCGACCCAGTCCAGCTTCTTCTGGTACTCCGGGTCGGTCTCGAAATCCCAAGCCATGATCAGCCTTTCGTGCTCTTACGCGGTTGAATGAGTCCGTCCAGGACGGTGGTGCAGAGAATGTCGGCGATCTCGTCGGGCGTGTGCTGCCCGTCGGCGCGATACCAGAAGGTCACCGAATTGAGCATGCCGAGCAGACCGTTGGTGACGACGTGATCGGCGGTGCGCAGCACACCCGACGCCTTGCCCGCGTCGATGACCTGCTGCCACCGGCTTTGGATGCGGTCCCGCAGTTCCTGCAGTTCGCGCCCGCGCTCGCCGGTCAGGGCCGTGACATCGCGCAACTGGATCGCGACGGCCCGCCGGTTCTCGAGAATCAGCCGCACATGACTGTGAATCAGCTTGCGCAACTTGGTGACCGGATAGTCGGACCCGCTCACGATCTGCTCGGCCTCGGCCAGCATGAGCCGCGTGTAGTCGGCCAGGATCTGCCACAGCAGCTCCTCTTTGGACCCGATGTGGTAGTACAGCGCCCCGCGCTGCACATCGGCCCGATCCCCGATCTCGGCGACGCCGGTGCCGTGGAATCCCTTCTCCGCGAACAGTTCCAGCGCCGCGCGCACGATCCGCTCCCGGGTCTCCCCCGGTCCGGCGGCCGAGGCGGGCGGCCGTCCGCGCTTGCGGGCCGGAACCGCGGAGGTCACCGGAATCCCCCGTCCAGCGCGAGCGTCGCACCCGTGCAGAACGCGGAGGCATCCGAGGCGAGGAACAGCGCGGCCCCGACAATGTCCGCGGGCACCCCGATCCGCCCGAGCGCGGTGTGCCGAGCCAACTCCGCGCGCATCTGCTCGGGCCACGCCTTGGCGATATCGGTGTCGAAGGGCCCGCAGCGGATCGTATTGACCCGCACGCCCGGCCCGTAGGTGTGCGCCAAACCCACGGTCAGCGCCTCGAGACCGGCCTTGGCGGCGGCATACGGCACCGCCAGCGGTTCGGGATGCGCGGCCTCGATCGAAGATATATTTACGATCGATCCCCCGCCCGCCGCGGCCATGCGCGCCCCGATCAGCGCCGAAAGCCGGAACGGCCCCTTGAGATTGGTGGCGATCACCTTGTCGAACATGGCCTCGGAAACCTGGTCCAAGCTGGGGTAGAGCAGTGACATCCCGGCGTTGTTGATCAGGACGTCGACCTTCCCGAATTCGCCGTAAGCCGCCTCGACAAGCCGCTCGCACTGCCCCCACTCACCGACATTGCAGGCCACCGCGAGCGTCCGCTGCCCGGTCTTGGCTCGCACGTCAGTGGCTGTTTCCTCACACGCCGCGAGCTTGCGACTGGCGATCACGACATCCGACCCCGCCTCGGCGAGCGCGAACACCATCTCGCGACCGAGTCCGCGGCTGCCGCCCGTTACCACAGAGACCTTGCCGGACAAGGGTTTTCCCATGAATCGCACCCTCCCGAGGGCCCGCCGAAAAATGTTCCACCCAGTACATTAAATGTACCGATCGATACAAACAAGACCCATCGGTCGAGGCCCCAACCCCGAGGCCGTGAAATACCGCCCGGTAACCGCGAGTAATATGACGCGCGTACTTTTTCCACCCGGCTTCTCGAAATGAGGCAGTAGATGACAGAGCGGATTCAGGTCGGCGGGCTGCAGGTTGCCAAGGTGCTCCACGATTTCGTGGAGAACGAGGCCCTCCCCGGCACCGGTGTTGATTCCGCCGCGTTCTGGTCGGGTGCCGAGGCCGTCATCAATGACCTCGCCCCCCGCAACCGTGCACTCCTGGCGGAACGCGACGACATCCAAGCCAAGATCGACGAGTGGCACCGCGCGAACCCGGGCGCAGGCTACGACAAGGCTGCCTACAAGCAGTTCCTCACCGAGATCGGCTATCTCCGTCCCGAACCGGCCGATTTCCAGATCGGTACCGAGAACGTGGACGCCGAAATCGCCACCCAGGCGGGACCGCAGCTGGTCGTGCCGGTGATGAACGCCCGCTTCGCCATCAATGCCGCAAACGCGCGCTGGGGCTCGCTGTACGACGCCCTGTACGGCACCGATGCCATCTCCGAGGCCAATGGCGCGGAGAAGGGCACGGGCTACAACAAGGTCCGCGGTGACAAGGTCATCGAGTGGGCCCGCAACTTCCTCGACGATGCGGTGCCGCTGATCACCGGCTCGCATGTCGGCTCCACCAAGTACACGATCGAGGACGGCGAGCTCGTGGTCGGCCTCGAGGACGGCACCGAGATCGGCCTGGCCGACAACGATGCCCTCGTCGGCTACCTGGGCGATCCCGCGAACCCGACCTCGGTGCTGCTCAAGCACAACGGTCTGCACATCGAGATCCAGATCGATCCCGAATCCCCGATCGGCTCGACCGACACCGCGGGCGTCAAGGACGTCGTGCTGGAGTCCGCGGTCACCACGATCATGGACTTCGAGGACTCGGTCGCCGCCGTGGACGCCGAGGACAAGGTCCTGTGCTACCACAACTGGCTGGGCCTGATGAAGGGCGATCTGGCCGAGCAGGTTTCCAAGGGCGGCAAGACCTTCACCCGCACCATGAACCCGGACCGCGTGTACACCGCGCTGGACGGCAGTGAGCTTGTGCTGCACGGCCGTTCGCTGCTGTTCGTGCGAAATGTCGGTCACCTCATGACGTCCGACGCGATCATCGACGCGCAGGGCAACGAGGTGCCCGAGGGCATCATGGACGGCCTGATCACCGTGCTGATCGCCAAACACGCCCTCAACGGCGACACCAAGCTGAAGAACACCCGCACCGGCTCGATCTACATCGTGAAGCCGAAGATGCACGGCCCGGACGAGGTGGCCTTCACCAACGAGCTGTTCGGCCGCATCGAAGAGGTCGTGGGCCTGCCGGTCAACACCCTCAAGGTCGGCATCATGGACGAGGAGCGCCGCACCACGGTGAACCTGAAGGCGTCCATCCACGCCGCCAAGGACCGGGTCGTGTTCATCAACACCGGCTTCCTGGACCGCACCGGCGACGAGATCCACACCTCCATGGAGGCCGGGCCGATGGTCCGCAAGGCCGAGATGAAGGCCCAGCAGTGGATCAAGTCCTACGAAGACTGGAATGTCGACACCGGTCTGGCCACCGGCCTGCCCGGCAAGGCGCAGATCGGCAAGGGCATGTGGGCCATGCCCGACATGATGGCCGACATGCTGGAGCAGAAGATCGGCCAGCCGAAGTCGGGCGCGAACACCGCGTGGGTCCCGTCCCCGACCGCCGCCACCCTGCACGCCACCCACTACCACCTGGTGGATGTGTTCAAGCGGCAGGCCGAGATCGCCAAGGGCGGCCCACGTGCCACCGTCGACGAGATCCTCGAGATCCCGCTCGCGGCCGACACCAACTGGACCGCCGAGGAGAAGCAGCAGGAGCTGGACAACAACTCCCAGGGCATCCTGGGCTACGTCGTCCGCTGGATCGACCAGGGCGTCGGCTGCTCGAAGGTGCCCGACATCAAGGACATCGGCCTCATGGAGGACCGCGCCACCCTGCGCATTTCCTCCCAGCTGATGGCCAACTGGCTGCGCCACGGCATTGTCACCGAGGCCGAGGTCATCGCCTCCCTCGAGCGCATGGCCCCCGTCGTCGACCGCCAGAACGCCGGAGACCCCTCGTACTTCCCGATGGCTCCGGACTTCAACGCCTCCATCGCCTTCCAGGCGGCCAAGGAATTGATCCTCGAGGGCACCACCCAGCCCAACGGCTACACCGAACCGATCCTGCACCGCCGCCGCCGCGAGGCCAAGGCCTTCAACAAGAGCGTGTAACCCTCACTTCGGTTGCACCCCAACGGAATCCCCGGTCGATCACTTTCGACCGGGGATTCTCCCTATGCAGGGCTCATGTTTCCTCCGCGAGAGGGCGGCAACAGTGGGCGAACCTGACTCGGACTAGGGGCAGGTGAAGGGGACGCCTTTGCCGCCGGAGGCGGTGCTGGTGTCCATGTAGTAGGTGAGGTTGTCGGGGAGGTGGTTGATTTCGATGGCCAGCGCGTGGGTGCCCGAGGTCATCCCTTCGACGGAGAAGGCGAAGTCTCCTGTTCCGTCGGCGGTGCTCGTGAAGGTCTCGGTCGTGGAGACCGGAGCGCCCCCATCCAGCTTGAAGTAGACGTGGAACTGCTGGTTGGGAAGGTTCGTGCGGTAGAGATGACCGCTCACGAAGAGGGTTTTCGAGTCGTCGCACTGCACGGTGCCGTAACTGTGGTTGCTGTCGACGGTCTGGCCCGAGTGCTGCCCGGTCCAGGCAACGATGGGAGCGATTTCCGCCGATGTCGGGAGCGCCATTGTTCGATTCCCTTACTTGCGATGAGTAATAGCGAGAAGTGGGTCACCCGTATCAATGGTGCGCCCGATACGCCCTCGAAGCGAGATGATTCGCCCGCATTGCTTTGCCGCCCAATGGATTATCTTCGAATAGCATACCGCCCAGGCGGTACCTTCGAACGAATTGATCTCGGCCGCAGTCGATTACGAGCCGTGAGAGAGTTTGCCTTCGCAGAGGGCGGTGGCGACGGCGGTGTTCATGTCCGAGATTTGGGCGTCGGAGCCTCCCGGGTATTGGTTGGACATGGCGGTGGCGGTGCGGCCGTCGGGGGTGGTGCCGCTCAGGGTTCGGAAGCCGGGGATGCCGCCGTCGTGGCCCCAGTAGAGGCCGCCGCAGGGGAGGGGGGTGCTCATGAGGCCGAGGCCGTAGGCGCTGCCGGAGCCGTCTTCGGCGGGGCGGGTTGTCATCATTGCGTGGAGTTCGGACGGGTGGAGGAGTTGGCCGTTGACGAGGGCGGTCAGGAAGCGATTCATGTCGCCGGCGGTGGAGATCATCCCTCCGGAGGCGCCGGCCACCGTTGGGTTGATTCCGGTCATGTCGAGGAGGGCGTCCGCGGGTCGGGCGTAGCCCTGCGGATGGACGCCCGGGATAGTGGAGTCGTCTCCGGGGACGGAGGTGCCGTCGAGGGCGAGGGGGTGGATGATTCGGCGCTCGATCTCTTCTGCGTACGGCTGCCCGGTGACCTTCTCGATGAGCAGGCCCGCGACCACGTAGTCGGTGTTGGAGTACTGCCAGCCGTTGCCGGGCGCGAACAGGCGCGGATGGTCGAGTGCGAGGTTCACGAGGTCGAGTGGATCATGGTGTGCGCCAGGGTTTCTGACCAGCTCGGTCAAGTCCAGGTACTGGACGTAGTCGGGCAGGCCGCTGGTGTGCTGGAGCAGATGGCGCACGGTGATATCGCGTCCGTCGTTGCCATTGCCCTTGATCAGACCGGGTAGGTACTGCTCGACCGGCGTGTCGAGCCCGACCTTCTGCTCGCCCACGAGTTGCAGGACCACGGTGGCGACGAACATCTTGGTCATGCTGCCGATGCGAAAGCGGCTGTCGCCCACCATCGGCGCGTGGGTGTCGATATTCGCGACGCCGCGGGTCAGGACCGTCCGGCCGTGCGCGTCACTGACTTCGAGCAGTGCGCCGGGTGCGCCGTCGGCACCGGTCAACCGGTCCAGGATGGTGCCCACGTCGGCATAGCTCGGTGCTGCCGGAGCGTTCCCCCGCCCGTCCGTTCCGCAGGCGCACAGCGCCAGCGCCAATACACAGGCAGCACCAAACACCTTGGCGTATCTCAGCATTCGTCCTCCACAGCTTGGGCGGACCCCCATGCTATGAAGCCATAACCGGAGCACACGTCGGCCTCGGGAGCCAACTGGCGAACCACGATGCGGTACTCCGGAGCCAGACGTCCCTCACCCGTGGGGTGTAGCCGTGACTGCTCAGGCCCCAGCCGATGCGCTCTCCGACAGCACGCTCGACAACACTGTGCCCTCGATCAGCTCGGCTACCGCCTCCGGGTCGGGCAGGTCGGCGCGGCGCAGGATCAGCTCACGCCCGACGAGGAGGGCATGACGGGAGGCCGGAGCCGGATCCGGGAGGGTATCGAGGTCGGTGAGATGGGCGAATCCGATGGTGCGCCGGACGAGTTCGGCCCCGGCGTAGCCGAGAGCATCCGTCCACACACGATGCAGGAACCGTTCGAGGTAGGCGTCGTCGAAGAAGTCATCGATCCGGGCAGGCCACAGGCGGCGGAATTCACTGGTGAACGCCTGCCAGCTCAGCGCGAGCTGCTCCCCGGGTGCGGTCACATGTCCGAGCGCGCGGGCGCGAGCCTCCGCGGCAATGGTATTGCCCCAGTACAGACCGAGGTCGAAGCCGATCGGCCCGACGAAGGAGAATTCGGGATCGAAGATGCGCACCACTTCCGCACCGTCGCGGGTGCCGACCATGATGCTGCCGGTATGGAGATCACCGTGCAGCAGCGCCTGCGCACCGGTCATGAAAGTGTGTCGCAGATCGGCGATCTCGGTGCGCAAGGACGCGTCCGCACGGAAGGCCGCGGCCAGGTCGGCGACGCCTTCGTGCCAGTGATTGTGCTCGTGCTCGATATACGGCTCCGCGAGCACGACATCCTCGGTGATCTTGCACAGATCGGGATTCACCGATTCCGCGATCAGCGCCTTGCGTTCGGCCGAAGACAAGCCGAAATCGCTGGTGGCGAAGGACAATCGGGCAACGAACACCCCGACGGCCGTCGAGACACCGCCGTACCCGCCGCCGTCATTGAGCACACCGCGCAGCACGCGCAGATCCGACAGATCCTCGAGAATCAGCGCGTAGTTGGCCGGATCGTAGTCGTGCAGCACCGGAACGGTGTCCGCCGCGACCGCCCGAACCCGTTGGTAAGCACGGGCTTCGGCGTCCGCGCGAGCCGGACTCATGGGCCACGATGGCCCGGCCACCCGCACCCACGGCAACGCCTGTTTCACCGCGACACTGCGCCCGTCATCGCGGCGGGTCGCGATGAACACCCGGTTGAGGTTGCCGTCGGACACCTCGTGGACATCCACCTCGCCCGCTCCCCAGAAACCCCGCTCGCGCAGGTACTCCGGCACATCGGCGGGTTCCAGAATCCGGTAGTTCCCGGTCACGACCTTCTCCCTTCGGACAGCGTGAAACTGCAGACCAGCGCGAGGATGAGCACCACGCCCTCGACGACGTCCTGTGTGTAGTAGGGCAGTCCGGCGATGGTGAGTCCGGAGGAGACTATGCCGATGAGCACCGCGCCCAGCGCGGTCCCCCACACATTCGGGCGACCCCGGCCCAGCACGGAGGTCCCCACCAGCGCGACCGCCACGGCCTCGAGCAGCTGCGAATTGCCCGCCGACACGTCGCCCTGCCCGATGCGCGCGGCCAGAATGAGACCGCCGGTGGCGGCCAGCAGCGCCGAGAGCACGTAGGCCAGGCCGCGATAGCGACCGACCCGCACCCCGGCCAGCCGCGCCGCCTCCCGATTCGCGCCGATCGCGTACAGCACTCTCCCCCACCGGGTTCGGGCCAGGAACACCCACGCCGCGAGCGTGAGAACCGCGAAGATCAGCACCGAGTTCGGTACGCCGAGCACGCTGCCGCGGTCGATGGACAGGAACCCGGAGGTGAATTTGCCGGGCGCGGTCGAACCGTCGGGCAGCGTCATTCCGGGCGAAATCGATTGCCCGTCCACCATCACCAGCTTCAGCCCGGAGATGGCGAACATGGTGCCCAGCGTGGCGAGCATATCGGGCACCCGCAGCAACACCACCAGGACGGCATTCACCAGACCGGCGAGCGCGCCCACCCCGAGCACGGCCAGTACCGCGATGACCCCGATCTGGTTGTGCACCACCATGGTCTGCGCCGCCACCGACACCGCGAGCCCGGCCACCGCGCCCACGGACATGTCCAGCCCGCCGACCGCCATGGTGAGCGTCACGCCCAGCCCGAGAATGGCCGCGACCGAGACGTAGCGCAGTACATCCAGCAGTGTGGAGCCGCTGCGGAAGGTCGGTTCGCTGATGCTGAAGTACGCGAACAGCCCGGCCGTCACGACCAGGAAGCCGTACTTGACGACGAGGTCGCCCGCCCGCCGGACGCGCGGCGTACCGGTCACCGGGGCTGCTTCTTCGATTACAGTCATGGAGTCTCTCTGTGGGGCAGCGGAATTCGACATGACGTCACACCGCCGCCAGGGCCTGCACGATGCGGTCGGGCTCGGGATCGTAGGTGTCGAGCCGGATTTCGCCGTCGACCAGCACGATCACCCGATCCGCGACCTCGAGCACCTCGTCGACATCGGCGGACAACAGCAGCACCGCACCGCCTTCGGCGCTCGACGCGCGAGCCCGCCGCCCGATATCCCGGCGCGCGCCCAGATCGACGCCCCGGAAGGGTTCGTCGAGCACCAGTACCCGGGGCGTGCGCGCCAGCCAGCGCCCGACCACCACTTTCTGTTGATTGCCACCGGAGAGTTCCTCGATGCGACTGTCCTCGTCCCGTGCGACGACCCCGAGTTCGTCGATCACTCGACGCCCCGCGGCGGCCTCCCGGCCGTGCCCCAGCCACCCCCAGCGACTCGACACCGTGCGCAGGAACGGCAGGGTGAGGTTCTCCGCGATCGACCAGCCCGGAATCAACGCGTCCGCGTGCCGGTCCTCGGGCACCAAATGCACTCCGCTCCGAATCGCCTCGGCCGGATGGCGGGGCCGAAACGGCTTGCCGTCCAACAGCATCGAGCCGCCGTCGAACCGGTCCGCACCGAACACTCCACGCGCCAGTTCGGTCTTGCCCGCGCCGAGCAGCCCGACCACACCGGTCACCTCACCGGCCCGCAGGTCCAGATCCAGTGGCCGCCGCCCGGCCCGCAGCGGCACTCCGCGCAACGACAACACCGGTTCACCGCCGCGCGGCCCCGCGTCCTCGGGTCGCCGCGTGGCCGCCGAGTGCGCGGTGGCCAGCATGGCCGCCAGCGCTGCGTCCCAGTCGAAGGGCCGTTGCTGAACATCCCTGATACGGCCCTCACGCAGGACGACCAGATCATCGGCGAGCGAATCGATTTCGCCCAGCCGGTGCGACACGTAGAGGATGGCGATCCCGGCATCGCGCAGCCGCTCGACGATGGCGAACAGTCGCCGGGCCTCGGCCGCCGACAGCGCCGAGGTGGGTTCGTCGAGGATCAGCAGTCGGGGCCGTGTGGCCAGGGCCCGGGCGAGAATCAGCAGTTGCTGATCGGAGATGCCGAGCTCACCGATATCGCGCCGCAGCAGGCGGTCGTCCCAGTCCAGTTCGAGCACCGCCTGAATCTCCCTGGCCCGGGCCAGGATTCGCGAGCCTTTCAGCAGCACGCCGCCCCGTCTGGCCGCGAACTCCTCGAAGACGAGGTTCTCCGCCACCGACAGTCCGGGCACGATGGTCTCGGCAATGTGCTGATGCACCGTACGAATACCCAGATCCCGGGCCGCGGCAGGCGAATGCAGGTGCGCGACAACACCGTCGATACGGATCCGGCCCCGGTGCCCCGGGTGTACACCCGAGAGCACCTTGATCAGTGTCGATTTCCCGGCCCCGTTCGCACCCAGCAGCGCGACCACGCGACCCGCCGCGAGCTGCAGCGAGACCCCGTCGAGCACACTGCGCCCGCCGAAGGACATCCCGACCCCGTCCAGCTCGACGACGGGCGTGGACGCACCGACCTCAGCGGTTCCCCCGGAGTCAGTGAGCGACAACGGGAATCCAGTCCGCCGCACTGACCTGCCCCAGCGCCAATGCGGGCAGGGCCGCGCGCAACTGATCGAGATTCTGAATCTGTTTGGACACCAGCAGATCCCGGGTCACCGCCACGGCGGGAAACTGCACGCTCTGCTTTCCCAACTGTCCGGCCAGCTGCAGGGCGGCCGTCCGGACCACCGCCGCGCCGACGGCCGACGGATCGGTCCCGGCCGTGGCCACCCATGGGCTGTCCGCCGCGGTGATGGCCTGGATATCGGCATTCGAGATGTCCGCCCCGACCACCTTCACACTGCCGCCGAGCCGCTTGTTCTGCACCGCCAACGTCGCGCCCTTGGCCAGTTCGTCGTAGGGCGCGAAGATCCCCTTCACCTCGCCGTGCTGGGTCAGCGCGGCGCTGACCATCGGCACGGTGTCGGTGGCGGTGGAGTCGGTCACCTTCCCCACCTTGAATGCCTGGGTCCAGCCGTTGTCGCCGAGTGCCTTCTGCCACACCGCATCCCGACGATCCAGCGGCGCGTATCCCGCGACGTTCACATAGCCGACCGGCGCGTTCTTCCCGATGGCCGTCGCCAGCGCGCCGATGGCGGCATTGGCGATATCGGCGTCGTTCTGGCTGGTCGTCACGACTTTCGCATTGGTGGTGTCCACGTCGTAGGTCACCACCGTGATGCCCTTGTCGACGGCCTGATCGATCAGCGGTTCCAGCGTCGCCGGAAACCCGTGGTCCACGATGATGGCCCGCACACCGGAGTTGATCGCGGTGGACAGATCGGTCGCCTGCTTGGCATTGTCGGCCTGCGCGTCGTATACCGACAGATCGATGCCGAGCGCCTTGGCCTGCGCCTTCGCGCCGGTGCCCCACTGTTCGAAGTAGTCGCCCGCCCCGCTCTGGCGCACCAGCGCCACCGGCACCGCGCCGTGGTCGAACGGTGCGGGCCGGGGCCCGGTCGCCTGCGTAACCGTGGACGTCGCTTGCGGTCCCGTCGCGCCGCCGCCGGATTGGGAGCAGGCCGTCGCCAGCAGGACGAGGGCGAGCGCGGGCACGGTGAGGACCGAGGTCAAGCGTGACACGGTGGATTCTCCAGGGTCGGACGGAAAGACAAGACCGGGAACCTACCGATCGGAAGCTTTCCGCACACCGCATTGACTCACCGTGATCGCAACCCGGTCCCGGGACGGCGGCGGGTGGTGGTCAGTCGACGAACATCTGGGCGGCCATGCGCCGGGAGTTGTCGATGGCCGCTCGGCCGCGCGGGAGCATGACGGTCTGATAATCGGCGACGGCTGCGGTGAGGGACTTCTCTCCCCTTGTGGCGGACAGGATTTCCCGCGCGAGGCTCGCGGCGTCGGCCAATGCCGTGTTCGCCCCGGCACCGGCGGTGGGCGGCATGGTGTGGATCGCGTCGCCGAGCAGGGTGACCGGGCCGGGTCCCCAGTTGTCGACCGGCGCGCTGATTCGGAAGGTGATCGGGAAGAAGCTGTCGATGTCGGAGTGCGCGTAGATGTCGCGAATCGCGGGGTGCCAGTCCGAGACCACGTCGGTCGAGAGTTTCCACAGCTCCTGCGCCGACATGCCGAACAGCTCATCGTCGGTCACCCCGAGGCGGGACGGTGTCGCGCAGAGGGTGACCATCAGATAGTCGGGTCGTCCGTCCTCGGGTGTGCGGAAGACGACGGGACCGAATCCGGCTCCGCACGTACTGCCCTCGGTCACCCAGCACAGGCCGCGATTGAATTCGTCGGGATCCAGACGGCCCGTGAGGGTCATCCGGCCGTAGATGCAGCGCAGACCGAAGTCCTCGACCACCGCGTTCGGCAGCAGTCGACGCCGGATGACCGATCCGACGCCGTCCGCGCCGACCAGCAGGTCGCCTTCATCGCCGCCACCCTCGGCGAATTCGATCCGGACTCGGCCGGATTCGGTGATCCGATAGTCCGATACGGTCCGTCCGAATCGCACGACCTCGTCCAACCCGGTGAGCAGCCCGCGCCGGAACGCATTGCGGTCCACAGCCGTGATCATCTTCTCGGGGATGCCCGGGAATTCGAGCGCGGACACCAGCTCGAGTCCGCTCGTGAACGTGGTGACCAGGTCCCCATTGATGCTGCTGGAGCGACGCAACACATCGAAGACCTGCGGATCGAGGCACTCCCCCAGTGCGGCATTGCCGTCCGGATCGATGTGGATGCGATAGCCCTGATTGCGCGTCTGCGGCGTCGGGTCCTGCTCATAGACGACGACATCGACCCCCGCGGTGTGCAGCGCTTGCGCGAGCGTCAGACCGCCGACTCCGCCGCCGACGATGAGAACCCTTGTGCTGTCCTTCATTTCGATACTCCTCGATGTTTCCAATCACGTCGTCGCAGCTGCGCTACCCAGCGTGCGCCGCCCACACCGAGCTTGTCAATCGCTCTCTTGAATTAATCAATCATTCATTTGATAAAGCCACATGGATGTATGATCGCCTTCATGCCCGCGACGAACCCCCGCCGATCGCCCAAGCCGCAGGAGCGGCAGCGCGATCCCGAGCGCACCCGCGCCCAGATCCTGGACGCGGCGGTGCAAGAGTTCGGGGCACACGGCTACGCCGGTGCCCGGATCAGCGCGATCGCGGCCCGAGCCGGGGTGAACGTGCAGCTGATCTCGTACTACTTCGATGGCAAAGAGGGCCTCTACCAGGCCATCTCACAGCAGTGGCAGCAGCGCCGGGGCGAGCTGGCACCCGCGGAGACGGCCTTGCCCGAGCAGCTGCGCCGCTATGCGCTGGAGGCGCTGCACAACCCGGCGGGCGTGCGGCTGCTGGCCTGGGCCGGTCTCGAATACGCAGGGGCCGGGACGCCGTCGCATTCGGGCCAGTTCGCCGACACCATCGAGGAACTGCGCTCGCTGCAGCAGGCCGGTCGCCTTCCGGCCGATCTCGACCCGGCCGTTCTGACGGTCATGTTGATGGCCATGGCCATGGCACCCACCACGCTGCCGCACATTGTGGAGTCGACCTGCGGCGAGGATCCGCGCTCACCGGAGTTTCTCGAGCGGTTCGCCGACCAGGTGGCGATCCTGGCGCGCCATCTCGGACTCGGCTGACCGGCGCTCACGCACGGTAGAGCCGAGCCATGGCCGCTGCCTCGGCCGCGACGCGCTGGCGAAGTTCCTCGGGGGCAAGGACTTCCGCGCCCGCGCCGAGCCGCAGGAGATCCGGAACGGCCCGCTCGAGGGATTCGATGGGCAGGCGGACTTCGCGGTAGCCGTTCGCATCTGGTTCACCGGCGGCGGCGCGGGCAGCCACTGCGGTGGCGGGGTCGAGAGGTTCGGTCAGGCCGTCGTAGGTCGCGGCGTCGAGGCGCACTACCGCCGAATCGCGGTGGCGGCGTTGGTCGAAGGATTCGAGGTAGTCGGTCCAGTAGGCGGCCAGGTCGAAGTCGGGTGGGCGGTGGACCGGGGTGTCGAGTACCTGGAGTTCCATGATTCGCGAGATGCGGTAGGTGCGGATGCCGGTGTCGGTGTGACCTACCAGGTACCAGTTGCCGGATTTCAGGACCAGTCCGAGTGGTTCGGCGCTGCGAGTCACCAGATGCGGTGTGGCCCAGCGGATGTAGTTGAAGCGAATGGCCTGTTCGTTCCACACCGCGTTGGCGACGGCCGTCAGAAACGGAGTGGGCTCGGTTTCGGAGTACCAGCCCGGCGCGTCGAGATGGAAACGTTCGGCGACCCGGCCCGCCCGGTCGCGCAGTTCCGGCGGTAGTGCGGACATGACCTTGAGGTTGGCGGCGGTCACGATGGCCCCGAGCCCCAGATCCGAGGCGGCGCTGGGCAGTCCCGCGAGGAACAGGGATTCGGCCTCGTCGGCGGTCAGCAGATTGAGCTTGGCTCGAAATCCATCCAGCAGGCGGTAGCCCCCGTCGTGGCCCGCATCGCCGTAGACCGGAATTCCGGCCGCCGACAGCGACTCCATATCCCGATACACAGTCCGAACCGACACCTCCAGCTGTTCCGCGATCTCCTGCGCCGTGACGCGCTCGCGCGTCTGCAGAAGCAGCAGGATCGACATGAGACGGCTGGCGCGCATGCCAGAAATTCTCCCCGAATCCACTGACACTAGATGTCAGTGAAGCGCCCATACCTTGTTCCTCGTTCCGAACGCATCGGATTCGAGACCGAATGAGGAGATGGCGCAATGCCTTTCGTTGAAACCCGCACCGGCACCTCGCTGTTCTACCGGGACTGGGGCACCGGGCGGCCGGTGGTGTTCTGTTCGGCCTGGGGCATGGACAGCAATGAGCCGCGCGGTGTGATGGCAGATCTGGTGGCGCACGGCTTCCGTGCGATCTCCATCGATCGCCGCGGCCACGGCCGCTCGGACGATCCGGGTCTGGGCTACGACTTCGACACCCTCGCCGATGATCTGGCCGATGTGCTCGATCACGCGAATGTGCACGACGCCCTGCTGGTCGGGCACTCCATGGGCGGCGGCGAGATCGTGCGCTATCTGACCCGCTATGGCAGCGAAAGAGTCGAGCGCATCGCGCTGATCGCCGCCACCCTGCCGTTCCTCCTGCAGACGCCCGACAATCCCGACGGTGTCCCGGGTGAGGTGGCCGAGGCACTGCGCGCCTCGTGGCGGCACGGTCTGGCCGCCTGGCTGCTCGACAACGGCGACCCGTATATCGGTGTGGGCCTGCCGGGTTGCGATGTCGCGACGGTGGCCCGCGACGCCGTCCTCGCCTCCATCTACAACACCTCGCGGCAGGCCGCCATCGAGTGCAATCGCGCGGTGGTGGAGACCGACTTCCGCGCGGAGCTGCCCGCAATCACCCTCCCGACCCTGATCATCCACGGCGACAGCGACGCCTCAATCTCGCTGGAGATGGGTGGCCGCCGCCAGGCCGAGCTGCTCCCGAACAGCGAACTGATCGTCTACGAGAACGGCCCGCACGGCCTCTACCTGACCCACGGCGCGCGTCTCACCGCGGACCTGCTGGCCTTCCTCGGGGATGCGCCTTTGCGCCATGCCGTTTCGCTCTCGGACCCGGTCGGATACGCTCCGCAACGTTAGCCACCCCGAACATGAGGAATTATCGATGGGTTCTACCGTCATTGAAGTCGTCAACGTCATCCTGACCCATGTCAACGCGACCTGGTCCTGGCTCACCTCGGGCTCCTCCGGCCCGATCCCCTGGTAAGTCCCGACGCACGACGATTTCGCGAATCCCTTCGCCGCACTCGCGGCGGAGGGATTCAGGCGTTTCGGGGGTCAGCCGACAACGATGACCGACTTGCCGCGGGCGCCACCCGAACCCAGATTCGCGATGGCCACCGCCGCCTCCGGCAGGGTGTAGGTGCGGGTGATGCGCGGGGTCAGCGCACCGGCGGTGGCGAGTTCGGCCAGGGTGCGCAGGGTTTCGGGTTTGGGCAGCGAGAGCAGCGAGCGCAGGCGTTGCCGAGTGAACGGTGAGAGCAGCTGGGCGCGCACCGAACGGCCGAGCCCACCGAAGAATCGACCACCGCCCTCCCCGCCGCCGAGCACCAGCGTGCCGGAGTCGGCGAGCAGGGAGCGCAACAGCGGCAGGGGCCGGTTCCCGGCCATGTCGAAGATGAGATCGTAACGGCCGGTGAGCTTCTCGGCGGTGTAGTCGATGATGTGATCCGCGCCGAGATCCCGGACGAACTCGGCGGAGTCACCCGAGCACACGCCGGTCACCTCCGCGCCGTAATGCTTGGCCAGTTGCACCGCGAGGTGACCGACTCCCCCGGCCGCGCCGATGATCAACACGTGTTGTCCGGCTTCGATGTGCCCGGAGTCGCGCAAACCATTGAGCGCCGTCATGCCCGAGATCGGCAGCGCCGCAGCTTGTTCGAAGCTCAACTTCTCGGGCTTGTGCGCCAGCTTCAGCGCGGGCGCGCACGCGAATTCGGCGAACGAGCCGGACACCGTGCCGAAAACCTCGTCACCGGGCCGGAATTCACTCACCCGCGGCCCGACCTCCTCGACAATCCCGGACACGTCCCACCCGCGCACCCGCTCCCGCGGCCGCCGTAGCCCGAGGGCCAGGCGCGCGACCAGCGGTTCGCCGGTCATGAAATGCCAGACGCTGGGATCCACCCCCGCGGCGCGGACCCGGATCAGCACCCCGTCCTGCCCCACCTCGGGGCGGGGAATGTCGGTGTAGGACAGCACATCCGTGCCGCCGTAGACCTCTTGCGCGATAGCCTTCATGGCTCATCTTCTTCCGGATACTCGAAGACCTCGTCCAGCGGTGCACGGAACACCCGGGCGATCTGGAACGCCATCTCCAAGGATGGCGAGTATTTGCCCTGTTCGATGGCGATGACGGTCTGCCGGGTCACCCCGAGCCGGTCGGCCAGCTCGGCCTGTGTCATCTCACCGTGCGAGAAGCGCAGCGCGCGAATGTTATTGCTCACCTTGGTCGGTTTCACCATGGCCACAGCCCCCGCCGGTAGGCGACGAGTTTGGCGGCGGCGCTGACCATCGCGCCGAGGGTGAAGCCGAGGTAGAGGGCGTTCGCGATCCAGAAGCGATCCGCGTCCGCGAGGGTGAGCAGCAGCCCGCCGCCCGCGCCGAGCGCGGTGAACGCGCCGCCGATCTGCGCGCCGCGCAGGTCGATCTCCCTGTCCCGCTGATCTTTTCGGTCTCCCTCACGGGAGGTGATGGCAACCAGGATGCTGCCGAGGATGGAGACCAGGATCGAGCCGCCGACCGTCCACAGCAGTGGCGCGGCGAAGGATACCGAGGTGAGGGCCTGGCCGTGGGCTCGAACGAGCACCACGACCAGGTAAATCACATACGAGACGGCGGCCGCGACACCCAGGATCCAGGTTCGCTTCTCCTCGAAGGGCATGCGCCCAATGTAAAGCAAACCCGACACGATGTACAGAATCTTTTACATCGCCTGGGGGTACACGGCCGACGGTCTCAGGCAGGTTTGAATCCCACCCGCAGGGATTCGAGGCCGCGGATCACCACGTTGGGCTTGAACGGCGGGTTTTCCGAAAGCAGTTCCATGGCAGAGACTTTGCGCAGCAGGACGTCGAGCAGCACCTCCATCTCGAGCAGCGCCAGGGGCGCGCCGAGGCAGTAGTGGATGCCGAGGCTGAAGCCGAGGTGTTTCTTGGCCGGGTTCATGGGATCGGAGTAGCGGGCCACGTCGGTGCGGTCAGGGTCGGGGAAGACGCGCTCGTCGTGGTTGGCGGAGTTGATGAGCACGACGACGCCGTCGCCGGTCTGGAAGTCGTGCCCGGCCACGGTGATCGGTCGGGTGGCGGCGCGGGTGGTGATCTGAACGGAGGGTTCCAGCCGCAGCAGTTCGTCGGGAGCCGAGGCGGTCAGCTCGGGCCGGTCGCGCAGGGCCTGCACCTGATCGGGGGCGCGCAGCAGGCGCAGCATGCCGGTGCCGACGAGGTTGGCGGTGGTCTCGTGCCCGGCCACGAAGGTGGTGATGCAGGTGGCCAGCAGTTCCTGTTCGGTGAGCACGTCGCCGCGGTCCTCGACCAGCGAGAGCGCGCTCAGCAGATCGTCTTTCGGATCGGTGCGCCGCTGGTTGAGCAGTTCCCGGAAGTAGCCCATGAAGCCGCGTGAGGCCGCGCTGCGCGCCGTCAGGCACTCCGGCGGCAGCGTGTAGTCGTGGTCGAATCCGCGCGCGAGATCCTGCGACCACTGATGCACCTGCTCGTAGGCCTCCTCGGGCACCCCGATGAGTTCGCAGGCGATGATCAGCGGCAGCGGATACGCGATGGTCTCGACCAGATCGAATTCGCCCGCTTCGAGCGCCTGATCCACGAGCTGTTCGGCGAGTTCCTCGATGCGCGGCCGCAATCGGGTCACCATGCGCGGGGTGAAGCCCTTGGTGACCAGGTTGCGCAGCCGCGTGTGGTCCGGCGGCTCCATCCACAGGAAGGAGGTGGGCAGTTCCTCGGGCGCTTCCTCGGGAGCGACGGTCGGATGCATCATGCCCGCCTCCTCCGCATGACTCCACGCGGTGGTGGACAGCACCGCGGCGCAATCCTCGTAGCGGGTCAACACGTGATGCCCGAGCGGGGTCAGATGGATCGGCCCGGCATCACGCAGGACCTTGGCGGGGGCGTAGGGATCGGAGCGGCCGTCGGGCCCGAACAGCTGGGCCAGGGCGGCCAGCACGGCCGGATCCTGGTGCTCGGCCGCGGTATTCACCTCTGGGGCGACCATGGTGGTCCTCCTGTTTTCAGTGGTGGGCTGACAGGGTGATCGCGGCCCCATTGCCGCGCAACATGATTCGGCCCGCCATCGCCGGACTGGTCAGCGCGGCGGGCGGATCGACGAGATGGGCGACCCGCATGAAGGTGCGTGCCACCAGCGCGTCGCGGTGGGCGGCGCGATGCGCCTGCGCCACATAGGCGTTGGTGAGTGTGGTGCGCAGGTCCCGCCGGCCCACGACGGCGCGATGCCGCAGGTCGGAGGCGGCGGCGAGCTGCCAGGCGGTGGCGGTCGCCGCGCTCGCGGCCGCGTAGAACCGAGCGGGCAACTCCGCGAAAGGCAGGCCGGTCCGTAGACATTCGCGCAGGGCGGCCGCCTGCAGTGCCGCCACGGTCATGCCCTGGGCGTAGAGGGGGTTGAACGCGCACTGGGCGTCGCCGAGCACCACCAGACCGGCGGGCACGGCGGGCTGCCGGTCGAAGCGGCGGCGCACCGATGACCGGAACCGGTAGGGCACCGCGTCGCCGAGGGGGTCGGCGGCGGTGATGATCTCGTGGATGTCGGACGCGGGCAGGGTCGCGGCATAGGCCTGAAATCCGGCGGGATCGGTGGGCGGATGGTCGCCCATCATCCCCGCGAGCGTGACCAGCCAGCGGTCGCTCTCGACATGCACCGCGCCGCCGCCGTGGCCGTCCGCACCGGTCGAGATGATCACCGAGGCGTGCCCGTCCAGCAGCCCGTCGCGATGCCGGTACAGCCGCGAGGCATACCCGAGATCCACCTCCAGCCGCTCCTCCTCGGGCGTCTCCGCACCGATCGTCCGCAACCACTCGCAAATTCGCGACCCGCGCCCGCTCGCGTCGACGACCAGATCACAGCCGACGACCTCGATATCGGCCGGGTCGGCCACCTCGGCGCGCCTGTTCGGCCGCGCGCCCTCGTCGACCGCGAGGTCGTCCCCGGCAGCTCCGAGATCGATGTCCGGATACCGCCCGCGACGCGCCGACATTCGCACGCCGGTGATTCGCTCGGCGTCCCCGATCAGCCCGCGCACAGTGATTCCCTCGCGCAACACCACATTCGGCAGTTCGAGGGTGCGGCGGCGCAGCACGGATTCGAGCAGGGGCCGCGTGGCGATGACCGAGGTGAGTCCGGTCGGCGTGGCCCGCAGCCGCGAACCGCCGATATACCAGCGGGTTCCAACGAGCACCTCGGTGGTGCGCGCACCCGCGGCAACCAAATCGTCGGTATACCCGGGGTACAACTCCTCGATGATGGCGCGACCACGGTCGAGCAGCCCGTGCAGATGCCGCCCCTGCCCCACGCCACGGCGCACCTCGCCCGCGTCACCGGTGTCACGTTCGAGAATCGTGACCCGCGTACAGAATTCAGCAAGCACCCGCGCCGCGAGCAGGCCCGCGATGCCCGCGCCGATGACGAGGGCGTGGCGGTCCGCCGGGCTCATACCTTCACCGGCAAGGACAGCACGCCGCGGTGGATCAGGCTGGGACGATATTCGATGGTATCGGTGTCCAGGCGCAGGGCGGGCGCACGGTCGAGCAGGGCGCGCACCGCCGCTGCGGCTTCGATTCGGGCCAGGGGTGCGCCGACGCAATAGTGGATGCCGAGGCTGAAGCCGAGGTGTTTGCGGGCGGGGCGGGGGCCGGCGTAGCGGGTGATGTCGAAGTGGTCGGCGTTGGGGAAGACTCGGTCGTCGCGGCTGGCGGAGGCGGTGAGGACGACTACGCCGTCGCCGCGCTTGAATTCGTGGTCGCCGATGACGGTGTCGTTGAGGGCGACGCGGATGGTGAACTGGGTGGGGGCGTCGTAGCGGAGCATTTCGTCGAGGGCGGGTTCGACGAGTTCGGGTCGTGCGCGGAGGGTTTCGAGCTGGTCGGGATGGCGCAGCAGGGCGAGCAGGCCGTTGCCGATGAGGTTGATGGAGGTTTCCATGCCCGCCACCAACAGCAGTAGCGACATGCCGATGACCTCGGCCTCGGTCAGCGATTCGCCGTCCGCGCCGACGGTCAGCTGGCTGAGTAGGTCGGTCCCGGGCTCGCGTTTGCGTCGCGCGACGAGTTCACCGAAGTACCCCATGCACGCCAGTGCCGCCTCGGTCCGCGCGGACACCGCCGCCTCGTCGAGCAGGGAGTCCGGGTCGCTGCCGCGGGCAATGGCCAACTGCCACTCCCGGAATCGCGCCCCGTCGGCGGGGTCCGCGCCGAGCAGCCGCACCGGAATCATGGCGACGGCCAGCGGCACCGCCAGATCCTCGAGGACGTCGAACCCGCCGCGCGCGAGGGCGGTGTCGACCAGTTCGTCCACCACCCGTCCGGCGACGGGTGCGAGGTCGGCGACCATGCGCGGGGTGAAGGCCTTGGCCACCAGCTTGCGGTAGCGGCCGTGCTCGGGCGGGTCCATGCGCACGAACGAGCCCGGGATGGCGGCGGTGGTGTCGCGGAAGGGGCTGATTCCGGCCGCATAGCCGTGACCCCAGTCCGAGCCGGTGAGCACGGCCGCGCATTCCTCGTAGCGGGTCACGAGAGTGACCGGCACGCCGTCGAGTTCGTAGGGAAACAGCGCCGCGGCGTCGCGCACCCGCCGATAGGCCGGATAGGGGTCGGCGCGGTGGTCGTCGTCGAAGGCGTCGAAGGTGATCTCGGGTACGGCGGTGCTCATCGGCCCTCCACTCGGACACGCAATTCGGACATGCCGCGCACGACCACATTGGGCCGGTACGGCGGTTCGGCCAGCAGGTTCAGGTCGGTGACGCGAGTTCCGAAGGCGTGCAATATCGTTCGCATTTCCAGGCGGGCCAGGGGCGCGCCCAGGCAGTAGTGCAGCCCCAGCCCGAAGGACAGATGCCGTTCGGCGCGATGCCCGGGCAGGTAGCGGGTCAGGTCGAAGCGGTCGGCGTCGGGGAAGGCCGCCGGGTCGCGGTTGGCGGAGCCCAGCAGCACGATCACAGCCTCCCCGGGCGCGAAAGTTCGTTCGCCGACGGTGATTTCGGCGCGGGCGGTACGGGTGGTGAGGTGCACGGGCGCGTCGTAGCGCAGGACCTCGTCCACGGCCGGTCCGGCCAGGTCGGGATCGGTACGCAGCCGCTGGAATTCACCCGGCTCGCGAATGAGGGCCAGGACTCCGTTGCCGATCAGGTTGACCGAGGTCTCGTGTCCGGCGACGACCAGGATGAGCAGCGTGCCGATGAGCTCGGTGTGGGTCAGCCGCACACCGGCTTCCTCGGCTTGCACCAAGGCCGTGATCACGTCGGCCTGCGGGTTCTTGCGCCGCTGTTCGACGAGATCGCCGAAGAACTCGGTGAATTCGTGCACGGCGGCCGTCCGCGCGGCCAGTTCTTCCGGACTGAGCAGCACGTCCGGGTCGAGTCCGCGGGCAATTCCAGCCGACATGGCCCGCACCTGCGCGTGCGCTTCGGCGGGCACGCCCAGCATTTCGCAGATGAGGGTGAGCGGCACCGGATAGGCCAGAGCCTCCAGCAGATCCACCTCGCGCTCGGCCAGGATCGCGGTCAGCAGCTCGTCGACCAGCTGTTCGGCGCGAGTCTGCAGCGCGGTCACCGTCCGCGAGGTGAATGCCTTGCCGACCAGTCCGCGCAGCCGGGTGTGGTCCGGCGGCTCCATCCACAGGAACGAGCCGGGCAGCTCCACGTCGCTGTCGCCGTGCAGCAGGTCCGGTTCCTCGGCGTGGCTCCAGCGCGGATCGATCAGAATGGCCTGCGCCTCGGCGTGGCGGGTCACCAGGTGGGTGTCGTGCGGTCCGGGCACGAATGGCCCGGCGGTGCGCAGGATCTCGTAGCTGTCGTAGGGGTTGTGCCGGAACTGCGGCGCGATGCTCTCGATGACCGCCTGCTGCACCCGGGTAATTTCCGCGACCGCGGGATCGGAACTCACCGGCGACTCCTGAATTGTGCGGACCGATTTCGGCATTCATCCTCACGGGCCGCCGACCTGCGCCGTCCGGCCATTGCCGACGTCTATCGTCCGATCGCCGTATCGCTTTATCGGGCACGATAATTGGGCGATCGACGCTGCTTATCACCGCCCACGATTAACAAGGCGTTCAGCGCGCGGACACAATTCGCTGTTGTCGTGATCGTCATGGATTCCACGAATTCGCAAGGCACACTGCCGGATCGGCTGGCCGATATCGCGGCCGCCCATCCGACGGTCGCCACGACCTTCTGGTCGACCGGGCAGCGCCTGGAATACGCCGAGTTGTACCGGCTTTCCCTGGTCGCAGCGGCGGAGCTGGTGCGGCGCGGTATCGGCCGTGGCGAGCCGGTCGGCATTCTGTGCCCGAACGCGCCGGAATTCCTGGTGAGCTTCTTCGCGGTGGCCGCGGCGGGCGGTGCCGCCACTCCCCTGCCCTTGCCCGCGAGTACGCGCCGGGCCGGTGGGTATCCGCAGCAGTTGGCGGCCATTACCGCGGCGGCGGGGATGCGGACAGTACTGGTGTCCTCGACCTTCGCGGAACTGGTGCCGCTGTTGCACGGCAGCGTGGATGTCGAATTCGTGGACACTGCACTACTTACCGAGCCAGGCACCTCACGACTTACCGAGGCAGCCACCGCACCACTTACCGAGGCAGCCACCGCACCACTTACCGAGGCAGCCACCGCACCACTTACGGAGGCCGCACCGGCCGTCGAGTTGCCGCACCCCGAGCCCGACGACCTCGCCGTCGTGCAGTTCACCTCGGGCAGCACGGCATTACCCAAGGGCGTGCGCCTGACCCATCGTCAGGTACTGGCCGGACTGGCCGCCATTCGCCGCGGCATCGCCCTCGACTTCGACGATCAGGGCGGTTTCTGGCTCCCGCTGTTCCACGATATGGGCCTGTTCGGCACGCTGTCGGCCATCCTGCGCGGCATTCCCTCGCACCTGTGGTCGCCGCTGTCGTTCGTGAAGGATCCCGCGCGTTGGCTGCGCGAATTCGCCGCCAGCGGGACCACCATCACCGCCATGCCGAGTTTCGGCTACGAGGCACTGCTGGCCGCGGTCGACCCCGAGCAGGTCGCGGAGTTCGATCTGCGGCACTGGCGCATCGCTTTCAATGGCGCGGAACCGATTTCGCAGGAGGTGGTCTCCCGGTTCCTGGAACGGTTCGCCCCCGCCGGGTTCGCGCCCACCAGCATGTTCGGGGTGTACGGAATGGCCGAGGCCACCCTGGCCGTCGCCTTCCCGCCGCTCGGCCGCGAGCCGGTGTTCGAATGGGTCGACCGGCCGCTGCTGGCGGATGCCGGTGTCGCCGAGCCGATTTCGCCCGAACTGTCGTGGGCGCGGGCGGTGGCCGGTGTCGGGGCGGCGGTGGATGGCCTGGAGCTGCGCGTGGTGTCCACCGACGGCGGCATCGACCTGCCCGACGGTCACGTCGGCGAGATCCTCATTCGCGGCGCGTCCGTGACCGAGGGCTACCTGACGGCCGACTCCGACTCGGTGGCCGATCGCTTCGTCGACGGCTGGCTGCGTACCGGCGACCTCGGATATCTGCGTACCGGTGAGCTTTTCGTGACCGGTCGCTGCAAGGACATGATCACCGTGCGCGGCGTCAATCACTACGCCCAGGACGTCGAGGCGGCGGTCGCCGATCTCGACGGCATCTACAAGGGCCGCTGCACCGCCGCCGCGGACCCCGACGGCGCGGACGTCATCGCCGTCATCGCCGAAACCGAATGCGAGGGTGCGGCCGCCGACGCGCTCACCCGCGCCATCAAGGACCGCATTGCCGCCGACCTCGGCTTGGCCGCGGTCGATGTCCACCTCGTTCCGCCACGCACCATTCCCCGCACCAGCAGCGGCAAGCTGCGCCGCCTGGCCGCCCGCGACCTCATTGGAGTATCCCGTGCACAGTTATGACGTCTTCCGCCACTACGAGCGCCTGCACTGGAAGCTGAGCGAACTCGACGTCGACTCGGTCGACAAGGACCTGGTCCGCCCCGAGTACGTCACCCTGGCCAAGAGCGCGGCCATGGGCGAATCCAATGTCATCGCCGCCGTGCACGGCTTCCTGGCCGAGTTCGTCGACGACTACGACTTCTCCACCTTCGCGGTGGTGTGGGGCTATCAGGAGGTCCAGCACCACTACGCCTTCCGCACCTGGCTGCGCGCCATCGGCGAGGACGTCCAGGACCGGGCGGTCGACGCCATGCGTGAGCCGTACGCGCCGGGCACCACGCCGTCGGCGACGCTCGCGACCAACATCATTTCCGAGCTGACGGTCAATCACGTGTATCGCGCGGTGTCGGCGTGGGTCGAGGAACCGGTGCTGAAACAGTTGCTGCTCAACGCGAGTCGCGACGAGGCCGGGCACGCCCGCGAGTTCATCCACTACGCGACGGGACGGCTGGAGCGGCGGCCCGAGGAGTTGCCGTCGGTGCTCGAGACGCTGTACGTGTACAGCTCCGAGGCCAAGATCAAGCATCCGGTGAGCACGTTCAAGGCCGGGATCGCCGAGCTGGGCGATCACGAGACCATCGACACCGGATTCGAGCTGTTCCTCGAAAAAGTCGCCGCCGATGGCGAATTGGAGGTGCTGCACGACAAGGTGCGCCGCACCTTCGGAGCCATGACCGGCCTGGATCTGTCCAGCAATGCCAAGGTCCGCCGCGCGCTGGCCGAGGCCATCGCCTAGGCCGCAAACCGTGTCCACGAAATCCGACCCCGTGTCAGCGCCCGCCGATCCGGCCGCCGTGCGCGTGCCGTGGTCGGTCATCCCCGACTACCACTGCTTCGGCTGCTCCCCGCACAATCCGTCCGGCCTGCGGCTGTCGTTCACCCCGCACGGTGACGGGTTGCGGGCCCGGTTCCGCCTCGACCGGTCCTTCGAGTCGTATCCGGGCATCGTGCACGGCGGACTCACCGGCGTCATCTGCGACGAGGTGATGGGCAATCTCATCGTGCTGGCCCGGCACGTGCCCGCCTTCACCGTCTCCCAGCGCACCCGCTTCCTCACCCCGCTGCTGATCGACCGCGAATACAGCTGCGTGGCAGAGCTTTCCGACTCCGGTCCGGACGGCCTCATTCGGGCGTCGGCCGAGATCCGCGATGCCGAGGACGCGGTGTGCGCCGCCTCGGCCGCCACCTATCAGCCCTTCGCCCTCGACGCGGTGCGCCATCAGCTATCCCTGCGCGACGACGAGGTCGCCCTGCTCGCCCAGGCCCTCACCCCGGCAACCGCCCTGTCCCCGAACGGAGTTCACCCATGAGCACGAACGACATTCTGCGCACCGTCACCGAGATCGCCGCCGCCGAGACCGGACTGCCGGAATCGACGCTGACCCCCGACGCCGATCTGCGCGGCATGGCCGGGGTGGATTCGGTGCGCGTGCTGCGCATGATCGCCCGCATCGAGCGCACCTACGACATCGAGCTCGAGGACGAGGACGTCTTCGGCACCGCGACCCTGGCCGAGGTCGCCGCGGTCGTGGACAAGGCGCTGCGGGAGGCGGCGTGAGCACCACCGCCGACACCAATCAGCACTACGATCTCGATCCGGAGATCTTCGGCCAATTCCTGGATCCGCTGCGCAAGTACAGTTCCGCGCTGTACGACACGGGCTGCGAGACTTTGGAACTCGCGCAACGCAACAAGCTGCGGTTCGTGGCCAAGCGGCTGGGGATCAATGGCGGTGAGCGACTGCTCGACATCGGCTGCGGGTGGGGGTCGCTGATCCTGTTCATGGCGCAGGAGTACGGGTGCGACACCCTCGGGATCAGTCCCGCGCCGCGGCAGCACGAGTACATCGCGGCACAGGCCGCCGAACGCGGCGTCTCACGCCAAGTACACACGCGGGTGGGGCATTTCGAGGAGATGGAGCTGCCCGCGGGCAGTCAGGACGCGGTGACCATGCTCGGGTCGATCGTGCACATGCCGGATCTGGATCTGGTGTTCCGGCGGGCACGTGCGGTGCTGCGCCGGGGCGGTTCGCTGTACGTCTCGGAGAGCTGCTTCCGTAATGCCGCCGCGCGCAAGGCCTTCGACGACCGCGCGGGCACCGAGTTCGTGCGCAACGACATCTTCGGCTGGGGTTCGCTGCGCCCGCTGTCGGAGCTGGTCACTGCCGCCGAGGACGCCGGGTTCTCCATCACCTCGGTCGACGATCTCACCGATCAGTATCGGCGCACCATCGAGGACTGGATCGCCAATGTCGACGCCGCCGCCGATGCCATCGACGCCCGCCAGCCGGGGATGGCCGCCAAGCTGCGGCACTACCTCGAGGTCGCCAATGCCGGATGGGGCTACACCACAAAGCATTACGCGCTCGGCTGCCGCAAGGCGCGCTGACGGTCGGGAGGCTGACATGACGATGGAACAGTCGCTGCTACCGGTGAACGAACTGGTGGCGGCGGTGGACGGATTTCTGGCCGCCTCACCCGCCGCCCGGGCCTGGGATGTGGAGACCGCCTTCGACTGGGCGGCCGCCGACGCAGGGCGGCTCACCGACGGGCAGCGGTCGGCGGTGCGGTTCGTGACCTTCATCGAGGATCATCTGCCCGGGTATTTCGATGTCTACCAACGGTTCTTCCCGGTCGACGACAGCGTCGAGCTGCCCGCGTTCATCCACAATCGCGAGCTCTACCACTTCACGGTGCGGTGGGCGCTCGAAGAGGACACGCACGCGCGAGCGTTGAATCACTATCAGGTGGCCTCCGGCATCGCCGAACGGGAGTCGCTGCGCACGGAATTGGCGATCGAGGGGCAGAAGCCGTTCGATCTGCCCTACGAGCATCCGGTGCAGTTCTTCACCTACGCGCTGGTGCAGGAGAAGGCGACCCAGATGTACTACCACCAGTTGCGGGACGTGTCGGGCGATCCCGTGCTGGCGGCGGTGCTGTCGCGGTTGGCGCGCGACGAGGCACGGCATTTCAGCTTCATGGCCGATGTGGTGAGCCGGTACCTGCGGGTGCAGGGCGATGACGTGGTGGAGCCGATCCGCGACGTGATCGCGAACTTCCGCATGCCCCTGGCCGATACGATGCGCGGCTACTGGCGGTGGGCGCTGCGCATCGCCGATGTCGCCGACTACGACCACACCGCCGCCTACGAGCATCTGCTGAAGGTCCTCGACCGCGCCGTCGACGCACGCACCGACCGCATGGGCGAACTGGCGGAATTCATCGGCCAGTGCCGCGCGCTGGCCTGAGCCACCAGCCGCCGAAGAGCCCGGTTCCGAAAGGAACCGGGCGCTTTCGTTGGACTCTCAGTCCTGCGGGGGACTGTCAGCCCTGCGGGCCCAGCACCAGAATCGTGGTGGAGCCGTGCGCGATCAGCTTGCCGTTCGCGTCGGTGATGCGCCCCTCCGCGGTGGCGGTGCGGCGGCCGACGTGCACGGCATTCGCCTCGCAGGTCAGGCGGCTGCCGTCGATCCCCACCGAGCGAATGAAGTTCACCTTCAATTCCAGGGTGGTGTAGGCGGTGTTGTCGCCCAGCTTGGTGAAGACCGCGCTGCCCATGGCGGTGTCCATGAGGGTGGCGATCACGCCGCCGTGCACGGTGAACATGGCATTGATGGTGGCCGGGTTCGGGTCCAGGTAGTAGCGGGTGTAGCCGTCGCCCGCCTGGTCGAGGCGAATGCCCAGCGAGGCACCGACTCCCAGCTTCTCGTCGAGGCCCCGCTGGAAGACCGTGGTCAGTTCCTCGACGCGGGACGCGACCGTCGCGTCGATCTGGGCCTCGCCGTTCACGTGTGTGCTGGTCATGGATTCGTCCTCCCTAGCCTGGCGGTGTCAGCCGAATTCGACCAGTCCCCGGTGAATTGCGGTTGGCCGCAGGCCATTCCATTCCCAGCTCCGATCGGGCGATCGAGAATGCCGTGTGATGAATCGTTCCTCGCCGCAAGCGATTACATCGGATAGTGTCGCGTTATGGCCGACATCGAAGCCCCGGACCGAATCGAGTCCATCGGGCCGGATTTCTTCGCCGATCCGCATTCCCATTACCGCCGCTGGCGCGAGCACGGCCCGGTGCGCCGGGTCCGCTACCCGGACGGGATCGTGCGCTGGGTCATCCTCGACTACGCCGCGGGCCGCGCCGCGCTCAACGATCCGCGGCTGTCCAAGAACTACCTGGCGACCAACAGCCTGCTCGCCGACAAACGCGGTCTGCCGCACCCGGATCCGCGGGATCTGGTGCTGTTCAACAATATGCTCAATATCGATCCGCCCGACCACACCCGGCTGCGCAAGCTGATCATGCGGGCCTTCACCCCGCGCCGGGTGGCCGAGTTGACGCCGCGGATCGAGGAGATCGCGGCCGCGCTGCTCGACGCCCTCGACGGCCGCGACGAGGCGGACCTGCTGCGCGACTTCGCCGAACCGCTGCCGATCACCGTGATCTGCGAACTGCTCGGCGTCCCGCTCGCCGACCGCGCGAACTTCCAGGCCTGGACCAAGGCGCTGGTCGCGGTGGCCGGGGTGGAGGAGGAACGGGAGTCCGCGACGCGGGCGATGGGGGACTACCTGACCCGGCTGGTGCGGGAGAAGGCCGAGCGCCCGACCGCGGATCTGCTCTCCGCCTTGGCCGTTCCCGCCGACGACGGCGACGCGCTCACCGAGACCGAACAGGTCGGCATGGCGTTCCTGCTGCTGGTCGCCGGGCACGACACCACCGTCAACCTGATCGCCAACGGCACCCTGGCCCTGCTCCGCAATCCCGACCAGTGGCGGGCCCTGCGCGCCGAGCCCGAGCTGATCCCCACGGCCGTCGAGGAGTTCCTGCGCTTCGACGGGCCGGTGAACATCAGCACCATCCGGTACACGTCCGAACCCGTCACCATTGCCGGGGTCGACATCCCGGCCGGAGAATTCGTCTTCATCGCACTCATCGCCGCCAACCGCGACGAGGACCGCTACCCGAATCCGGACACTCTCGATATCACCCGTGATACGTCGGGCCATATCGCCTTCGGCCACGGCATCCACTTCTGCGTCGGCGCGCCCCTGGCCCGCATCGAGGCCCGAGTGGCCTTCTCCGCCCTGCTCTCTCGCTTCCCGAACCTCCGCCTGGCTCCCCGCGACGCGGCCCTGACCTGGCACCCCAGCACCCTCATCCACTCGCTACAGGAGCTGCCGGTGCTGCTGGGCTGACGGTTGGTCAGCGTCGCCTCAGGGTGACCGGCAGGGCGTTCGGGGACAGGACGAAGTCGCGGTTGGACGCCCGGACCCGATGCTTCGGGTCGGGCGTCAGCCGCCAGCGGGACAGCAGGGCCGCCGAGGCGAGGGCGATCTCGAGCATGGCGAAGTGGTCGCCGAGGCAGCGGCGGCGGCCGACGCCGAAGGAGATCATGGCCTTCTTGGCGGTGTCGGCGGCGTTCTCGGCGTTCCAGCGGTCGGGGTCGAAGGTCTCGGGGTGGGCGAACCAGCGTGGATCGTGCTGAACCATGTAGGGGCTGAACATGATTGCCGAGCCTGCGGGGATGGTGACCTCGCCGATGGGGAGGTCGGCGCTGGCGTTGGCGGCGCTGATCCATGGGCCCCAGAAGCGGATGGTCTCGGACACCACCTGTTTCAGGTACGGCATGGACGCCAGGTGCTCGGGCCGCACATCATCGGTCCCCACCACGGAATCCAGTTCCGCGTAGAGCTTCTCGGCGATGTCGGGCCGCAGGCTCACCTCGTGCCACAGCCAGCCGGTCAGCGACGCCATCGATCCCACGCCGCCGGCCAACATGAGAATGGCCTCGTCGATGATGTGGTCGTCGGAGAGCCGCTCTCCGGTCTCGCCGTCGGTGTGCCGGATCAGCGCCGACACCACATCGTTGAAATCCTCATCGCGCCTGCGGTATTCGGCGACCACGGCCCCCACCGCGTCCCGCAGGTGCCGGGCCTTGCTCCGCCACCGGTAGTTGGCGATGACCCGCAGCTTCCGCAGCTGCGGGGGCAGCGCGGTGCGCACGATCACCTGACTCAGCAACCACGGCACGCTGTCTCGGATCTCACGCCGGGCGCTGTCGCCGAAATCGGCGGTGAACAGCGTCGCCGACACGGTATCGAGCACCAGTCCGTGTGCCTCGTCCATCAGGTCCACGCGTTGGCCCGTCGGCAGCCCCGCGGCCCAGCCGTTCGCGATATCGGCGGCAGCCTCGGCATATTCGGCGAGTCGACTCTGCCGCAGGGCGGGCGAGATCATCCGCCGCCGCAACCGGTGTTCCGGCCCCCGCAACACATTGACCGCTCCACCCGCGATATCGGCGATCGCCTCCCGCAAGTCCTCCCGCTCGAACTCCGCATCACTGAGGTTGACTTCACGCAAGAGATCGGGAGTCGTCAACACGTATCCGGTCTGCCGCCCGAAACGCACCCGCACTATCGGTCCCAGCGCGGGCAGCGATGTGACGAAGCCCGGTGCATCGGTGAGCGCCCGCAGGCTGTGCCCGAGCACGGGCACTCTGCCGGGTGCGGTCGGGATCTCGGCCAGCGTGCGCGGCATCGCGGTCGGGAAGGCCGTCGCGGTCGGGGAATCGTCCAGGAATCGCGCCTGCGCCTGCGTGTATACCTCCAGAACCTTGGCGATCTGACGGGATTGGCGAACGTCCTCGGTGTGTCCGGCGAGGTTGGCCCGCAGGGCGGACAGGATCGAGCGGTCGGCGGCCAGTTTGGCGAGGGTTTCCGCCAGGGCCCCGACCGAGGCGTCGGCGGCCAGCACGCCCGCGGGGATCGACTCGGCGAGGGCCGGGTCGCTATAAACGACCGGCAGGCCCATGGCCAGTGCTTCGAGCAGCACCATGCCCTGGGTGTCGAAGCCGTGGGAAGGGAAGAGGAGAGCGTCGGCGGTGGCCATGGCGTCCAGGCAGTCGGACTGGGATACCCGGCCGTGCAGGCGGATTCGGTCGCCCAGGCGGCGTTCGACGATCTTTCCCACGGCAGCGCCGTGGAGGTCGCCGTCGCCGTAGATGTCGAGTTCGCAGTTTTCGGTGCGGCGGACCGCTTCGATCGATTCGAGCAGGCGCTTTTCCGCCGAGAGTCGTCCGCACCAAATCAGCCGGAGCGGGCCGTCGTCGGGGCGCTTCATCTCGCCGCGGCCGTCGAGCAGGGCATCGTCTACGCCGTTGGAAACCACCGTGATCGGGCGGGTCACGCCGTGGGCGAGAAGCAGGTCCGCGAAATGCCGGGTGGGGGCGATCACCTGGTCCGCGGTTTGGGCTTGGCCGCTGACCGTCCACCAGGCGTGGCGGGCCGCGGCCGATTCCTCCTGGCGGTGGGGCATGTGGTGGGTGTGGGGCACGTAGCGGCCGTGGAGGAGTCGCAGCGCCAGGGCGGTCGCGTAGGGGGCCGGTGAGGTGAGTTCGATGAAGGCGTCATCGCGACTCTGCGCGGTGTGGACGAGCGGGATGCGGTGTCGGCGTGCGGCTTTCATGCCCGCGATGGCCACGCCGTAGGTGGACTGGGTGTGCACGATGTCGACCGGTCCGCGAGCGGCGAACTCGGCGTCGATGAGCTCGTCATTGCGGCGGGTGGGCGCCACCACCTCGAAGCCGTTGACCGCCGGAATCGAAAGCGGGTGCAGGGCAACGATATCCGGGTCCGGCGCGGCACCGTTGTCGGGTGCGACGAACAGGGTGACGCGGTGACCTGCCCGTTCGAGCCCACGGCGCAGCGCCGTGACGGCGGTCTGCACCCCGCCGAGCGAGGCCGGGTGGTAGTCCACGAACATCGCAATGTGCATCAGCGGAACCCTACTCACGCGCGCCCCGCTGTGAAATGCCCACATTTCCTCCGTCTGGACTTCGGCCGTGGCGGCCACCAGTGTCTATTGGTCCCACCATCTGTGTCGAAAGAGGCCGCATGCGCATCGCGATACCGCTCACCGGAACTCGCGGCGATGTCCACCCGATCGTGGGCCTCGGCGTCGAGTTGCGGCGACGCGGCCACGAGGTGCACGTGGGCGCGCCGCCGAATCTGGTCGACTTCGTCACCGCCGCAGGACTTCCCGCGCAGTCCTGCGGACCGGATGTACAGCAGCTGTACAGCTCCGAGGAGGGCCAGCGGGCTCTGGCGGCCGGGAATACGCTGCGGCTGATGCAGTTGGTGGGCAAGCAGATGGCCGAGTACGCCGAACGGATGAACCGCGAGGTCATCGAGGTGTGCTCGAAGGCGGAGCTGATCGTGGCGACCACGGTCACCGAGGATCGGGCATCGTCGATCGCGGAGGCCATGGGGGTGCCGCTGGTCAGCCTGCACTATTATCCGTGCCGGATGAACAGTGTGTATCCGTTTCCGGGATTGCTTCCGGCGCACTGGAATCCGCCGGGGCCGGTGAATCGGGCGACGTGGACGCTTGCGGAGAATCTGCGGCGGGTGGTGTTCATGCGCTACCTCAATCAGCTGCGCGGCACGCTCGGGCTGCCCAAGTCGTATGCGAGTCCGGCGGCGGCGTTGGCTCGCGCGCGGGTTCCCGAGATCCAAATCTATGATCCGGCACTGGTTCCCGGGCTCGGCGAGCAGTGGGGTGAGCGTCGACCCTTCACCGGTTTCCTCACCCTCGACCGCGACACCCGCGCGGCCGTCGGCGAACTGTCCGGCAGTCACGACGAGTTGCTGGCCTGGATCCAATCCGGCGACGCCCCTGTCTTCTTCGGGTTCGGCAGCATGCCGATCCAGGATGCGTCCAGCGTCTTCGCGATGGTCGAGGAGGTGTCCACCCGGCTCGGCATCCGCGCCCTCGTGCACGCGGGCTGGAGTGATCTGGACGTCTCCAATACCGTCACCGGCGACCGAATCAAGCTGGCGAGCACCAACTTCGCCTACGACGAGATCTTCCCGCACTGCGCCGCGGCCGTCCATCACGGCGGTATCGGCACCCTGTTCGAGAGCCTGCGGGCGGGTCTGCCGACGGTGGTGTGCTCGGTGTCCTTCGAACAGCCCATGTGGGGTGGTCAGGTCGAAAAGCTCGGTGTGGGTGCGCATCTGCCTTTCACCAGCCTTAGCGCCGAGCGTCTGCAAGCGAAACTCGCCCCACTGCTCACCGCCGAAAGCCGCACGCGCGTCCAGCGATTCGCCACCACCCTGCGCACGACCGGCACCGCCGAACGCGCCGCCGACCTGATCGAGGCCGCCGCCCGGTGACCTCCCCCACCCTGGCCGCGGCCCGCTACCTCATCCCCGACACCCTGGTGATGTTCCGCCGCTGCGCCCGCCGCACCGTGCGCAGCACCGACACCCTCGTCATCTCCCTGACCATGCCCATCCTGGTCATGCTCCTGTTCACCTACGTCTTCGGCGGCGCCATCGAGGTCGGCGGCCCCTACCTCAACTACGTGGTCCCCGGAATCATGCTGCTGTGCACCGGTTTCGGCGCCTCCATTACCGCCACCAGCGTCTGCACCGACATGACCAAGGGCAGCGTGGACCGCTTCCGCACCCTCCCCATGTACCGCCAGGCCCTCGCCGCGGGCCACGTCACCGAGGGCGTCACCCGCACCATGGCCGCCATAGCCATCGCGGTCACCGTAGCCGTAGCCCTCGGCTACCGCCCCACCTCCGGCCCCCTCGCCTGGCTCGCCGCAACAGCCCTCATCTGCCTGTTCGTCATAGCGATCACCGCCATAGCGGTAGCCCTGGGCATGGCCGCCTCCAACCCCGAAGCCGCAGGCGGCCTGACCTACGCCATCACCTTCATCCCCTACGTGAGCAGCGCCTTCGTCCCCACCTCGACCATGCCCACCTGGCTCCGAGGCATAGCCGACCACCAACCCGCCACCCCCGTGGTCGACACCATCCGCTCCCTCCTCGACAACACCGCCACCTCCCGCACCCTCCCCGCCATCGCCTGGTGCACCCTCCTGGCGGCAATCGGCTTCACCTGCGCCGCAATCTCTTTCCGCCGCCTCTCCCACCACTGACAACCGATATTCGGTTGTCAGCGAGGTCCACGAGGTCGAGAGTGACGAACAATGAGCAGAAGCTGGCGAACCGAACCCTACGAGATCCGGGCGGCCCGCAGAACCCGCGGCTCGGTGCCGATCCGAGTCACCGCCCCACGCCCAGGCCACATCCACCCGGCCACCCCGAGCGACATCCGAGCGCTACTGACCGAACTCGGCCCCCTAGGCACCTACCGCGTCCGCCGCATCGAATTGCGCCAACAGGAGTCCGCCCGCGGCGCAAGAGAACTCTACGGCCAAACCCGCTACCCCGGCCTGATCCGCTTGTACGAACAACCCCACTGGCGCACCAGCCCCCTAGAGGACATGCCTATGCGCGACTTCATGCTCCACGTCCTCCTCCACGAACTAGGCCACCACATCCACGACCACCGCTCCGGCAAACGCCCCGCCCCCACCCTCCGAACCACCGACGCCGAACACACCGCCGACCTCTTCGCCCGCCGCCACACCCCCGCCCTGGCCCGCTTACGACATCAGCTGATTTAGCCCGGACCGTGACTGAATTGTCGCCTTTAAGCGGGTTCTGACTGGTTACGCGTGGTTAGGATCAGCCGTTAGTGATCTTGTCAGTCGATTCCTGCCCATGAATTAGCCCCGTCCGTCAGTGCGGTCCGGCTATGGAGGATTGGTGGTCGCAGATGAGATGTACACGCTGGTGTGCGGTGATGATGCTCGCGATTGTTGCAGTCTTCGCGCCGACGGTCGCGTCGGCGTCGATCCCACCTGGTGTTCAGTGTGCCGGGACCATGTGTTGGAACGACACCGATGAGCCGCTGCAGGTCACCGGCTCGGTCGTGTGTCCCGGGGTGGGGCCCTTCACCGAGGTTCAGGCCACGGTCCCGCCACACGGATCGACGATGATGCCGGGCGCGGCCTGCCCGAACGGCGAACAACTCGTCGGCATCAACTACTGATCGTGCCATCCCACACGGGCTTCCCGAAAGTTGGTGCAGCACATGACAGCAGGGTTCGCATCCGGGGCTGAATTCGCGCCGCCACCCGCGCCGCCGGAGCTGCCAGTCGAGTTGGATGTCTTCCCGCCGCAGCGCCAACGGCGCTGGACGGTGCTGCTGCGGCTGCTGTTGGCGATCCCGCAGTTGATCGTGATCTGGGCATTGGCGATCGCGATCGAGGTCGCGATGTTTTTGGGCTGGTTCGCCGCGCTCGCGCTGGGACGGTTGCCGCAGTGGTGCGGTGAAATCCTCCGCGCCTGCATGCCGTACACGGCGCGGGTCTACGGATACCTGTTGTTGCTCGTGGACCAGTACCCGCCCTTCTCCATGGATCCCGCGGTCGAATACCCGATTCGTGTCTACTTCCCCCCGCCGACCCGATTGAACCGACTCGCCGTACTTTTCCGGTTCCCGCTGGCATTCCCCATGCTGCTGCTGACCGGCCTACTGTCCATCGGTTGGGCTGTGCTGGCGGTATTCCTATGGCTGATCACCCTCATCCTCGGCTATTCGCCCCGCCCGGTCTTCCAGGCGAGCGCGGCTCTGCTGCGAACCCAATTGCGCACCTACGCCTACTTCGGAATGGTGACCCCCACCTACCCCTTCGGCACCTTCGGCGACCGCACCCCCACACCCGAATTCGCACCCCCGCCCGCCAGCCCCACACGCCCCCTAATGCTCTCCACAGCCGCCCGAGTACTGCTGATCATCTTCCTCGCCCTCGGAGTGCTCTACTACATAGGCTCGGTCACCCTCAGCGCACACAACGCCAACAACAACCGCGTCCTTCATGTCTCCAGTAAGGCTGTCACCGAACGTGTTTCGACCGCCTACACCGACAAGTACGGCCACCCACCCACGCTAATGGTCTCCTGCCCCGATCTTCGCGGCCAAGTCGGTGCGACCGTGATCTGCACCGTGAACGACGGTACGCACTCCACAACCGCCGACGTCACGGTCACCAGCGTCCACGGTCGAAACATCGCCCTACGCATCGACCTCCAACCCCCACGATGAACACCGCATCAAGTAACTGCCGTAGGGAACGACGTGCTCTATTCGGGCGAGACCACTAGGTGAACCGGCTTCCCTTGGCTACCCACAGGAGTCGGCCGCGATCGGCGAGGTCTGGGAGAGTCAGCGGGCTCAGGCAGGACATCCGTGCAGTCCTCCGAGGTAGCGGGCGAAGGTTTCGCGCGGGGTGGCTGCTTCCACATCGGCCAGGTGCACAAGCCGGTCCAAGGTGAGCGCGTCCAGGTGCTTGGCCGAGGGCACCAGGACCGCGTCGACATCGGCTTCTCGTACCTGGTCGACGAAGGAGACGGCTGTGTGTTCAGGCGGCCAGATCAGTACGTAGCCGACGCGTCGGGCGAGCCTCACCAGCTGGGCTTGATCCCATTGCGCCGCAACCCCGGACACGTCGGGGTCCATCCATCCGATGGCTGTCGGCTGTGTCCTCATATCCCCTCCTGTAGTCGCTGGCATGTATGAGGTTCGCGGCGGGCAAACCCGTGAAGGGACAGGAAAGGGACAGCTCAGGCTGGTGATAGCGCTGGAGCGGGGCCCGGGTTCGATCTAGGCTCGGTTCATGGGATTCGCCAGCTGGCTCGGTTCCCCACTGTGACAGTCGATTCCACTAGCCGCGTGACCTATAGGGAGCTATGAACGATCACGGCGCACCCGTCCTCTATGCCATCGTCACCGGGGCACCCCCCGCCCGCGATATCGGCAAGCTCGTGGATCTCGCCCAGGCCGACGGGTGGGACGTGTGCCTGATCGCCTCCCCCGAGGGCAGCCGGTTCATCGACGCCCAGGCCTTGGAGACCAAGACCGGGCACCCTGTACGCAGCCGATACAAAGACCCCGGCACCCCCGATCTCTTCCCTCCCGCGGACGCGATGATCGTCGCGCCGATCACCTCGAATTCGTTGGCCAAGTGGGCGGCCGGCATCTCCGACACACTGCCGCTCGGTCTGCTGGTGGAAGCGGTCGGCAAACGCATGCCGGTCGTGGCGGTCCCCTCCGCGAACTCAGCGTTGCGGAGCTTTCCCGCCATCGACAATGCCATCACCAATCTGTCCAAATGGGGAGTCACGATGGTTACGGCGCAACAGCATTCACCCACCGACGAGTCAGAGAATCCGCCCGGCTTCCCTTGGGAGCAGGCGTGGGCCGCGCTGCTAGAGCATCCGTGGTTGACCGTCGGCTCCGACAAATCTCCACACTGACAGCTCCCTGATCTCGGCCAGGGCGGGCTAGGTGGAGGACCAGGCGGTGGCGTCGATTTCGACTCGCAAGGCTGGGGAAGCCAGGGCGTTGACATACATGAGGGTCATGCAGGGAGTGTGGGGGCCGAGGAAGTTGGCCAATGCCGTGCGGCGTGTGTCGCTGTCTATTTCGCCGACCAGGTAGACGGTCAGCTTCACGATATCTGTGACGGTCATGTTCGCGGCCGCGAGGTTGTGTCGGATGTTTTCGAGCGCTACGGCGATTTGGTCCGCCGCCGCGTCGGGGACCGAGCCGTCGGGGCGCATGCCGATCTGGCCGGACAGCATCAGCCAGCGACCGCCGGGGCCGATCTCGATTTGGTGCGTATAGGCGGCCAGCGGTGCGTGAACTTCTCGCGGGTTGCGTTCGATCTTCACAAGGCGCAACTCTAGAATGTGGCTTGGAGCGGGGGTTTACTCGCCGCAGGTCTTCTTGTTGTAGTCCGATACTCGGATTGCGGCTCGGCCGAAGTCGTCCGAGGTGGAGGCTGGATCGATCATGCATTGCCAGTCGTCCTTGATTGCCGCGGGTGCCAGGGCCGCTAGCTTGTGCATATCGGCGTCGTCGGATGTGACGTCCGATTCGCCCTTCTGACTGTTTATCTCGTGCACAGCACGGCAATATGCGGACTGGCCGGCAGGTGTGCTCCCGCTACCGTCCCCGCATCCCGCAAGAACCGCGGCGCAGCAAAGGAAACCGGCCACGGCTACCGTCTTTTTATCCACTTCCCGACCCTCGTCCCACCATTGGAAATCTCATCGCCCAGGCACGGCGTTTGGACGAGGATGACAGTCTCCGATCAATGACCGATAAGCCCTCGATCAGCGAGTCCGGTCTGGGTTAGGTGCCGGTCGCCACCGCGGCCTGGGCGATGAGGGTCAGGTACAGGGTGAGGATGAAGAGGACGGCGGGGAGGAGGGGGTAGTCGGCGGGCTTCGAGCGGAGGAAGCGGTAGGTGCCGATTAGGGGAATCAGGGTGAGGGCCAGGGGGATCCAGCCGATGATCGTGGCGGGGCCGTGCCAGTTCCATGGCTTGGCGAGGGTGATTTCGCACAATGCCGCCAGGACCGCGCACGCCGATGATGCGGTCGCGCTGCCGGGGCCGCCCAGGGCGTTGGAGTAGTACATTTCGCCGGGGTGGGGGGTGTGGGAGGTTTTGCGGGCGAATTCGAACTGGAGGAATGCGCCTGCGAAAACTATTGCGACCCAGGCGACTCGACCACGTGCGGCGGCCTCGCCGGTGTCGATGGCGGACAGCACGACGTAGGCGGTGACCAGGAGTTGGACCGGGTAGGTGACGACCAGGTTGAGGAGGATGTTGGTGCGTACCGTGGACGAAAGTTGTTCGAGACCCCAGAGGATCAGGCCGTAGGCGAGGACGGCGGTGATGGCGATGGCCGAGCGGAGGGAGAGGGCCAGGCTTCCCGCGATCGAGATCAGGGCGATTGTCGCCATGGCGGCGCGGAGTTCGGTGGCGGTGACCGCGCCGGTTACCAAGGGGCGGTCCGGGTTGTGGATGCGGTCGTAGTCGAGATCTTTTTGTTCGTCCACCATGCGGAGGTAGAGGAGGACGATCGCGACGATGGCGATGCGGGCGGCGGTTGCGCCGGTGGGGTGCCAGCCGACAGCCGGGTTGGTCAGGAGGGCGGCGGTGCCTTCGAGGGCGAAGACCCAGAGGATGCCGTACAGCAGGTAGTGCGGCTTGTACATCACCTGGGTGAACTTGGCGATCCGGCCGACCGAGGTGAGAAAGCTTGGGCGGAGGGGCATGTCGGCGAGTTCCGTCACCGCTGTGAACCTCCTTGGGCCTCCACAGCACGGTCGGAGGTGGGCCAGCCGTCCCAGCCGGTGAGTTCTGCCGCGGGGGTGCGGCGGATCGGCTTGTCGGAGCCGGGGAGGAGGTGGGCGACCGGCAGCATTGCCACCTGGGTGACCTCGTCGAACGGGATGGCGAGCAGGTCGGCTATCTCGCGTTCGTAGGCCAGATGAGCAGTCGTCAGGGTCGAACCGAGACCTTTTGCCCGCAAGGCCAATTGGAGGTTCCAGACCGCCGGGTAGATGGAGCCGTAGAAGCTGGCGAGCCGCAGTGGAGAGGAGTCCGCGGGTGGGCGACCCAGGGTGCAGACCAGGATCAGGGCGGGGACTTCGGCGAGGTGGTCGGCGAGGTATTGGCCCGAGGACAGGTCGGCGAGTTGGTCGGGGCGAGGGATGCGGCCGGAGAGGTTGGCGGCGAAGGCTTTTCGGTAGTATTCGCCGATTTGGGACTTGCGGGCCGGGTCGCGGACCACCACGAAGCGCCAGGGCTGCCGGTTGGAGCCGCTGGGGGCATGGACGGCGACGTCCAGACATTCCCGGATGTCCTGGTCGGCGACCGGGCGGTGCAGGTCCAGGCGTTTGCGGGCGGCGCGGGTGGTGGTCAGCAGGTCGAGGGTCATCGGCGGATGTCCTCCGCAGCCGCTGCGGGCTGCTCGAATTCGAGGTCGATGCGGGCGGCGACGCCGCCGGCCTGGCGGATCTCGCAGTGCACGACCGTGGCCTCGACGCCGGAGTCGGTGCGTTCGGCGACACAGACGGCGGGCAGGTCGAGCTCGACGAACTGGTCGAAGGCGCTTGTCACGCTGATCAATCGGGGTAGCTCAGGGCCCATGGTGGTGAGCGCGGTCTGGCGGCACGCCTCGATGAGCAGATTCCCGGGCACATGGTCGAGTTGGTGGTCGAACAGGATCGGGTGGGTGGTGTCGGCGACCACCGCGGCTCGCGCCCGGAACTCGGTGGCTTCCGGGACGCCGATCACCACATTGCGCGGGTTCTCACGGCCGACGAGCGCCGCCGCCGCGCGAGGTCCGGCCGACGCGGCCGTCTCGAATGGCCCGAGCCCCAAGTGTTTCCGATACCCGGCGCGAATGGCGGCCCACTGCCGCGGATCGACCCAGGAGAACGAGCCGTCGACGGTGCCCATGATGACACCCCGGCTGGAGATCTCCAGAACCAGATCGAGCCCCTCGAGCGTTTCCCCCCGATGGTGCTTGCGCAGGGCACGCACCCGCATCTCCAGATCGGCGGGCGCGGCACCGATTTCCCAAGCGGCACTGTCGATTCCACTGCCATTGAAGGTGCGCACCAGAAATGCCCGGTCGGTGGGCACATCGTAGAACTCGTGCGTCACCGCGATGGACGCCTGCCGCGCCGCCTCCATGACCGCGATCAGATCATGATGCCGCCCCAGCACCCCGGCGTGATCACCGTAATGGCCGTGCATACGCGGCAATTGGGCACCGACCACGAACATGTCGGTGGCCTCGGCCTCCAGGGAGGTGACGAACACCTCCGAGACCGCGTGCCGGTGCGCGAGCGACCGCGGAATGGTGCGCACGTGGCTGGCGCGCACACCCGGCCGCACGGCAGCGGGTGTCACCGATTGTGTGGTTCGTATGGGCTGTGTGGTGGTCACGGTCTTGCCTCCAGCCAATCGGTCGCGCCCACGGGTCGCAGCGTCTGAGATCCGGACCCGGTGCGCATGGGTAGTAGGTAGGAACCGAGCACGATGAGCGACCACGGGTCCAGGTCGCGTCCGGACGACCACGCCGCCTCCAGCAGGGCCGCGTCGGCGTCGGTGTGCTCGGGTGATTCCGTTGCCGCGGTTCCCAATTCGTCGCGCAGTCGGGCGGCGGCGTCGGCGCGTTCGAAGCTGCGGGCCGGGGTCTCGTCGTAGAGCGCCCGGCCCAGGGCTGCGGCATCGCCGCTGCGGTCGTGACCATCCAGGGCGCGGGCGAAGACGTCGGCGCGGGTGTTCTCGTCGAAGTAGATGGCGAGCTCGCGCAGCACATCGGCCGGATCGTCGGGCGAGTGCACCAGATTGAGCAGGTAATTGTGCCGCCCCAGCAGATACCGCAGGTCGCCGGGCCGCCGTTTGCGGGGATCGGTCGCGCCCTTGGTTTCCGCCAGCCGCACGGGTGTCGGCAACTCCCCGACCGGTCCCCGCACGACCAGTACCAGCACATCGGAGATGCCGACCAGCAGATCGGCCAGCCGCCGCCGCTCCGGAGAGGCGATATTCCAGGCGAAGTACCACAGTGCCCGCGCCACATGCCGATCCACGACCACCCGCCGGGCATCCACCACCTGGAATTCGTTGGCGGCCAACCACTCCAGTGTCGGCTCGACCGCCCGGGCGACGATCGCGTCGGGCTTCAGCAACAGCAGCGAGTGCTGGTACGAGAAGCGCTCGGCATCGATGCCCAACCGCTGCGCCTGGTCCACGGTTTCCAGCACGTAGGTATCGGCGAGATAGGCGTCGACCTTCTCTTTGGAAGGCGTGAGCGCCGTCAGCAGAGTGCGCAACACGTCGTCGGTCATGACCGCGCACCTCCGAGAGCCCCCGTGCGCGCCAGGATCTCCTCGATGGAAGGCAGTGGCGCGCCCAGATATCCGGACTCCAGGCAGTGATCCAGCAGCAGCCGCAGGTATTCCTTGCCGGTGCGCGGCGGCAGCCGGTCGAGCAGGCGATCGGCGGTGCCGGTGTCGAAGCTCAGGCGACGCTGGAAGTAGCTGGTGTACAGGGCCCCGATGCGCAGGTAGTACTCGCGCTCGATCGGGTCGAGATCGTCTGCGCGGAAGGAGGATTCCGGAACGAAGGTCGCCACTTCGAACGAGGGGTATTCGGCCAGCACATCGGAAACCTCACGCAGCGAGAGCGTGTCGCGGCCGACCGCGTGCATGGTCGATCCCTCGACGCTGTCGAATTCGGTGGCCGCGGCGGCGATCACGTCCGCCACATGATCGACCGGAGCCAATGCCAGCGTGGCGTCGTAGCGGCCCGGCAGGGTCCGCAATTTGCCCTCGACCATGAGCTTCACCACGGTGTAGAGGTTCTTGTGCTCGCGAATCACGCCGTCGGCCAACGCACCGGTGACAATCCCCGGCCGCACGATCGCCCACCGCAGTCCCCGCTCGCCGGCCTTCCGGACCAGCTGCTCGGCACGCAGTTTGCTTTGTTCGTACCCGTTCCCGAAAGACTGACCGGCGTCGAGCTCATCCTCACCGATGACGCCGTGCCGCAGCCCGCATACGTAGGCGGTACTCACATGCACCAGCGGCACATTCCACGCCAGCGCCAGCTCGACGGCATGTTCGGCACCGCGCACATTGAGCTCATCGTAGGTCTCGGGCAGGGCGTCGAAGGCCGTGGTGGCCGCGGAATGCACGATCAGGCCGACTCGGTCACCGAGTTCCGCAGCCGTCGCAGGCTCCAACCCGAAGCCTGGGCGGCGAATATCCCCGGCAACCCGCACATCCGGCTCGTACGGTGTCCCGTCGTTGCGGCGGATCTCCGAATTGCTGTGCAGCACAGCCGCAACGGCGCGTCCGGCCGCACCGAGCCGGGCGGCCACCTCCGCACCGACCAGCCCGCTCGCGCCGGTCAACAAGACGGTGTCACGTCCACTCATGCGCTCACCTCCAGGGTGCGAGCTACCAGGTCGATGACCTGCCCGACTCGCAGCACCCCCATGAGCTGCTCGGGCCGATACCGTGGCAGGTCGAACCCGCGCTCGAGCACCACGGTCAACTCCATGAGCCGCAGCGAATCGAATCCGAGGTCCTCGATCAGCCGCAGCTCATCGCCCAACTCGGCGGCCGGTCGCGGGGCCATGCCGCCGACGATCTCCCGAACCCGCTCGGCCACAGCGTCTTCCGTGCTCGACGCAGCGCTTTCCGTGTTTCCAGCGGCGTTGTCCGTGCTCATGACTGCTCGCTTTCTCGCAGATGCGGCTGCTGGCCGCCGCTGGCCAGCAGATCCCGGGCCTCGTCCAGTGGCAGCGAGGCGTCCAGATATCCGGCCAGCCGCAGCCAGTCGTAGCCGAGGGTGAGAGTGCGCTGCCACTGCTCCCGCGAATCGAAGGAGGCCGGGAATTCCCGCCCCGCATCGGCGGCCAGGCGGCGCACCAGGGTGACGACGGTGTCGATAGTGGAGAGATCGTCGAGCGCATCCCCGCCGTTTCGCAGCGTCGCCGAGAATCGCACGCCGACAGCGGATTCCAGCGCGGCGAGCAACGCGCTCCGCTCCGGAGCCCCCTGTGGCAGCAGCCGCGTGACCGTGCCGACGGCGTCCACATCGGCGGGCAGCGGATGAACCCCGAACGCGCTCAACAAAACCCGCACGCTCATGGCGACCAGCCGATGCGCCGCGATGTCGGCGACATCCCCCTGTCCGTCCTTGATCGCCCCGATCAGGTCTTCCCGCGCATTCTCCAGAACCACGTTGGACCACACCAGATTCAACCCGGCCCCAATGAACCGCCCCGCCGACAACGGTGACAGCGTGGCGATCCCGTCATCCCGCACGGCCCCGGTCAACCCGAGCGCGGGCGAGGTCCCGGAGGCAACCGGCGTATAGGGCTCCACCACCTTGCACATCGCCAAGGCAGGCTCGATCACCTCTCCCCCACGCCACTGCAACCCGACGAACCCCAACCGCACGAACTCCGCCAGCTCCGCCCCGATATCCCCCGCGGCCCGCCCGAGCACATCCCGAACCGAGTGTCGGAACACCACCGACCGCCAAGCCCGCGCCGCTGCATCCGACAGCACGAAAACCTCACTGTCCGACCGCAAGACATGCAGCCGCCCAGCAAGCGGCCACGTGGTAACCGCAGGCCGCCGAGTAAAGATCACCTGATGCGGATCGTCCTCGACCCCCTCCACACCGAGATCCGCCGCCAACTCCAGCGATGCCGCCCAGCGGTCGGAAGCCTCTGTCAGAGCACGGTAGCGGTCGACCAGCGGGTCGGAACCCACCCGGTCCAGCTGCTGCGGCAGCCACTTGGTCTCGAGGTAGGTCTCGCCCCGGCGAGCCAGCCATCCCTTCATGGCCTGCGCCAGCCCATCTTCGGCCCAGGCCACCGCCTCGATGTGAGCGCCGAACGCACGCAGCGCGACCGCATAGCGCAGCGCGTGGCGGGCGCGAGCGGTCCACCAGTCCGCCACCACCGTGGCGAAAGTGTCGTAGTCGAGCACGGCCCGCAGTTCCCCGAGGTCGACCGCGCCCGGCCGCACCACGGTGGCCCGCAGGAACCGCTGACAGCGATTCAACACATCCTCATCGGGCGCGGTTGCGGCCTGCTCCAACTGGCGTCGCACCTGGGCGACAGAGCGGGTCCGGACCTCCACGCGCCGCCCGTCGACGAACAGTACGGTCGGCAGGGTCGGCAACTCGTCGGAACCGGGCGCGACCACGAGGAAGTCGATATCGGAGCCCGCATTGCCGAACCCCTCCGCGAGGGAACCCTCGAAGAGAATCGCGGCGTCGGTCGGTACGGACACCGAACGCATGGCGCTGTCGAGCAATTGCCGCAGCCGTTCGAGCGACAGACTCGTGTGGGCACTGCGTACATCAGGTTCGTCGACAGCGGTCGCCGCGTGGAGGACCGCGCCTTCGAGCGCGCCATCTTTCAGCAGCTGCCACATGTGGCGGCGGCGCGGTTTGCCGCTGGAGGTGCGGCGGATGAGCCCGCGCGGCCCGGTGATGATGTGCACGGATTGGGCGGGTCCGAGATGGCCGCGAATCAGGGCGCGGGCCTCGGAGATCCAGTCGCCCGGGGCGGATTCGGCGAACAGCGCGACGCCCTGCAGGCCCGCTTCCACAATGCCGACGGCCGCCAGTTTGCCCTTGGTGAGGCCGGTTTCCTGGGCTACGCGGGATTCGATGTCCTCCATGAACACCGAGCGGCCGCGGACCTTGATGCTGGTGCCCATGCGGCCGAGGACGAAAACCTCACCGTTGTACAGGAATCCGGCGTCACCCGAGTACAGGGTGCCGTTGTCGAGGCGGGTCGAGGAGGCGGCCGACGGCGGGCCGGAGTAGCCCAGCGCCACCGAATCACCGCGGACGACCATCTCACCGAGCACCCCGTCGGGCAGTTCGCGTCCCTCGTCGTCGACGACGGTGACGGTCGATTCCGGAGTCGAGAAGCCGAGCCCGGTAATCCAACCCGCGCCCTCGACACGGTGGGTGTCGTCCAAGATCGCGGCTTCGAGGACCGGAACCGGTTCTCCGAAGCGCAGATTCGGGTTGTCCAGGCGCAGCGCGGTGATCGGGCGGCGGGTCGGCGACGAGGTCACCATGAGCGTCGCTTCGGCGAGACCGTAGGCGAGGGTGAACGCACCCATCGAAAACCCCTGCGGCCCGACCAGGTCGGTGAACGATTGCAGGTCCGCGACTTCGACGGGTTCGGAGCCGATGGCAAGGGTGCGCCAGCCCGACAGGTCCAGGTCGACGATGTCTTCGGGTCGCACCCGGTGCGCCACGTAGCCGAGCGCGAACGACGGTGAGGGCGCGTGTTCGGCCCGGGTCATGGCCCGCAGCCAGCGCAGCGGATCACGCACGAACTGATCGGGCCGCATCAGATACAGGTCGGCCTGGTTGGTGACGCCCTGCAGGAACGCGCCCACCAATCCCATGTCGTGGTAGAGCGGCAGCCACGACACCATGGATTCGCCCGGCCGCCAATCGATGAGCCGGGTGATCATGTCGATGTTGTTGGCGAGATTGTGCCAGCTCACCCGCACCCCGCGCGGTGCACCCGAGGAGCCCGAGGTGAACTGCAGCAGCGCCACTTCCGCGACCTCGGCCAGTTCCCGGATCTCGGGCGCGGCGGGCAGCTTGGCGGCGTCGATGACCAGCGGCTCATCGGTGCGCCCGGCGGCGACGGCGGCGGCCCGCACGAAGGTCTCGAATTCCGGCGAGGTCACCACCAGCCGCGGCGCGGCCTGTTCGAGAATGCCCGCGATGTGCGCCACGATCTGTTCCAGGTCGCCGAACATGGGCGGCGCGACCGGCGTGAACACACCCCCGCACGCCCACACCGCGTAGAACGCCGAGACGCAAGGGAATCCGGTCGGCATGATGACGCACGCGCCATCGCCGCTGCCGAATCCGTTGTCCCACAGCACCGCGGCAATGGCCCAGACCTGGTCGCAGAGGTCGCGATAGCTGCGGAATTCCCACCCGTCGGCCTCGTCGGCGAGGTGAATACCGGTGTCCGCGGACGGCGAGATCAGCCAATGCCGCACGGCCGCTTCATCATTCACGGGGTCGATCACAGTTCTCCTTCGGGCGACACCGTCTCCGCTTGGGTCGACGAGGTGTCCGCATCGGTCGACGGGGTGTGAGCGTCGTCCAGGACGGTGACGGTGCCCGCCGCCCCATCGACGCGAATGCGCATCCCGGTGCGCAATTGGCGAGTGATATCGGGCAACTGAACCACGGTCGGCACCCCCAGCTCCCGCGCCACGATGGCGACGTGGGTGAGCGGGCTGCCGCGCTCGATGACCAGCGCCGACGCCGACGGCAGGGCCGCCACCCAGCCCGGGTCGGTGCGGTAGGCGATGAGAATGCCGCCCGCGACATCACGGGGTTCGTCCACGATCACCGCGGTGCCCTCGACAATGCCCGCCGCCGAGGGTGTTCCGGCCAGGACGGTGCCTGGCACGGCCGCCTCGGTCGCGGTGACCGGCACCCAGCCCTGTTCGGCCAATTCCACATTGCCCAGGCGCGGACCGACGGTCTGGAAGCGCGCCGGTGCGACGAGCGTGGAATCTTTGGCACGCAACGACTTCCGACCGGCCACAACCTCCCGCAGTCGCGTCGTGTCCGCACCTTCATAGGCCCCGCGCAATTCCTCGACGGTCAACTGGAACACGTCGTCGAACTCGTCGATCACCCCGCGCGCCACCAGATCCCGCCCCATGACGCGAATCATCCGCTTGACCATGCCGAAGGCCCGGGTGCGGCAGAACCGCAACCGCTCCCGATGCGCCGCGCAGCGATTCACCTTGCCGCGCAACCGTTCATAGATCCGCCGCCGCAGCCCGTGACCGAGATGCTCATCGAGATACGCGTCGGCCTCGGCGGATCGGTTCGCCGTCGCGGTGTCCCCGACCCGCCCGACCGCGCTGCGCAGCATGATGAACAGATTCGCCGGATTCTCCCGCAGGTCGGGCGTTTCCAGCTTCAGCTCGTCCAGGCTCCGGTAGCCGTACCGGTCGAGGTAGTCGTCGAGCGCGGCGAGGAATTCGGTGCGCCCGGCGGCCCGCAGCGCGTCGTGGATCTGCTCCGGCGCGGTCGAGTTGATGAGCTCGGTCAGCTCGGCATCGGCCCGGACGGTGCGCGCCAGTTCGGTCATGGCGCGGGCGGGCTCGGCGGATTCCACCTCCGCGCCCGGACCCACCACGGCGTAGAGGAACCATTCCGGGGCCTTGGGCAGAAACAGCTTGGTGAGCAGGAACATCAGGCCGGTGGTGGTCAGCAGGATGGCATCGAGCACCATGAGCGGACCCCACCGCTCGACCAGGTCACGATCCACCGTCCGGTACGCCCGATAGGCGTCCTCGCCGGTCAGCGTGGCGTAGTCCAGGGTGTCGTACTCGTCGTAGACGCGATAGAACTCCGCGGTGAACGCCTCCATCATGTCGTCGATGCCGAACAGCCGCCGGATATAGACCGCCGTCGTCACCGCCCGCGACCGCAACCGCGCGGCAGAACTGTCGAATTCGAACGGGCGCAAGGTTTTCGCGAGATCGTCGGACAGGGGTTCGGCCACGCCCAACGCCGCCTCGAGCACCCGCCGATTGAGCGGGTAGCCGGGCGCGATACCCACCATGCGATACCAGTGCAGCAGGTTGTAGTACACCCGGCCGTGGAACGTGCCCAGCAGGACCGGGGTCCACGCATCGGTCTGGCGCAGCTGTTCCGGCGGTACCCGCAGCGACGCCGCGTAACCGCGATACACGCGACCGTAGATATCGGCCGCGGTGGTGAAGGTCAGCGGGGAGGTGATGCCGCTGAAGCTCTCGATAATGTTGGAGTTGTCCCAAATTCGCAGGTCATCGGGGCCGACCTGTTCGCCCGCGCCGCGCAGTTCCGACGAGCGCGGGCCCGTCGCGGTCGTGGTGATCGGTCGGGTCTGCAGCAGCCAAACGCCCTGTTCGTCGATCGCCCATTCGATGTCCGCCGCCGCGCCGCTCGCCTTCTCGATGGTCCGCGCGAGCTCGGCCAACTCGGCGATCTCGACATCGGCCAGCACCCGCGCACCGCGCAGCTCCTCGGCCACCTCCACGGTGACGCAGCCGCCCTCGTCCACGGCGTCGAAACGAATATCCTTGTCCCCCACCGTGATATCGAGCAGTGCCCCGGATTCCTTGTCCAGGACCAGCGAATCGGCGTCGACAGCGCCCGAGACGAGCCCCTCCCCGAGCCCGTAGACGGCGCTGATCACCAGCTCGTCGTCCGCGCCGGTCATCGGATTCCGTGTGAACACCACGCCACTTGATCGCGCCACGATCAATCTCTGCAACACCACCGCCGGTGCGAACCCGCGAGAAATGCCGTGCGCGAACGCATATCGCACCGCACGCTCGGAAAACGCCGAGGTCCAGCAGTCCCGCACCCGCTCGACGACCGCCTCGACACCGCTCACATTCAGATGGCTGTCGAACTGTCCGGCGAACGAATGCCGCGCCCCGTCCTCGGCCGACATCGACGACCGCACCGCGATCGCACCCGGCCCCAACCGCTCCCACCCCTGCGCGACCAGCGCCCGAATCCCCTCGGGCACCTCGGCCGCCGCCAGTGCCGCGCGCAGCTCCCCGGCCCGCGCCACCGCCGCCTCCACCTCGTCCAGGGCCGCGAACTCCCGCAAGGCCCCTTCCAGCCCCGCGCCCCGCGCGAACTCTTCGAAGACCCCCGTCCCCAGCACCACCCACTCCGGGACCCGCACCCCCCACTGCTCCAGCGCGAACAGCCCTCGCGCCTTCCCACCTCCACTCGCGGTGATTTCCACCGAATCCGACCAAGGGCCGAGCAACCGCACAACCTCTCCCATCCCCCTGAGGTCAGTCGCACCACAGCAGGCGCCGGAGCAAGATCAGGGGTGCCTTTCTGGGTAATCCCCTTTTCAAACTCACACCAGCCCAAGCTTCTTGGGTCTGGGTTACCCGCTACCCGGCGGTACAGTGGCCACCGAACCGAACCCCCGCAACTGGATTTGCACACCGAGTGCTCTCACTTGAGACCCGAACGCACGAACGCGTTCACGATGTGCCGCTGCAACAGCAGATAGAGCAGGAGGACTGGGAGGCAGGCCAGGCCGGCGACGGCCATCATGGGGCCCCATTGGTCGCCCTCGGTGCCCATGAAGCTACGTAGGCCCAGTTGGAGGACGCCGTTGGAGCGGCGGAGTACTACGGCGGGCCAGAAGTATTCGTTCCAGGCGTTGATGAACAGCAGGATTCCCAAGGCCGCCAAGGCCGGTCGGAGGTTTGGGACCACTACCGTCCAGAGGATGGACCAGCTGCCGCGGCCGTCGATGCGGGCGGCGGCGACCAGTTCCTTGGGGAAGGCGGCCATGTGTTGGCGCAGGAGCAGTACTGCCAGGGCCGAGCACAGGGTGGGTAGCACCACACCGATCACGGTGTCCAGCAGGCCCAGTCGGGTGAGCAGGATGTAGTTGGGGAGCATGGTCACCTGGAAGGGCACCAGCCAGGTGCCGACGAACGCCAGGTAGAGCAGGCGCTGGAATCGGAAGGTGTAGATGGCGAAGGCATAGGCCGCCAAGAGCGCGATCAGCAGCTGGCCTAGTGCCGAGAGTGTCGCCATCGCAAAGGTATTCGCGATGAGACCGGTGATGTCGACCTGTCGGGCCGCGTCGGAGAAGTTCGACAGCGAGATCGGCCAGGGCAGGGGCGAGAGCGAGGTCACGTCCTCGGGGCGGCGCAGGGCGGTGGCGAAGAGCCAGTAGATCGGGAACACGCACACCAGTGACGTGGCCGCCAGCAGCACGTGGCCACCGGCGGACCGCAGCCGATCCCACAGCGGTGATTCAATCATCGTGGAAGGCAACCTTTTCCGAGATCCAGACCAGACCCGCCGCCAGCACCCCGAATCCGGCGAACATGAGCACGCCCGCCGCGGCGCTGAGTCCGGCGTCGAAGCTGTGGAAGGCGTACTCGTAGAGCAGGTAGTAGATGTTGGTGGTGGCCTGCGCCGGGCCGCCCTGGGTCATGGTGTCGATGAGCGGGAATGTCAGTGTGGGGCTGAGCAAAACTGTGGTCAGCACCAGGAAGAGCAGGGTCGGCGACAGCAGCGGCAGGGTGATCCAACGGCGGATCTGGGCCGGGCTCGCACCGTCCACCCGGGCCGCCTCGTCGTAATCGCCGCTGATCCCGGCCAATCCGGCCCACACCACCAGCACCGCGAAGCCCAGCAGCTGCCAGCCGGTGATGCCGATGATCACCCAGTGCGCCGTCTCGGCGTCGTAGACCCAGTTGCGCTGCGACCCGAGCACACCGTCGACGAAGCCGGTGCGCGGATGCAACAGCCAACGCCACACGGCCGCCGCCGCCACGGGCGCGACCAGGAACGGCGCGAAAATCAGTGCGTGATAGACGGTTCGGGCCCGCTCCCTCACGCGCCGACTGGCCAGCGCGATGAGCACCGGCAGCCCGACCGTGAACGGCAGCAGTCCCGCGATCAGCACCCCGGTGCGGCGCACGGACGCCCAGAACGCCGGAAGATCCACCAGCCGTTCGTAATTGGCCATCCCCACCGGCCGCAGGGGCTGAGTCGGCAGCAGATTCCACGAGTAGGTCGACAGCTGCACCGCCTGCGCCAGCGGCTGATACGTCCACACCACCAGCAGGAACACCGCGGGCGCGAGATACAGGTACGGTGCCGCACCCCGCCGCACCCGCCCCCACAGCGCACGACGCGCACGCACCTCCGGGGCCGGGGCCAGCACCGGCGGCGCGTCCGCGCGTTCGATCGTGACGAACACCGGCTACCCGGCTTCCGCCGCGAGCGCCGACAATCGCTCCTGCACCTCGGTATCGGACTTGTCATAGATCCGATGCACCGGAATCGCCTCCACGGCGGTGGCGATCACCGTGTCGCCCAGCACATCCAGGCGCGTGAACCCGGCACCGGCATACGCCTGCTGGCGTCCGGCCGGAGCCATGGCGTCGATGCGATAGGCCAGGGCCGGACCCACCCAGACCGGGACACCGGCCAGCGCGGCCGCGGCGGTCATGTGGTTGTGTCCGCACAGGATCATGCGCACATCACTGCCCGCGATCACCTCGGCCAGCCGGTCGGCGTCCTGCAGCTTCAGGAATTCCGCGGCGGGAATCGCCGAGGGCAGCGGCGGGTGATGCAACACCAGCAGCGTGCCGCGCTCGGCGGGCCGCCGCAATTCCTCGGCCAGCCACGCCAACTGCTCGGGTTCCAGTCGTCCGTCGTGACGGCCCGGCGTGGTGGTGTCCATGCCGATCAGCCGCAACCCGTCGACGTCCACGATCCGATCGTGCGGCCCGCCGTCACCGCCGGGCTCGAGGCCGAGCAACTCCACCCCGAAAGCGCCACGCTCGTCGTGATTTCCCATCACGTACAGCACCCGCGCACCGAGTTCGGCGGCCGCCGGCTCGACCGCGTCCCGCAGTCGCCGGTACGCCTCGGGCGAACCATTGTCGGACAGGTCACCGGACAGGATCAGCGCGTCGATGCGTCGCCCGCTGCCACGCAGCCGCTCGAGCACCCCCAGCAGCACCGCATGGGTGTCCACGGCGTCGAGCACCTGCTCACCGGCGGCGCGAATGTGGGTGTCGGTGAGCTGCACCAGAGTCAGTTCGTTCATGACGCGGGCAGCAGCTTGGCGCCCTCGGTGCGGGCGGCGGTGAGGGTGGACTGGGCATCCTTGCCCTGGAACACGACCGACTCGACGGCGTCCATCATGCCGTCGCGTATCTGCAGATAGTCGTTGCCGGGCATGGAGACCCACGGCTCCATGGTGGCCAGCTGCGCGATATTCGGTGTCAGCAAGGGGTTTTGGGACGCCCAGGCACCCAGCACGGAGGTGTCGGTGACCATTTCCGAACGCAGCGGCAGGTAGCCGATGTTCTTGGAGATCTGCACGTAGGACTCCTCACTGGTGAGGTACTTGATCAATTCCCAGGCGGCGCGCTGCTTGGCCGGATCGCTGGTCAGAATATGCAGTCCCGCACCGGAATTCGTCGGCACGGGCGGCTTGTCGTCGAAGCGCGGCATGGCGGCGGCGCGCAGGTCCCACTTGTCCTTGGCTCCCGCCACGAACGTGCCCTGAATGGCGCTGGTCTCGAGGATCATGCCGATCTCACCGCGCGCGAACGCCTCGTAGCCCTGCTTCTGCGCCAGCTTGGGCATCGCGTTGGAGTTGACCAGATCCTGGGCCATCTTGACGACCTCGATGCTCGGCGCATCGGCGTAGGTGAGGGTGTGCCGGTCCTCGGAGATGACGCGGCCACCATTGGACCGCACCATCGACTGGAAGCACCAGTCCTTCGCCGATTTCGTCAGGCAATCCACGTAGACCCCGCCCTGACCGGTCTTGGCATTGATGGCCTTGGCGTCCGCGGCCACCTCCGCCCAGGTCAGCGGCGGCTTGGCCGGATCCAGTCCGGCGGCGGTGAACAGGCTGGCGTTGTAGTAGAGCACCGGGGTGGAGAACACGAACGGCACGCCGTAGGTGTGCCCGTCCCAGTCGTCGAGCACGCGGGCGCGGGGGTGGTAGTGGAAGCGCTGGCCGTCGAAGTTGGCCTGCACGGCCTGCTTGCCGAACAGCGTGTCCAGCGGCTTCGCGCCGAGCTGGTGCACCGTGAAATCCAGGTCGCTGAAACCCAATTGGGCGACATCGGGCGGGCTGCCCGCGACGATCTGGTTCTGAATGCTGGAGATGGTGTCGCTGGCCGGGTTCGGGCTGTTGCCCTGCGGCTTCTGCGCGGTCACCTTGATATTGGGGAACTTCTTGGAGAAGTCGGCGATCAGGGCGTTGAAGGTGTCGGTCCACGCACCCGCGAGACCGTAGTTGTAGGACTCGAAGACGATCGAGACCTTCTGGTCGGGACCCAGTTCGGGGACCTGCGAGGTCACGGTGGTCTCGGTGGCGGTGGTGCCGCCCAGCCCGCAGCTGGTGAGCGCGAGGCAGGCGGCGAACACCAGGCCCAGGACGGGCACGGTGCGTTTCACGAGTTCTCTCCTCATCGAGTGGTGATCGAAGTTCAGGCGACCGAGGCCGCGCGTTCGACTTCCGGCACGGCCGGGCTGGCCGAATCCGGCTCCTGCCAGGTCAGTCTCAAACCGGAGGCGGGGTCGAACAGGTGGATGTCGGCCGGATCGGCGCGCAGGCCGATGTCCTCACCGACGGCGACTCCGGCCGGGCGGGGCGTGCGCACGCACAGCTCCACGGTCCCCGCACCGACGTGCACGAGCTCCTCGCTGCCGAGGTTCTCGACCATGCTCACGCGGCCGCGCACGGCGGACGCGGTGGGATCGAGGCGCAGACGCTCGGGGCGGATTCCGGCCAGAACCGGTGTGACCTCCGCGGATTCGGCGGTCAGTCCGAGGGCGGCGTCGATGCCGTCGGCACGCACCCGCAGCTCACCGTCGCACGAAATCACCTCGGCCGCGAACAGATTCATCGGCGGCGAACCGAGGAATCCGGCGACGAACGCCGTGCGCGGTCGGTCGTAGAGCTCCTCCGGCGTGCCGACCTGTTCGACGCTGCCCGCATTGAGCAGCGCGATGCGGGTCGCCATGGTCATGGCCTCGACCTGGTCGTGGGTCACGTAGAGGAATGTGGCTCCCAATCGCCGGTGCAGCCCGATCAGTTCGGCGCGGGTGGCGCTGCGCAGCTTGGCGTCCAGGTTCGACAGCGGTTCGTCCATGAGGAACGCGCCGGGATCGCGAACCATGGCCCGTGCCAAGGCGACTCGCTGCCTTTGACCGCCCGAGAGCGCGGCCGGGCGACGCTCCAGCAGCGCCGACAGCTCGAGTATGCCCGCGACATCCCCCACCCGCTGGGCGATCTCGGCACGCGAGCGGCGGCGGGCGCGCAGCGGGAAGCCGATATTCTTGGCCACCGACAGATGCGGGTAGAGCGCGTAGCTCTGGAACACCATGGCCAGGTCCCGCCGTTGCGGAGCCGCATCGGTAATGTCGTTGCCATCCAGGAGGATTCGCCCCGACGTCGGCTGCTCCAGCCCCGCGATCATCCGCAGCAGCGTGGATTTGCCGCAGCCGCTGGGTCCGAGCAGCACCAGGAATTCACCGTCGGCGATATCGAGGCTCACCTCGCGCACGGCGTAGTCGGTGCCGAATCGTTTCGACACCGTGTCGATCTGCAGCCGGGCCACGTCTCTCCTTCAGACCGGCGCGGTGCCGGTCGTGATCCAATGCGCCACGCCGGTCGCGATGGCGGGTGCGTCCTTGACCCACAGGAAGTGGTCGCGGTTCTCGATGTCCGAGTTCTCGTCGATGTGCCACTGCGTCACCTGTGCGGCGGGCATGCGCGAAACCAGGAAGTCCACATTGGATTTCGGGCCCAGCACGTCCTCGGACAGGGAGATGACCAGCACCGGGAGCTGCATGGCGGCCAGCAGCGAGTTGTAGCGGCGCTTGCTGCCGCGCGGACGGTAGTAGCTGGTCAGCGAGTGCACCGACCAGTCGATCATGACGCCGCCGGGCATGGGCGCGGGGATGAGCACGCCGCCGGGCCAGCTGCCGCGCACGCGGGAGACCAGGCCGATCCACTGGATCTGGCTCAGCGCCTCCCACCAGCGGCGCGGACCGAAGGCCCACCAGAAGACGGTGCCCGTGCCGATGACGGTGATGCCCGCGATCCGCTCGGACTCCGCCGCCGAGAACAGCAGGGCGAGTTGGCCGCCCAGGCTGTGGCCGAACAGGTGAATCGGCGCGCCCGGGAAGCGCTGCTCGACCGCGGAGACGATGGCGGGCAGATCGGTTTCGATCATTTCGCGGTAGCCGAAGTCGGTGTGCTCGCCGAGGGCTGGCGTCGCCTCACCGTGGGCACGCAAATCGCAAGTGGCGACCGAAAGCCCTTGGGCATGCAGCGCTTTGGCGAGGCCGAGGTAGTTCTTCGCCTTCATCGCCATGGCGGGCAGGATGAGCACGACGGGCGCGTCGGCCCGCTCGGCGGGCAGGAAGCGCACCGTGAAGGCGATACCCGCGGCGGGCTTGACCCGCACCGACTCCAAAGTGCTGAATTCCGAACGGGATTCCGGTGTCGCGGTGGTCATCACGCCTCGGCTCCGGCGATGGTCACATCGCACACATAGTCGAAGGTGAACTTGGCGACCACCACGTCGCTGTCGTCGAGCAGCGACGCCTTGCCCGACAGTTCGAAGCGCGCGGACTCGGCGGCGGCGAGAATCACGGCCAGTTCGGGTCCGTCGACGGTCGCGATCGCGCGGATGCGGCCCACGGCCGGTTTGCGATACGAGGCGGTGCCGCCGCGCAGCACCAACCGTTCGACCGTGTACAGCTTCTCGGCGGCCGCGCCCACGAAGGCCGCGGCACCGGCGATATCGGCGGCGGTGAACAGCGCGCCCGCGTGCACGGTCCCCATGTGGTTGCGCACCTGTTCGACGGCCGGGATCTCCACCACGGCCCGCTCGGGGCCGATCTCGGTGACGAGCGTGCCGACGTGGCCGCCGAACGGCACCAGCGCCTGCGAGACCGCGCGCAGGTACTCGTAATCGATGGCGTCGTAGTCCAATTTCGGGTAGGCGGCGGCGAATCCGGCCAGCGTTCTGGTCATGTCGTTCCCTTCCGATTCGGCGGTTGCTCAGCGGGGTCCGCGCAGCACGCGGCGGGCGATCGACCAGCGCAGTACTTCCGACGGGCCCTCGTAGATGCGGAATGCCCTGGCCTCCATCAGGAATCGGGCCACCAGGTGGTCCTCACACACGCCCAGGCCGCCGTGCAGCTGCACGGCACGGTCGAGGACTCGCCAGACCGCCTCTGAGACAAACGTTTTGGCCACCGAGGTCTCGTGGCGGGCCTGCGGGGAGGCCGGGCCGTAGGTGTCGATGGTGTCGGCGACCGAACGCACCAGGCTGCGGGCGGCGGCGATATCGATCTCGTTGTCGGCGACCAGGCCCTGGGCGATGCCGTGCTCGGCGATCGGGACGCCGAAAGCCGAACGGCGCGTGATGTGTTCGACCGTCAGCTGCTGGGCACGCACGGCCAGTCCGAGCCAGTTCATGCAGAACACCAGGCGGGAGGGGGCCAAGCGCACCTGGGCCAGCTCGAGGCCGCGGCCGACCTCGCCGAGGACCGCGGCGTCGGGCACCTCGCAGTCGACGAATTCGACCTCGCAGTGGCCGCCGGGGGCGCTGGTGTGGTCCAGAGTCGGCATGCGGCGACCCACCCGCAGGCCCGGATTGTCCCGGTCGACCAGGAACATGGTCGGGCCGTCGGCGGTCATGGCCACGCAGATGGTGAAGGCCGCGCCGTTCGCGCCGGTGGTGAAGTGCTTGGCCCCGTTGATGACCCAGCCGTCGTCGGTCTCCTGGGCATTGGTGCGCAGCATCCGCGGGTCCGAGCCCGCGCCCGGGGCCGGTTCGGTCAGGGCGATGGCCGAGCGCACCTCACCCGAGGCGAGGGGTGCCAGATAGCGTTGCCGCTGCTCTTCATTGGCGACATGGGCGAGCAGGTGGATATTGCCGTCGTCCGGCGCCCAGGCATTGACCGCGAGCGGGCCCAGCAGGCTCGCGCCCGCGGCCTCGAGCACCTGCGCCTGACCGCGGGTGTCCAAACCCAGTCCGCCGTAGCGCGGATCGGACAGCGGGCCGAAGACACCGGCCTCCTTGGCCTTCTTCTGCAGGTCCAGTCGCAGCGCGTCGTCGGTGACACGGCCACCGGCCACCACCTCGCGCTCCACCGGGTACACGTGCTCGGTCACGAATGCTCTGGTCCGTTCGACCAGTTCCGCCACAGCGCTCATGGGGTCAGTGTCGAACGGGGGCTGTGTACACCGGCGGGGCGATTGTGAATGCCTATCGGTCGAATCGACTCGGGCAACCGCCACGCGATCGACACTCGCGCTCGACCAGGGTTGGGCTCGACACCGACTCCACGAGGGGATGCGATGAGCGAGCTGACGGTCCTGGTGACCGACCGGCGGGATGTGGCCGAGGGCGTTTTCGCGCTCGAGCTGACCGCGGCCGGTGCCGGTGCGCTGCCGCCGTGGACACCTGGCGCGCACATCGACGTGCACGCGGGAACCGTTGGGGTCCGACAGTACTCGCTGTGCGGGGATCCCGCCGACGAGCGGCGTTGGCGCATCGCGATCCTGCACGAGCCGGCGGGGCGCGGCGGGTCCGATCATTTGCACCGGACCGCGCTGCCCGGGACCTCGTTACGAGTATCGCTGCCGCGCAACAATTTCGAGCTGGTGCCCAATGACGAGTACCTGTTCGTGGCGGGCGGGATCGGGATCACGCCGATCCTGCCCATGCTCGCGGCGGCCGAGCGGTCCGGGGCGCGGTGGAGTCTGCACTACGGCGCGCGCACCCGCGGCCATCTGTCCTTCACCGATGAGCTGTCCCGCTATTCGTCGGTGAATCTGGTGGCGCAGAACGAATCCGGGCTGCTGCCGATCGCGGATCTGCTCACCGACACCACCGCCGCCGTGTACTGCTGCGGGCCCGCGCCGCTGCTCGACGCCGTCGAGGCCGAGGGCGCGCGCCGCGGAATCGCCGTGCACACCGAGCGGTTCACGCCCCGGCACGTCGACAATGCCGTCGATCGCGCCTTCCAGGTCCGGCTCGCGCACAGTGGTCAGGTGCTGTCGGTCGCGGCGGACCGGTCGATCGTCGACGTCCTCGAAGGCGCGGGCGTCGCGATCGTCACCTCCTGCCGCGAGGGCACCTGCGGCAGCTGTGAGACCACCTTCCTCGAAGGCGAAGTGCAGCACCGGGATTCGGTGCTGACCGCCGATGAACGCGCCCACGGCAGGACGTTGATGCCCTGCGTGTCCCGGGCGCTCTCCGATGTTCTCGTGCTCGACCTGTGACACGGGACGCACCACCAAACCACACGCAGAGAGAAACAGGATGAGGAAAACTGCTGCGGCGTCCGCGCTGCTCGCGGCCGGACTGTGCATCAGCGCAGGCGTCACCACCGGCACGGCCCAGGCGGACACCCCCGCCGCCGTGAACTACACGGCGACCAGCACCGGCACCAACACGGTCGTTCGCACCGACGCGGGGTCCATGACCGTCGAGAACGGCGTCTTCAAAATCAAGGCCGCCGACGGCACCGTGCTCGCCGGAACCGAATTGTCTTTCCGCGTAGACGATTTCGTCTTCCCCATCGCGGCCGACATCTCCGACCACACCGCCACCCTGACCCCGCAGTTCGACGAGGCACACGCCGTCTACCAGCCGGTCGCCCTCCCCTACGAGGACCAGGCCCCCTGGAAAACCCAGTACGACCGCGAACAGGCCGCCTGGGGCCGCATGCGCGACACCATCTCCGTCGGCGCCACCATCGGCACCCTCGTGGGCGGCCTCGGCGGCGCAGCCCTCGGCTGCCTCGCCGGCGCCACCGTAGGCCTGGCCCTCACCGGCGCCCTGGCCACCTTGTTCGGCGCAGGCCCCCTGGCGGGCTGCATCGCCGGTGCCGCGGCAGTCGGCTTCCTCGGCACCATAGCCGGCCAACTGTTCGTAACGGCCCCGGTAGCCATCGCCGCCGCCATCCAATACTTCACCACCATCAACCAGCCCTTCACCCCCGCCAAATAGGCGGCCCCAATCCCGGCGACCTCTCGCCCGGGGGACAGAGACCTCGTCCGGCCCACCAACCCGGACGAGGTCTTCGCCACCCTCCCGACGCGGGGTTACGCCTTCATGATCGGTTCGAGGACCATGATCGGGATGACGCGGGGATACGCGAGACGCTGGAAGAACTCATAGCCTGGATAGGCCGTCAAGCACTTGGGCCACAACGCATCTCGCTCCGAGCTACTCGCCATACGCGCAATAACGCGGCGAGTCTGGGAACCGATCTGAATCGTAGTCTCCGGATGGGCCAACAGATTGTGGAACCAAGCCGGGTTGGTCGACTGGCCAGCCTTCGAGGCCACGACCACGATCGAGTCCCCATCCTGGCAGTAGACCACCGGCGATGTCCGACGCACTCCGGACTTCGCACCGACGTGATCAAGCAACAGAATCCGAGCATTCGGCCACCCCGGAAGGTGACCACCAACCCGACCACCGAACCTGCGATACAACGCCACATGCAGCCTCGTCGAACGTCGCCCCAAATAAACCCCCCGACTGTTGGCGAACCGCGCCCCCAACTCCACCACCCGCCCCACCAAAGTCGAAATCGTCTGCGCAGCAGTGCCCGCATTGCCAATGCCGTCCATCTCGCCCCCTATCCACGACTACTACGGCCGATAGTAGGCCCTTTTCAGCCCGCCCGAAAGCCCCTCAGCCACAATCTCGCCCGCACTCCATTCAGCATTCGCCCGACAGGTCCGCAGTCGTCCTGAACCGAGCGATCAGCGGCACTGCCGGACGTTGCCGGCTGATGGCCCAGTGTCCCGCCTCGGGAGTTCTTCGAACATCCGATCCACGATCGTTCGTTGTTCGGATGGAGTGTATGCGTTCCCCGGACGGGCGAGCATGCAGCGAGTTATTCTGTGCCACAATGCGTTTCAGCCATCCTTATCTGAGTATGTGCGAGAGCGGAGAAGAACATGGCCCAAATCACAGTCGTAAACAACACGGGAAGCGATATCAACGTCTTTGTTGCCAAGGACAACGAAACTGATGACGGTTCCTTCATTACGGTCTCGGCTAATGGCGGCACGGAATCCTGGGATCGGAACAATTGGCAAGCAGTCTTCATCGCGAGGGATCAGGCAGCAGGGTCGCCCCTCGAGGTCGTCCTGGGGGTACCGAATCAGACGGTCTACATCAATTAGCCTCGTTCTTTCGCGGGGCCTTCGGCCCGGCGTTATCGGTTTCTGATTGAGGTTTCGCTGCTAAGCGACAGCGGACAGGCAAGCGGGGGCCGCCCGGTCAGCGGCTACTTAGACACTTGATGGCAGGGCCGGATCCCGGCCAGGATCTGGTCCAGGTGCCCGGTGGGATGCTCTCTCATGCGGCTGCCCACCGTCGTCATTGGTGTGGCTCTCTTCTGGCTTGCCTCCCACCGGACACCGTGTCGGGAGTGGCTGGAAAAGGGTCTGCCCCAGCTCGAAGTAGCGGTGCCCTCCCACCAACCTTCTACCAGAACGTGACGACGTCTCGCCCGGACCTCTTCGACGCGATCAACCAAAGCTCCGTACCGTCGAGATCCTCTAGGGTCGATTCGTTCAACTCGGCGAAGTCGTCGGGATCATCGGACTCCCACAGGCTCAGCGCTCTCGCGCACTTGTCCTTCGTCCAGTAGCCCCCCGCCTGCACGCTCACCGTCCAGGCTGGGAAATTCATCGAACCACGCATAGAGGAAGCGTTCGATACTGAGCCCTTCTGGCACATCGAATTCGTCGTCGAGTTCGTCCAGATCCCCGTGGTGGAAGGTGAAATCGTCGATGTGCTCACCTATGCGAGCGCAGATCGCTTCCAGCGCAGCGAAGTATCGACCTTGCTGCGTTCGCTCGAAGGGCCCGCCGTCGATCAACACTTGCAGCGCTTCGCGATCGGACAACGAGTCCTTTGCCTCGTTGTCGCTCGGCCACGTCACCGTGATCGCATCGAAAAGGGCCGTGTCCGACGAGCCGACCGCCGCCTTCAGCGCGGCCAGATCAGCCAGGTACACCTGCATTACAGAGCTCACACCCGGGAAACTACACACCGCAGCCGATACCCGCTCGGGTCGATCGCGCACGGAACTCGACAGGACAGCGCGGCCGGTCGTTGCCGGGGGCGGGCTTGAGATCAGAAACGGTCGGCCCCAACGATCTTCAGGGCAGACCGTTTGGCCGTCCCGAACCGCGCGGGTCGCGGCATGGGCGCCTGGCTACTCCTGGATCACGGACAGAACATTGCCTGCCGGGTCGGTGAACCATGCGATGAGCGGACCGCCGCCGCGATGGATTCCGCGCTCGTCTTGATCGGCGAACTCGTAACGCTGGAATGTCACTCCGCGCCTGTTGAGTTCGTCCACAGCCTTCTCGATGTCGTCTACCGGAAAGTTGAGCACGGTGAAGCTCGCAGGTTCGTGATCGGGTTTCGGGTAGACCAGCACCCGCCCGCCGCCGGTGCGCAACAGCAGATTTCCCATCCCGGCCTCCTCGACGGGAACGCCGAGTGTGTCCTGGTAGAAGATCCGTGCCGCCTTGATATCGTCCACCGAGAACCCGCTGAACGCTGGAGAGTCTTTGAGCATCCCTGCCTCCTGAATCGGTTTACCTCACCCGAGTGCAGACTCCTCTGTTCGCCGAGAATCATCGGTGAGATCCACTCGTCCGAAACTCGGCACAGAAAGCTGCCCGTCGTTCCGGCCCCGGCATGACCAGCATGCGCGCACGAGTGAGTGCGTCGTCGCCGCGGGCGTGCACTGCCGCGGTCCATCGGCCCTGCACAGGGTTCGCTGTCGCGGTATCAGGTCGGCGAGTCCTTTCGCCGGAGGTGTTCGACGACGAGGCTGCGGACAGGTTCGACGTCGGCCAGGAGGCCGTGGCCCGCGCCGGGGAGGATTACCGTGTGCGCCCCGGCACGCTTGGCGACGTCCGCAGCCTCCTCAGGGTCATGCACCTGGCTCGCCCCGGCCAGGGCGACGAGGGTCGGGACCGGCAGGTGCGGCAGCCCGTCCGGCAGGTGGGGATGAACGATCGGCGAGGCCGGGAAGTGAGCGGCTCCGTGAGCGAGCAGGTCGAGGTAGGCCTCCACATCGGCCGGCCCGCTGCCCGGGGCGCCCGGTGCCAGCATCGCGCGGGCATCCTCGAAAGTCGGGTGCGGGTCGCGGTTTCGGCCCAACGCTTCGAACTCGGGACTGAGCCTGGCGAAGACTAGAGGAGGATCGAGCAGGACCAGCCGCCGCACCCGTTCCGGATGGGCGAGCGCGAACCGGAACGCGAGGTGGCCGCCCAGGGACTGGCCGCACAGGTCGGCGGCCGGTAGCCCGAGCAGATCGAAAGTTTCCGCCAGCCAGTCCACGAGATCGTCCATGCTGGTCAAGGCAGCGCCGGTATGTCGGCTGCGGCCCGGCTCGCCCATGGTGTCCACGGCTCGCACGTGATGCTCCTCGGCCAGCGAACCAACTACCGGATACCACATTCCGGCCGTGCCACCGTACCCGTGGAGCAGGACCAGCGACGGCGCGGCGGTCGGGCCCGCGGACGTGACTCGTGTCGTTCCGTACCGCCCCGGAAGATCTACCGTCTCGGCCGGCACCGGCCAATATGCCATCACTGCGTCGTAGGCAGCGAAATATGCTGCCTCGAGCTCAGGGTCGGCGAATGCGGTCATCGCACACTCCCACCTCGAAACGGCTGGTCACTCGCGCCACCTTTCCAAGTCACCCGTATTATGTCAGATGTATGGTTATAGCGAAAGGGATGCGCGTTGCCGAAACAGGTCGACCACCGAGAACGCCGCGAAACCATCGCACGCGCACTGTGGCGGGTAGTGGAACAACAAGGCTGGACCCGGGCGACGATGCGCGAGGTCGCCAGCGAGGCGGGCGTCTCCCTCGGCCAGCTCCAGCACTATTTCGCCTCTCGGACAGCGATGCTCGAATTCGCGATGGAGTTCGCTTCCGAACAGACTTCGCAGCGCGTCACCCGAAGCCTCGACCGACTCGGCTCGCCCCCGCACCCCCGAGACGCCCTGCGCGTGACCCTCATGGAGATGCTCCCCCTCCACGCGGACGCCCGCGCCACCAGCCGAATGAGTGCCGCCTACACTCTCGAGGCACTGCACGACCCGGAGCTGCACGAACGGGCCCGCCTCGGACTCCGGAACGGCAGAGCACTGACCGAACACCTGATCAAGCAAGCAATCACCGAAGGCCACATCCCACCGGATCGCGATCCGGTCATAGAGACAAATCTCCTGCTCGCACTGACCGGCTTCACTCCGCTTCTCGACCTCGACGTCATCGATTCCGACGCCGTGGCGGCCGCGATCGATTACTACCTCGACAGACTCTTCGACGGCACATCGCAACGCCCCAACCAGTGAGGCGGGAACCGGCCAGCGATACGGTCACCTGGCTCAATCCCACACTATCGCAGAGGAATTGGCCAAATCGGCCCGGTCAGCTCGGAATAGTGCGAGGAATAGCCAATCATCCGGCATTCGGCATTTCAGGGCGTTCGGGCGGTACCAGATCGGCTCGGCCCGTTGATCTTCGATCACCCGCGCCGACTGGTTCGGTCTGCGCGGCAAGCGGTTCGACGAGGTACGAGGTGTTCGGCGGCACGCAGGGACTGACATTGCCCACCCATCCCATCAACGAACTTGCGATTCATGACCCGAGCCCGACGCATGTCGAAATCGAGGCATCTCGGCGCAGCTTCCAGTTGAGACCTCTGTCCGTTGTGCACGATTTGTTGACCACCATCAACCAGCCCTTCACCCCCGCCAAATAGGCGGCGCAGGCCCGGCGAACCTCGCCCGGGGGACGCAGACCCCGTCCGGACCAATTCCGGGCGGGGTCTTTGGCTTTGCCGAACGGGAGTCCGCCGACGCGGCGAAAGCCGCAGCGGCCAACCACCGAGGGCCGCGTCGGTTACGCGAACTGTCCTGCGGCGGATATAGAAGGCATGACTGATGATCAGGCGGTGGGGGTCGCCCTTGGGCGGCTGGTCGACGAAGGGGTTTTGACCGCTTCGCAACGCGATGCCGTGGTGGCGGCGCTGGCGCGAGAGCGGGCGCGGCCGACTGCGGGGCGGCTGGCCGCGGAGATCGCGGCGTATGCGGGGGCGGGTCTGCTGCTGAGCGGGGTTGTGCTGCTCACGGATTCGGGTTGGGAGCATGTGAATCGGCTGTGGCGAGTGCTCGCGCTGAGCTTCGTCACCGCGTTGCTGGTGCTCGGCGGTGTGGCGCTGGCCGGGCCGAAACAGTTGTTCGCCGAACGCATTCCGGCACGGACCCCGCGAAATCGACTCGCGGCGGCATTGTTCGCGCTGGCGGCGCTGTCCGTCGCAGAGATGGTCGGCGTGGCAGAGGGTGACGGGAGTTGGGTGTGGCCCATTCTCCTAGCGGCCGTGGTGGCCGTTGCCGGATATTGGGCGCTGCCGTCCCTGGTGGGTTTGGTGGCCGCCGTCAGCTTCGGCACCTGGGCGGTGGGCGGAATGTTCGACGCCTGGGCGCACGCTCCGAGCTTCGTGGTCGGGATCGCTGTCCTGGTCATGGGCGGAATCTGGTTGGGACTCACCCGAATCGGCCTGGCGGTTCCCACCTGGGCAGGCTACGCGGGCGGCATCATTGTCGGCGTCATCGGCGCGGAACTCACCGATCACGACTGGCTTTGGGTCGCAGCACTGATCCTGCTCGTCGCCGCGGCGAGTTTCGCCCTGTACGTCACCGACCGCTCGCCCGTGCTATTGATCGGCGGCGGTGCGAGCCTGGCACTGGCCGTGATTCGCGCCGTCTGGTACTGGACAGGCCACTCGACCGGTGCGGCGGCGGTCATCATCCTGATCGGCGTGGTGCTACTCGGAATCGCCGGAAGACGCCTCATAGGCGACCATTCCTGACCAAGACCTGCCTGTGCCTCACGCAATACCCCGCTGTCGATCGACGGGAGTCGACCTGACGCGGTCGGGGTACAGCACGTCGGTTATGTTCGAGCCAGCTCGCGTTTGGTTCCGCTCGTATCGCTCGCGGAGAGGAATCTCGCATGACTGTGCTTGTGGCAGGCGCCTCCGGGTTCGTCGGCACCTGGTTGTGCCCGGGGCTGGAGCGGGCAGGACATCCGGTGCGGGCCATGACACGGCGGCCCCGGTCATATTCGGGGGCTGGCACGGCGGTGCGCGGGGATGTCGATGATCCCGCCTCGCTGCGGCAGGCGATGCAAGGGTGCGACAGTGCCTACTATCTGGTGCATTCGCTCGATGACCCGAACTTCGAGCAGCGCGATGCCGAGGCAGCACGGAATTTCGGCCGGGCTGCCGCCGACGCGGGGCTGCGCCGGATCGTCTACCTCGGTGGGTTGGGCGACGATCGCGACGACCTGTCCCCACACCTGCGCAGCCGCCGGGAGGTCGAGCGGCTGCTCGGGGCGGCCGATGTGCCGGTCACCACGCTGCGTGCGGGCGTGATCGTCGGCCACGGTGGCATCTCCTGGGAGATGACTCGTCAGCTGGTGGAGCATTTGCCCGCCATGGTCACCCCGAAATGGGTTCGGGTCAGGACGCAGCCCATCGCGATCACCGACGTGGTCCGCTATCTGGTCGGGGTACTGGACGCGCCGCAAGCCCTGGGCCGCACCTTCGACATCGGCGGTCCCGAGGTCCTGTCCTACGGCGATATGCTCCGCCGCCTGGCGGCCATCGAGGGCCGTCCGCTCGTGGTGGTGCCGGTCCCGCTCCTGTCACCCCGGTTGTCCGCGCTCTGGCTGTCGCTGGTGACCGATGTCGACGCCCGCACCGGCCGCTCGCTGGTCGAATCGATGACGAATGAAACGGTGGTGCGCGACAACAGCATTCGTGACGTGGTGCCCTTCGAGCCGATGGATTACGACGAGGCGGTGCTGTGCGCGCTCGGCCAGCGGGCCAAGGCTCGGCAGGCCGCATGACAGTGGCATCGTGGCGGCGCGTCGCAGTCACCGGCTGCACCGTTCTCGGGGCCGGGCTATTGCGCGCATCGCTGTCGGCGCGTCCGGACAGCCGAGCGTTCTACGGTCTGAGCCTGGCGACCGCCGCCGCCTGGACGGTGGGCGGTACGGTCCTCGGTCCGCCACGGCTGGGGAACAAGTCGGGTGCCTTGTTCGCGCTGCCGATCGGCGGTGCCGCGTTCGGGGTGTTCTACGGTTGCGCGCTGGTGGCCCGCCGCATTCCAACTCTGAACCGAGCGATCTCCGATGTGCTGCGCTATGCCGACCAGGCGCCGCCGGGCCGGGCGCTGTTCATCGCGCTGGTCAGCGGGGCAGGCGAGGAGCTGTTCTTCCGGGGGCCGGTCTACACCGTGGCCGGCACGTGCCCGGTCGCCGTATCCACCGGCGTGTACTGCCTGACCACCACCGCCACCCGCAACCCCGCCCTGGCCCTCGCCTCTGCGCTGATGGGCACGGTCTTCGGACTGCAGCGCCGGGCAACCGGCGGCGTTGTCGCACCCCTGCTCACCCACCTCACCTGGTCCACCCTCATCATTCGCCACCTTCCCGCGGTTTTCCCCAACTCCCCACGGCCCCAGTGTTTTTCACAGAAGCAGTCGGAACGTTAGTGATGCGCAGACTGGGACGCGGGTCCGCAATGCGATACGCGTATTTCTGGCCGCGCAGGCTGAGTTCCACATGCTTGAAGTTGCGACATGCGAAGGCCGCGGTCTGGACTCGGGCACGCTGGCGGTTACGTGCCTATACCTGCGCCGTGATTCGGGCGATGGCCGAAGTGCAGAGTGTCACTAGCTTTTCGTCCCGCTCGAGAAAGCCGGACATGGCAAAGCCCGCACGCGCGATAAGGCGTTGCGGCTCGGCCAGCTCATCGCGCAGCAGCGGCAGGAACGATTCGGCTGCCGCACCGAGCATGCCTACACACTCGGCGATCGTGTCGCGCCCATGGGTGTGCTCTTGCCACTCGGCCGCGAAAACCGGTAGCGCCAATTCGGCTTCCCCGGTGATGCGGACCAGCGCCTCCCCGGCTGTGATCCGGTTCCACCGCTCGTCCGATGTCAGGAGGGGAAGCAGGGATTCGACCAACGGTGTACCTTGCTCGCCCATTTTCCCGGCCACCACTGCCGCTTGATCCGCCTCCTCGGTGCCGAACCAGGACCTCACTACCGGCACGACCAGGTCGCTGTCGCCGGTGATCGACCATGCTGTCTCGGCCGCGCGCAGTGCCACACTCGGGTTCGGACTCCACATCAGCTCGATCACCATCGGCAGCGCGGCTGCCGCTGCCTGGCCGAAGCATTTCAGTGGGTACAAGGCCTTGTACATCATCGGGTAGTGCTCGGCTCGGATCGCGGCATCGAGTATCCGCTGGACGTCCTGCAGCGCCTCGTGTACGCCGAGGCAACCAGCAGCCGTGAGGAGGTTGTCGAGCGACGTGCCATCGCCACCGCCGAGTTCTCTTGTGGTCTCGGCGATCTGCTCCAACACAGCGGGGACGAACTCGCGGCGGTGCGCGGTGTACGCGCCCAACCTACGAACGAGCCGTCCGGTATCGCGGCCGGTGTAGAGGGCCGCGACCATTCCGGGAACGGCCCGCGCGTCGCCGAGTCGGGCCACGGCGCACAACATCCTCTGATAGTGGGCTCGAATCTCCTCGTCAGGGTGGCACCACGATTCCGGTCCGGCCGAGACAACCTGCTCGGCGAGGGCGTCCGCTGCCGGCGCGGCGAGACCGTAGGTGTCCGACAATGCTTCCGCCGCCGCATGGCGGACCTCGCGCTCCGGTGCACGGAGCTGACCACCGATCATGTCGATCAGATGCTCGAACGATCCGCGCCAACTTTGAATGAGCTGGTCACTCAGACGTAGCGCGTTGACGCGTCGCTCCGGATCCGGGTCGTGCAGGCGATGTTCGAGGAGCGAGATGCGATCGGCCGTACGTCCGGTGAGCGCATTGTCCAACTCGCACAGGAGATCCCCGATCCACGCGTCAGCGCGGGCCGCCGGTTTGGGAGCGAGCTCACGCAGCATCCCGGACAGGGTCGGCGTGAACGGTCGGTCGTCCGGCGGGGCGGCGGTGTAACTGGGATATTCGCTGATCTCCTGCAGCAGGGCAACGGTTTTCGCGCCGAGATCATCGACCCAGGGCTCGGGTGCCAGCCGGATGGCATGGACCAGCGCCGCTAGGCGAGTGCCGGGATCGTCGGCAGCAAGCGCGATCCGACCCAGCCAGTCGGTAACGGACGCGGTGTCGGCGCGCGCAGCCATGTCGGCAGCCGCACGGATCAACGTGATGCGGCATTCGATCACGGGCTCCGATTCCAGCCGTCCCCGCAACAATGCCAGCACGTGTTCGGTGTCGGCCGAAAACAGCGCCAGCGCCGCGGCGGCCGCCGATCGTACCTCGACATCCGGATCCGCCAGCAGGGGCGCGAAGTCCTCGGCGCGGTCTTGGATTATCAAGTGTGCCTGCGCATATGGCGCGCAGTTCGCGGACGTGTCGGAGCCACCCTGGACTCTCGCCCTCGCGGACGTGCCGATGGAGACGAGCAGCTGCGCCACGGGCCCACGGTCCGCAATGGAACTGTCCGTGATCAATTCGAACAGAAACGGCAAACACGCGACCGTCGAATCATACACATCGCCCTGGTGGTGCACGGCCGCCGAGAACCACTCCAGGGCAATCTCCCGCTCGCACGGATCGTCCGATACGAAGCCCAGCAGCATCTCCGGCACATCTCCGGCCGGACCGTAGGCATGCTGTAGCGAAGGCCAATTGATGTTGAGCAATCCAGCGAACATGACCCGCACTATGCACCACCGCACCGACATCACGATGCCGGTCGCTACGTCGAGAGCGGAATCACGCCGGAGGCGGCGATGTCGCCTCCGAGCCGAAATCCGCCAGTTGCGTCGCGATCTCGGGATCTATTCGGCTGTATAGGGTTCGCCGTCGGCTTTGGGTGGGCGGGTTTGGCCTACTGCGCCTGCGACGGCTATCACCGTGAGGAGGTAGGGGGTCATTTGTAGGACTTCGGTGGGGATGGGGGTGGCTAGGACTTGGAGTTGGCCCTGGAGGGCCTTGGTGAAGCCGAAGAAGAGGGCGGCGCAGGTGGATCCGAGGGGGTGCCAGCGGCCCATGATGAGGGCGGCCAGGGCGATGAAGCCGTTGCCTGCTGTCATTTCCTTGGTGAAGCCGCCGGTGGAGCCGATCGTGAAGTATGCGCCGCCCAGGCCGGCGATCACGCCTGCCGCGAGTACTGCTTGGTAGCGGATGCGCAGGACGTTGATGCCGACGGTTGCGGCGGCGCGGGGGTGTTCGCCGACGGCTCGCACGCGCAGGCCCCAGGGGGTGCGGTACAGCACGAAGGTGATCAGGGCTACGAGGACGACCATGGCGTAGACCAGGGCCGTCTGGTCGAAGATCGTCGGTCCGATGATCGGGATCGAGGACAGCACGGGGACGGCGATGGGCTGGAGGGTGCCCGGGGTGTTGAATCGGGCCGAGCCGTCGGGGAGCGCGGTGAGCTGGTCGAACAGGAAACCGGTGATGCCGGTGGCGAGTACGACCAGCACCACGCCGAGCACGATCTGATTGACCAGGTAGCGAATCGAGAAGACGGCGAGCAGCCAGGCCACGAAGACACCGGCCAGCAGCGCGGCCACCACGCCGACGAGCAGGCTGCCGCTCACCGTCGCGACAATGGCCGCGGCGAACGCCCCGGCCAGGAGTTGGCCCTCGATGGCGATATTGATGACGCCCGCCCGTTCGCACAGCACCCCCGCCAGCGCACCCAGAATCAGCGGGGTGGAAAGCGCCAGCGTGCCTTGGATCTGATTGGTGAGCGGGAACAGCTTGCCCGATGCCGCCCAGCAGATGAAGGCCATCACGAAGGAACAGCCGAACAGCGCGAAGGCGGCGACCGCCCATCGCCCGGACAGACCGCGCCACAGCTGGGCGACCGCTATCACCAGCGTGATCGCGGCGGGCACCGCCGCGGCCGGTCGCGCGGGCAGGCGCAGATCCCCGGGGCCGCTGGAACCCGTTGCGGCCAAACGGAAGTCGACCGTCCCGGCGGCGGTGAGCACCGCCAGCACCACCGCCGTGAGCGCGAGGATCAGCAGCAGAATCCCCAGGCGCAGCCGTCGACGCCGATGCTCGGGCGACTCCAGGTGGCGAGCGATATCGGCAGCGTCGGTTGCCATTTCAGTTCCACCCTTTCGCGAGCACGGCCTGCGCGCCCTCGGCCCGAATCCGGAAGACCGTGCGCACCAGGGCCGGTGCCGCCACCAGCAGGACGATCACGGCCTGCAGGACGGTCACCAGGGTGAGCGGGGTGCCGGTGGCCGCCTGCATCTCGTTTCCGCCGGAGTGCAGGGCACCGAAAAGCAGTGCCGCGCAGACCGTTCCGACGGGTGTGCCGCGGCCGAGCAGGGCGACGGTGATGCCGTCGAAGCCGAACGATCCGGCGATGCCGTTCGTCAGGGGCAGATCCGTGCCCAGCACCTGCTGCGTGCCGGCCAATCCGGCCAGGCCGCCCGCGATCAGCATGGCCAGGACATAGGCCCGGTCGATCGGGATACCGGCGGTGCGCGCCGCATCGTGATTCGCGCCGACGGCGCGCAGTCGGAAGCCCAGTGTCGATCGCGACAGCAGCCACCACACGAAGACCGCCGCGAGCAGCGCGACGAACAGGCCGAAATGCAGTCGGGTGCCGCCGAATCGGGGAAGCTGCGCGGTGGCGTCGACGATCGGACTGATCGGCTCGTGCCGTCCGGGCCGCTGCAGCGCGTGGGTGGTGAGCAGCCAGGTCAGCGCGTACAGCGCGACATAGTTGCCCATGATGGTGACGATGACCTCGTGAGCACCGATGCGCGCCTTGAGAATTCCGGCGATGCCGCCCCACAGCGCCCCTCCGGCGACACCGGCCGCCAACGCCGCCAGCACATGGATTCCGGCGGGCAGGTGCACGGCGAAACCCACCCATCCCGCGGCCAGAGCACCGGCGATGAGCTGCCCCTGCGCACCGATATTGAACAGCCCGGTGCGGAAGGCCAAGGTGACCGACAAGCCGGTGCAGATCAACGGTGTTGCCGCGACCAAGGTCTCGGCGAGCTGGTGCCGACCGCCGAAGGCGCCCAGAAACAGCGCCCGGTAGGTGTCGCCCACCGCGTGGGCCGCCGCCGAGAAGGTATCGGTGGGCCGCGCCAGGAAATACCCGAACGCCGAGGTCACGGTGGGGGTGCTGACAATGATGAGAACCGCGCCGACCAGCAGCGCCAGCAGGACGGCGAGGACACTGACGGTCAGCTCGCGCAACCACTTTCGTTCGAACACCTTCCGGTCAAACATCGCCGCCCCCAGCCGCGGGTACGCCTCCGGCCATCATGAGCCCCAGCCGGTCGCGCGGGGTATCGGGACCGACGACGCCGACGATGCGGCCGCGATACATCACGATGATGCGGTCCGACAGCGCGTAGATCTCGTCCAATTCGGTGGAGACGATCAATACGGCGGTGCCCTGATCTCGTTCCCGGACCAGGCGATTGTGCACGAACTCGATCGACCCGACATCCAGCCCACGAGTCGGCTGCCCCGCGATGAGCACCCGCAGCGGTCGGGACAGTTCCCGCGCCAGCACCACCTTCTGCTGATTGCCCCCGGACAGCGCCTGCACCGGCTCGGCCGGTGACCGGCCGCGAATGTCGAACTCCTCCATGCGGTGAACAGCATTGCGCTGCACCGCATTCGGTGATAACACACCGTGCCGGGAGAATTCGGGGCGGTCGATCAGATCCAGGACGAGGTTCTCGGCAATGCTGAACACGCCGATATAGCCATCGTGCGAACGATCCTCGGGAACATATCCGATTCCGGCGTCCAGATGTCGGCGCGGCGAGCGGCCCACCAACTCCTGCCCGCCCACGGTGATCGACCCGCGCACCGGTGCCCGCAAGCCGACCAGCGCGCTGATCAGCTCGGACTGCCCATTGCCCGCCACCCCTGCCACACCGACGATTTCGCCGCCGTCGACGCGGAAGGACACGTCGTCCACCTGTATCGTGCCGTCGACGCCGGTGAGGGTGAGGCCCTCGACGACGAGCGCCGGGCACCTGGGCGGCGCGGCCGTCTTGGCGACGACGAGTTCCACCGAACGCCCGACCATCAGTTCGGCGAGCTGGGTTTCGGCGGTGTCGGGTCCGACGGTGCCGACCACCTTGCCGCGGCGAATCACGGTGATCCGGTCGGCGATTCGCCGGACCTCCTTGAGCTTGTGCGAGATGAAGATGATCGACGTGCCGGTCGCGGCGATGGCGCGCAGCACCTCGATCAACTCGTCGATCTCCTGCGGGGTGAGCACCGCGGTCGGTTCGTCGAGGATCAGCACCTCGACGTCGTTGGCCAACGCCTTGAGGATCTCCACCCGCTGCTTCTCACCCACCGACAGGTCGGACACCAATGCGTCCGGGTCCACCGGCAGGCCGTAGCGTCGCGACAGTTCCCGCACCTGCCGCCGCGCCGCGCCGCGGTCGAGCACGGCCCAGCCGGTGGTCGGCTCCCGGCCCAGCATGAGATTCTCGGCGACGGTGAAAACCGGCACCAGCATGAAATGCTGGTGCACCATGCCGATTCCGGCGGCGATCGCCGCCGCGGGCGAGGGGCACACAAGGGGCTCTCCGTCGAGCCGGATCTCACCCGAATCCGGCGGCGACAGGCCGTAGAGCATATTCATCAATGTGGTCTTGCCCGCACCGTTCTCGCCGAGCAGACAATGGATTTCACCCGGCTCGACGATCAGGTCGATGCCGTCGTTGGCGACGAAGTCACCGAATCGCTTGGTGAGCGAACGTAATTCGAGCCTCATCGGGGCCTCCGAGTCACAACCTATTTGGCCGCGGGCTGCGCCTTCGACGCGATGGTGACCTTCCCGCTCGCCAAATCCGCTGTCAGCGCCGTGATCTCACTCTTCAGGTCGGCTGGTATGGCGGCGTCGAACTCATGGTAGGGCGCCAGTTCGACACCCTTGTTGGCCAGCGTGCCGACGTAGGTGGTGTTGGTGAAGGCCTTGTTGTAGGCGTCGGTGACCGCCTTCGCCACCGCGACGTCCATCGCCTTCTGCACGCTGGTCAGCAGGACCGGGCAGTATTCCGCGGCGCTCACGCACCCGTCGGTGTCGACCCAGACCGCGGTGACCTTGCCTCCGGAGGACTTCGCGGCCTCCAGCGCACCCAGTCCGGCCGGGCCCGCGACCGGCATCAGGATGTCGGCGCCCTGGCTGATCAGGTCGTTGGCCTTGGTCTTGGCGGTGTTCTTGTCCTGGAAGTCGTTGGTGACCACGCCCTGTTGGGTCGCCTCGTCCCAGCCGAGCAGCTGGACCTGCTTGCCCTTCTGTTTGTCGTAATACGCGACACCCTCGGCGAATCCGTCCATGAAGATGGCCACGGTCGGAATATTGATGCCGCCGAAGGTGCCGACCTTGCCGGTTTTCGTCATACCGGCCGCGAGGTATCCGGCCAGGAACGAGGGCTGCGCGGAATTGAAGGTCAGGCCCTGCAGGTTCGGCAGCGGCGGGAACTTCTGCGGATCGGTGTAGGAGTAGTCGACGATCGCGAAGTCGATGTTCGGATTCGCCTTGGCCGCCGCGTAGGTGACATCGCCCTGTTTGAAGCCGATGGTCACGATGATGCTGCACTTCTGCCGGACCATCGTATCGATATTGGTGGGGTAGTCGTTGTCCGACTTGGACTCCAGCTGAGACTTCGAAATACCGAGAGCCGCAACGGCATCGGTGATCCCCTTGTAGGAGGTCTGGTTGAACGACTTGTCGTCGAACCCGCCGGAGTCCGACACTATGCAGGCCTTGAAGTCCTTCGCTCCCGGACCTCCCGATTTCCCCTGATCTCCCGGTGGCGACCCGCAGGCCCCGATGGTCAGCGCGAGCACGCTCGCGGCGGTGAGAGTACGCAACCGTCCGCCCATGGTGAGCTCCTAGACAGCAAGATCGTCGAGCCGATCTGACGATCTTGCCGCAGCGGGCCCGAAAATGTGCCCGTTTCAACCTATTCGCTTTGGCTCGGGGTAATCCCCCAGGGCGATTCCGGGGTGTCGCCGGATCGCTTTCAGGCTGGTCCCGGCAATAGCGTCGGATCATGATCTCGTCGCCGCGACGCTTGGCCCTCGCCCTCGGTCTCGTCACGATGCTGTTCACCGCGGTCGCCTGCGCGAAGTCCGATCCCGGCTCCACAGTGGCCGAGCAGTTACGCCGTGATGTGGACGCGATTCACGCGCTCGGGATCAGCGGTGTCCAGGCGCGCGCGATGGGACCCGACGGTGCGGAATCGGTTGCGACCGCGGGCACTTCCGACCTGATGACCGGCGCTCCGGTCGATCCCGATGGCTATTTCCGCATGGCCAGCACCTCGAAGACGTTGATCGCCACCGTGATTCTGCAATTGGCGTCCGAAGGCAAGCTGTCCCTGGAGGACAGCGTCGAAAGATGGCTGCCGAATGTGGTGCGCGGCAACGGTAATGACGGCGATGCGATCACCGTGCGCCAGCTTCTCCAGCACACCAGCGGCATTCACGACGACCTGCCCGGATACACAACCGCGCAGGAGTATGTCGAGCAGCGCTACAACACCTACACCTCCGAGCAACTGGTGGCGCGCGCCATGTCCCACGCCCCGGACTTCGCGCCCGGCCAGGGTTGGGAGTACTCCAATACCGGCTACATCCTCCTCACGATGATCATCGAAAAAGCCACCGGCCGACCAGCTCACGAGGAGATCCAATCCCGCATCCTGCACGCCCTCGCACTCGACCACACCCACTGGCTGGGCTCCACGCCCACCCTCCCCGACCCCCACACCAGGGCCTACCAGTACTTCGGCCCCGATTCCAGAGTCGACGTCACCGACCAGATCCCGATCGACCCCGAAGCCCTGTCCTGGGTCACCACCACCCACGACGAAAACATCTTCTTCCGAGCCCTCCTCTCCGGCCACCTCCTCCCCCCACCCCAACTCTCCGCCATGAAGCAAACCACCCCCGTCAGCACTGACCTCCAACAACTATGGCCCGGCGGCAAATACGGCCTAGGCCTAGCCGAACGTCCCCTCCCCTGCGGCGGCACCTACTGGTCCCACGAGGGCGGCGACGCCGGCTACATCACCCTCAACGGCACCACCCCCAACGGCTCCCACACCGCCACAGTCTCCATGTCCGAGGCCCTAGCCGACACCCCCGACCACATCCTCGCCCAAGAACGCACAGCCACCACCCTCATCACCCACGCCCTGTGCCCCGGCACCTCGTAAGACGCGATTTCGCCTAGCCCGAATTGGCGGTCGTGGGACGGGTTGCGGCGAACCGACTTCACCGCCCTGCGGGAGTGGATCCGGCGATGTTGGTCGGGGGTTATTGCTGGAGTTCGGGGATGGGCTGTTCCTCGAGGAGGAGGATTTCGCAGTTGGGGGCCCAGTGGAGGTGGTGGTGGTTGGAGACCATGGTCAGGGCCGCGTCTATGGAGTCGGCTTGCAGGATGGACATGCCGATGATGTCGGTGTTGGTGGGGGCGACTGCGGTGGGGCCTACGCGGCGGGCATTGCCTAGGGGGCCGCCGGGGTCGATCAGGTTGTCGCCGATGCGGTCGTGCCAGGCGGTCCAGAGTTTCATGCCTTCGGCGGCTTCGGCGGGGGTGGCCTGGGCGAATCGTTGGGCGACCGAGAGGGGGGCGCGGTAGAGGACTATGTATCGCTGCATGGAGGGAAGATAGGTGACCAAATGGTCACATGTCAATGGTCATGTGACCGCTGGGTCTCCTATAGAGTGGGCGGGGTGGAGGAGGATGCGGTGTTCAAGGCGCTTGCCGATCGCACGCGTCGGCATTTGCTCGACGCTTTGTTCGCGCGGGACGGGCAGACGCTGACCGAATTGGAATCCGAACTCGATACGACGCGATTCAATGTCGGCAAGCATCTGCGGCTGCTCGAGGAGGCCGGTCTGGTGGTGTCGGTGCGCAGCGGGCGCAAGAAGCTGCACTACCTCAATCCCGTGCCGATCAGGCTGATTCACGATCGCTGGATCGACAAGTTCACCGAACAGCGGATTTCCGCCTTGGCCGAGCTGAAAAAGGATCTGGAATCGTGAGTTTCGACCATGTGCTGCCGCGGGCCCGCCCGGAGACGACGCAGATCCATCGCGTGATCATCGCCGCACCCGCCGAGCGCATCTGGGCCGCCATCACCGAACCGGAGTGGACCGTGCGCTACGGCTTCGGCGGCCGCAGCGTGATCGAACCCCGGGTTGGCGGCGCCTTCACGGTTTTCGCGCCGTCGGGCCCGCGCCGCCTGGACGACGAACCCGAGATTCTGATCACGGGCACGGTCGTCGACTACGAGCCACCGTCGCTGCTCGGTGTCCGCATGCGGTTCCTGGGTGAGCCAGCCCTCGCGGCGGAGCCGGAAACCTACCTGCGCTACGAAATTCGCGATCGCGGTGACGGCACCTGCGCCCTCACCACCGTCCACGATGTCACCGGCGCGCCTCTGGTCTCGATCATCATCTCCGGGGATCTGGAATCGGAGGGCTTCGGCGGCGGCTATCCGTTCATGCTCAGCGATCTCAAGTCATTGCTCGAGACCGGTCGGGCCCTGCCCGTCAGCCGCCACACCCGAAACTAGGTGTGACACCGGGCCTTTCACAGCCCGAAGACGCGGCGGGCGTTGCCGTCCAGGTAGAGGGTTCGCGTCTCGTCATCCAGGTCGAGGGCGTCGAGGCCATCGAGGGCGTGTTGAGGGAAGATCATGGGGTAGTTGGTGCCGAAGAGGACCTTGTGGCGGCCGGTTCCGGTCTTCAGATACGAGATCAGTTCGGGGGGTAGGCGTTTGGTGGTGTAGGCCGAGGTGTCGATCACCACGTTGGGGTGTTTGCGGGCTACGGCGATCATTTCCTCGGTCCAGGGATAGCCGACGTGGCCGCACACGATGGTGAGTTCGGGGAAGTCCAGCGCCACCTGGTCGATGTACGGGATGGGGCGGCCGGTCTCCGAGGGCCGCAGCGGCCCGGTGTGGCCCACCTGCGTGCAGAAGGGGATGCCGAGGTCTACGCACGCGGCGTAGAGGGGGTAGAACCGGCGGTCGGTGGGTGGGGTTTCCCAGAGCCAGGGAAGGACTCGGAGGGCTTTGAAGCCTTGGTCGCGGACTCGATGGCGGAGTTCGCGCACCGATTCCATGGGCCGACGCAGGTCCACCGAGGCGATGGCGGAGAATCGGTCGGGGGCCTCGGAAACCCATTCCGCCACTTCGTCATTGGAGATGAGGACGCCCTCGGGGGCGGTCCACGCGGAGAGGAGGGCGTGGTCGACGCCCGCCGCGTCCATGACGGCCAGCGTCGATTTCAGCGGGATGTCGCCGGTGGGGATCTCCGTGCCGGACCAGCGGCGCAGGGAGGCGAACATATCGTGGGCGAGAAAACGGGGGGTGGGATGTTGGGCCCAGGCGTCGACGGTCATCTGCGCGTGCTCCTTCGCGTGGTGATGCCGCCTCCCATCATGCCGGGACCGACAGCGGCATGATGAGAGATCCGATCGATGCGTGCGGGCGTCAGCCCGCCAGTGGCCGCGGCAGATATCGGCCGACCGCGGCGGGGAGCCGCACACCGGCCGAGCGCAATTGCGCGACTCGCGTGAGGTAGGCCGCGCCGGTCATCATTTGGTCGGCGATCTCGGCCACCGTGCGATTGCCGGGCGCGGCCAGATGACTGCCCGCCACCCACGAGTTGAACGCACCCATGGCCGGGCCGCACCAGATCTGGTAGTCGGCGGCGCGTTCCGCGTCGCCGCGAATGCTCCAGCCCGAGGACAGGCCCAGATACCAGCGGAAGATGAGCGCCATCCGGGCCTTCGGGTCACGCTCGGCCGAAATCAGCTGGTCCGGGTCGCGTTCGGTGAAGAAGGCGACGCAGTCCTGCCAGACGGTGGCCAGCGGGCGGCGGAACAGCTTGGTTTCCAGGTCCTTCCGCACCTCGGCGGGCAGCGCATCGATGCCGTCGTAGGCTCGATACAGCTCGTAGAGCCGCTGGGCACGCGTGGCGAACATGCTGCCGCGTCGCAACACCTGCACCTGGACGCCCATCTCGAACATGTCCGAGGACGGTGCCATCACGCAGTCGGCGAACTCCGCGGTCGCGAGTAGCGCCTTGGTGGCGTCGCACTGCGCCGCTTCCCGCGCCGACTGGTTGATCGACCCGGTCACGATGTAGGCCGCGCCCATGGCGAAGGCACCGGCCGCGGCATCGGGGGTGCCGATGCCGCCCGCCGCACCGATCCGCACGCCCGCCGCGGCGGGCACGGAGCATGCGATGCGGTCGCGGGTGGCCAGTAGTTCGGGCAGCAGTACCACCAGTGGGCGACGGTCGGTGTGACCGCCCGAATCCGCCTCGGCGGTAATGTCATCGGCCATGGGAACCTGCGCCGCCGATTCGGCTTGTGCCGCGGTCAGGCGGCCGTCTGCGACCAGGTGATTCAGCAGTCGGCCCGGAGCGGGTCGCAGGAACAATTCCGCGACTTCGGTGCGAGACACCTTGGCAATCACGCGATTCCGAATCTCGATTCGGCCGCTGCGATCCACCGCCAGTCCGGTGGCTCGATAGCGCACCACTTCGGCGGTGAGATCCATGAACGCCGACGCCTCCACACAACGCACCTCATGGCGCAGGCAGGCATCCACGATCGCCCGTTCCAATGCAGGTTCGGAGGGGCTGTGGATCAGATTGCAGGCGAACGGCTTTCCCGCCAGTCGCCGAGAGAGCTCGCCCAGCGCGGCGTCGACCACCGCCGGGGTCACACCCGCCGCACCATAGCTGGCCAGGTATCCCGCCTCGGACAGCGCGATCACCAGCGCTGGCGAGGCGATTCCGTTCGCCATCGCACCGGCCGCATAGGCCGCCCGCACGCCGTGTGCGGAGCGAAAGGCACTGTCTCCCAACTGTTCCACTGGCAGCGGTGGCACCGCTGCCAGAATCTGAGCCCGCGCCGCGAGTGCCGGATCGGATGTCGCCCCGACCGACCCCTCGGACCTGACGATCCAGCACGGTCGGTGCAGGTCGAGCAGAACCTCGGTGATATCGGCGCTATCGATGGCCAAAGGTGAACGGACGGCGGTCATTCCGACGCCTTTCGATCGGCGAGCTCGACCGCGAGGTCGATGAGTTCATAAATGCGCAGTCCCGGCTTCCACAGCGAGCCGTCCACGACCACAATCGCTCCGTGCCCGTCACGCCGCACGGATTTGATGTGCGCCTCCAGTTCGACGGTCCCGTCAGTGGGCAGGAACTGCCCCCGGTACCGCCAGCTGAAGGCGATCCCGGCCGGAATCCGGAATACCGGGTCAGCCATGCCGTCGGCGAATCCCGCGTCCAGCATCCACTCCTGCACGGCGTGGATGACCGACTCGACACCCAGTGAGCCCGGGATCACCGGGTCCAGGTGGAAATGCCTCGCGAAGAACCAGTCCTCCGGATCGATGGCCCGCAGCGAATGCAGATATCCCGCACCGTAATTCCCGCCCTCGTCGACCACCTCGACGCGGTCGATGAGGGCCAGCTTGCGCCGCGAGCAGGCCCGGGCGGCCGGATCGGCACGGCGGGCCGCCACATCGATGACGCGGGTGGCCGCCTCCGGGTGCGCGGCGAGCCAGCTCGGCACGGACCGCCCGGCGTCGAGACCGGTCTGGTTGCCCAATGCCTGGTCGCTGAAGTACCCGAACATGGTCTCGCCCTGGTAGAACGGCTCGCCGTCCACGCTGAGCGTGTAGTCGAAGGTCTGCAGGGACGAGCCCGGCAGGATGGTGGTCGACAGCAGGCGCGAGGACTGCTGAATCGTCTTGTCCCGCAGGTCGATCTGCCGCAGCACCGTGGCCGTGCCGCCCAGATTGCGCAGACTCAGCGTGGTGCCGGGCTGGGTCAGGGTCGGCCCGGCGTAGTAACCCATGAGCAGCGCCGCCTGCAGCGATGTCTCCATGTACACGAAGTGCGGCATGGAATCGTTGGCCGTGTCCCCGTAGTACCAGGAGTCGCCGGGCGAGTCGTATTCGGTGTCGTACGAGGCGGATTCGAGATTGCCACGGGCACCGTCGAACCGCAGCACCCGATCCACCAACAGCAGCCCACCGGTGGGCAACCGCGTCGCTCGCACCCCCGTGTACGGCGCGAACTCCGGCCCCATGGCAATGGCTTGATCACCACGGGCCAGATGGGCCATATGGAACTCGTTGAGCAGCAACCCCGGTGCGGCCTCGCCCGGCCCGACGCCCGCACCCGCCTGCTCGGCGACCATCACCGTGACCGCGACGGGCTCGGGCACACCCTCGAGACGCGCCGTCGCTTGTAGGAACGGACGCGGCACCACATCAAGGCGCTCGACGACCAGTTCCACCGCACCGGAGGCGATTTCGACCGTGGTCTCCCCCACCCCACCGGTCAGTGTGCTGCCCGACAAGCACAGCGGCATCCCGGTGAAGAGGGCGAACACCTCGGCGGCCTGCAAGGCCGCGGCCCGCGGATCGCCCTGGAACCGCGCCACCACCCGGCCATTGCCGATGCCGCCGTACAACTCGATCGAACTCACCTCGGTGAGAACCAGCGGTGTGGAAGCCGCCAGTCGAGCAGCCACCTCCACCCCGTCGCGCCGATGCGAGGCACCGAACACACTCCCCATCTCCGCCACCGCGAGCAGTTCCAGCGTGCCCCGGTCCAACCGCACGACTGTGGTGCGGGCCAGTGGCTTGAACGCCCCTTCTGCGGCATGGAATCGCACCTGCGCCGAATACTCGCTCGCCGCGGGCGAGTTCGCCGCGGCGACAGTCCCGGCCGCGTCCGCTCCCCCGATCTCGTCCGTGCCCATCAGGGGCGCGGGAACTTCCGCCTCGGCCGCCGCACGCCCGTGCGCCCGCCGCCATATCTCGCGCTGTAGTGCGGTCTGGGCCGTCAGAGCCGCCCGGTGCGCCTCGATGACGCCCGCACGGATCTGGGCGATCGCCTCGGCAGCGACCGACTGTGCCGCGAGACGCGTGCTCGCACCTTCCGATCCGGCTGCCAGGTAGGTCGATTCGTCGACCACCCGCGCCGATTCGAGCATCGGAGTACGCGGTTCGGGAGCCGGGGTGGCCGGTTCGGGCGTGGATCGTTCCATGCCCAGCGGATTGAAGGGGATGCCGTCGAAGTCGAGAGCTGTCATGCTGTCCACCGCCTCACCGAGGTTCGGAATTTCTCTGTCAGGTCGGGTGTCGTCAGGACAGTGACGTCCGAGAAGCGTTGCAGCACTGTGCCTTCGGTGGACAGGGCCGTCGCGTCGATCAGGGCTTCCATGCGGGTGGCCCGGGGGTTGTCGACGAGCACCAGGAACGGTGCGGTCGAGGGCAGTGGGTGGAAATAGTCGATTCGGCCGACGCCCAGGGGCAGGCAGGCCGCGCCCAGAAGACGGTAGCCCAGGACCGGCGGGCATTGCAGGATCAGGTCGGCGAGGACCGGATCGTGGAGTCGGCTCGCGAATGCGCCGTGCGCCACCGGGTTTGCGGCGAGCTCGCATTCGAAGACGATGGACGCATCGCCTTCGGTGCGGATCGTGCGCAGGCCTTGCAGGGCCGGTGCGTGGAATTGGATCGCGTCGCGGTAGATCCGCTCGGCGCTCTCGCCGGGGCCGTACGGGAGCTGGATCGACGCGGTCAGAGGTGGCAAGACTTCCGAAGTGTCGGACAGCAGCAGGGTGGCGCGGAATCGAGCGGCCGAGTCGGCGATGACGGTGACGCGCAGCGCTGTGTGACCGTCCACCGGCTCCGCGGGGTCGAGCTCGAACTCCAGGGTGGTCACCGGGTGGTCGAAGACCAGCCCCTTGAGCACCTGGAAGTCCCTTGCTCCCACCACGATTCGTCCCGGATGGGTGCGCTCGGCCAGATTCACCATCGCGCCCAGCCCGAACGTGGCCGGGAGCACGATGTGCTCACCGATCCGATGCGCCGCGATCACCGGCTCCTCTACCAGCCCGGCAATCCCGCGCCGGGCCCGCACCGGCACCGTGGGGGTGTCGACCGTCGAGAGCGCGGTGGCGGCCCCGACCAACAGGATTGGCTCTTCCCGTCGTGCCGCGGTGAACTGCGCGGTGAACGCGGCCGCTCCGGCCGCCGGGGCCAGCAGCGGCACGCCGCGCGCCGCGAAGTGCTCACGCAGTGCGGGAGTCACCATGCCGCCATCCCACGCACCCCAGTCGAGCGCGGTCACCCGGCGTTCGGGATCGCGCGCACCCCAACTGACCGCGAACCGCCCCAACGCCTCATTGGCCGCCGCGTAATCGGCCTGCCCGGTATTGCCGAACAGTCCGGCCACCGAGGCGAACAGAATCAGATGCTGCGGCTCGCCAGCCGCCGCCAGCACAGCGGCCAATCCGCTCAACTTCGGCCCGAACACCCGACCGATCGATTCCGCCGTCTTGTCCGGAATCAAGGAGTCCGCCAACACCCCTGCGCCGTGCACGACGCCGGTGATCGCCCCACACTGAGAGCGACCTGCCCGTGCCCCACCGTCGTCCTGTGACTCCCGCCCCTCCTCGGCGGTCGAGAAACCTTGCGCCACCGAGGCGGAAGCCTCGCCTGCTTCCCGGGCGGGAGCCTCGCCTCCGTCGAGCGCGGAACCATGGCCCGCCGCGAGCGGGGCGGTATCGCCCGGCATCGGACGCCGGGCGGCATTGCGCCACGGTGCCAGCGCCTCGGCCAGTGCGGTGGCGTCGGTGGCGTCGACCGCGAGGTAGTCGGCTCGGTCGCCGAGTTCGGCCAGGGTTCGGCGGATTTCGCGGACCGCGCGGACGTTCGCGCAGGCCTTGTCGATATCGCGCGGGGTGACTCCGGTTCCGGCCAATGCGCGCACCGCGGCCGGTTTGAGGTCGGCGTCGGCCACGGTCGCGGCCCACTCCGGGTCGTCGGTCAGTTCCGTGCGGCCCAGGAGTACGAAGCGGCACTTGGTGTGTCGTGCGAGTTCGAGGACGCAGGTGGCGGTGACGCCGCGTGCGCCGCCGGTCACCACGAGGGTGTCGGCTTCGGTGAGCAGCGAGTCGCCGAAATCTGTTCCGGCACGGACGATATCGATGCTGCGCGCTGCTCCATGTCGGCTCGGCACCGGCGTGCGGCGGACGGCGGCGGCGTCGATGCCGACCTCGAGAGTGTCGAGGGCGGCGTCACACAGTTCCTCGAGCACCAATTCGGCCAATCGGTGCGGCAGGATCTCCGGATCGATGTCGAGGGCCCGGCAGAACAGCGAGGGCTGCTCGGCGGCAAGGGTTTTCACCAGTCCGCCGAGCCCGCCCAGCAGCGCCGCGACCGGGTCGGCGTCACCACGGAAACCGAGGTGGCCATCGAGCCGGGTTATGGTCGCGAACCCGGCCCGCCCCTCGGCGGCCCGCAGGCGGGGCACAACCTGACCGGCGACGAGGATCGCATCGGTCAGAATGCCCTGTGCCTGCGCCCATTCGGTCGCCACACCGGCCACCATCACGCAGACGTCCACCGGCCCGGCCCCCGCCACCCCGTCGGGACCGGAGACCCGGCGCACCGACCAACTCCGCGCCCGCAGCAGCTCTTCCAGTGCCTCGCAATCGGTTTCACCCGACTCGTCCAAGCACACCACTAGCGCGTGCCCGGCCGCCCGATACGGTTCCACCGCCGGATCCACCGGAGCCAGCTCGACGAGTTCCACCACATGCCGCGGCGTTTCGGCCGCGGCCTCAGCTTTTGGGTGAACATCACCCCCGGCCAACTCGCCCACGATCTGATCCAACGTCCGCAACGTCCCCAACTGCTCCGGCCCCAACACCGGTAGATCCGGAAAACGCTCCTGCAGAGCGCCGATCACCTGCACCCGCTTGATGGAGTCGACCCCAAGGTCTGCCTCCAGATCCATGGTCGGATCAACCATCTCCACCGGATACCCGGTCTTGTCCGCGACCACCTCGCGCAGCGCCTGCCGCAACACATCGGCGGAAGCGCCAGAATTCACCTCCGCAGCAGTGCTATCCGCCCCGCTCGCAAGGCCATCGCCGCCCGCCGAGCCAACCAGCTCCTCCGCAACCTGATCCAGCGTCCGCAGCGTCCCCAACTGCTCGGGCCCGAGCACCGGCAGCTCCGGGAACCGCTCCTGCAGCGCCCCGATCACCTGCACCCGCTTGATCGAATCGACCCCAAGATCCGCCTCCAGATCCATAGTGGTGTCGACCATCTCGACCGGATACCCGGTCTTCTCCGCCACCACCTCGCGCAGCGCCTGGCGCACCGCCTCGGCCGACAGCGCAGCCGAGCCACCGACGGCCGCTTCAGCCCGCGACTCGGACGGGGCTTCATCCACCTCGGACGCGAGGCCATTGCCAGACACCGGGGTCGCGGTGTCCACCGCAAAGCCATTGCCGGACACCGCATGCTGGGCAGCAGCAGGGGTCGGCGCGGACGCTACGAGGGCGTTCTCAGGGGCGGCGGCCAGAGCCTGCGTGGACGCGGCCTGGCCGTGCGGCAGGCCCGTGGGCGCGGTGACGATCGGATCCGACTCGACGTAGACCCGGCCCGGGCGAGGCTGCCCGCCACCTTCCAGCGCCGCCAGCTGCGCCACCACATCACCAGCACGCGAGTGGCTTTCACTGATCGCGAGCCCGTGATCCTTCACAGCCTCGATGGCACGCACCAGCATCTCGTCGACATGCCCGTGGCGCAGCGCCCCGGCCAGGTCGCGAGCCAGCTCGAGCTGACCATCCAAATAGTGGCGATGCGTGTTCAAGTGCTGCACCAGCGCGCTGTCCAGCGCGTCCGGCGAAGGAATGCGGTACTCCGGTTCCGCGGTCACAGATTTCTCCAAAGTGCTGGGAGGGGCGGACAGGTCGCCCCGGCCGGATTTGGGAATGGGATTGGGCAGGCGGCCGTGGCCACCATTGGAGCCGAGCGTGGCCGCCGTGCCCGGCGCGACACTGCCCGCGTTGGACGCGACCGCCATCGCTGAGGGCGTCGGCGCGACAACAGCACTCGCGTGCTGCCCGTCGCCGCTGTTCTCGGCGAAGGCATTCGGAGTGCCCGATGGGGTGGCGATGGCCGCCGATGAGGCCATGGCAGGGGCCGGCGCGAGGCCGCCGTTGGTTGTGTGGGCCGCGGTAGCGCCTGCGGTCGTGGAGGTCTCGGGCGCGGTGATTCCCGCGACCGGTGCGAGGTTCACCCGGTAGCCGTCGGACAGGGCTGCGGCGTAGGCCGCGCGGCGGGTTTCGGGGACGTATTCGGGGGCCGAGAGCTTTACCGTCATGGCTGGTTTGCGGGCTGGGGTGGGGGGCTCGGGTGCGGTGTAGCGGTTGATGCCGTGGATGGCGAAGCCCAGGATGGCGAGGCGGACGGCGGCGCGTTTGAGGGTGAGGTCGCCGTTGCCGATGGGGCCGGGGTCGGTGGGGATGGCGATGATTTCGTCGCCGAAGGTGCGGCGGACCAAAGAGGTGAGGACCTGTTTGGGGCCGAATTCCACGAAGACGGTGCAGCCGTCGGCGCGCATGGCGGTGAGGGCGGCGTGGAATTCCACGGGGTTGCTCAATTGGGCGGTGAGGGTGGCGCGGTTGGTTTCGATGTCGTCGCCGTAGGACGCGCCTCGGGTGTCGGCGTAGACGCGGGCGGCGGGTTCGCCGATCGTCACCTTGGCGACTGCCGTGCCGAATGATTCCACGGCGTGGCTCACATACGGGGTGTGGAAGGCCCCGGAGACCGGCAGAGCCCTTGTGATCCAGCCCTTTTCGGTGAAGCGCTCGGTGACCGCGTCGATACCGGCGGTGCCGCCGCCGACGACCACCTGATCGGGGGCGTTGTGGTTGCAGATCCACACGTCGTCCACGCCCTCGAGGGCCTTTTCGACCTCCTCGCGCGCCGCGCCGACCGCCACCATGGTGCCCGCCTCGACTCCCTCGGGCACGGTCATGGCCGCGCCTCGGGCTCTGGCCAGGGAGTAGAAGTCCTCGGTGGTGATCGCTCCGGAAGCCCACAGCGCGGTCAGTTCACCGAAGCTGTGACCCAGATACCCGTCCGCGCGGAAACCGAACTCGCTCAGCACGGCGAACTGCCCCGCCGACAGCGCGCCAATGGCGGGCTGTGCGAATTCGGTGCGCCGCAGGGTGTTCTCCTGCTCCGAGCGAGTCTCCTCGTCGAAGGCGGGCGGTGGGAATACGACGGCAGCGAGTCGCGTCTCCGCCCCGGCGAAGGCCGCATTGGCGGCGTCGAAGGCCGCTCCGACCGGCGGATTGTTCAGCGCCGCAGCGGCTCCCATATCCACGTACTGGCTGCCCTGACCGGCGAACAGCGCGCCCACCTTGCGCTCGGGCAGCGCGGCGGCGCGGAAGTACACACCCTCGGGGTGATCCCAGTGCGCCGCTTCGGGATTGCGCGTCAGCTCGTCCACGACCAGTTCACGCAGGTCTGCCACGGCGTCGTCATCCAGCGAAACGAAACCGACCCGGGCATGATCCTCGGGGATGTCGCCACCATCGCCGCCCTCGGTGTCGCGCACGGCCGCGATCAGCGCCTCTACATCCGGCGCATGCCAGATGTGCGCCCGCGGCGTCCGATGCAGCAGTTGCCCGCGCACACCGTCGGCCTCCTCCAGCACAACGTGGAAATTGGTGCCGCCGAACCCCATTGCCGACACGGCCGCCCGGCGCACGGGCCGCGCCGGATCCAGGATCCACGGCCGAGTCCGCGAGTTCACATAGAAAGGCGCAGCCTCGGAAGCGATTTCGGCATTCGGTGCATCGACATTGATCGTCCCCGGCAACACCTTCTGATGCAGCGCCAGCGCCAACTTCATGATGCTGGCCGTACCCGCCGCACCCTTGGTATGCCCGATCTGGGACTTCACACTGCCCAGAGCGGCGAACCGGGATTCCGAACTCGCCTCGGACAGCAGCCCTTTCAACGCGGTCAACTCGGTCTTGTCACCGACCGCCGTACCGGTGGCATGCGCCTCGATGAGCTCCACATCGGCGGGCGAGCAATCCGCGTCGGCATAGGCGCGGTCGAGAGCCAGCCGCTGCCCCTTCGCGACCGGCGCATAAATGCTCTTCGCCCGCCCATCACTCGAGGACCCGAGCCCGCGAATCACCGCGTACACCCGGTTCCCATCCCGCCGCGCGTCCTCCAGCCGCCGCAGCGCCAGCATCGAAATGCCCTCGCCCAGCAGCGTCCCATCCGCCCCGGCCCCGAACGGGCTGATCCGCCCGCTGTGCGACAGCGCACCCACCTTGCTGAAGCACATGTAGATGAAGATGGTGTTCTCGGTGTCCACGCCACCGGTGATCATCATGTCGGCCCGGCCGTCCCGCAGCTCCGCGATGGCCGTGCGAATCGCCGCCAGCGAGGCCGCGCACGCCGCGTCCACGGTGCAGTTCATGCCGCCCAGCCCGAGCCGATTGGCCACCCGCCCGGCCACCACATTGGCGAGCAGACCCGGGAACGAATTCTCTTCCCACGGCGCGAAAGCCGCCGCGTATCGAGAGGCGATGGCCCGCGCATCGGCCTCGGACAGCCCGACCGACCGGGCCGCCTCCTCCAGCACCGGCGTCGAGAGCCGCGCCGCCAGCGGATGCATGAGCGGCACCGGCCCGGTGGTCCCCAGCACCACGCCGGTGCGCGCCGGGTCGTACCAGCCCGACCCGGTCGCGCCCGCGTCGACCAGCAGATCGCGCGCCACACCCAGGCTGAGCGTCTGCATGGTGCTGGTGACCTCGAGTTGGTTGGGCGGCAGCCCGAACTCGAGCGGATCGAAATCCACGTCCGGCACGAAAGCGCCACGGCGCGAATAGGTTTTATCGGGAGTCGCCGGATCCCGGTCGTAGTAGTCGTCCAGGCTCCAGCGGGAGGCGGGCACCTCCTCGGTGCAGTCCACGCCGTCGACGATGTTCTGCCAGTACTCTCGATGGTTGCGTGCCTTGGGCAGCAGGCCCGACATCCCGACAATGGCAATCGGGTCGCGTGCCAGGCGTCTGTCGTCCGTCACGAATAATCCTCTCGAAGGTGCCGAAACTCGACACTGTCGCTGTGGCCGGTGTCGCCGATCACGCGGCGACCGTGGTGGCGGTAATCGTCGAAATCAGTTCGGCCGCACTGGCGGCGAACAGTCGGTGTCCGGACGGGCTGGGGTGCAGCCCGTCCTCGGTCCAGGTGCTCGCGCGCTCCCATTCGGGGCGTGCGGACAGATCCAGAAGCAGGACCCCGTGGTCGGCGGTGACCCGGGCCATGGCGGCATTGGCGAAGGCGAAGCGCTCCCGCAGCAGCTCGCGGAAGCCATCCGGAACCGGCAGGCGCGCCGGGATATCCGGGTAGTCGGCGGTGAAAACTGTTGCACCGGTGGAGCGCAGCGCGCCGAACAGCGCATCCAGATTGGCCTCGAAGGCATCCGGGTCGTAGGCGCTCACGAGATCGTTGACGCCCACCACCACGCCATACAGCTCGGCCCGCACGGCGGCGGGCAGCTGCTCGCGCAGCACATCACCGGTGGTCGCGCCGTGCACGCCCAGATTCCGAAGGGCGTTGGGCCGCAACCCCAGCTGCGCGCCCAGTCGGGACACCCAGCCGCGGTATCCCCCGGCCGCGGCCGGATCGCCGCGGCCCTCGACGAAGCTGTCACCCAGCGCGACCAGACCGACCCCGGTCATAGCGCCGCCTCGGCCTTGCTGACATGGCGCGCCTCGACCGGGAAGTCGACCAGCTCGTACAGTTCGGCCAGTTCGGTCTCACCGAAGAACTTCTCGGGCGGGTACAGCCCTGCGATCAAACCGAAGAACTTCTTCGAGTAGTCCGGGCTCATGCTGGTGGCGCGGAACACCGAGTCGTAGTACGGGGTCAGCGACAGCTCGGAAATGCTGGTGGTCAGCTCATAGGTGCTGGCGCTCTGCGCGTCGCGCTCACGCTGGTATTCGGGCAGCGTCTCCTCGAAAGGCCGTCCGCCCGCGAGGCTTTCACCGGCCAGGTCGGCCAGCAGCTGCGCGTACTTGAACGAGTCGGTGATGCCCCAGCCGGTGAAGGGGTCCTTGTGATATCCGGCATCGCCGACCAAGGCCCAACCCGGCCCGAAGGACTGCCGACGGTAGTTGTCCGGGTACAGCATGGGCCGGAACGGCTCCACCCGACGGCCCGTATCCCGCAGGCGCGCACCGATTTCCGGATCGATCTGATCCACGATCTCCTGCACCCCGGCGTCCGGGTCGGTGCGGAACTCGCGGAACCGGTCCCGCTTGCGCATGACCGCGACCAGGTACAGCTCGTCATTGGTCGGCCAGGCCGCGAACTGCTGCTCGCCGAAACCGGTGCGGTGCTGCATGCCCCAGTCGATGCCCTCGTAGTAGGAGTAGTAGACGAAGCAGGCCGCGGGCGAACCCTCGTAGACCTGCGCGCCCACCTCCTTGGCCACGGTCGAGCCCGAACCGTCCGCGCCCACCACCAGCGTGGCCCGGAACTCCTGCTCCGCGCCCTCGCCCACCCGGCCGCGAATACCGATCACCCGGTCGCCGTCGCGCAGCAGCCCGGTCACCGCGAAGCCCGAGATCACCTCGGCCCCGGCCTCGCCGGCGGCGTCGACCAGGATCTTGTCCAACACGGTGCGGCGCGGGCAGTACACGGCGTCGATGCCGTCGGCCGCCGGATCGGCCATACCCCGAATGTCGATATCGGTGTAGGTGAAGTTGAGGTGCCGCACCGGCGGGCAGCCGGTGGCGGTGACGCGGTCGAGCAGACCCCAGGACTTCAGGAAGCCCAGCCCGGCCTGGTGGATGTAGTGCGTGGACGGGGTGTCGCTGGGGAACTGGGCCCGGTCCACCGCCAGCACCCGGAAACCCTGGCGGGCCAGCAGCATGGCCAGCGGGGCACCCGACACACGGGTACCGACAACGATGACGTCGTACATGCTCAGATCACTTTCGGGTCGTCGAGTAGAGGAGATCGATATCGGCCGAATAGGTTTCCGCGATCGCGGTGCGACGCAGTTTCAGTGAGGAGGTCAACAATCCATTGGCGATGGTGAAATCGCCTGCCACAATGCGAAATTCCCGAATTGATTCCGCCCGCGAAACCAAGGAATTGGCATCATCCACGGCGGATTGCACGGCGGTCGTGAGATCGCGTCCCGGATGTTCGCGCAACCAATTCTCAGCGCGCTCGGCATCCAGGGTCACCAATGCGGTGACAAAGGCGCGACCCTCCCCCACCACCATGCAATTGCTGACCAAAGGATGCAGCCGCACCCGGTCCTCCAGCGGAGTGGGCGCAACATTCTTGCCGCCCGAGGTGACGAGAATTTCCTTCTTGCGTCCGGTGATTCGCAGATACCCGTCATCGAGCTCGCCGATGTCGCCGGTGTGCAGCCAACCGTCGGCGTCGACCGGCTTCTGCGCCCCGGCCGCACCCCAGTAGCCGGGCGACACGTGCGGGCCGCTGACCAGCACCTCACCGTCGGCGGCAATGGCCACCGCGGTGCCGGGAATCGGCTTCCCCACGGTCCCGAGGCGATTGGTCTCCGGCGCGCTCACCGTGACCGCGGTCGCGGCCTCGGTCAAGCCGTAGCAGTTCAGGATCACCGTGCCGAACGCGGCGTAGAACCCGGCGGTCGAATCATCCAGCGACGCACCGCCGGAGATGACATAGCGCAGGCGCCCGCCCAGCGCCGCGGCGACCGGCTCCTCCAACGCCTCGGGCTCATCCCGCCGAATCCCGTGTTCGGCCGCGTCGGTCCCCTGGGCCCCCGCCGACAGCCGCGACAGCCCGACCGCGACCGCCTCCCGCTCCGCCTCCGCACTCAGCAGCGACCGGCAGTGCTTGCGAATCTTCTCCAGCGCGTAGGGAATCAGCGCCAGGAACGTGGGCCGCAGCCGCGGCAGCGCCGGGACCAGTTCCGGAATCCCCGGCAGCAGATGGGTCGCCGCGCCGCCGAACAGGCAGGCGAACAGCATGGTCTGCCCGAACACGTGCGAGAGCGGCAGCGCCAACGCGGTCACACCGTCGAACAGCCGCCCCGTCTGGCGCACCGTATTCGCCGAGGACACATACATGTTCCGGTGGGTGATCATGCAGCCCTTGGACAGACCGGTCGTCCCGCTGGTGTAGACGATCATGGCCAGGTCGTCGGCCCCGACCGCCGCGGTGTGCTCGGCCAGATCCGCCCGGATCTCGCCCTCGGCCCAGTCGCGGATCTCGGCGAAATCCCACACCTCGCCGGCGCCCGCCGCGCTCAGCCGCTCGGCGTCCGCGCCGGTCTCGGCCGCGAAATACGTACTCCCGCTGTCGCGCAGAACGTGCTCGATCTGCGCGGCCGAGGAGGTCGGATACACCGGCACCACCACCGCGCCGATCGCCAACGCCGCCAGATCCAGCAGCGCCCAGGCCAGCCCGGTGCGGCCCAGCACCACCACCCGGTCCCCGGCCGCCACCTGGCGATCGAGCAGCGCCGAGGCCACCGCCCGCACCTGCCGGTCGAATTCCGCGCAGGTCAGGGGCGCGGCCTCGCCGTCGGCGAGGGTCTCGCGGTCCGGATGCCGGTAGGCCGCCTCGGCGACGATAGTGTAGAGACTCGCGGTGGCGGGCGGTTCGATACCGTTTCCGGTGACGGATCTATCGATGACAGACGCGATGTTCACGTACCGAATTCTGGTCGGCGACAATCATTCTCGTCGCCGCCCGACCGGCTGTTCCTACCGCGCGAAAGTCATTGCCTATCGAATAGCTCAGGCCGGTACCGGCCGGGCATCATCGAGGGGTGCGGGTTCCGCGGAATCCACACAATCCAGGAAGGCCGCCACCGCCAGATTCTGTTCCTCCGCCCGCCACACCGCATACAAATCCAGAGTGGGTACCGGGTCCAAAAGTTTGACCGCCACCGAATTGCTGCCCGGCGCACCCATTCCCATGGAAATGGCCCGCGGCAACGAGGCGAATCCGACCATTGGACGCACCGACACCATGTGCGCCGTCGCACCCGGATCATCGGCGTGATGGGCCACGTTCAAGGTGATCCGCGCCTGCGCGGCCGCCCGGAAGATGGTGTCGTACATGGCCGGACATTGCTCGCGGGCGAACAGCACACAGTCCTGACCCTGCAGCTCCGCGAACGGCACCCCTGGGCGATCCGCCCACCGGTGCCGCCGCCCCACCACCGCCACCAACGGAACCCGGTGCAGCAGTCGCCGATAGCGGAATTCGGCGGTGCTGGGGTGTCCGTAGACCAGGGCGATATCGAGGGACCCGTCCGACAGCGCCGCCAGCTGCGGCCCGGTGCGCTTCTCCCACAACGACACCACGATGTCGGGATGCCGCTCGGTCATGCGCACCAGCGCCTCCGGCAGCACGTGGCGGCTCGCGGGCAGGTTGTAGCCGATGGCCAGGCTGCCCTGCCTGCCCTCGGCGGTGGCCTTGGCGGCCCGCGCCGCCCGATCCATCTGGGCCACGATCTGACGTGCTTGAAGTTCGAACTCGCGCCCGGCCGCGGTCAGCCGGACCTCGTGTGAATTCCGGGCGACCAGCTGGACCCCGAGCGACTTTTCCAGTTTCTGCAGCTGGGCGCTGAGACTGGGCTGCGTGAGATGAAGGCGCTGCGCTGCGCGACCGAAGTGCAACTCTTCGGCGATCGTGATGAACGAGACTAGATGTCGGAACTCCATGACGAAGGCTCCTTCCGAGTACTCGTCACGGTAGCGGGGGCAGGTAACCGATAATGAACCGCGACCGCACAGTCGCCCCCGGTTAAGTTGCCTGGCAGTGAATCACCGATGTGATTCCCGTCTCTCAGGAACAAGCGGGCGGGGCTGTTCGTTGTCACTCTACGACCTGTCCACCGTCTTCGTGCGGGGCGGCGAGGTCACAGGGGGAGCAAAAAATCACCCGACAACGGCATGCCCGTTGTGCCACCATGACTTTCACCGAAGATCAAACGACCGCGACGGTCGTGACCAGCAGGAAGGAGGAGACGGCTTGATTACCGACAGTGCCAAGCGCGGCGATCGACTGCGCGGCGACGAGCGGCCCATGGGCCGTCTCCAGACGCGCGCGTAAGAGCGGCCCCTTCTTCCTTCCTGTTCGATCCCTTTCACGAAACATGGTGACCCCCATGCTGTTCCGTCATGCCGAAGACCCGGAGATAACCACCGACAACTGGATGGACACCGGAGTGCTGCTGCTCAACGCCTCCTACGAGGCGCTGACCACGATCCGCGCCGAACGCGCGGTGGTGCTGCTGCTCAGCGGCGCCGCCGAGACCGTCACCGAGCGGGAGCCGCACTTCCCGATCCGTTCCAAGCACCTGGAGATCGTGCTGCCGGAAACCATCCGGCTGCAGCGCTACATCTACCTCGAGCACCGGATCCTCGTGCACGACGACCACAGCCGCGCCACCCTGCCCGGGATCCTGCGGCGTGACCGCTACCGCTGCGGGTACTGCAACGGCTGGGCGCGCACCGTCGACCACATCCGTCCGCGGTCCAAGGGCGGGCCCAATACCTGGGCCAACCTCATCGCCGCGTGCGGGCCCTGCAATACCTACAAGGCGGACCGGACTCCGGAGGAGGCCGGGATGCGCCTGCTGTGGGAGCCCAAGGCGCCCAACGATAGAGAGCGGACGCAGCGTCAGGTCTGGAAGGAACTGGCCGCGTCCTGAACCAAGGAAACCCACCCAGCGTGATCGGACATGAAAGGAGCGAGATCCGATGACGAACACTGCACTTCGGGAGCCGACCCTGGCGGATCTGCTCCCCATCTCCGACTCGAAGGACTACTGGCAGCACGCCGCCTGCAAGGGTGACCCGAACCACGAGGCGTGGTTCCCGTACCCGTCGCAGGACTTCGACTACGCGCGCTCGATCTGCGAGTCCTGCCCGATCCGCCGCGAATGCGGCGAGTTCGCCGCCCGCACCGGCCAGTCCGGTGTGTGGGGCGGGCACGAGTACGACCGCGGAAAAATGATTCGGGATTGACCCGAGACGGCGGCAGTCTTCAGGGCTGCCGCCGTTTTTCGTGCCGGTCGGATTGCGCGTAACCGCCTGGTACAGGTGGCTACCGGGGCGTCAACATACACTGATCGATCGTGGGTACTCATCGCGCCGCGGGCGGGTCACGAGGTGTCAGCAAGGGACCAGTTATCGCAATTGGCGCGGTGATCGTGCTAGCGCTCGCCGTCGTCGGGTGGGCGTGGTTATCGGAGCGGGCGAAGGAGCGGGACTCTCGGGCCGCCGCGTCGTGCGTGGAGGGGACCGCGACGCTCAATGTGACCGTCGACCCCGACATTCTCACCCCGGTCAAGTCCGCCGCCGATCGATTCAATGCCACGAAACCGCATGTCCGGGACCACTGCGCGCAGGTGAGCGTGACCGCGCAGCCGTCGGCGGCCATGGTCGCGGCCTTCACCTCCAACAAGCCGTGGGATCCGGCGTTGGGTCCACAGCCCGCGTTGTGGATTCCGGCGTCGTCGCGCTCGGTCGAGCAGATGCGCGTGCCCGGGTTGATCGCGGGCACCCCGGCACCGATTGCCGTGAGCCCGATCTCCCTGGCCGTGCACGATGAACTGCGCGGCGCGCTCGAGACCGCCAAGATCCACTGGTCGGATCTGCCGAAGCTGCAGAGCGGTTCGCTGGCCGATGTCGGCCTCGGGTCGTCGGGGAAGTTGCGCCTGGCCATGCCCGCGGGCGATCCGTCGCTCGCCATCGCGACCGCGGTCGGCTCGGGCGTCTCCGGCACCGATCCCCTCGACGAGAAGGCCGTCGCCACCGGGCAGGTCGTGTCCGCCATCTCCCTGCTGGCGGCGGGCGCGCCCCCGGCCAAGGACGTGAACGCCGCGCTCACCGATCTCGCCGCCGCGACCGACCACGCCAACGCGCCCCTGCACGCGGTCGCCGCCACCGAACAGCAGATCCGAGCCCGCGTCGGCCTGACCGCCTTCCGTCCCGACGGCGCGGGCCCGGTGGCCGACTACCCCGCCGCCGAGCTCACCGGCGCCTGGGTGGACCAGACCCAGAATCTCGTCGCGGGTCTGTTCGCCGATTTCCTGCGCGCCCCGGAGCAGTCGAAGCTGTTCACCGACAACGGTTTCGGCGCTGCTCCCCCGGCCACTGCCCCGGTCCCCGCGAAATCCGTACTGGCCAAGGTGGATCAGATCATCGCGCACCCGGTGCTGGGCGTGCAGGCCACCGTCCTGCTCGACGTCTCCTCCTCCATGTCCGCGACCGAGGGCTACGGCACCCGGCTCGCCAATTCCGTTGCGGCACTGGAGTCCACGATGGGCGTCATGCCTCCCGATTTCGGTCTCGGGGTCTGGGAGTACTCCAAGAACCTCGACGGCAACAACCCGTACAAGGTGCTGGCCCCGACGGCGGTGCTCAGCAATGACCAGCGCACCGCCATCAGCCAGGCCCTGACCACCGTCACCGCGAGCCAGTCCAAGCCCGACCGCACCTACCCCACCCTCGAGGCCGCCTACAAGAACGTCCTGGCCAACTACGCCAACGCCCGCACCAATTCGATCCTGCTGATCACCGACGGCCCCGAGGACGACTCCCCCGTCACCGGCGATCAACTCCTGTCCGATATCGCCGCCGCCACCGATCCCGCCCACCCGATCCGCATCGACGTCATCGTGATCAACGGCCCCGGCACCCAAACCCTGCAAACCCTCACCCAACGCACCGGCGGCACCTACACCAAGGTCAACACCACCGCCGACCTCCCGTTCGGCACTGCGGTCTCCCAAGCCCTGACCACCCCATAACCGGGTCGACTCCAGCGCTCCACCGTTCGAGCAACACGTGGGCCGCGCTTCCGGCGCGGCCAGCAAACCCGTGGCATATTCAGCGAATGGCACACAGTAGTGGTAACGATTCCTCGCTGAAGCAGGACGTCGCCGCCGGAACATCCGTCGCGGCGGGCATCCTGCTGATCGTCATCGGCGTCCTGTCGATCCTGCAGGGCATCTCCGCCGTAGCCGCCGACAACCTCCTGGTAGTCACCTCCGACTACATCTACAAACTCAACACCACCGGCTGGGGCTGGATCCACATCATCCTCGGCGCAATCGAAATAATCGTCGCCATCGGCCTCCTAGCCGGCACCACCTGGGGCCGCACCTCCGCCCTAGTCCTAGCCTCCCTCTCCATAATCGAAAACTTCCTCTGGATCCCCTACTACCCAGCCTGGTCCCTCCTCATCATCGCCCTAGACGTAGTAGTCATCTGGGCCATAGCCACCTACAAACCCGCCAAGGTCTGAACCACGCCACCCGAGAAGCGCCCCACGGATTGCGAGAACCCGTGGGGCGCTTCGACGTTCGGCGCCAGGCTCAGTCGACCGGCTCGTCGAGCCAGAGACCCGCCCGCATGACGGTCCGCCCGGAGAATTCGGCGGGCCCGCGCCAAACCTGGATCCGCTCCGGCACCAGGTAGATGTAGGTGAACCCCGGGGTAGAGCGGGGAATTCTGGATGCCCTGGCGTAACCCTCGGCCGCCGCGTCATCGACGTCCGTCCGGGCAACGATGCTCGCCACCGCGTCGATCATGACAACATCGGTCGTGCTACCCAGTGCCACCCGAACCCGCGGCTGATTCTCGATATTCCGCAGCGTCCGACTGCCGTCGAATGTCGAAGTCAGCAGCCGAGCCCCATCCCACCAGTAGGACACGGGTATAAGGTGCGGCCCCCGCACCCCATCAGCCGTCGCGAGCCAAAGATTGTCCGTATTCGACCGCAACCGCTCCAGCGCCGACTCCCGCCGCTCGGACAAGTTCCGGATGTGATTCATTCGCGTCCCCTTTCACTCCTACGCGACGGTAACGCGAAACCCCGCACCGGCGCGAGGACGCAACCCGGAATGGCACGCACTCGGCATAGCCGTGCGGATACCAGTCCCATAACAACGCTAGTCGGTGAGTTGGCAAGTGCCGCAGCAGGTTTCCTGACCGAGCGGCAGAGTTGCACGTCTTGATTCGCCAGCCGGGCACGCTCGGGCGACAATGTGATCGTGATAGATGTTCCCCCGTTCATCGATGGGGCACGGGTCCTGAAGGTTGCGGACATCCGTGGCTTGACGCCCACTGGCAGGACGCGGCATTGGGTAGATGGTCGCCTCGTTCAAGACTTCTCACGCCTGGTGATCGCTCAGTACGACTCGAGCTCCCAGGTGTACTTGTTTTACTGCGATGCGGAGTGGGAGTGCATCTCCGATACCGATCACAGCGAGATCGCAGCAGCCGTCCTCCAGGCTGAGATGGAGTTCGGCGCGGTCGAATTCGCTGATGTCTGGTGATGTGCCCGAATTCCACTCCAGGGTGCGCCGCTCGACGGTGCGTTTTTTAGACTGCCCGGGTGTCCACGATCGTTCTCCGCGCAGCCAACCTCGACGATGCCGGTACTGTTCTCGAGTTTTGGGGCAGGGCTGCGGAAGATGCGCACCGGCCGGCCGATTCTGTTGTTGCGATCGAAGGGCTGATACGGCGCGATCCCGAAGCGTTGATTCTTGCCTTTGACGAAGGCGAGGGCGCTGGTGAGTTGGTGGGTACGGTGATTGCGGGGTGGGATGGCTGGCGCTGTCATATTTACCGTTTGGCGGTCGCGCCTGGCTGCCGCCGTAGGGGTGTTGGAGGGGTGCTCATCCGCGCTGCGGAGCAACGATTCGCTCGACTTGGAGGGACGCGCGCCGACGCGATGGTGCTCGATGAGAATGATCTCGGGCAGAGCGTCTGGAAGGCCAACGGTTATGCGCCGCAACCCGAATGGTCGCGGTGGGTCAAGCCACTTGCCGCGTCGGCACGATCGTAGGGAGGGGAGGGCGAATGCTGGTTGGAGTGGACTGGGAGGCGGTTCGTGGGAGTCTGCCGCCGGGGGAGATGCTCAGGTTTCGGGGTGACTTCGCGGAGCGGGTCTGGAGGACGCGGGATGCGGTCGAGTTTGCGGTGACGTTCGGGATACCGTACTCGCGGGGGCTGTTTCGGATGTCGGCCGAGGTGGCCGAGCGGGATGCTGCCAGCGCTGATATGGAGTTCGTTGCCGATATCGACTCGATGCCGACCGTCACACCGGTTGGAGAGTTGCAGCCGTTGGGGCTGTTGTTCCACGCCATGCTCTACGTTCGCCCCGCCGATGGGACCATATGGGTGTCGGATCCGGACGCCGAGGTGGAATTCGAGTTGATCCACCGCGACCTCTCGTCGCTGGCATACCTGGTGTACAAGGTAGAGGTCGAACGACCCGGTCCCGAGGAAGACCCGACGCCCTACGACTGGGCTGAAGTCGAGGAAATCATCCAAGAGGATATGAACCGCTGGGATGCAACGCCTTTCGATGACGCCACCAGATTCTGGACCACCTTCCTCCAGTCGTATCCGATGATGTGAGCTCCGTGCCACCCACCCCGGCGGCCGAGCCAGCCGGGCGCGTCACAACGGGCAGCGGTTGCCGGTGCACAACGACGAACGCCCCACCGGTTGCGGGAACCGGTGGGGCGCTTGCGTTTCCGAGCGATCAGGTGGGATCAGTCGGTGTAGGTGTCGAGGGGTGGGCAGGAGCAGACGAGGTTGCGGTCGCCGTAGGCGCCGTCGATTCGGCGGACGGAGGGCCAGACCTTGGGTCGGGGGTGCTTGATGCCCATGGGGTAGACGGCCTTTTCGCGGGTGTAGGGGTGGGTCCATTCGCCGACCAGGCATTCCGCGGTGTGGGGAGCGCCGCGCAGGGGGTTGTCGTCCACCGGCCAGGTGCCTGCGGCGACCTCGTCGATTTCGGCCTTGATGGCGATCATGGCTTCGATGAAAGCGTCGAGTTCTTCGAGGTTTTCGCTTTCGGTCGGTTCCACCATGAGGGTGCCCGCGACGGGGAAGCTCATGGTGGGGGCGTGGAAACCGTAGTCGGCCAGGCGCTTTGCGACGTCGTCGACGGTGACACCGGTCTGCTTGGTGATCTCGCGCAGGTCGAGGATGCACTCGTGGGCGACCATGCCGTTGTCGCCGGTGTAGAGGACCGGGAAGTGGGGGTTCAGTTTGCGGGCAATGTAATTGGCCGAGGCGATGGCGGTGAGGGTGGCGCGGCGCAGGCCGTCGGCGCCCATCATGCGGATGTAGGCCCAGGTGATCGGGAGGATCGAGGCCGAGCCGTACTTGGCGGCAGACACCGCGTGCGAACCCTTTTCAAGGGGATCGCCGGGCAGGTACTTGGCCAGGTGCTCGCGCACCGCGACCGGGCCGACGCCCGGACCGCCGCCGCCGTGCGGGATGCAGAAGGTCTTGTGCAGGTTCAGGTGGCTGACATCGCCGCCGAACTTGCCCGGACGAGCCAGGCCCACCAGGGCGTTCAGGTTCGCGCCGTCGACGTACACCTGGCCGCCCGCCTCGTGCACCAGACCGCACAGCTCGGCCACCTCGTGCTCGTACACGCCGTGCGTGGACGGGTAGGTGATCATGATGCAGGCCAGTCGCTCGGCGTGATCGGCGATCTTGGCGCGCAGGTCGTCGAGATCGATATCGCCGTTGGGGCGGGTCTTCACGACCTCCACCCGCATGCCGACCATGGCGGCCGAGGCCGCGTTGGTGCCGTGCGCGCTCGAGGGGATCAGGCACGTATCCCGGTGCGCGTCACCGCGATCCAGGTGGTAGCGGCGAATCGCGAGCAGACCCGCGTACTCGCCCTGGCTACCGGCATTGGGCTGCAGGGAAACCCGGTCGTAGCCGGTGACCGCGCACAGCCAGCCCTCGAGGTCGTCGATGAGCTTCAGCAGTCCGGGAGCATCCTCGACCGGCGCGTACGGGTGCACCCGGTTGAAGCCGGGCCAGGTGATGGCCTCCATCTCCGCGGCCGCGTTCAGCTTCATGGTGCAGGAGCCGAGCGGAATCATGCTGCGGTCCAGGGCAATATCCTTGTCCGAGAGCGCGCGCAGGTAGCGCAGCATGGCGGTCTCGGTGCGGTACTTGGTGAACGCCGGGGCGGTCAGGAACTCCGAGGTGCGGACCTCGATGTGCGGGCGCTGCTTGCCGTGGAACAGCGCGCCCTCGGGGCCGACGGGGATCTCCGCGCCGAAGCAGTCCAGCACGGCGACCACATGCGCGTCCGTGGTGACCTCATCGCACGCGATGGCCACATGATCGGCGTCGACGAGCCGCAGATTGATGCCGCTCCCCTTCGCCTTGGCCACAATGCCTTCCGCACCACCGGGCACGTTCACCAGCACGGTGTCGAAGAAGCTCTGGTGCACGACCGCATCGCCGAGCCCGGCGGCCAGCCACTGCGCGTGTCCATGTACCCGCCGTGCCAGCGACCGCAGCCCGTCCGCGCCGTGATACGAGGCGTACATGGCGGCCAGAATGGCCAGCAGCACCTGCGCGGTGCAGATGTTCGAGGTCGCCTTCTCCCGGCGAATGTGCTGCTCACGGGTCTGCAGCGCGAGCCGGTAGGCGAGGTTGCCGTCCGCGTCCACCGACACACCGACCAGTCGGCCCGGCAGCTGTCGCGCATGCGCGGAATGCACCGCGAGATAGCCCGCGTGCGGGCCGCCGAAGCCCAGCGGCACACCGAAACGCTGCGTGGTGCCGAAACAGACGTCCGCGCCCTGCTCACCGGGCGGCGTAATCAGCGTCAGCGCAAGCAGATCCGCGCCGACCGCCACCAGCGCACCGCGCGCGTGTGCGGCCTCGATGACCGGAGCCCAGTCCACGATGCGCCCGGACGCGCCCGGCTGCTGCACGATCACACCGAAGAACTCACCCTCGGGCAGTTCACCCTCGGCCAGATCGGCCTCGACGATCTCGATCCCCAGCGGCTCGGCGCGCGTGTACAGCAGCGTCCGCGTCTGCGGGAAGAGATCGGTGTCGATCAACAGCCGCGAAGACTTGCTCTTACGGTTCGCCCGCTGCAGCAGCGTCATGGCCTCGGCCGCCGCGGTCGCCTCGTCCAGCATGGACGCGTTGGCGACCTCCATCGCGGTCAGATCCGCCACCATGGTCTGGAAGTTCAGCAGCGCCTCGAGCCGCCCCTGGCTGATCTCCGGCTGGTAGGGCGTGTACGCGGTGTACCAGGCCGGATTCTCGACCAGATTCCGCAGCAGCACCGGCGGGGTGAGCGTGTCGTAGTACCCCAGCCCGATCATGGAGGTGGCCACGGTATTCGAATTGGCAAGCGCCGCAAGCTCGGCGAGCGCCTCGTGCTCGGAGACGGCCGCGGGCAGCGCATTGAGCCCATTGCCCTCGGGCGCGTCCAGAATGCTGGCGGGCACGGCCCTGGTGGCGAGTTCGTCCAGCGACTCGACGCCCACGGTCTCGAGGATGCGGCCGGTCTCACCGCTGTCGGGGCCGATGTGGCGGTCGGCGAAGGATCGAGTCCAGATCACGGCTGCTCCATTGGGGTGGGCGGGGTCGACCCGGAGGCCGACACTACGTCTGCCCTCCCCCTCTGTCCTCGATGCCTGAGAGATTCGGGCCCCGACCTTGCGGCCGTTGCCCTTTCACCATGGGCGGGTGACGCGCGGCCACCACTTTCCAGAGGCGCCGAAACTCCGCACGGTCCCTTGTGCCTGAGAGATTGACGGGGAGGTGCTGCTCCTTCGGCGTCCGAGGCTACCCCCGGAACTCTCCCGCACGGCTGCGACGCACTCGCCAGTTTAAGGGGACCCAGGTTACAACAATGTTGCCTGGGCTCCGTTTCACACCGAGCAGCACATCGGGCAACGAAAATGCGCGCCTCCCGAGGGCGACGCGCATTCGTAAACGGCTGTGTCTAACCGGTCTTGCTCATCCGGGCCTTGCGGCGGAAGGACAGCTCGTCCTCCGGACGCTCGGAGGTGCTGCCGTCCTCGGCGCGCTCGGCCGGGAAGTTGGCTATGGCACCGGTCAATTCGCGCATGGCACCGCTGACCGCGATACCGAACACGCCCTGTCCGCCCTGCAGTAAATCGACCACTTCCTCGGCGGAGGAGCACTCGTAGACCGTGGTGCCGTCGGAGAAGAGGGTGATTCCGGCGAGGTCTTCGACCCCGCGGCTGCGCAGATGATCCACGGCGATGCGGATGTTCTGCAGCGAGATGCCCGCATCGAGCAGACGCTTGACGATCTTGAGGACCAGGATGTCCTTGAACGAGTACAGACGCTGGCTGCCGGATCCGGTGGCGCTGCGGATGGACGGGACGACCAGTCCGGTGCGGGCCCAGTAGTCGAGCTGGCGGTAGGTGATTCCGGCCACCTGGCAAGCACTGGGCACACGGTAGCCGACGAGTTCGTCGGGCACCGTGTCATCGGGGAACAGCCCTGGCTGCACCACATCCTGAGGTTGCGGTTGATCTCCCACTGACTACTCCCTTACTGCGTGCCTATCAGGGCTGGGCTCTGTCAATCGACTCTGGAGCGTTGGCCTAACAATCGAGGCTACTCCCCTGATTGTTGCGGGAGAATCGGGTCCATCCAAGGATCACCGGGCGCGTGTTTTTAAACCTAAACCTGAGGTAGAGACACGGTTTTGTCTCGTTTGGAGATCAACCCAGGATCATCGCCAGGTCAGGAGTTGGTCAGCTGTCCGTGGCCTTGAAGTCATCGGGAGATACCGATTCGAGAAACTCCTTGAACTTCTCGACCTCGTCCTCGCGCTCGTCCGGCATGACCAGCCCGGCCTCTTCCAGGACCGGCTCCTCGGCATAGATCGGGCAGCCCACCCGCAGCGCGATGGCCACCGAATCCGAGGGCCGCGCCGAGATGCGCAGATCGTTCTCGAAGACCAGGTCGGCGTAGAAGGTGCCCTCCTGCAGATCCACGATCCGCACTTCCTTGAGGGTGTGACCGAGCTCCTTGATCAGGATCTTGATCAGATCGTGGGTCAGCGGGCGGATCGGGGTCACGCCCTCCTGCTCCAGCACGATCGCGGTGGCCTCGGCCTGACCGATCCAGATCGGTAGGTAGCGATCACCGGAGACTTCCCGGAGCAACAGCACGGGCTGATTCTGTGGCTGCTCGACACGGATGCCGATCACACGCATTTCGCTCATCGCACTGCCTCCCAAATCCACACCGGCCGCCAGCCCCCGGCTGTAATACCGAGTCTAGGCGAAGATTTCAGCCGCCGAGGGAAGCGCGCACAGAGGTCTTCACCAGGCAGGTGTGCAGGGTCAGCGACAGCGCCGCCAACTCGCGCACCGTCTCCTCGGCGCGAGCGCGGGCGTCCGCGTCGCGACTCTTGGCGATCGGGGCCGCGATCTGGGCGACCATGGCGGCCTCGCGATCGGCGGCCAGCTTGAAGGCGCGCAGATGCCTTGCCTCCAAACCGAATTCGCTCAGGGCCTTGGCGGTGCGGGCCAGGGTGACGGCGTCGCCGTCGAAATAGCCTGCCGCACCGGGCGTAATGAGGTTGGCGCGAATCAATTCCGTCAGGAACTTCTCGTCGATGCCCGCCTGGTCGAGCAGATCCGCCCGGGTGATCCGGATTTCGTGATCGAACCGAAGCTCCTCGGGCGACACCTCACCGGGCACCGCGTTCAGCCGCCGCAGGCGGCCGCCCCCGTTGGGGGACATGGCGTCAGGCGACGCTGATGTCGAATCGGGCATGGCCCCGACCCCTCCCACGGCGTTCGCCCGGGCCCGGGCCTCCCGGACCCCGAGCGTCGCCGCCCCGCTGTCGATCGCTTCGAGCTGTTCCTTGATCACCTTCAACGGCAGGTACTGATCCCGCTGCGCGGTCAGCACGAAGCGCAGGCGCTCGACGTCGGCCACGTGAAAGCGGCGGTACCCCGAGGGCGTGCGCTCCGGGCTGATCAGGCCCTCCGACTCCAGGAATCGGATCTTGGAGATGGTGATGTCCGGAAAATCCGGACGCAGGAGATCCAGCACGGAGCCGATCGACATGCCTCCGCGCGTCCACTGCGCTGCGCCAGTCATTCCGCTCGGCCCTATAGAGCCGAATCGCTCGTGGCGGGCTTGGGGCCCGTCAGGAAGACGAGGCGGAACTTGCCGATCTGGACCTCGTCGCCGTTCTGCAGCTCCGAGGAATCCACCGGCTCCCGATTGACGTAGGTGCCGTTGAGGCTGCCCACATCGACCACCTGGAAGGTGTCGTCGTCCTGGCGGAATTCCGCGTGGCGACGGCTGACGGTGACATCGTCAAGGAAGATGTCGCTGTCGGGGTGGCGGCCCGCCGAGGTGGTCGGCTGGTCGAGCAGGAAGCGCGAACCGGCGTTCGGACCGCGCTTGACCACCAGCAGGGCCGCGCCCGCGGGCAGACCCTCGACCCCCTGAACCGGCTGCTCGCCTGTCTCGGTGCGCGGCGACGTCTCGACCTCGTTCAGGAAATCGGCACGGAACACCGAAGTGGTCTCTGCTGCCGTTTCCTGGTAACCCGGGTCCTTGTTCTCGCTCACCCTTGCTCTCCTCCTCGAACCGAATAATCCATGCAAGCAATTGGTGCCCTCAGCGATGCGGCACTCCGGCCGCTTCCCGCCTCGGGCAGGTCCGGATATACCGGGCACCGGCTGCGCGCACTTCTGTTGGCATTGACCGTACCCTGCCAGGGCGTACCCGTGCAGGTAGAACTGTGAAGGCTCCTTCAGCCTCCGATAACTCCTTGATAACCTGCGGCATCCAGGAGCTTTCCGAGCGCCGCGTCGAGCGCTTCGGCGGAGTCGGCCTCGAGCTCGAAGAGCCAGCCGTCGCCGTAGGCGTCGGAGTTGACCGTCTCGGGCTCGGCGTCCAGAAGATCGTTCACCGCAACGACTTTCCCGGCGAGCGGGGCGTAGATGTCGGAAACGCTCTTGGTGGATTCGATCTCGGCGATGCTCTCGCCGGCCGGAGCCTCGGAGTCGATCGCGGGCAGCTGCACGAACACGACGTCACCCAGCTGCGACTGCGCGTAATCGGTGATGCCCACCCGCACCCGGGTCGGACCCACTTTGCTCACCCACTCGTGCTCTTCGGAGTAGCGCAAATCCTCGGGTACTGCGGTCACAGGCAGTGTCCTTTCAACGGGCGTTCCTCTCGGGATCGTCGTCGATCCGTCCGCCGCACACCCTATCGGGAGTGATCATGGTGCGGCACGGGCGGTATCGCTCGGGCCACGGCGACTGCCTTGCCGAGGTAGAGGATTCCGGTCCAGACGTAGACCGCCGTGCCCCAGATCAAGAATGCCCCACCGAACGCGCGGCCGAAACCCGCGGCGGCCCAGTCCATCTGACCCGCGAGCAACCAGGGCAAAGCGGACATGAGGGCGAAGGTGGCGGCCTTGCCCAGGTAGATGACGTCGGGCGGGGGCAGATCGCGGCGCTTGTAGATGCCGAGGGTGACGGTCAGGATCGCGTCGCGACCGACCAGGATCACCACCACCCACCAGGGCAGGATGCCGCGAATCAGGAAGCCGCCCAGGGTCGCCAGCAGATAGAGGCGATCCACCAGCGGGTCCAGCAGCGCGCCCAGCCGCGAGGACTGATCGAGCAGCCGGGCCAGCTTGCCGTCGAGCCAGTCGGTCACGCCGCTGGCGACCAGCAGCGCGAAGGCCCAGCCGTCGGCCTTCTCGACCAGCAGCAGCCACAGGAACACCGGGACGCCGATGAGCCTCAGCACACTGAGGATGTTGGGCACCGTGAATATCCGGTCGCTGTAGACCGGTTCGGTGTTCCGCTCGGTAGTCACAGACCGGTCTTACCGCAATCACCGCGGCATCTCCATCCGGCCACGCCGCCTCGCCTGCCGACGACCGAACAGCTATGGCGCAACCCCAACTCTCGGGGGCTCTCAGGGGCTTCGCCCCCGAACCCCCAAATGAGAGATTTGTGTGTAATCCTTCTCATACCGTGGTTGAGCAGCGAGAGGAATGACCATGCCCGACTTCGACTACGACGTCGTTGTTATCGGTTCCGGGTTCGGGGGCAGCGTGAGTGCGCTGCGGCTCACCGAGAAGGGCTACCGGGTGGCCGTACTCGAGTCCGGACGCCGCTGGAACGCCGAGGACATTCCCAAGACGAACTGGAATGTGCGCAAGTCGATCTGGGCCCCGCGGCTCGGGCTGACCGGGACGCAGCGGATCAGCGTGCTGGGCAAGTGCGCGGTGTTCTCCGCCGCCGGGGTGGGTGGCGGGTCGCTGATCTACGGGAACACCCTCTACGAGCCGCTGCCCGCGTTCTACACCGACAAGCAGTGGGCGCACATCACCGACTGGCGTTCGGAGCTCGCGCCCTATTACGACCAGGCGCAGCGCATGCTGGGTGTCGCGCCGAATCCGCGCATGACGCCCGCCGATGACGTGATCCGTTCCGTGGCAGAGGATCTGGGGGTCGCCGACACCTTCCACGCCACCAATGTGGGCGTGTTCTTCAATGAGGCCGAGCCGGGTGTCGAGGTGGACGACCCGTACTTCGGTGGGGCGGGGCCGCGGCGCAGCGGGTGCATCCACTGTGCGCGCTGCTTCACCGGCTGCCCGCACAACGCCAAGAACACCACCCCCAAGAACTATCTCTACCTGGCCGAGCAGGCCGGGGCGCACGTGTTCGAGTTGACCACGGCCACCAAGGTGCGGCCCATGACCGGCGGCGGATACGCCATCGAGACGGCCCGGTCGGATCGCTGGATTCGCAAGGGCCGCAAGGTGTTCACCGCCGAGCAGGTGGTGTTCGCGGCGGCCGCGCTCGGCACCCAGAAGCTGCTGCACAAGATGCGCGACGAGGGTGTGCTGCCGAATCTCTCGCCGCGCCTGGGCGAGCTGACCCGGTCGAACTCCGAGGCGATTCTCAATGTGGTGAGCAAGGCGCGCGACGACTTCGCCGAGGGCATCGCCATCACCTCCTCGATCCATCCCGAGCCCGACACCCACATCGAGGTGTGTCACTACGGCATGGGCCAGAACGGCCTGTTCCCGCTGTCGGTTCCGCTGGTGGACGGCGGCGCGTTCCGGTTCCTGCGGTTCCTGCTGGCCATGGTGCTGCACCCGGTGGTGTTCGCGCGCAGCCTCAATGCCCATCGGGCGTCGGAGAAGTCGGTGATCCTGCTGGTCATGCAGTCGCTGGACAATTCGCTGACCTCGTTCCGGCGGTGGGGGCAGCTGAAGACGAAACAGGGCACGGGCAAGCCGAATCCGACCTGGATTCCACTCGCGCACGAGGTCGGCAGGCGGTTCGGCCAGAAGGTCGACGGCGACGTGCAGATGCTCGCCATGGATGTGTTCAACATCCCGGCCACCGCGCACTACATTGGCGGCTGCGTCATCGGCGAGGGCCCGGAAAGCGGTGTGGTGGACCCGTATCAGCGCGTGTTCGGGTACCCGGGCCTGCACATCGCCGACGGTTCGGCGGTGACGGCCAATCTGGGCGTGAATCCGTCGCTGACCATTACCGCGCAGGCCGAGCGCGCAATGGCGTTCTGGCCCAATCGAAACGAGGCCGACCCGCGTCCGGAGCTGGGCGCGCCGTACCGTCGCATCACTCCGGTCACGCCCAAACACGCGGTCGTGCCGGACTTCGCGCCGGGCGCGTTGCGGCTGCCGATCTTCCCGACCGACTACCCGACGGACCCGGCCCTGCCCGTGAACTGAGCGCGGCGGCGTGCCCGGCGGTAGTTTGGGGCGTTGTGCCCGTACCATTCCCGGTATCGATCCGACGAGGAAGGTGAGAGCCGATGCTCGTCCGAGTGCAGAACGCGGCCGGTACCCATGCCGAGAAGGTGCTCATCGACTGGCTGCGCACCTGGAAGGGCGCGACCGATCCCAAGGGCGTCGCGACCGTGAATTGCAGTCTGTTCCACAACAATCAGCTGCATCCGTTCGACGCGGTGGTGTGGACGCCGACCAGCTGCGTGGTGATCGAGGCCGAGGCGCTCTCGGAGAAGCTCGACGGCGAGCTCGAGGTCCCGGTCAACGGTCCCTGGCGGGTCGCCGACCGGATCATCTCCTTCGAGGGCGGCGACAAGCGCACCCCGCTGGACAAGTCCCGCGATCACACCTTCGCCCTGCAGAACTGGCTGGCCGAGCGCGGCCTCGGGCAGCGCGTGATTCACGGCATCGTCCTGGTGGTGCCGCCGCCCGGGTCGAATCTGCATGTCAAGCAGCTGTGGAGCGATCCGAGCTTCCACGTGATGCTGGGCGACGAGCGGGCGCTGCGCGATCACTTCACCAGCCTGCTCTCGCGCGGACGGCCGCAGTGGTCGGCCAATGATGTGGCGTGGGCGTTCCGCGGGCTGGGCATCCTGCCGTATCTGCCCGCCCCGCAGGACCTGATCAACGAGGGTTTCCTGGGGCCGGTGGATGTGTCGCTGTGGCACGGCGGACCGCAGCAGGCGCAGGCCGAGGCGTACGCGGAGGAGCAGGCGCGGCTCGAGCGGGAGCAGGCCGCGGCCGGGCGCGGATTGCGCATTCCGGAGCCGTGGTTCAGCCCGCGCAAGCTCTATCCGCGGCGCAGCGATCGGGTCGAGGTGGGGCGCGGGTTCATGCGGGTCATGCTGACGCTCGGGTTCATTGTCGCGTTCCTGTGGGCGGTGTGGTTCTTCCTCGCCTTGACGTGGTCCACGCTCTGATCTCAGCGCGAAAGCTGCTCTGCCGCTGGCGTAGCCGTGAAATAGCGGAATGGTAGATACAGGGCTGTCACGAGTGAGACGGCGGCTGCCGTACCGCCCAATACGTCCGTCGGATGGTGGTATCCGAAGCCGACCATGCCGATCATGACGGCCGGGAGGACCACGATCATCACGATGACGGTCGTCGTGCGGACCCGGGTGGATTCGCTCACCAAGGCGAACGCGGTGACGACGGCGACCAACTGGACCGTGTGGCCGCTGGGGTAGGCCAGGTAGTGATCGAGCTGGCGATCCCAGAGCGGTTTGAGGGCAAAGGTATTCACGGCCACGACCAACTCCGGTGCGACCACCGCGAATCCGGCCCGCCACCACTGGCGGCGGTAGGCGAACCACGCGGCGAAGGCGACCAGCAGCGGCAGGACCACGTAGTTGTTGCTGGGGAAGACCAGCACCGAGTACGCCCACCGGTGCGCGTCCAGCGCCGAGTGGATATTCCGCTCGAGAGTCAGATCCACACTCGTCGACCCGCCGCCCGGGGGAAACGACAGCGGCACAAGCACAGTCACGAGCAGGCCTGCCAGGACGATGGCGGGCAGCGTGGCGCGGCGGGTCCAAGCGTCGGGCGTCACCGGGGCCGGGGCGGTCGATCTGGTCACGCCTGCACGATAGCGACGACGACCGTGTCATTCTCGCAGGGCCATGGTCACTCTCGCAGGGGCGTGGTCACTCTCGCAGCGCTGCCCGTTCCAGGAGTGGACGCGAGCGGGCGGGAGCCCACCAGTTGGCGGTGCCCATGACGCGCATGAACGCCGGGACCAGCACCATGCGCACCAGGGTGGCGTCCATGAGGACCGCCAAGGCCAGGCCCACGCCGAGCATGCGGTTCATGGTGACGCCGCTGGTGGCGATGCCCGCGAAGACAACGGCCATGAGCGCGGCCGCGGCGGTCACGATGCGGCCCGAGCGGGCGATTCCGAGGGCGACGGCATTGTCGTTGTCCGCGCGGGTCCTGCCCGAGTGCTCCCATTCCTCGGCGAAGCGGGCGAGCAGGAAGACCTCGTAGTCCATGGACAAGCCGAAGGCGACACAGAACAGCAGGACGGGCAGGGTCCCGATGGTGTAGCCGGTGGTGCGGACGCCCAGCCCACCGAGGTGACCCCACTGGAAGATCCACACCAGGGCCCCGAAGGTCGCCGAGAGCGACAGTGTGTTGAGGACAAGCGCTTTCACCGGCAGCACCACGCTGCCGGTGAGCAGTAGCAACAACACGAAGGTGATGATCGCGATCCACGCGATGGCCTTCGGGAGACCCTGCGCGATGCCCTGTCCGGCGTCCTCGGCCTGCTGCGCGAGGCCGCCGAACAGCACCGGCGCGGGTGAGCCGACCGCGCGCAGGGCGTTCAATTGCCGCTGTGCCGCAGTGGAATACGGGTCGAGGCGGGTGGCGACGGTCAGGTGCACGGTGTCGGGTCCGACGGCGGTGGGATCGCCGGGGCCGACGATGGTCTGGTCGGCGTAGGTGCCGGTCGGGGCGACCACCGCCTGGACGTCCGGCACGCGCGACAGCGCAGCGGCGTAGGCGCTCACGTCGATGCCGCGGGCGCGCACGAGGACCTGCACGGTCCCGGTCGCATTGTCGTCGAAGCGATTCCGCAGCACCTCGCCCACTCGACCGGACTCGAGGGTGCCGGGCAGCACCCGGTCGTCGGGCAAGCCCAGCCGCAGTCCGACGATGGGCGAACCCAGCAGCAGGAGCAGGGCCAGGATCGGCAGGGCGCACATCGCGGGTCGCCGTTGCACACCGCGCGCCGTCCGGTACAGCAGACCGGATTCGACAGGGGCTGCCTCCCGCAAGGGTTTTCGGTTGATGCGGTCGCCGAGCAGGACGAGCAGCGCGGGCACCATGGTCAGGGCCAGTCCGATGGACAAGACCACTACGGCCAGCCCGGCCGAGGCCAGCGAGCGCAGGAAGGCCATGGGGAAGAACAACATTCCGATCAGTGCGATGCCGACGGTGGTGCCCGAGAACGACACGGCCCGGCCGCCGCGCCTCATGGCCACGGTCAACGCCTCGGTGCGGTCCCGACCCCGCGCGATCTCCTCCCGATAGCGTCCGATGATCAGCAGCGAGTAGTCGATGGCCAAGGCGAGGCCAATGGCGGTGGTGATGTTCAACGCGAATACCGAGAGTTGCACGGCGAAGGTCATCAGGTACAGCACAGCGCTGGTACCGGCGATGGCGACAACCCCGGTGAGGAACGGAATGAGCGCTGCCACCGGGCTTCTGAGGAACCACACCAGCAGCAGGAAGGTCAGCGGCAGCGCGATGGCCTCCGCCAGGGCCAGGTCGCGCTGTGTCTGCTGCCCGGTGTCCCGCCACACCATGGCCTGCCCACCCGCCCGGACGGTGACCTCGCCCGCAGGCCCGGTGACACCGCCTTGGCGGTTGGTGAGGTCGCCGCCCTGGCCGACGGACGCATCGCCTTGGCCGACAACGGCATCGCCTCCGCGGGCAGCGACATCGACACTGCTGCCGGTGAATTCGGCCGCCAGTTCATTGGCGACGGCCGGTACCGAGTTCTCATCGCCGCGCACGGTGGCGACGATCAACCCGATCCGGCCGTCGCTGCTGACCAGTGTCTGGTTGTTCGGTATCGGCTCGGTCCACGGCGACATCACCCCGGAAACCCGCGGGTCCCCCGCGAGCTGCTGCGCGATCCTCCTGCCCCGGGTGGTCGCCGCGGGACCGGCCGCACCGCCGGGCGATTCGATGGTGAATACCAGCTGCGCACCCGACATCCCGTAGTCACGGCCCAGAATGTCTGCGGCCCTCGCCGATTCGGAGTCGGTCGACACGAACCCGCCATTGGACAGCCGCCCCGCCGCCTGTGATCCGAGCGCCGCGCACACCACGAACCCGATCCCGACCAGGACGAGCACCAGTCTCGGCGTCCGCAACGCCGGTCCGATCAGCCTGTCGATCATCACGTGGCCTCGCCGTCGCACGGCCGACCGCACCCCGAGACCACGATTCCCCTCGCATTGCGATCCCCCCGATTGCGCGGGTCGATATCGATCACTTCCTGGGTCCGACGGCATGACTGAGAGGTGGTGTGAACACCCTCTCAACGATGCTGACGGGCAAGAAGGTTCATTGTGGGCGAGGTATCGAGTCGGTCCAGTATTGCCACGCGCAGCGCATGCCGCCCACTCGCGAGACGGCAGCGCCTCGTCATTCCGGCGCGTTTTCGGCCGGAATCCATACGCGCAGGGTGGATCCCGGCCAAAAGCACGCCGGGATGACGGGAAGGGCGCGCTAGTGCGTTGTTGGTTGCCAGTGCGTGGTTGGACGCCGGTGGATGGTTGGGTGCTTGGACTCAATCCAGCATGGCGGCACGGAGCATGTTTTCCGGGACGCCGAGGCCTTCGATCAAGGTGAGGGCCTGGGGGCGGAGGCGGTCAACCAGTTCGTTGACGCCGCGGCGGACGGCCTTGGCGCGTTCGACCGACATGAAGCGGTGCATGATGTACCAGGCCTGGTTCTGTTCGAGGGTCCAGTAGACGTACAGGTCGCAGACGGTGTTGGCGAGGGCACGCGCGTCCTCGTCCTCGATCTCGGCGATGCCGTCGATGAAGGCTTCCAGGACCATGCGCTCGATGTGGGCGGTGCCCGCGGCGAGGATGTGGTCCTGGGCATTGTTGAAGGCCTCGAAGGGGCCGGTTTCCTTGGCGCGGGCGCGCAGTCGGTGGGCGGCGGTGCGGGTCAGGTAGTCCTCGCGGTCGGCGAAGAGTTGCAGCTGGACCGAGCGGCGGGACAGGTCGCCCTCGTCGACGGTTTCGTCGCCGCGGTCGCGCAGGCGCTGAATCATTTGGCGCACACCGGAACGCTCGCGCACCACATCGCGGGCGGTGGTGGCGGCGAAGCGCACCCAGCCCATGGCGTCGAGGTCGCGGACCTCCTCCGCATAGGCGGTCAGCAAGTCCTTGGCTACCAGCTGGGTGAGGACCACGTTGTCGCCCTCGAAGGTGGTGAACACATCGGTGTCGGCCTTGAGGGTGACCAGGCGGTTCTCGGTGAGATAGCCCGCGCCGCCGCAGGCTTCGCGGCACTCCTGGATGGCCGCGGTGGCGTGCCGGGTCTGGGCCACCTTGAGACCGGCCGCGCGATTCTCCAGCGCACGCTGCGCCAGCGGATCGAGGTCCTGACCGGTCTGCACGAGGTGCATGCGACGCACCAGGTCGTTCTGCGCGAAAGCCAGTGCGTAGGAACGGGCCACGAGCGGCAGCAGTCGGCGCTGATGGCTGCGATAGTCCAGCAGCAGGGTCTCCTCGCCGGTGTCCGGGTCGGCGAATTGGCGGCGCTGTTCGGCGTAGCGGACCGCGATGCTCAGGGCCACGCGCGCCGCCGCGGCCGCCGCGCCACCGACGCTCACGCGCCCGCGCACCAGGGTGCCGAGGGTGGTGAAGAAGCGGCGGCTGGGGTTGGCGATCTCGGAGCTGTAGGTGCCGTCCGGTGCGACGTCGGCGTATCGGTTGAGCAGGTTCTCGCGCGGAATTCGCACCTGGTCGAACATGATTCGGCCATTGTCGACGCCCGGCAGTCCGCCCTTGAGGCCGCAGTCGGAGGTGGTGACGCCGGGCAGGTCCGAGCCGCCCTCGTCGCGAATGGGCACCAGGAAGCAGTGCACGCCTTGACTCTCGCCGCCGGTGATCAGCTGCGCGAAAACCGCTGCCATGCGGGCGTGTTCGGCCGCGCCGCCGATGTAGTCCTTGCGGGCGGACGGAGTTGGGCTGTGCACCACGAACTCTTGGGTCGCCGGGTCGTAGGTGGCGGTGGTCTCCAGGTTCGCCACATCTGAGCCGTGGCCGGTTTCGGTCATGGCGAAGCAGCCGAGCAGGTCCAGCGAGATCAGATCGTCGATGTATTCGCGGTGCCGTTCGGTGCCGAGGTTTTCCACCGCGCCACCGAAAAGACCCCACTGCACACCGCTTTTCACCCACAGCGACAGATCGGTGTAGGCGAGCATCTCGAGCGCGGTGACGACCGCGCCCGGGTCGCCGGGGATGCCGCTGGCGCTATGGAATCCGCGTTCGACCCAGCCGAAAGAGGCCACGAGTCTCATTTGTTCCAGTACGCGGGCCCGGGCCGCCTTGATGTCGAGGCTCGGGTCCCCGTACAGCCGATCATCGTCGAGGAGTGTTCGAGCTTGTTCGCGCACCTCACGCCAGGGGCCGTCGAGTGCCGCGCGTAGCTCTTCCGCAATCGAAACGCCGCTCGTCGCCATACTCGAAAACACTACTGCCCGGGCCCGGCTCACCCCGGTGATCTTTCGCACCCGTGTAGTTTCGGTCCTGTGACCAACGAGTTGGCTACCGACGAGCAAGCGGGAGCGCCCGCGGGACTGCGCGCCCACTGGCAGCGGCTGCTGACCGGGGCGGTGCTGCGGCTGACCGCCGGGCGGCGTGCCACGGCGGACACGGTGGTCGAGATGCCCGCGCCGGTGCAGCCCATCGATCTCACCGATGACGCGACGGTGACCGAGGTGCTGGATCTGGCCGAGCGGGTGGGCGAGGTGGTGTTGGCCTCGGGCACGGCCGTCACCGACACCACCACGCAGATCGAATTCATTGCCGCCACCTATGGACTGTCGAAGTGCGATATCGACGTCACCTACAACTCGATTCGCATCTCGGCCGATCGTGGGCCGCGGCTGCCTCCGGCCAGCACCATGCGCGTGGTGCATTACCGCTCGCTCGACTTCACCCGGCTCGCGGCGGTCGACCGATTGACCCGGCGGATTCGCCGCGAGTTGGTGCCGCCGCAGGAAGCGCTCGAAGCGCTCGACGAGATCACCGGCGCGCCGCACCCCTACCCGCGATGGGTCGCCACCTTCGGCTGGGCGCTCATGGCCGCGGGTGTGGCGCTGCTGCTCAATGGCGGGTGGGCCATCGCGCTGCTGAGCTTCGCGACCACCACGGCCATCGACCGAACCAATCGGGTCTTGAATCGGCGCGGGCTGCCCTTCTTTTTCCAGCATGTCGCGGGCGGCATCATCGCGGCGACGCCCGCGGTGCTGATCTCGACCTACGCGGGGAGCCTGCACCTGGATCCCTCGCTCATCATCGCGGCGGGAATCGCGGTGTTGCTGGCCGGTTTACAGCTGGTCGGCGCGGTCGAGGACGCGATCACGGGTGCGCCTATCACCGCGTCGGCGCGGCTGCTCGAGGTGGTCATGATGACCGGCGGCATCATCGCCGGCATCGCCTTGACGCTGCGGGTGGCGGAGGTGCTCGACGCCTCGGTGCCGACGGTCGACATGGTGTCCGCGCGGGACCTGACCAATCTGCCGCTCAAGCTGCTGGCCGGTGCGGTCACCTCGGCGGCGTTCGCGCTGGCCTGTTATGCCGAGCGGCGGGCATTGGCCGCGGCGGCGTTCAGTGGTGCGGCGGCGACCGTCGTCTATCTGTTGATCCAGCACTTCGGGTTCGGGCCGGTCGTGGCGTCGGGCGGCGCGGCGACCGTGGTGGGTCTGGCCGGTGGTCTGCTCGCGCGGCGCGCGTTGACCCCGCCGCTCGTGGTGGCGGTCGCGGGCATCACTCCCCTGCTGCCCGGTCTGCGTGTGTACCGCGGGCTGTACGCCCTACTCAATGACGAAATGCTGATCGGGTTCAATCAGCTGTCCGGCGCGTTCGGTGTCGGGCTGGCCTTGGCGGCCGGTGTGACGCTCGGCGAATGGATGGCCCGCGATCTTCGGCGGCCGCGAATCGTCAAGCGGATAGGCGGTATTCGCCGTCCGCGGTTCGCCTCGAGTTGACGAATAATAGCCGAATCGTATTGTAAAACAACGTTTTTCACTACCGTGATCTTGGCTGTTACCGTGCAGTATGACCAGGCGACGCACGGGTAACCGCGATGTCTTCGCGCTATGGGGAAAACTCGTCGCGCAGCACCGATTTGTGGTGCTCGCGATCGTGGCGGCCGCCATGCTCGGTCTCGGCGGATATGCCTGGGGCTTCGAGGGTCGGCTCAGCTCGGGTGGTCTGGACGATCCGAATTCGGACTCGGCGCGGGCGAGCGAGGTGGCCGCGGGCGCGTTCACTGCGGGGCACGATGTGGATGTCGTTGTGCTGTACAAGGCTCCGGAGGGGGCCACGTTCGATGATCCCGAGGTGCGTCAGCCCGTCATCGACAGTCTCAATGGGCTCACGCAGCGGCTGCCAACCGTGGTCGAAGGCGTCAATGCCTCGTACTTCGCGGATGTGAACACCATCAAGGGGTCCGCGGGCGGGCTGATCTCCAAGGACAAGACGCGGACGCTGGCGACGATCGCGCTCAAGGACATCACCGTTCCGTACGCGACTTTGACCGACGCGCTGGCGGTTCCGGGTGTGCAGGTGCAAGTCGGTGGATTGCAGCCGGTCGCCACCGCGTTGACCGACACCATTTCGGCGGATACCCATCGCATGGAATTGCTGGCCATTCCCGCGGTCGCGGTGCTGTTGTTCTTCATTTTCGGCGGGGTGGTCGCGGCGGCGCTGCCACTGTTGATGGGCGTGCTGACGGTGTTGGGCGCGAACGGCATCGTGCGGTGGATCACGAATTTCACCGAGGTGAGCAACTTCGTGGCGCCGGTGGTCTCGATGATCGGGCTCGGATTGGCAATCGATTATTCGCTGTTCATCGTGAGCCGGTTTCGGGAAGAGGTGACGGCCGGGTACGACACGCCGACCGCGGTGCGCCGGTCGGTCATGACAGCGGGGCGCACGATCCTGTTCTCCGCCACCATGATCGTGGCGAGTCTCAGCGGCATGCTGATCTTCCCGCAGGGGTTTCTCAAGTCGATTGCCTACGGCGCGATCGCGACGGTCACCCTCGCCGCGTTGACGGCCGTCACGATTCTGCCCGCGATGCTGGCGATTCTGGGGCCGAAGGTGAATGCGCTGGGTATCCGGCGATTCCGGCGGGTGGCTTCGGCTCATGCTGTCGAGCAGGGGTTTTGGGGGCGCTGCACCGGATGGGTGATGCGGCATCCGCGGAAGATCACCGCGTTGTTGATTCTCGGGTTGCTCGTGCTGATCGTGCCGGTGCGCAATGTCGCCTTCGGTGGGTTCAGTGAGAAGTATCTGCCGCCGGACAATACGGTTCGCGTGGCGCAGCAGCAGATCGACACGTACTTCCCGTACCGCAAATCCGATCCGATCGAGTTGATCATCAAGACCGACGACACCACCGAGGTCGGTCCGTTGGTCGCCCAGGCGAGCCATGCTCCCGGCCTGCTGCCCGCCGGGTTCGAGATTCCGACGCGCTCGCAGCTCGAGCCGAATGTCTTTCGCACGCAGGCCTATCTGGTCGATTCCAGCAAGTACGACAAGACCATCGACTACATCCGGGCGCTCCCGGTTCCCGACGATGTGACGCTGCTGGTCGGCGGCGTGCCCACGGTGCAGCACGACACCATCGCGGCATTGCTGAACCGGCTGCCGCTGATGATCCTGCTGGTGCTCGGCTTCACCACGATCCTGATGTTCCTGACCTTCGGCTCACTGGTCCTGCCGTTGAAGGCCGCCTTCATGAGCGTCCTCGGCCTGGGCTCCACCCTCGGCATCCTCACCTGGATCTTCACCGAGGGCCACGGCGCGACCTTGCTCAACTTCACCCCGCAACCGATTCAAGCGAACATCCTGTTCCTGATCATCGCCATCATCTACGGCCTCTCCACCGACTACGAGGTATTCCTCCTGTCCCGCATGGTCGAAGCCCGCGCGGCCGGCGCGACCACCGAGGAGGCCATCCGTTCCGGCACCGCCCAGACCGGCCGCATCATCACCGCGGCCGCGCTGATCCTCCTCGTGGTCACCGGTGCCTTCGCCTTCTCCGACCTGGTCCTCATGCAATACATCGCCTACGGCATGATCGCCGCCCTCATCATCGACGCCACGGTCCTGCGCATGCTCCTGGTCCCCGCCACCATGAAGCTGCTGGGCGACCGAGTCTGGTGGGCCCCCCGCTGGATGAAGCGCCTCCAACAACGCATCGGTCTGTCCGAGCCGGTCCTGCACGAAGAACCCGAGCACTTCCGCAAGCCCGAATTGGCCGACGCCCGAGCCTGATTCGCTAGGAGCCCGCGGCGGCGCGGCGCAGCTGCCAGATGCGCGCTCCGCCGACCAGGGCCATCAACAGGATCCCCGCGATCACCGCGAACAACAGCGCCACTCCGAGCGGCCACTCGAAATCCCAACCGAGAAAAGAGATCACGACCCGCTGCGTGTTCTGCAGGATGAAGATCAACACGACGACCAGCACCAGCGCCCCCGACGCGAGCGCCAGCCAAACGCGACCGGTCCGCGTGGATTTGATCGATCCGCGGCGCGGCCCGGTATCCACCGGTGGTCCGGCGGGCGGCGGACCGACAAGGGGCGGCGTGCCCGGTTGCGCAACCGGCGGCGGCTGCACGGGCCCTGGAACCGGGCGATCCCCCGGCGGAGTCGTGGCTGGTGGTTCCGGTGTACTCGTCATAAACCCCGAGTACCCGCAAATCCCCTGACGATCAGCCCAATTCCCCGCCCGGCAGTCGTGAGCTAGCTGCCGACGAGCATGCAAATTGGCAGGTAAATGTCGAGAAGCGACCTGCTGATTTGCATGCTGGTGGGGTTAGGACGCCGATTGGGGGTGGTCGGGGAGTCCAAGGCGGAGGTGGTCTATGTGGTAGATGGCCTCGTCCAGGAGTTGGGCTACGTGGGTGTCGTAGAGGGAGTAGATGATGCTGCGGCCGGTGCGGGTGCCGGTTACCAGGCCGAGGTTTCGGAGGAGGCGGAGTTGGTGGGAGACGGCTGACTGTTCCATGCCGACTGCTTGGGCCAATTCGGTGACCGGAAGGGGGCCCTGGCGGAGTTCGGTGAGGATCAGCAGGCGGCTGGGGGTGGCCAGGGCCTGAAGGGTACTGGCGACGTGAGCTGCGGATTCGGCGTCCAGGCGGGCTGCTGGCCGGTCGCGGCCCTCGACTCCATGTCCCATACTCCGGCATGCTACCGCGACGAGGATATATGAAGACGTCTTCATGTCTTCTGTTATCGTGGGCTGCGTCCCTACTGCTCGCTTCGGAGGTCGCGATGAGTTTGACCGCTCCCGCTCTGCTCGCCGCCGGAGCCGGCGTCGGCTTCGGTCATGCCGTCTTGCCCGACCACTGGGTTCCGCTCGCGGTGATCGCCCGGACCCAGCGATACCCGCTGCGGCGGGTGCTGCGGCTGTCGGCACTGGCGGGGATGGCGCATGTGGCGCTCTCGCTGGTGCTGGGCGCGATCGTGATCGGCGTCGGATTGCAGTTCCGGGCCACGGTCGAACGACACGAAAGCTTGATCGTGGGCGGGCTTTTGGTTGCGACCGGGGTGGTGTTCGCGGTGCTGGAGCTGCTCGGGCGCGGGCACACGCACAGCCATGACGAGCACGGTGGGCATGGGCATGGGCACGCCCACCACGACCATGCCCACACTCACGACCACGACGATCACGACCACGGCGCAGGGCACCGCGCGGTCGACACCATCCCGGTCACCGCCACCGCACATGAGCACAGGCACGGCCAGAACCGGGTTACGCGGTTGTTGGCCTTCGTGATTCCCTTCGGTGCGGCGGCCTCACCGGATTTGACCATCCTGCCGGTCTTTCTCGCCGCGAGTGCGGTGGGCGTGACGGCGGCGGTCGGAACTCTCGTGGCGTTTTCGCTCGTCACGCTCGGCACGATCGTCGGGTTGACGCTGCTCGGGGTGGTCGCCGGTTACCAACTGCGTGGCGCGTGGATCGACAAGAGCGCCAACCTGATCACGGCGGCCGTGCTGGTCCTCCTTGGAATCCTGGTCGCCACCAACGTCATCTGAGGAGGGGAATCCTCAGGCGGCGGAGGGGTTTTCGAGGACGATGGCCACGCCCTGGCCGGATCCGATGCAGACGCCGATCGCGCCGTAGCGCGCATTGCGTTCCCGCAGTTCGGTGGCCAGGGTCAGGACGTAGCGGGCACCCGTGGCACCGAAGGGGTGACCGATCGCGACCGCGCCGCCGTTGGGGGTCAGCTTCTCGTCCGGGATGGTGAAACCGCCCAGCTGGTTGGGCAATTCACGCAGCACGCCCAAAGCCTGCGCGCTGAACGCCTCGTGTACCTCCCACACGTCGATCTGCTCGGGTGTCAGACCCGCGCGTTGGATTGCCAGCGGCAGCGCCCATGCCGGAGCCAGGCCCATGTAGAGCGGATCGATGCCGTACACCGCGGACGACACCACCCGTGCCAGCGGTTCGACGCCGAGTTCGGCGGCCCGCTCGCCCGAGGCCAACACCAATGCGCTCGCCCCGTCGGTCAGCGGGGTGGAGTTCCCGGCGGTCATCTGCGTCGTCCCCGGCTGCGGGGGCAGGGCCGCCAGCGCTTCGGCGGTGGTGTCGTCGCGGATGAACTCGTCGTGCTCGAACAGGCGGGCCGGGGTCTTCCTCGTCCCGGGAATCTCGACCGGCATGATCTCCTTGGCCAGCCGCCCGGAGTCCCTGGCCGCCTTGGCGTTTCGCTGCGTCCGCAGCGCGAACGCGTCGATTTCCTCGCGGGTCAGCCCGTACCGGTCGGCCACGTTCTGCGCCGTCTCGATCATGCCGATGTAGGCATTTCGCGCCAACAGCGTCGGATTGGCCGGGCCGCCCGCACCGGCCCACATGGTGTCGAGCAGGATGACCGGGCCGCGCGGCCCGAACGGGGAGTCGCCCTTCATGTACGCCCAGCCCGACCGCGACATCGACTCGACGCCGCAGGCGATCCCGACGCCCAGGTCCCCCGCTTTGATCGCGTGCGCGATATTCACGGTGGCGCTCAGCGACGACCCGCAGAACCGGTTGATCGTCGCCCCGGCCACGGTATCCGGAAATCCCGCCGCCAATGCCGCCCACCGCGCGACGTCACCCATCCCCTCGTGGGCCGGATTCACGCAGCCCGCCACAATGTCCTCGATCTGGTCGAGCCCCACCCCGACGCGCTCGCACGCGCCCTTCATGGTCATCCCCAGCAGGTCGTCGGCCCGAATGTGCGAGAGCGAGCCGCCGTATTTGGCGAAGGGGGTCCGGACACCACCGAGCACGAACGCTTCCGTCATCACGATCTCCTTCGAGAGTGTCCTCGGATTTCAACGGACCGATCGCCGTTGCCCTTTCGATCTTGCCCCGGTTCCAACGGAATCCGCGACACCGCCCCGAAGGGCGCTCACTCGGCGACGACGCTCACTTGGCGACAAGGCCGATGCTGCGGCCGATGTCGGCGAGGGTGGAGTCGAAGAGAACGTCCGGGTGGGAGATCTGGATGGGGTAGTTGTTGAAGACCTCGAGGGTGACGTGGCCGTAGAGGCGGGCCCAGAACTGGATCATGACGTAGCTGACGCCGAGGTCGAGTTTTTCGGCGGGGAACTTCTGGCCCGAATCGGCCAGGACGCGAAGGAGTTCGGTTTGGAACGTGATGAGGTCGTCGCGGAGTTCGGGCGGAATGAGTTCCGTGGGCGGAGTGACGACCTCGTATTCGGTGAGCAGGCGGCCCGCCGCACCGAGGAAGATGCGGCCGACGGGTTCGCCGAATTGCTGCATGGCACTGGTGATTCCGGCAGTGACCGGGGAGGCGAAGACGAGGGTGAATTCGCGGGAATGGTTCAGCGCCCAGCGCCGGAACCCACGGCAGATGGCGAAGAAGCGGGTGCCCGCGTCGTCGGGGAGGTCGGCGATGGCGGCCTCGAGGTCCTTGGCGAGGTCGCCGCAGACGTCGGTGCGAACCGCCGCGACGAGATCGTCGCGGGATTCGTAGTACCGGTAGAGCGCGGGAGCGGTGATGCCCAGCTCCCGCGCGATGGCCCGCAGCGTGATCGCGTCGGGCCCCTGGTCGACCAGCAATGACCGCGCGACGCGGCGAATGTCGGCGTCGCTGACCGCGGGTACGCGGCCGCGTCGTCGAGGTTCAGTCATGCCGGTGTCGACCTCACTCGTACTTGACCTGCCAGCTCTTGATGCCGTTCAGCCAGCCGGAGCGCAGGCGGACGGGGTCGGAGACCTGGCTCAGGTTCGGCATCACATCGGCGATGGCGTTGAACATGAGGTCGATCTCCAGTCGGGCCAGGTTGGCGCCCACGCAGAAGTGAGTGCCGGTGCCGCCGAAGCCTACATGGGGATTCGGGTTCCGGAGAACATTGAAGTCGAAGGGGTTCTCGAAGACGGTCTCGTCGAAGTTGGCGGCGGAGTAGAACATTCCGACGCGCTGCCCCTTCTTCAGCTCCTGCCCGCCGAGGACGGTGTCCTGCAGAACGGTGCGCTGGAAGGCGATGACCGGGGTGGCCCAGCGCACGATCTCGTCGGGCGCGGTGCGCGGGCGCTGCTCGCGGTAGAGCTCCCACTGCTCGGGGTGGTCGACGAAGGCCTTCATGCCGTGGGTGATGGCATTGCGGGTGGTCTCGTTGCCCGCGACCGCCAACAGGATCACGAACCAGGCGAATTCGTCGGAGGCCAGCGCCTCACCGTCGACGTCGGCATTGAGCAGCGTGGACATGATGTCCCCGTGGCCGTCCAGGTCGACGGGGCACTTGCGCTTCTCCTCGGCGAGGTTCCACGAGTAGCCCATGACCTCCGCGGTGGCGACCTTGTGGTCTCCGTTGAAGTCCGGATCGTCGTAGGAGATCATCTGGTTGGTCCACTCGAAGATCTTGCCGCGATCCTCCTGCGGAATGCCGATGAGCTCGGCGATGGCCTGCAGCGGCAGCTCGCAGGCGACCTGGGTGACGAAGTCGCCGGAGCCGGTCTTCTTGGCCTCGTGCACGATTCGCTCGGCGCGCTCACGCAGCGCGTTGCGCAGGCTCTCGACCGCGCGCGGGGTGAAGCCCTTGGACACGATGCGGCGCAGCTTGGTGTGGCGCGGCGGATCCTGGTTCAGCAGCAGGAAGCGCTGGACCTCGATCTCCTCGCGCATGATGTCGTCGTAGAAGCGGATGACCGCGGTGTTCTCCTCGGAGGAGTACACCTCGGGGGTCTTGGAGATCTCCTTGATGTCTTCCATCTGGGTGACGGCCCAGTAGCCGTCATCCTTGAACCCGCTGCCGGCCTGCGGAATCCAGGCAACGGGGCTGGTACGACGGAGTTCGGCGAACTCTTCGACGGGCAGGCGGGTGGCGAGCAGATCGGGATCGGTGAAATCGATCCGATTGGGGATGGACGGCGCGGACACGGAACCTCCTTTGGAACACGTTCGCCGTCGAGTGAATCACACCACACCCGCGTTTGTGAACAGGTATTACTAAATGGGTTTCATTTGATGTGTCATGGCTTGCTCGGCGTCCAGACGCAGGGCCTCGTCGGCGATATCGGCCAGCAGGTTCGGGTCGAATCGGGCCAGCACATCCAGTGCCGAGAACCAGGGCCCGAGGGTCCACACCTCGGCCAGGAGTCGGCGGATCTCGCGTCGCGCGACCTCCTTCTCCGCGGGCGGGAGACCGGCGGAGGTCCGGACTCGCGCGTCCACGATGCGGGTGAGCAGGCGGGAGCGCGTCTCGCCCTCGGTCGTATGCGCCAATTGCTCCGCATAGCGGCCGTCCCCGATCGCCAGGGCCACCTCGACGAGGGATTCGACCGCCAGGTCGCGGAGGTCGGCGCGTGAAATCTCGCCGAGCAGCAGTGCCGCATCCCGCAGGATCGTTCGCGCGGTGTCGGTTCCGAGATTCTCCGACAGCGCCGGAATGACCACCGCCAAGGCCCGAATCCGCTCCCCCACCAGCGGAATTCGCTCACTGAACCGCAACGCCCGCTGCTCCTGCCCGGCGCGCACGAGGGCCGCGACCACCTCGCGATAGGCGAGGGACCGTTCCATCTCGTCCGAGACGACGCTCGCGATCATGGCCGCCTCACCGACCGGACCGGTCCGGGCCCGGGCCGCCGCGAGCACCGAATACACGTGCTGCGGATCGAGATCGAGGGGCGAGAGTCCGTCGACCAACCGGCCGACCCGATCACCGTCGCCCAGGGCCGCCGACAGCAGCACCAGGCTCACCCGATCCGGCAGCGTCGCACTGTAATCGGCCGCCGCCACGGTCTTCTCGAACTCGTCGAGCAATGGACCCACGATCGGCGCGGCGACCTCGATGCCCGCATTCTCGACCATGTATCGCAGCACCGTGCACCGGCGTACGACTCCGAAGATCCGGTCCAGCACGGCGTGCAGGCGATCGGCATGCCCCAGTTCGACGAAAACGGCCGCCAGGCAACCCAGTTCGTAGTCGAGTCCGGCCGGTGGTTCGGCCCAGCTCGAGTACAGGCCCGCGAGCCGACGACCCAGCCCCGTCGCCGCGTCGATGGCGCCGACGGCGATCAGGCCGCCGGTCAGCTCGGCCAGCGGCGCGGGCCCGTCGCGATCGGGCTTGGCCGCGACCAGCACGGTCCGGGTGAATTCCCACAGTGCCTTCTCGTCTCCCGCGATCACCCGGTCCAGCAGCAGGTGCAGCGTCCGAATCGCGGTCTCGAGGAAAACCGCTGCCTGCTGGGCGGTTTCGTCGGGTCGGGTGCCGAGGTGGGTGAACACCAGGAATCGGCAGCCACTGTCGTCGATGCGGTCGGCCAGCGCGGCGGCCCGGACCATGTCGCGGGCGATGACCTGGGCGCGAATCACCGTGTAGAACGCGAATCCGCGCTCGTAGGGATCGGTGGTCTGATACGAGGCGCGTTCGATTTCGGCGGCGAGACGTCGCCCGTCGGCGATCCGGTCGGCGGCGACCAGCGCGGGCAGCACCGCGGTCAGGATGTCGAGTCCGTCCGTCCCCGGCGCGAATCGGCGAGCCAGCCCGAGGGCACGATCCGGGTCCTCGAGCACGACCAGGCATTCGACCAGATGCTCGACGATCTCTATTCGCGCCCGCCGCGTGGACCCGGCCAGCCCGGTCTCGATGGTGTCGACCTCGGCGCGCAGCTCGTCCCGAAATCCCCCGGCCACCAGATCCGGTGCGACGCGGGCCAGCAGGCTCGACCGTTCGACCAGATCGACGATCGAGCGTCCGATGGCCAGCGCCGACCCGACGCACATGGCGGCGGGCTCCGGCTCACCCTGCAGTGCCATGGATCGCGCGATCCGGCACAGCGCGACGGCTTGGAAGTCCGCGGACTCGATCAGGCGGCCCAGGGAGAAGCCCTCCTCGAAATCGCCGATATCGGCGAAGGCGGCGACCGCGTAACTCAGAATCTCGTCCCGGTGATCGGGCCCCTTCACCAGCAGCGCGTGCCGGTGGATCTCGCCGATCGCCACCTCGAGCTCCGCCCGCCGATCCGCGGCCCGCCAGGCCGAAACCAGCTGCGCGAGAACGCGAACCCGCTCTCGCAGCGTGATGATCTCCTGCGCCAGCTCGGCCGCGGTCTCGGGGTCTCCGGCATCGATCAGGCCGGTGGCGATCCGGCGACGGTCGTTGTCGGTCAGGGTGCGATGGGTCGATTTGCGCAAGGCTTCGACCAACGATCGATTGCCCGACGGATCGGCAGCACTGAATTGCACCGAGTCCAAGGCGATTTGCGCCCGCAGCCGTCGACCGGACCGCAACATGCCGTCGACCAGGCTCTGGGCCCGGGGCAGGTCCCCGAGCAGCGCGAGCGCCGCGGGCAAGCGCACCGGGACATTGGTGCCGCGCTGGGTCAGCCGTCGCCGCCGCATCGCGAGCCGCGAGACGGACAGCAGATCGGGATCACGATCGGCCAGCCAGAGCCGCGAGACGGTGGCGATCTCGTTGCGCGCGGTCCCGTCCCCGCCGGTGAGGTCCAGCAACCGATCGTGGCGGACGGTGTCCAACGCCAGCGCGGTCATGCGCGCCACGTCACGCTGCCCGCGCAGCATCGAGAAGTATCGCGTCAGTAGGTAGGCCGGGGTGCGGTTCGGCCAGCCCTGTTCGCGGTAGCGGGCGGCCCAGGCGTGAATCCGCTCGCGATACCGCTCCATGAGCGTCCGCCCGAGCGCGGTCTCGGCCTCCCGCTGCAGGGTCTCGTGGGCGAGCAGGTTGATCTTGTCGGCGGCGTAGCGACTGGTGTAGGCGCGGAAGGTGCGGCCGGTGACGCCGGTGAGCGTCTTCTCGATCCGGAACGGCGGCAGACCGGTGAGGTCCTCGAGTTCGCTCGCGGTGAGACCGTGTGCCGCGGTGATCAATCCGAGGATCTGCTGATCGTCGTCGGAGCGGTCCAGGATGCCGTGCAACTCCAGCCGCGCGGCCTGAATGATGCCGAAGGCCGCCCGTGACCGATCGACCTCGCGTCGACGGCAATGATGCAGCGGGTGATTGCCGGGAACATCCAGCGGCAGTTCGGGATGCGGTCGTGCGGCGACGATGACCCGCAGTCCGGGGCCCGGATTCTTCGGCAGCAGTGAGGCGATGCTGGGTCTGCCGCGATCCTCGTCGAGGCCGTCGACCAGCAGCACCAGCCGCCCGCCGCTGTCGGCGGCCCGCTGGGCGGCCAGCTCCAGCAGATGCCGGCGCAGCGCGTCACGATTTTGACCGGCTCGCGCGACGGCCGCCGCGTGATCCGGGACCAGCACCGAAAGCTGTTCCAGCACAGCGTCGGTGAACGCGGTGTGGTCATCCTGCGCGGCCAGGCGCGAGGTGACGAAGAACGACACCACCCGCACATTCGGCGGCGGATGCAGCGCGAACCAGGTCATGATGGCGGTCTTGCCCGCCCACGGTCCCGCCTGCCACCAGACGTAAGGCTCGTCGCCCGAACAAAACTCGGCGAGTTCGCGCAGCTCGGCCTCGCGATCGAGCAGCCCGTCGGCGGGTGTCAGGTCGCGGATCTGCGCCGTATAGGCGGTGGCGGTCAGCTCCGGGAGCCCGACGGGCTCGCTGCGGCCGGTCCATCCGGCATTGGCCGCGAGCGCCACCCGCCCGGCCGTGCCGCGTTCCAGCGCTTTGGGTTTGGGCATATTGGCGGCGGGCAGCCGGTCGCGGAGTTCGCGGAACAGCACCGACATGGTCAGGTATCTGTCCGCGGTCGGCACCCCGGTGCGCAGGATGTCGAGCATCATGCCCGTGAACGCGGTGCGCCCGCCGTCGCCCTTCGCGACGGCGAACTTGGTTTTCTCGTCGGTCGCGGTGAGCACGAACGCGCCGTCGATATCGGTGGCGGCGCGCAGTATCTCGCCGTCGGCCGCGAGCACCTCGTGCCCGAACGCCTTGCCGCTGTGGCAGCAGTCGAGGATCACCACGACCGCTCCCCGCGCATTGCTCTTGATGCGCGACCGCACGATGGGATAGCGCAGCGCTGTCACATCCGCCTCGTCGACGCGGGTTCCGGTGTGTGTCAAGTGCAACTGGTTGTCGACGACCACCCCGTGCCCGACGTAATAGACGAGCAGCAGCCCGGTCGCCGCCCGCGCGGCGGCGGTGATGGCGGCGGCAATGGTCGACCCGTCGGCGGGGTCGAGCACGACATCGATGTGGCGCTCGGGGATTCCGGTATGGGTCCGCAGGAACTCGGCGAAGTCGGACAGGCTGCGTGCGATCTCCGGAAAGGAGTCGAGTCCCGAGTGCGCGTCGTAGTGCGCGGTTCCGATCAATACCGCACGGGTCGCTTCCGGATCAGGAAGCGTCATCCAGCACCAATTCCACTATCATCCTTCCCCCGGGCGGCGTGTCCGCAGAAAGTCTGCCATGGGGGGCGAGGCGGTGAGAACCCAACGGCCGACCTGGATTCACCCGGTAACACCCCACTTCCGGCCCTCGATGCACCGGGTGAACGGCGACTGAAACCCATTGAGACCCAAACCCTTCGGTCTCGGAACATTAGTCGCCGCCGGGGTCACAAACCCAGTAGGATTCAGCTCTGGCGTCCAGATCAGGGGGGACGGCCATGATGCGCAGTGTGCACACGATGGAGCTCGGAATGGCCTTCCAAGTCGATCAGGACCAGGCAACAGTCCACAATCACCGCAGCGTTCGGCTGCATCGGTCCGGGCAGGGGCGCTGGCAGGCCGAATACGGTCGCCGGCTACGGATCAGCGATGCGCTGGTGGTGATCGGATCGGTCGCGGGCGCCCAGCTCATCCGATTCGACGGACTCAACAATGACTCGCCGCTGGACTGGGCGGGCGGCGCGCGTGTCGGCTACTCGGTCATCTCGACCCTGCTCGTCGGGGCCTGGCTCGGTTTTCTCGCGCTGGGCAATGCGTGGTCGACCGCGGTCATCGGGACCGGCATGGAGGAGTACCGTCGTCTCGTCGCCGCCACCATGCGACTGTTCGGTCTGATAGCCATTGTGTCGCTGCTGCTTCGGATCGAGTTCGCGCGCGGCTATCTGGCCATCGCCCTGCCGGTCGGTCTCATCGGGCTGATGCTCAATCGGCTGGCCTGGCGCAAGTTCGCCGCCCGCCAACATCGTGACGGCCGCTTTCTGACCTCGGTTCTGGTGGTGGGACGCCATGATTCGGCGCGCGAGATCATGCGCTGCTTCGAACGCGATCCGGCGGTGGGCTACTGCGTGGTCGGCGTCTACAGTCCGTACGCCGCCGATGACGAGATGACCGATATCGAGGAGACCGGCCTGCCGGTGCTCGGTGCCGAGTCCTCCATCATCGAGGCGGTCGAGGCCACCGGCGCGGACACGGTCGCCATCGCGGCCACCGAACGACTAGGCACCACCGGCATCAACGATCTGGTCTGGCAGCTCTCCCCGCGCGGCATCGACCTGGTGGTGTCCCCGGGTGTGGTGGATGTGGCCGATCAGCGCCTGTCGATCCGCCCGGTCGCCAATCTGCCGCTGCTGCACATCGGCCGCCCGCAATACGATCGCGCGAAGTCCTTCGGCAAGGCCGCCTTCGACATTGTCTTCGCCGCGGCGGCGCTGCTGGCCGCGCTGCCGGTCATGGTGGCCGCGGCCCTTGCCATCAAGCTCACCAGCCGAGGGCCGGTGTTCTACCGCTCCGAGCGAATCGGCCTGGACGGCACCGCGTTTCGCATGATCAAGTTCCGCAGCATGTACCAGGACGCCGACCGCGATCTGGCGACGCTGCTGCCCGACAATGACGGCGCGGGCCCGCTGTTCAAGATGCGCGAGGACCCGCGCGTCACCCCGGTCGGCCGAATCCTGCGCCGCTACAGCCTCGATGAACTGCCGCAGTTCATCAATGTCCTGCGCGGCGAGATGAGCGTGGTCGGACCACGCCCGCCGCTGCGCAGCGAAGTCGAGCAGTACGACCGCAAAGTCCGCCGCCGCCTACTGGTCAAGCCCGGCCTCACCGGCCTCTGGCAGGTTTCGGGCCGCTCCGACCTGTCCTGGGACGAATCCGTCCGTCTGGACCTGTCCTACGTCGAGAACTGGTCCATGGTGCAGGATCTCCTGATCATCCGAAAAACGGTCTTCGCCGTCGCCCGCAGCGACGGTGCCTATTGACCCGAACCCAACCCGCGAACGGCCGCGGTGATGATGCCCGGTGGCCGTCGCGGCGCTAGGTTGGCGGCATGGCACTTTTGGGAACGACCGACCTCGATATCTACCCGCTGTGCTTGGGCGGGAACGTCTTCGGCTGGACCGCGGATCGGGAGCAGTCCTTCGCCGTGCTCGACGCGTTCGCGGCGGCGGGCGGGAATCTCATCGATACCGCCGACGCCTACAGCGCGTGGGTGCCGGGCAATTCGGGCGGCGAATCGGAGACGATTCTGGGCGAGTGGATGGCCGCGCGCGGCAACCGGGACAGCATGCACATCGCGACGAAGGTGGCCAAGTCGCCCGCACGCCCGGGCCTGAGCGCCGCCAATATCCGTGCGGCCGTGGATGATTCGCTCCGTCGACTGCGCACCGAGTACATCGACCTCTACTACGCGCACCACGACGACACGGACGTCCCGCTCGCCGAGACCCTGGGCGCGTTCGACGAATTGGTCCGGGCGGGCAAGGTGCGATACCTGGGCGCGTCCCAGCACACCGCCCCGCGCCTGGCCGAGGCCCTGGCCATCGCCGACCGCGAAGGCCTGGCCCGCTACCGGGTCGTGCAGCCGCAGTACAACCTGATGGACCGCACCGTCTACGAGGGCGAACTGGCAGACCTGTGCGTGCGCGAAAAACTGGCAGTACTCCCCTATTACGGCCTCGCGCGGGGCTTCCTCACCGGCAAATACCGCCCCGGCGACACCGACACCGCAGGCGCGAGCCCGCGCGCCGACGCCGCCCGCGCCTACCTCGACGCCCGCGGCATCCGCGTCCTGGCCGCCCTCGACGAAATCGCCGCCGCCCACGCCGTCCCCGTCGCCACCGTGGCCCTGTCCTGGCTCCGCGCCCAACCCGCCATCGCCGCCCCCATAGCCAGCGCCCGCACCGTAGACCAACTCACCCCCCTCCTGGCCTCCGCCGATCTCACCCTCACTCCCGCCGAGGCCGACCGACTCACCGCGGCGTCCCAGCGTTGAAGTCATCCCTGCCCCGCCCGCAGCCTCGCGCGCGCCGCCCCTTCCGCCCCCGCCTCGGCTACTTGATCCTGGCGTTCCTAGCTCTCCCCGTCGTATTCGGCTGCGGCACACTACTACTGATCATCCTCGTATCCCCGCACTCCGCCGACTCCTCTACCCCACACCTCCAATCCCCCATCCCATCCAGCCAATCCACGCCCAACCTACCCACCCAACACCCCTGCTACCCCTTCCAACCGAACTGCTGACATCACTGCTGGGCAACTGAGCGAGGGAAGGTCCAGCGGCCTGTTGCAGCCGGTGCCAGCTACGCGATGTCGAGCAGTTCCGGGGCGAAGGCGTCTTCGATGCGCCAACGGCGGGAGGACAAGCCTTGTTCGTAGTGGTAGCGGAGGTAGGTGTCGATAGTGGTGCGGTTGGCCGGGATCCCGTAGGGCCACCAGTCCTCGTCGAACTGTTCGCCATTGCGTTCGACCAGGGCGTTCATCCATGGGATCATCGTCTGGACTTCGTACAGCCTGCGGTTGCGGCGATACCGGTCGGCGGCGTCTTGTTTTGCTCGACTGAAGGCGCGGTAGACCTCCTGCGCGAGGCCCGGGCGTTCGTCGATCAGGTCCCGCCGGATGACGACGGTGTGCATGATAGGGAAGATGCCGGTTCGCCGGTGGTAGTCGCGTTCCAGCGGTTCGAAATCGGGGAACAGCCGCGCGACGTTCGGTGATCCGTCGAGCACACACTGCGGAACATTGGCCGAGAACAAGGCGTCGATCTCGCCCGCATCGAGCATCGCGCCCAGCGTCGCCCCTTCGGGGGCGGCGGTCACCTCGACATCCGCAGGGTGTGGGTGGGGGATGAAATCGAAAGGGGCCGAGGTCTGGTCGAGTCCGCCGATCACCCACCGGTTCTTGCGGGGCTCGAATTCGTACTCATCCATCAGAATTCCCTTGGCCCACACGCCGGAATCCTGGCCGTAGGTACCGAATTCGCCGATGGTCCGTCCGATCAGATCGGCCGGGCGGGCAATCCCAGCATGAGTATTCACGAAAACGCACGAGTGCCGGAACACGCGGTTGGGGAAGATCGGCAACGCCACATACGGCAAGCCGGTTTCCAGCAGCCGCAAATAGAACGTGAGTCCGAGTTCGGCGACATCGAACTCGTTTCGGCGGATAACCCGCTCGAAGATCTCCGGCAGCGTGGCCGCGCTGTGCACCGTGGCATCGGCACCGCCGACGGTGACGCTTCCATCGAACAGCGCCGCAGTCGTGTCGTATCGAAAACACCCGATGGAGAGAGCAAGATCGGTCATGACGTCGAACCTCGTGTCTGCCTTGTTCTTTCGATCGGCACCGTCGACCATCGAGTGGCACATCCTGGAGGGGATATACCCGAATTCCCCTCCAGGATGCACCACTCGGCGACTGGAAGCGCTCGGGGCTAGCGACTGCCCTCGGTACCGGGGTCGTCCAGGCCGAGATCGCCTGTGAGCTTGCTGACGTCGGAGTTGATCCCGTCGTCACCTGTTGTCGTTATGGAGGTTGTTCCGGGGAATTGGGTGTCGTCCACGTTGGATTTCTCGGCTGATGCCATGGGGTCAACGCCTTTCGGTCCCTCGATTGCTCAGCGGGCGTCTGGGTAGATCGCCCAGAGTGTGTCGGCGTCGCCTGCGTCGAGGCGGCCTCTGTAGACGGCGAGTTTGTGGTCTATGAGTTTCAGGTTTTCTTGGATCTCGGCGAGTTTCGCGATCACGGTGGCGCGGTGGGCTTCTAGTAGATCCAGGCGTTGCTGCTCATTGCCGCGGCCGGCGTCGACGAGTTGGGCGTAGCGGCGGATGGTTTTGATGGGCATGCCGGTGGCGCGCAGCTTCGTGCATACGGTGATCCAGTCCAGATCGAGTTGCCGGTAGCGGCGGCGACCGGTGGAAGTCCTGCTGATGTCGGTGAGGACCAGGCCGGCGCGTTCGTAGTAGCGCAGGGTGTGCACACTGACGCCGGTGCGACGAGCGGCCTCGGCAATGCTGACCCCCGTCTCCGGATCCGAATGGGCCGGTGCGGGTTTCGATGGCGCCTTGACTTCGAGCACGCTCTAAATTCTAGCGTCGGCGGTATGACAACAACTTTGATCACCGGAGCCAACAAGGGACTCGGCTACGAGACCGCCCGCCGGCTCGTTGCCGCGGGCCATACCGTCTACGTCGGCAGCCGCGATGCTGCCCGCGGTCGACGCGCCGCCGAACAGTTGGGCGCACGGGCCGTCCAGCTCGACGTCACCGACGACGCCTCCGTACTCGCCGCGGCCGAGACCATAGGGGCGGCAGGCGGGCTCGACGTGCTGGTCAACAATGCCGGAATCGCACCGGAGTGGAGCGCACCCGACGCCGTGGTCGGCGCAGGAGACGTGACCGCGGACTTGATGCGGAAGACGTTCGAGACCAACGTTTTCGGCATGGTCCGCGTGCTGAACGCGTTTCTGCCACAACTTCAGCGGTCCCCCGCCGCGGTGGTGGTCAACGTCAGCAGCGGGTTGGCATCACTGACCCGGTCCTCCACCAATGGCACAGCGGCACACCGCTACCCCGGCGTCGCCTACCCGGCCTCCAAGACCGCCGTCAACGCCATCACCCTGCGCTACGCACACGCATTCCCCACCATCCGCATCAACGCCGTGGAGCCCGGCTTCACCAGCACCGACCTCAACACGGGAACCGGAACACAGACCGTCGAGCAGGGTGCCGAAATCATCGTCCGCATGGCCCAAATCGACCCCACCGGCCCCACCGGCGGATACTTCGACACCGAAGGCCCCCTCCCCTGGTGATCGAGCCATGATATGTGTGTCCTGGCACAGTGGTTGGTATGAGTGTCCCTGGACCGAAAGCGGATCTGCATCGGTACTTGCGTTCTGCCCGCGAAATCATGCTGTGGAAGCTCGAGGGGTTATCCGAGTACGACGTGCGTCGTCCCATGACTCCTACTGGCACAAACCTATTGGGCTTGGTCAAACATCTCGGGGGCGTCGAGCTCGGCTACTTCGGTGACACCTTCGACCGCCCATACGATGAGCCGCTGGCAGTGCACGACTTCGACGCCGATCCCACCGCCGACATGTGGGCCACCCCCGAACAATCACGTCGAGAGATCATCGAGTTCTACCGCAGGGCCTGGGCGCACGCCGACACCACGATCGACACCCTCGACCTCACCGCCGAGGGCTGGGTCCCCTGGTGGTCCGAGGCCCACCGAACCGTCACCCTGCACCAAATCCTGGTGCACGTGATCGCCGAAACCCAACGCCACGCCGGACACGCCGACATCATCCGCGAGCTCATCGACGGCGCCACCGGCCTGGTCGAGGGCAACGACAATATGCCCGCCGACAAAACATTCCAGTGGCAGGAGTATCGAGAGAAGTTGGAGGACGCCGCAAAACGGGCCGCAGGCTCCCTTGCGGATCGCGCTATTGATGGGTGAGCGGGGGGACGGGGATGGTGGTGGCCTTGGTGTTGAGGCGGGCTATGAATTGGTCGGTGGTGATTATGGCGCGGTGATGGGTGCCCTCGCCGATGGTGTCGCAGTCGTCGCGGGCCTGGGCGGACCATTGAATTCGGCGGCCGAGGACGGCGGTGACCTCGATTTGGACGGTGACCGTCATGCCGGGGAGGGAGGGGGCGGCGTGGCTGACGTCGATGTGGGTGCCGACGCTGGATTGGCCCGGGGGCAGGTGCGGGTGGAGGTGGCGTGCGCACGCCCACTCCATCAGGCCGACCAGGTAGCCCGTTGCGAAGACGGCTGGAATCTGTTGGAACTCTGGCGAATCCGGATAGAGGTCGGGGACCGTCCGGCCCGCCGGGATTCGGTAGATCAGCTGCGAGCGGTCACCGACTTCGATCACCGGACTCCACCTCGTGGCACCGCGACGCCTTCGTCGCCGCTGTCGGCCATTTGGGCGATCGGCGCCAACCGAGGCTGGGCCAGCCGGATGTAGTCGTCGGTGGCCAGCGCGATCGAGCGATCCAATCGGGCGGCGTTGAAGTACAGCTCCGGGATCTGCAGCAGCGCCGGATCGGCGATGAGCTCCAACTGCGGGTGGTAGGTGAAAGGCAGTACGGTGCCGCTGACGCTGCCCGCCAACGCCTCCGCCTTGGTCTTGTCCGCGACCGCGACATAGCTGCCGCCCAGCAGCGCCTTGACCGCGGGCAGATCCACCCGAGCATCACCCGGCACCACGGCCAGCACGTACCGCGTCTGCTTCTTGCCGATCTTGACCATGGCGATCAGACATTTGGCCGCATGCCCCACCTCGTGCCCGCGCAGCGCGCTGACCAGGTCGGTGCGCCCTTCCGGGGCGTGGTCGATGAGCCGGTAGTCGGCACCGGCGGCATCGAGGTCCGAAAGCAGCCGCCGATACCGATCGACATCCGGTTCGGCGACCGCGCGGTCGTCACCACTCACCACTCAACAGCTCCTTCGCCTGAGCAATCCGAGATTCATTGCGCCGGTAGAACACCCACTGCTTGATCTTCGTGCCTTCGACCAGCCCGGCCTGGCTCAACACCTTCAGGTGCTCGCCACACGTCGGCTGACTCACGCCCAGCTTCTCGGCCAAGAACAGCGAGCACACCCCGTCGCGAACCAGATCTCCGTCCTGTTGCGGCGGAAAGTGCCGCTCGGGATCACGCAACCACTCGAGGATCAGCAACCGCTTGTCGTTCGCCAGCGCCTTGACCAGAGCCACATCGATCACTTAGCCAGTAAACTAATTAGCTAAATGCCTGTCAACCCCTGTTCAGGCGGTCAAAGATGTTATGTGGCGCTGTAATTCGCGGTGCCAGACCTCGAGGGAGAGCAGGGTCCAGATGCGAGGTTGTTCGTCGCGGGTCCCCGAGATGTGGGCCTCGAGCAGGCGGCGGACTTCGGATTCGGCGCAGATTCCGCCGACGAAAGACGAAGGGCCGGTGAGGAGGTCGAAGGCCATTTCCCGGAGGTGGCCGCGGAACCAGGTGTCCAGTGGAACTTTGAAGCCGACCTTCGGACGGTCGACGAGGTCGTTCGGGAGGTGGCGTCGCGCAACCTCTTTCACCAGCCATTTGGTGGTGCCGCCGCGGACCTTGTAGGCGCTGGGGAGCCGGAAGGCCAACTCGGCGACGCGGTGGTCGAGGAAGGGTGGCCGGAGTTCGAGGGAGGCGGCCATGGACATGCGGTCGCCGCGTTCGAGGAGGTTGTCGGCGAGCCAGGTGTGGACGTCGGCGTAGAGCATGCGGCGCAAGGGGTCTCCGCGACCGTCGAGGTAGGGGGCGAGGACGGTGCGTTCGGGCGGGGCGCCGAGCAGGCGGGTGCGTTCGCGGGCGGTGAAGGGGGCGAACCAGCCGCGCATGCGTTCGGCGTAATTCGGTTCCGACAGCGCGCGCAGGGCCACCGAAAGCCGGGCCTGACGCGGGGAGAGTCGGCCCTCGAGGGCGCGCAGGGGCGCGCCCGGTAGTGCGCCCGCCAGGCAGGTAGTGCGCGCGTAGCGGTATTTCGGGTAGCCGCCGAACAATTCGTCGCTGCCCTCGCCGGAGAGCACCACCTTCACGTGGTCGCGGGCCAACTCGGCCAGGCGGTAGACCGCGACATCGGCCGGTTCGGACAGCGGGGAGTCGCGGAACCAGCTCAGGCGCGCCCAGTTCTCCTCGAAATCGGCGGCGGTGACGATGGTTTCGTGGTGGTCGCTGCCCACGATCTTGGCGGCGACGCGGGCCCATTCGGTTTCGTCGACCCGGTCGTCGCCGAAGGCGGCCGAGAAGGTGTGCAGCCCTTCGCCCGCGCGCTGCCGGGCGACCAGGGCGCAGATAAGGCTGCTGTCCACGCCGCCGGAGAGGTACGCGCCCACCGGCACATCGGCGACCAGTGCGTCGCGCACCGAATTCCGCAGAGCGTCATCGAGGAGTTCGACGGCGCGTTCCGGACCGACCTGCAAGGTTTCGCCCTCGGCCGGGAGCTGCCAGTACGGCGCGATCCGCACCTTGCCGTCCGCGCGCACCACGAGGTGATGCCCCTGCGGCACCTTCCGCACCCCGTCGAGGAAGGTATACGGCGCGGGAACCGACCGGTGTGCCAGGAAGTCGTGCAGGCTGGCGGTGTCCACCCGCGGCGATTCGATGACCGGCAGCAGCGCCTTGATCTCCGAGGCGAAGGCGAAGAACGTGTCGGTCGCGTAGTAGTACAGCGGCAGGATGCCGAGCCGATCCCGGAACAGGTGGGTCTCGCCGGTCGCGGAATCGTGGATGGCGTAGGCGAATTGCCCGCGCAGCGCCCCGACGCCGGACGGTCCGTACTTGTCGTACATGGCGAGCAGCACCTCGGTGTCGCCGCGCGTGGTGAACGGATAGTCCAGACCGGTCCGTAGCTCTCGGTAGTTCAGGACCTCACCGTTGTAGGTGATGTGCGTGCGCGGCCCCGCCATCGGCTGCGCCGATCCGGCCACGTCGATAATGGCCAGTCGGGCATGGGCGAAACCGACCGACCCCTCCACCCAGACCCCGTGGTCGTCCGGGCCCCGATGGTGCAGTCTCCGGCCCATTTCCGCGAGCAGTTCCCTGCTCACGGGCGCGCCGTCGAAGCGGCGCACACCGGCTATTCCGCACACATCGTCTCCAGTTCGCCGTCAAACCTCACGTACTTCCTCCCCCTATGTGCCGCCCTGCTTCTCAGAGTAGTCGTGCCCGAGCGCCGGTGCCGATTCTCGCCGAGCCGGTGCGGTTCCTGTAATGCGTTGCCACATCGCCGAATTGGCGAGACTACCGCGAGGCGTGATCGATGTCCGACTTGGCCGGGCGAGACCCGTCCGGATTGCGGATGATCTTGGCGGGCACCCCGGCGACATGCGCCCCCGCCGGAACGTCCTTGGTCACGACCGCGCCCGCCTTGATTTCCACGCCATCGCCGATGGTGACGCCCACCACAATCGCATTGGGCCCGATCCAGACGTCGTCGCCGATGATCGGCCACCGCCCGGGCGCGCCGCTGGCCAGCGAGACGCCGTGGTGGATCCGACAGCGCGCGCCGACCTTGGCTCCGGAGTTCACGCACAGCAGCCCGGTGTGCGCGATCGACAGCCCCGGGCCGAACACATTGCGCGGCACCGTGAATCCGAGCCGCTCACCCAGCAGTTTGACGCGCAGTGCGTACCACGCGAACAGCACCCGCCCCAGCGGGTCGGTGCGAACATTGCCCCAGTACTCCGACTTGCGCAGCAACCGCTGGAAATACACCGGCCGCTGGGTCAGCCGGTAGCGCAGCCGCCAGCGCTCGAGGCCATTGGCCGCCAGATCCTCAGCGAGGTAGCGCCGCAGGCTCTCCTTGGAGTCGATCACCGGCTGATCCTCCCTCACCGGTCAGCCGGTCCACAACCAATTCTCGCGGTATGGTCCACACCGTTGTATTTCCACGGGGGTGTGTGCACGCCGTGTCGGAAGGGGCCCTCAGGGTGAGCCGCCTGAACTGGTATCTGCGTCGGCTGCGCGCCATGAGCGGCCCGGAGATCATCTGGCGCGCAGGACGATTGCGATATCGCGCGCTGAACCGGCCGATCACGTGGGCGGCGGCGCGGAGTTCGATCTTCGGGCGCGTCGAGCCCGACTGGGCGGGGCTGCTCGAGCGTTTCCGCGACGGCACGGATCGACCGGTCCTGCTCGATCGCGCGCGCGCCGAATCGCTTGCCGTGCAGTGCCCCGACGAGGTCGCGGCGGTGGTCGCCGCCGCCGAGCAGGTGCTGGCGGGCAAGGTGCGGTATTTCGGCTATCCGCTGGTCGGCGTGGGTGCCAGCATCGACTGGAACTTCGACGCGCAGTCCGGAATCCGCTGGCCCAGCGTGAATTCCGAACGCATCGACCACCGCACCGCCGCCGGTGATCCCAAGTGGATCTGGGAGTTGAACCGGCTCCAGCATCTGCCGTGGCTGGCCCAGGCGTGGCTGTTCACCGGTGAGGACCGCTTCGCCGATGCCGCCTTCGAGCACCTCGACGGTTGGATCGAGCAGCAGCCGCCGGGCACGGGCATCGCCTGGCGCGGGGCGTTCGAGTGCGGGTTGCGCGCGATCTCGGTGGCCATCGCGGTGCAGGGTCTGCGCACCGCACCGGGTTTGACCGCCGAGCGCTACGCGCGCATCGTGACGCTGCTGGCCGAGAGCGCGCGCCGCTGCTGGGCGGAGCGCTCGCTGTTCAGTTCGGCCAACAATCATTTGATCGGTGAACTGACCGGGCTCGCGGTGGTGGCGATCCTGGTGCCGGATTTGCCCGACGCGGTGCGTTGGGAGCGGGATGCGCTGGCGGCGCTCGCCGAACACGCCGATCGCCAGATACTGGCCGACGGTGCGGGCGCGGAACAGGCTGTGGCCTATCAGCTTTTCACCGTGGAACTGCTCGGGATCGTGTACGGCCTGCTGGCCCTGCGCGGCACCCCGCCGCCGCGGCTCGGAGCGGCGATCACCCGCAGCGCGCGGTATCTGGCGCTGCTGGTCGGCGATACCGATCCCCAGCCGCGATTCGGCGATGACGACGGCGGTTTCGCCCTGCGGCTCGGGCCCGAGGAGGTGCGTACGGTGCGTGAACACCTGGGCATCGTCAACGCGCTGCTCCCCGACCCGGCGGCCGCGCGTGCCGCCACCGACACGGTGACCGCCGCGTGGTGGCGAGCCGCGCTCGGCACCGCCTCCACCGCCGCGGACAGCGAATCCGGTGTGGCGTCGGAGGTTCCGGGCAGCGGCTACGCGGCCGACGGCGGTCTGGTGGTGCTGCGTTCGCGGGGTCGGCGCATCACGATGGACGTCGGTCCGCTCGGCTATCTCTCGATCGCCGCGCACGGACACGCGGACGCGCTGGCGGTGACGCTGGCCGCCGACGGGGTCGAGTTGATCGGGGATCCGGGCACGGCCAGCTATTACGGGCATCCGGAATGGCGTGCGGCGCACCGGAGTACGCGGGCGCATGCGACGGTGACCGTGGACGGGATGGATCAGTCCGTGGTGGCAGGGCCGTTCATGTGGAGCGCGCACGCCGGGGTCCGGGTGCGGGCGGTGGATATCGAGCGCGGCGTGGTGGATGCCGAACACGACGGATACCGTCGCCTGGCCGAGCCGGTGGTCCATCGGCGCTGGCTGATCGCGCCGCCCGATCGCGACGCCGTCGCCGTGGTGGATCTGTTGTCCGGCACCGGGATTCACACCGCGGACGTGTCCTGGCCCCTGCACCCGGCCCTGGAGGTGAGCGAGGTCGACGGCGGCCAGGTGGCGGTCGTGGACGGTAATCCGCTGCTGGCGCTCGCCTATGCCGCGACGGTCCCCCTCGATACCGCACGGGTCCGCGGCGACGAGCAGACGAATCTCGGCTGGTGGTCGGAACGGCTGGAGTCACGGGAACCGTCCTGGCTGATCGGCGCTCGCTGCGGCGGCGCAGGGCCTTTCGCGGTGGTCACGGTGTTGAGTCTCGACGCCGAGCCGGTCCGCGACCTCCGGATCGGTCTCTCCGGCGAGGAGATTCGGGCGAACTGGACCGAGGCGGGCGGCCGCCACACGCTGACCATCGACACGAGCCGCGACGGCAGCGCCGAGCTCAGCAGCGATCGATGAGCGCCCGTCCGTAACCGGCGGTCTGATAGACGTAGGACCAGGCCCAGTACCAGGGCTGGATCTCCTGCTCAGTGGGCCGCATGATGAGATCGCCGGAAAAGCACCGGTGCAGGATGAATCTCGCCCGCGACAGGTGCGGCCGCATGGTGACGACGATGACCGTCTTCCAGCCGCGCTCACCGGCCAGCCGACGCAGTTCGCGCCCCTCCCCCAGGGTGGTCGGCGGATTCGGGGCGAAGCATTCGAGGGTGAATCCGGTTTGCGGCGTCCGGCAGGGTTCACGCACCTCGTCGATATCGGTGTCCTCGCCATAGGGATTGGAGAACAGCACCGTCGAGGCGTATCCGCGACGGCCCAATTCCAGTCCGAGCGCGTACCGCTCGACGCCTTCGCCACCGAGGACCAGGATGGCGTCGGCGGGCCGCAGCGGATCCACCTGCGGGCGGACATAGACCGGGAAACCCGCGGCAAACACCGCCGCCAGGACGGCGAGAACGACACCGGCGAGCACCCACCGGCGGCGGGTTCGAAACCCGCCCCACTTCCGCGTCACCGTCGCCGCACCGCGAATACCGGTGAGGTGGGCGAAATCACCCGCAGCACAACCAGAAACAGCGCCGCGAAGGCCAGGGTCTCGACGACGAGGAGTCCCAGGCCGGGCGCGACGGCTCGCTGTCCGGCGTGCAGGACCAGATGCTCGAGCAGACTCGCCGCGACGGCGGCGAGGGCGGCCGCGACGAGCGGGGGTAGCAGGCAACGCGCCAGTTCACCTCGGGTCACATCGACGACGGTACGCGACCTCACAAGACCGGTCAGTCCGGTGAGCAGGGCCGACACCGACAGCGCCACGCCGACGCCGAACAGGCCGTGCGACACCAGGATCAGTACCAGCGGAATGGCGGTCACCGCGCCGACCCCGGTCATCCAGTTGATCGCCTCGGGTCGTCCGGCTCCCTTCAGCGCCTCCGCGCACACCGACATGAGCGCGTAGCCGATGCCCACCCCGGCCATGGATTCCACCAGCACGCCCGCGCCCTGCCAAGGCCGCCCGAGCAGCAGCACCACCGCAGGCTCCCCGAGCACGGCCAATAGCGCCGAGGCGGGCACCACGGCCAGCCACATCCAGCTCAACGCGGTGAGGAAGCCGCGCCGGAAGCGTTCCCGCTCCCCCGCGATGCTCGCGAAGGCCGGAAACAGGACATACGAACAGATTTGGATGATCGCCATCACCGGCAGAAAGGCCAGCCTGCGACCATTGCGATAGTTGCCCAGCGCGTCGGTGCGCAACCGATGGCCGACGAAGATCACCTCGAACGCCTCGATGGCCCGCTCCACGACGCTCTCGATGAGCAGCGGCAGCGCGAACACGGCCATCTCCCGCCACACCCGCACCCGGAACCGCCCGCGCCCCGGCCGCCACCGCGACAGTCGCCAGGCCGCCACCGCGGACACCAGCACCGCGGCGTAGTATCCCGCGACCAGCGCCCACACCCCGAAGCCGCACGCCGCCAAGGTGATCGACACCCCGGCGAAGGCCACCGCATTGGCCGGATCCACGATCACCCGACGCTCGAACTGGAACGACCGCTGCATCATCGCGTCCGGCACCGACATGAGCGAGGTGAACACCACCGTCCCCGCGCACGCCGCCGCCACCGCCGCCACCTGCCCGCTGTGAAAGACCACCCCCAGCACCGGCGCGGTCGCGACCAACACCCCCGCGACCACCACCCCCGACCCCAGCGTCACCCAGAAGACCGTCTCGGCCGCATCGTCGACCTCGTCCTGCCGCTGAATCAGCGCATGACTCAACGAACTGTGCGAGAACACCACCACGAAGGTCGTCAACACGGTCCCCGCCGTGAACACACCCACCTGCCCGGGCGACAGCAAATGCGCCAGCACCAGCGTCTGAATCAGCGCGACAACCTGCACCGATCCCATCCCGATGGCCGACAGCACCGCCCCGCGCCGCAAAACCCCGCGCAGCCCACCGGACTCGGATACGGCCACTTCGGTCGGTGTGCCGGTGGGGGTTGCGGGGTCGTTGGGGGTCACCGGCGGGTGGCGGTTGCTATGCGGCCCGCGATTCGGGTGATGCGTTCGGATACTTGCTGTTTGAGGGGGTGCACCTTGCGCAGCGCACCCGGGGCCACGGTGACGGCGGCGGTGACCGCGGCGGCGCGGAAGGTTTTCCGTTGGGCGAAGGCGGCGCGGGCGGAGCGGCGGGCCTCGGCGTCGTCGTGGGCGAGCAGGGCCTGTTGGGCCTTGCGGAGCAGGACCCAGTACCGGAAGGTGCGCAGGGTTTTGTCCAGCGCGGCTTTGGCTTCGGGGTCGGCGGGGGCGGCCCAGGAGAAGGAGCGTTCCAGCTCCTCCATGAAGGCGTACACCTTGGCCGGGTCCCGGGTCAGCGAGTCGCCGCGAATTCGGAAGCGGGCCAGGCGTTGTGGGAGGACGCGAATGTCGTAGCGGCCGACCATGCGGATCCAGATGGCCACCGATTCGTGCAGTTCCTGCCCACCGCGGTCGTAGCCGCCGACCGCGTCCCAGGCGGGTCGGCGAATGGCGGCCGTGTAGTACGGCATGAGTCCGCCGAGCAGATCGGTCAGGGTCAACCGATGCGCCGGATCGGGCTTCTGCTTCACATTGGTCGAGCGGTAGTACGCCACGGGTAGGTCCGCGCCGGTGTCGTCGAATCGGTAGGCGTCGCAACCGATCGCGTCGATTCCGGGTTCGGCGTCGAACACCGCCTGGATCGTCTCGCAGAACTCGGGCATGACCTGGTCGTCACTGTCGAGGACCACCACGGCGCGCCCGGTGGCCACCGCCGAGGCTGCCATGACACCGCCGTCGTAGCCCTTGTTCTCCTGCCGGACCAGCCGAATCCGCGGATCCTCGCGGTAGGACTCGACGATCTCGGCGATCTCGTCGGACATCCCGTTGTCCACGACGATGAGCTCCCAGTCCGGAAACGTCTGCGCCACCACCGATTCGATGGTGTCGCGCAGATACGCCTCGGTCTTGTACGCCGTCGTCAGAAAGCTGAACGCGGGTGCTGCCCCCATCGAATTCCCCCTACCGGTTACCACCCGATACCCACATAACCCGGCTGTTGCCGCCGCTGCGCCGCCCCGGGCAGACGCACCAGATCGATGACGGTGCGCTCGGGCCCGAGCCCGTCCACCGCCGCGACCACCGCGGGTTCCTTGGACCCCGCGATGAAGATCTCACAGTGTGCCACAACGGCATCGATGTCATCGGTGAGCAGTTCGCCGATGTGCGGCAGCCGCTCCTCGATGAAGTCGCGGTTCGCGCCCATGAGCCGCGACAGCGCCACATTGGCGTCGTAGATGAGTACGTCGTAGCCCTTGCCGATGAGTCGCTCGGCGAATTCCACCAGCGGGCTCTCGCGCAGGTCGTCGGTCCCGGCCTTGAACGACAGGCCGAAGATGCCAACCCGCTTGCGCCCCAGCGAGATCACCAGATCCACCGCGCGCCGGATCTGCGCCTCGTTGGAGACCAGCACGTTCTGCAGCACCGGCAGTTCCAGATCGTGCTGGCGCGCCGTGTGATTGATCGCCCGCACGTCCTTGGGTAGGCAGGAGCCGCCGAAGGCGAAGCCGGGCCGCAGATAGGCCGGGCTGATATTGAGCTTGGTGTCGGCCAGGAAGATGTCCATGACCGCGTGCGAATCGAGGCCGAGTGTTGCGCATAGCGCACCGATCTCGTTGCCGAACGTTACCTTGAGCGCATGGAAGCTGTTGTCGACGTACTTGGTGATCTCCGCCACGGCGATGGGCACCCGGAAGCGCGGTCCGGGCAGCCCGTCGTAGAGGCTGGTCATCTCGTCGCCGGTGCGCTCGTCGCTTTGGCCGATAACGGTTTTGGGCGGGTTCTCGAAGTCGCGCACGCTGCTGCCCTCGCGCAGGAACTCGGGGTTCACGCAGACCCCGAAGTCGATTCCCACGCGTTTGCCGGAGGTGCGTTCGAGGATCGGGATGAGGCTGTGCTCGCAGGTGCCGGGCACCATGGTGCTGCGGTAGGCGATCACGTGCCAGCCGGGTTTGTCGGCCAGCGCGGCCCCGATCTGCTCGCTGACTCGTTCCAGGTAGGCCATGGAAAGCCCACCCCCGCTACCGGAGGGCGTGCCCACGCAGACGATCGAAACATCGCTGTTCGCAACGGCTTCCGCGACATCCTCGGTGACGGTCAGCCGACCGGCCGCCACCACCTCGGCGATGAGTTCGCCGATGCGTTCCTCCACCACGGGCGTGCGCCCCTGCCGAATGAACTCCAGCTTCTGCGGATTCACGTCCACCCCGACCACCGCGTGCCCGCGAGCAGCGAAGCAGGCCGCCGACACGCAGCCGACGTATCCCAGTCCGAAGACGCTCACCCCCAGTTCGCGGCCTGTTCGCCGCGGCTCTCCGTCGCCCACCCACCGGTCCTGCTCGTCCACGTTGCCCACCACCAGGGATCGTCGCTACCGCCGAATTGTTTTATACCAACGTATTCGGAGATTCGCTGGCGTTATTATCGGCCGGTGCGGTGCACGACGGGTCTCGCCTCCGTCGTGTACATTGCGGTCGGGGGTGGAGACTATGCCGGGGCAAACTCGGGCACCGGCTGGGGGATCGCGGATTGATGGCACTATCGACAGTCGGCTTGACACTGAAGTACCAGCTACGACGAACGCATCCGCAGCGCAGCCGCCTGCACAAACGCCTGCGCGAACTGGAACACGCTGACGCCGATGCGATTCGGGCATATCAGGAGCAACGGCTGCGGGCGCTGGTGTGCATCGCGGCCCGGCGTTCGCCGTTCTACCGGGAGTTCTTCCGGACCTCCGGGGTCGATCCCCGGTCGATAAGGACCCTCGACGATCTGACCCGGCTGCCGCTGCTCTCGCGCCAGGATCTGGCCGAACGGTCCGACGACTTCCGCACGCTGCCGCGCTGGCTCATGCGCTCGGCGCGCTCCGGCGGCACCTCGGGGGTGCCGATCGAATGCCATCGCACCCTCGGCTCGGCCATGTTCGAGGTGGCGGCGCTGGAGCGGCAGTGGAGCTGGTTCGGGGTCTCCCCGAACGCGCGCCGAGTCATCTTGCGCGGCAACACCTTTGCCACCGACGGCAAGCGCCCGACCCTGACGGTGCCGGGCGCGCGTCAGCTGCTGGTGTCGAGCTATCACCTCACCCCCGATCGCGTGGACGTGATCGCCGAGGACATCCGCCGCTTCGGCCCCGATGTGGTGGAGGGTTGGCCGTCGAGCATCGCGCTGCTGGCGGCGCTGCTGCGCGACCGCGACATCCGCATCCCGGTGCGGGCGGTGATCACCTCCTCGGAGGTGATGGCCCCCGGCCAGCGCGCCGTCATCGCGCGGGTCTTCGACGCGCCGATCGTCGACCACTACGGGCAGACCGAGCGGGCCGCCATGGCCGGGGTCTGTGAGGCGGGCGGCTATCACGTCTTCCCGCACTACGGGATCGTGGAGCTGCTGCCGGTGCCGGACGCGCCGGACCGGTGGGAGATCGTGGGAACCTCCTTGCAGAACAAGGGTTTTCCGCTGTTCCGCTATCGCACCGGCGACGAGGTGCGCCCGGCCACGCCCGGCCCGTGCCCGTGCGGGCGCGCGTTCCCGCTGTTGGGTGTGGTGGACGGGCGCGTGGAGGACACCTTCGTCTCCGCCGACGGCCGCCCCCTGCCGCTGCCGTCGAGCATCGTGGACGATCTGACCGGATTGCGGGAGGCCCAGATCGCCCAGCTGCGGCCGGGTGTCTTCGAACTGCGGGTGGTGCCCGGCACCGGATTCTCCGAGGCCCGCACCACCGCGCACGCCCGCCGGAATATCGCGCGCCAGTTCGGATCCGGGCAGGAGCTGCGAGTTCGGGTGTTCGACGTGCTGCCCCGGCCCGCGAGTGGAAAGCTCAAGACCGCGGTCGTGGAGCCCGGGTCGAGTGTGAAACCCAGGTCGACAACGGACGAAACACCGCTGCGGCGGCCCACGATACCCGGGCAGCGGACGTAGTTGCGAGAACGTAGTGGCGGGGGCGTGTGATGAGAGAGGTGGGGCCGCGGTGGACGGTCGCTGCGCGAGATCGACGGTGCTGGCGGCGGTTTCGCTGGTCCTGGCCGGAAGCGTCGCGGCCTGCGGCGGCGGTTCGGACACCCAGCCGAATCAGCCGGTCACGGTGACCACGACCGAGACGGTCGACGAATTCGCGGCCCGCGACCGCACTCCGGACCCCGGCGCGGTGGGCATCGGTCTGACGAGCATCACACTGGCGCACACGAATTCGGCCGATCAGGTGACCTTCGAGTTCACCGGCGCCTCGATTCCGGGTTGGGCGGTGCACTACGTGAATCAGCCGATTCAGAACGGCACCCGGGCCGCGTTCCCGGTGACCGGGGAGTCGGTGATCGAGGTGCTGATTCGCGAGGCCGCCAATCCGTTCGGTTCCGGCGCGCCCGCCTACTCGGGTCCGCAGGTCGTGACCGATGCGGGGACGGTCGCGGTCGGCGAGGTGCGCTACGCCAGCCAGGTGCGCGGTGTGACACAGGCTTTTATCGGTCTGGTGACCCCGCAGCGCAAGTTCCGGGTGACCGGACTGACGAATCCGACGCGGGTCGTCGTGGAGATCGATCACCGATGACCGGGGGAGACATGGGAACAAGCACGCTCAGCGTGGTCATCGACCGCATTTGGCAGCGCCGCTGGCTGGTGGCGGCCGTGGCGCTGGTGGTGGCGTTCGGCGCGTACTACACCGCACACGGGCGCATGACGACTTATACGGCGCGGGTGCTGGTTTCGGCGGGTTCGAACCGCCCGCCCACCCAGGACGCGATTCTGGCGCAGGGGTTCACCTACTACCTCAACGATCCGTCGTATCAGGCCTCGCTCGGGCACAAGAAGGGTTTCCCGGACGGCATCAACAGCTTCTCGGCGCAGTTCGTGGCGGCCAGTCCCCTGTTCTACGTGCAGGTGACGGCGAATTCGGCGGCGGCGGCCGTCGCCGCGGCCCCCAAGGTCGCGCAGCTGTACGTCGATGATGTCAATGGCCGTCTGGACGCGAACCGGGCCGCGACCGCCGATGCCATGACGGCGTCGATGATGAAGGTGTGGAGTGATCGGCTGGCGGCCAACGACCCGAATGCCTACAGCGCGCAGATCCAGTTGCAGCAGGCCATCGACGTTCTCAATGCCGACACCCAGAATCGGCTGACCGTCCTGCAATCCGGTGCGGGCGCGACACCCATCGGTCCCGGCAAGACCAAGACGATGGGCACCGGCATCATCGGCGGCCTCATCCTCGGCTGCGTGGTGGCGCTCATGGCCGGGGCGGGCACGCGGCGGCTCTACACCGATTACGACGTGGCCGAGAAGACCGGAGTCAAACCGCTGGACGTGATTCCGGCCGGGGGCAGTCCGCGCCGGGATGCCCGCCGCGATGTGGCGCTGCGCCACGTGGCCAATCTCGTCTCGCGGGAATGTACGCGGACGCCGACTTCGATTGCGGTGGCTCCGGTTTCGCGCGGACCCGGCGGTACCCATATCGCCCGCGCCATTGCCGAGCACCGGGCGGCGCAGGGCACCAAGACCATTTTCCTCGACACCGATCTGCGCGATCCGGGCGACGGGCAGGCGGGTGTCGTCGACTATCTCGAGGGCCGCATCCGCGACCTGCGGGAGCTGACGCACCATGGCGCGGCGGGTTTCGCGGAGATCAAGTCCGGTGCCGCCGGCGGCGATCCCTACCCGCTGTTCGACCGCCGACGGGTGCGCGAGTTGCTGCACACCGCCGGTGCCGCCGCCGATCTCGTGGTGGTGCGGGTGCCGCCGCTGAGCCTCGCGGCCGAGGCGCAGATCGTGGCCGATGTCGCGGACCTCACCATCCTCGTGATCGAGTGCGGCCGGACCCGGGTGCGGGAAGTGACCGAGGCGGTGCGGGCGGTGAACCAGGTCGGCGCGGAGGTGCTCGGCGCGGTGCTGATCGACTCCGCCGCGGGCCGGGGTCCGCTGCGACGCTGGATCCGCCGATGATTCCCGGTCCGGTGGCGGATCGCTTCCGGCAGTTCGGGTTCGCGGGTCCGACGGCCGAGCGGGTGCGTCAGCTGGTCATCATCGCCTCGGCGCTGGTGGTCGGGCTCGGCGTCATGCTCGAGCTGTCGAAGAAGGCGCCCGGCGGACTGGGTGTGGTGGCGGCGGCCGGTGGCATTGCCGCGGCCATGGCGGTCATCGGTCTGCGGGATCCGCGGTGGGCCTTCGTCTTCATGATGGTGGCGACCTTCCTGCGTCCCGCGATCCCCAAGATCCTGCCGACCACCGACCCGTTCGTGCTGGCCTTCGGCGGCCTGATCATCTCGGCGCTGGCCTGGATGCGCGGCCGACCGGAGCGCCGGGTGCGGATCGGTGCCATCGAATGCGCGATGCTGCTGTACGTGCTGTGGAATCTGAACTCGATTCTGCAGGCGCACGAATACCAGCCCATCCTGTATCCGCTGACCGGTGAAATGCTGGACCTACGGCGCTATCTCATCATCGGCACGGTCATGCCGTTCGCCACCTATCTGATCGCGCGCATGATCTTCAGCACCCGCGCCGCCGTCGGATTCCTGGTCGGCACGCTGCTGGGCTGCAGCGCGTACTCGGCGTGGGTGAGCATCATGCAGTTCTACGGGCCGAAGAGTCTGATCTGGCCCAAATACATTGCCTACGCCCCGGCCTGGGCCGAGCGCGCCTGCGGGCTGCCGAATCAGCCGGAGGTCAACGGCCTGATCCTGATTGTCGGGTATGTGCTGTCGCTGGTGTTGATGAGCAGCGAGAAGCGGCCGCGCTGGCAGAAGATCGGGCTGGCGGTCATCGCGGCGGCGTGCGCGGTGTCGGTGTATCTGACGCACACGCGCTCGATCTGGCTGGATTTCGCGGTGGTGGTGCTGCTGGCGATCGTGCTGGGCAAGGGTTTTCGCACCGGATTCGTGGTGACGGCCCTCGCGGCGACCACGATCATCGCCATGAACTGGTCGACGTTCACCTCCGCCGACCGCAAGGCGGGCGGTGTGGCCTCGACCAATGAGGTCTACGACCGGCTCAATGCCGACACCACCGCGGTGTGGGCGTGGACGCAGAAGCCGTTCAGCGGGTGGGGTCTGGGCCGGTTCGTCATGGTGAACACCTATCGGCACCAACAGTATTCGCCGTTCACCCCGTGGGAGCGCGGGCTCGGCATTCCGGCCCACGAGACCGAGCTGGGCATTCTCGCCGAGCTCGGCATTGTCGGGCTGCTGTTGTGGTTGACGGTGCTGATCCTGTTGTCGCGGCGGCTCCTGCTGGCCTATCTGCGACTGCCCGCCGAGGGGCTGATGGGTCGTCCGTTGGCCTTCACCGCGGCCACGGCGTTCGTCTCATTGCTGCTGGGCGGTGTTTTCGTGGATCTGCGGCTGTTCGACTATCCGAGCACCATGGTCTTCGCGCTGGTCGGCGCGACGGTCGGGGCCGCCGATCGATTGCCCCGACCTCCGAAGGTGAACCCGCTCGAGGCGGGTCGGGCTCACCGGGCCGAATTGCGCGCGGCGAACAGCTCGGCGTAGAAGCCCAGCAGTCGCTGTCGCGAAGTGTCCCAGGACAATTCGCGTTCGACCCGGTCGCGGCCGAGTTCACCCATCTGCTTGCGCCGCACCGGATCGTCGAGGAGTTCGGCGATGGCCGCGCCGAAAGCGGCCTCGTCATTGGCGGGGACGTAGACCGCGGCCTCGCCCGCCGAGACCCGGGCCTCGGTGAGTTCGAAGGAAACCAGCGGACGTGACATCGCCATGTACTCGACGACCTTGTTCATGGTCGACACGTCGTTGAGCGGGTTGTACGGGTCCGGGGACAGGCAGATGTCGGCGGTCGACAGGCAGGTCTGCACGAACTCGTCGGAGACCCGGCCGGTGAATTCGACGATGTCGTCGAGCTTCAGTTCCTTCGACAGCGCGACCAGGTCGTCGAAGGCGTCGCCCGCGCCCATGAAGATGAAGTGGGTGTCGGTGCGGCCGAGGTCGTCTCGCAGGTGGGCGATGGCGCGCAGGGCATAATCCACGCCGTCCTGCGGGCCCATCACGCCCAGATACGCTCCCAGATAGGCCTTTCCGCGCTTGAGGGCCGGATCCGGTGTGCGCGGGACGAATCGCGACAGGTCCGGCGCGCTGCGGACCACGGTCACCTTGTCCGGGTCCATGCGCCCGCGTTCGATGGCGACGCGGCGATAGCTCTCATTGGTGGAGATGACCGCGTCCGCGCATGCGAAGGTGATGCGCTCCAACAACATCGACGCCCGGTACAGCAGCGTGCCGCCGCCTTCGAAGCGGGACAGGAACAGCTCCGGCACCAGATCGTGGTGATCGAAGACGAAGCGGGTGCCGCCGATTCGCAACACCAGGGCGATGAGGAACAGCAGGTCCGGCGGATTGCAGGCGTGGACCACGTCGATCGGTCCGGCCCGGCGTACGCGCAGCGCGATGCGCAGCGTATGGAACAGTGCCAGCGAGTATTCGCGCAGATATCCGGCCGGTCCCCCGGTGGCCGGTCGCAAGGGGTAGCGCAGGATGTCGACGCCTTCGATGCTGGCCTCGGCCTCGCGATCCTGCTTGGTGCCCATCGGGCAGATGACCGTCACCCGGTATCCGGCGTCGACCAGCGCGCGGCTCTCCTGCCACACCCGCCGATCGAAGGGCACCGAGAGATTCTCGACCAAAATCAGAATGTGTTGTCCCGCCACGCTTGTCATCCCCTGCGCACAACTTCCTCCACGGCCCGCTCGGCGGCCGTGATGCTGGTTTTCGAGCTGAATTCGGTTTCCACGCGGACCCGCGCGGCCGCGCCCATGCGGCGGCGCAGGGGCTCATCGGTGAGCACGGCGATCAGTTTGTCCGCCAAGGCATTCGGGTCGCGAGGCGGGACCAGGTAGCCCGTCACGCCGTCCTCGACCATCTCCAGCACGCCGCCCACCGCCGTACATACCGCGGGGCGTCCGGCGGCCATGGCCTCCAGGACCGCCATCGGGAAGCACTCGACGCTGTGTGAGCTGAGCACCACCACCTGCACGGCGCGCAGAACATCGGCGACATCGGGGCGCGAACCCGCGAGGACCACCCGATCGCCGATGTCCAATTCCCTTGTCAGGGCTTCGATTCGGCCGCGCTCGGGACCGTCGCCGACGATCAGGAATCGGGCTTCGGGCACGGTGTCGACCACCCGGCGCGCGGCACGCAGAAAGGTTTCGTGGTCCTTCTCCGGGCGCAGGGCCGCCACGATGGCGACCACCGGTTCGTCAGCGCCGATGCCGAGATCGGCGATCGCGCCGCGGTCGTCGCTGGTCTCGTAGAGCGCCGGATCCACCCCGTTGTGGATGATCCGGATCTTCTCCCTTGGATAGCCGAGTTCGCCGGTCATGTAGTCGATCTGGGCGTTGGCCACCCCGAAATAGGCTGCGGTGCATCGATCCAGCACCCGGTCGGCCAGCTCCCGAGCCCGCCCGCGCGGTTCGACATCGCCGTGATTGTGCACCCAGACAACCGAATTCGGGACCCTGGTCAGCCAGGCCGCGACGCGACCGAGCCCCTCGGCGTTGTAGCCGCGCGTGATCACCACGTCGGGTCGCTCGCGCCGCAGCACCCGCGCGATGTCCCAGAGTGCCCGCACCGCTTGGCGTTTGGTTCGGTGCAGCGCCCGCGCGGGCACTCCCGCGGCAGCCAGCTCGCCGAACAGCTCCCCTTCCTCGCCGATGCACAGCACCGAGGGCGTGAAGCGGCCGCGGTCGAGATGGGGCATGAGGGTGGTCACGTGTCGTTCGGCCCCGCCCACCCGCAGGTCCGGAACCAGGTACAGCACCCGGATCGGTCGGTTCACGATCCGATCTCCCGGTAGATGCGGTCGAAGCGCCGCCACACCACGTCGATGTCGAATTCCTCGCGCACGCGCTGTAATGCCGCCGCCCCCAATCGTTCCCGCAGGGCGTCGTCGTCGATGGCGCGCCCCAGCGCCACGGCCAGGTCCTCGGCCGCGCCGGGCGGCACCACCAGCCCGCAGCGTTCGTCGATCATGTCGGGTATCCCACCGACCGGGCAGGTCACCACGCACAGTCCGCGCGCCATGGCCTCGAGAATGGCCATCGGCTGCCCTTCCCGATGCGAGGGCAGCACCAGCACCTGCGAGACGTCCAGGAGTTCGGGAACCCGTTGCGGCTCCAGCCATCCGGTGATCTCCACGGTCGAGGCGATGCCCAGATCGGCGGTCATCTTGCGGGCGCGCTCGACCGCGCCGGCCCCGGCGACCGTCAGCCGCGGCGGCGGCGCGTCACCGCGCGCGTCGAGCATTCGATGCCAGGCTTCGAGCAGAGTGAAGGTGCCCTTGCGCTCGCCGACCTCGCCCAGGAACAGCACCCGCACCGGATGGCCGGGCCGCTGGTCGACCGGGGCGGCCGGGCGGATGGCATTGGACACCACCGTGATTCGCGCGGTCGGGGCGATGGCGCGCAGGGCGTCCGCCCACGGCTCCCCCAGCGCGATCACCACCGCCGCACCGCCGATGGAATCGCGGATGGCGGCGCGCAGCGCGCGATTGGCCCCCTCGTAGAAGACGCTGAAATCCGAGCCGTGCACATGCAGGACCACCGGGATGCGCAGCACCCGGGCCAGCAGTTCGAACAGGTATTTACGCGGAAAGCTGCCGTAGGACGACATGTGCAGGTGCACCACCGTCGGCCGGTGCACCAGCAGCCGGTAGGCGTAGACGAACACCGCCACCTGATACGCCGCGAGTTTGGTGGCGATACTGCCGTCCCGGTGGGTGGGCACATGGTCGATGTGCCATTCGTCCCACAGCGGCGTGGAGCGCATATCGCGCACGAACGACGCCACGCCGCCGCGCGTCGACATACTGGTCGAGACCCACAGGGCCCGTTGTTTTTTCGTCACTGCGGTACGTCACTGTCGGGGGCTGAGGGGTTGTGCGTCGGCGTGGTTCCAGCGAATGCGTTCGGTCGGCGGGTCCGCGGGCGGCGGCGGTTCGGCGGCCTCCTCGGGTTCATCGCCCTCGACGAGCACCGCGCCCAGCACCGTCGCTCCCGCCCCGTCGAGCAGATGCCGCGCCTGGCGTGCCGCGCCCACCTTCATGGACCGGTCCAGCACCAGCACCGTGGTCGCCGCCTCGGCGACGAGCACCTGGGTCTCGACCGCGTCGTTCACCGGCGGGGCGATGACGACGACCAGATCGGCCAGCTCGTGCAGGTCGGAGAGCAAGCGCGCGAACCGTTCTCGGCTCAGCGCGGTGAACGGGTCCTCCCCCGTGCTGCCCGGCTGTAGTTCCCGCAACTCCGGCATGCGGGTGGCCCTGAGCACCGTGTCCAATTCGACGCGGCCGGACACCACTTCACCGACGCCGCTGCCCGAGGGGCGACGCAGATCGGCGTGCACGAGGATGGTGCGCACGCCCTGTCGTGCGCGCTCCTCGGCGATGGCTCGCGCGACCGCCGCGATACCGGTGCTGGATTCGGGCGCGGTGACCGCGATCGTGGCCTTGCGTGCCGGAACGGCCAGACCGGCGGCGGTGGCCACCTGCCGGAAGGCCTTGTCCCGCAACCCGGGTTGCTTGCTCGACGGGCCGGGCACCACCGCGAGCGCGGTCAGTCCGACCCGCTGCTCGATCTCGTCGGCGCTGCGCAACCGCCGCGACGCCAGGGCGACCGCGTAGGCGGCCACCACACCGGCCAGCAGCCCGCCGACACCGTAGGTCAGCAGCGTCGGCAGCCGCGAGGGCACCGTGCGCACCGGATCCGAGGCGGCCTGCAAATCGATGAGCTTGTTCGAGGTGTCGGCATTGATACGGTTGATCTGATCCTGCATCTGGGTCAGCGACGCGTCGCTCACCACGCCGTTGGCGGCGCGAATATCGTCGAAGGGCTTGCGCACCGCCGCGATGGCCGAATCCTGCGCGGCGCGCAGACTCGCATTGATCTCGTCGCGGAAGGCGCTGCCCGCCTTGGTCGCCGCGTCCTTGGCCACCTGCGGCGTGGAGGCGGTCGCCTCCAGATACAGGATCGGACTCGACGCCACCGTCCGCGCGGTCAGCGTCACGTCGGCCGGAACCGTCTTGGCCGACCGCAGTTTCGACTGATACGCCGGATCCATGAAGTACTGCGCGTAGCCGACCGAGAGCACCGCGTCCTGATCGGGGGCGCGATTGGGCGAACCGATCGTCAGGGTCAACCGACTGGTGTAGGCGGGTTGCAGATCCCGGGTGGAGACGAAACCCAGCGCCACCGCCAGGACGGTGATCGCCAGAATCAGCCATTTCCTGCGCCAGAGTCTGCGGAGGTGAACCGTTGTGGCGCTGTTCAATTCGTCTCCCTCGGGGTTCGAAGCCGCGCGTCTGGGATTATCGCGCGCCGGGCGCGGCCGTTACGACGCAGACGGGCGGTCAATCGTGCTGCCAACCGCGCGAATCCGATCACGATGTCGGGTGCGAGCACGTACAGCACGAGCAGGTACAACACGGTGAAGGCGAGCACGCCCACCAGCAGCATTCCGATGCCCAGCGCGATCGGCCGGGCATCGGAATGCAGGATCCGGTGTTCGAGCACCCAGCTCACGCCGATGGCGATGACCGCGGCGGGCAGCGGTGGGCCGACCGCCCGCAGCAGATCGCGCACGCGGACGCCCATGACCGAGCGCGCCAGTATGGTCACCACGACGCCCACGATGAGCATGGTCGTCGAGGTCGCCAGGCCGACGCCGATCAGTCCGAAGAATTTGATGCCGACCAGCAGCAGGCTGATGCCCAGGCCCAGTTCGACCATGGTCTGCCAGTTCAGCAGTGCGGTGCGTCCCGCGCCCTTGATGGCTTCCTCGCCCACGCTCATCCAGGCCTTGCCCAGGCCCAGACCCGCCATGGCCACGACCACCGTGCCCGCCTCCCGCCAGCGCGCGCCGAACACCAACACCACGGTCTGCTCGCCGAAGACGATGATGAGCCCGGACAGCAGGGCCGCGCCGACCGTGGTGAGCCGAATGGCCCGCAGATACGCCGCCGCCAGGCGTTCGGGATCGCCGTCCTCGGCAATGCGGGCGAAGGCCGGAAACAGCGACACCGCACCGACTTCCACGATGAAGCGGACCGGGATCTGCGCGATGCGCTGCCCGTAGCGGTAGAAGCCCAGCGACGCGGAGTTCAGGCCGCGCCCGACCACCGCCGCCTCGACCATGGTCTGCACGCGTGCGCCGATCATATTGACCACCACGGGCGATCCGAATCGGGCCAGCTCGCGCCACATTCGGATCGACGCGTGCCCGCGGCCGGGCCGCCAGCGCGCCAGCCACCACACCGCGACGACCCAGACCACGTAGGACGCGTAGGTGCCCACGACCATGCTCCACACGCCGAACCCGCACGCGGCCAGCGCCACCGACACCACGGCGAAGCTGACCGACACCGCCGGGCCCACGATGATTCGGCGTTTGACGCTGAATTCCCGCTGTAGCAGGGCTTCTGGAACATTGGTCAGCGAGAACAGCAGCAGGAAGCCCGAGGTCACCGCGGCGATGGTGCCGATGGTGCGATTGTGGAAGAGCAGGCCGATGACCGGCGCGGCGGCCAGCGCGCCGAGGGTGACCGCCAGACCGTTCACCAGTGTCGCGCGGAAGACGGTTTCGGCGGCGTCGGCGACCTGCTCGTCGCGCTGCACCAGCCCCGAGCGCAGACCGCCCTCGACGAAGGTGGTCAGCAGCATGGTGATGACCGTGCCCGCCGCGAACATGCCGACCTCGTCGGGGCTCAACAACCGTGCCAGCGCGACGGTTTGGGCCAGCGAGACCAGCTCGCCGAAGATCAGCGCGAGCGCGGAAGCCGCCGCCACCTTGCCGATTCGCTTGGTGAGGTTGCCGTCGTCGCCGGGCGGGGCTTCGACCGGAGGCGCGGGGGGCGCCAGATCGTAGCGCGGCAGTTCGACGGTGTCGTCCCACCGCCCGATGAGTTCGTAGGCCCGGACCGTGGCCCGGTCCCGATCCTCCCGGTCGAATCTATGCATGTTCGGCGTGGGTTTCTTCGAGGAGCCCGAATAGTCGCTCGAAGGCCGCGCGGCTGGCCAGCACTTGGGCGTCGGCGCTGGCGCGCAAGGGTTCCCGCAGCACCGGGGCCTCGTCCCAGGCGGCGCGGATGGCCGCGGGCAGGTGGGCGTTCAGCTCCGGATCGTCGAGGTGGACCAGGCGGACACCGCCGCCGAACATATCGGCCAGGCCGAGGAATTTGTCGTCGTAGTACTCGGTGGAGGTCAGGCCGACCACCGGAATGCCTTGGCTCAGTGCGAAGACGGCGAGATGGTAGGCGCCGGTGACCAGCATGCGGCAGCGGCCGACCGCGGTGGCCACCGCGCCGGGACGGACGAATCTGCCGACCGGTTCGACCGGGTTCGCGCTGCCCTCGACGAGCGGCACCGTGGTCGCCCGATCCGGGGAGCCGGGGGTCTCGGCGATGATCAGCGGCACCAGCCGTGCCCCGAATTCGCTCGCGGCCGCGCGCAGCGCCGAGCCGACCGTTTCCTGGGCTCGCGCGGCCACCGGAGAGTATTTGGCTACCCGCAGGCAAACACCAATGTCATTGCCCGGGCTAACTTTTCGCTTGGCCTGGGCCAGTTCGATCGCATCGTCGCCGGTGACCACGACCGCGCTCGACGGCACGCCGAGCGATTCGAGGAGTTCGGGGCCGCGCCGCCGCTCGCGCAGGGCGATGAGGGGCAGCTTGCCCAGCGCCTGGGTGGCGCGGGCGCGCAGTTCCGGATCGCGCAGGGGGCCGAGGCCCTGACCCACCATGGCGGCGGGAATTCCCGCGCCGCAGGCGTATTCGAGCAGGTCCAGCACCCGACCGGCCTGCGGAATATCGGCGTCGGTCATGTATCCGCCGCCGAGCGCGACGACCAGTGACGACTCCCGGACGGCTCGTGCCGCACCGGGATGGCGGCGTTCGATTCTCGGGACGACATCCTCGGTAGGCACAGCCTCGGAGGTGCTTGACGCCTCCGGCTCGGCCGCCGATGATCTCCGAGACAGCGTGTCCCGCAGGAGATCTCGCGCCCGGATCGCCTTCGGCAGCGCCCAGGCGCGGGCGCGCAGCGCGGCCACCGCGGGCGGTCCGGCCACCGCGGGACCGGCCGCGGCGGCGAAACGTTCGATCCGGCCTGGCGCGCCCCAGGGGTCGCGGTCGCCCACGGTGATTCCCAGCACACCGGGGAAGTAGGCGGCCACCAGCGCCGGGGATTCGGTCATGACGCCGACGGTGGCCAGTGGCCAGCGCTCGCGAATGCGGCGCACGGTCACCTCGAGCATGGCGAGGTCACCGTAGTTGCGCAGCCAGTACTCACTGTTCTCGATGAGAATGCGGTGTCCGGCCCCACCGCACGGCAGTCCGGTTCCCATCTCGACCTCCCCCGGTCATCTGCAAGGGCTGCCCGAACCTTGCGAACTGGCGCGGCTTGCTGTGCCAACGGTAACTCAATTAGCCACAACCGCAGAGTCTTTGCAACTTCTCGCGAACCTGTGAGCGGTCGGGTAGCTTCTGGTTCATGCCGCACCTTGCCGCGGTCCGTGGATCCGCCCTGCGCCGGGTCCGCCTCGGTCCCCTGCAGGTCGACGGACACAGCATGATCGTCCGCAATACCCGGCTCACCGATTTCGACCGCTGGCGCGAGATCCGCCTGCGCGACCGAGAATTCATCGAACCGTACTGGACCACCTCCGCCCTGACCTGGGACCAACGCCACACCCGAACCTGGTGGATCCGCGAATACCTCCGCCTCCGCTGGGCCTGGGCCCGAGGCCGCGCCCTCCCCCTGAGCATCGTGATCGACGGCGAATTCGCCGGCCAATGCGCCCTGAACCCCATCGACCCCCACCACCGCTCCGCCGAACTCGGCATCTGGATGGACTCCCGCTCCGCCCGCCACGCCGTCGGCTCCCTCGCCGGCGCACTAACTGTCGACTACGCCTTCACCACCCTCGGCCTACACCGTGTCACCGCCCCCACCTGCGTCGACAACCGACCGGCCCGCCTGGCAACCAGCCGCTCCGGAATGCGCCTGGAAGCCACCATGGTTCGCGCCCTCTCCGTCGGCGGCCACCCCCGCGACCACGAACTCTGGGCCGTCACCACCGACCAGATGCCACCCGGCGGCTGGGTAGCGGGCCTCATCGCCGCAGGCGTCCGCGCCGAGCGCCCGGAGACGAATCGGTCCGGCCGCAGGCGGCGCTCACGCACCCGGAGCCCACAACGATCCGCACCCACGAACCCGCCAGACACACTGTCCGCCAGCGCGCGAGACACCTCGCCCACACCTGACACCGAACCCCGCGAGCCAGGCGCGATCCCCGTGGGCGAGCGAGACGCGGTGACCATGGGCGCGCGAGACGCGGTGCGCTGGAGTGTGGCGGTTTTCGCCGTCGGTCTTCGCTTTCTGTTGGGCACGTTGGCGCGGGGTGTTATCTCGGCGGTGCGGCGAGGTGGCGGGGACGCACTGCCGGACCGCATCGATGGCGTGGATACGGACAATCAGCCAATTTCATTGCACAAGCGACCAATTCGCGGCCGTCTACATCGCGGGGCGTCTCCCGATGGCTACGACGTTCTGGCGGTCGGGCAACCGATCGGCTGGCTCGAGCTCGTACCGACCGGGCCGAACGCGAGCCTTGCCATGGGGTTTCGTCCGCAGCACGCGTCCAGCTCGGCCGCAGCCGCGCTCGCTCTGCTGATCGCCACCGCATTCGAGGATTTCGGCGTGGAACGTGTCGAAGTTCGCATCGATACCGACCACCCCCATCTTTCCGCGCTGGCTGCGGCGGCCGGCCTGCGGCGGGAGGGTGTGCTTACCGGGGCTCGGCGGGAACCGGACGGCCGCTTTCTTGATGTGGAGCTGTGGGCGGTGACCAGGGCGGAGGAGGGGGCGAGAACTGGTCGCGCACAGGCGCATCCGAAGCGGTAGAGTGCGCCGTAGCCGACCGCTGGGGGTTTCGGTCGTGGGGATGAGCGAGGAGCATCGGTGGGTCTGAACGTCGTCATGATCGCGACCTATCCCCTCGAACCGGGTCGGATCGTGGGCGGGATCGAGTCCGTGACGAGCACGCTGGTGCCCGCGTTGGCGGCGCGCGAGGAGATCGACTCGCTCACCGTGCTGCGGTTCCATACCGGGGAGACCACCGAGGTCTCGCGGCGCGAGGGTCCGAAGGTGGAGGTTCGATTCCTGCGCGGCCAGCGCCGTCTGGGCGTCGCCACCGGATCGTTCCTGGATGTCCGCCAGGCCCGCAAGATCCTGGCCGAACTGCGCCCGGATGTGGTGCACGCGCACGAGATCGGGCTGCGCGGCGATATCGCCACCCAGATCAGCGACAAGACGGTGGTCACCGTGCACGGGCTGATCCACCTCGAGACGCGGCTGCAGGCGCGGACCAGCCTCAAGGAGCGGGTGCGCTACTACCTGGTCGAGGCCATGGTGCGGCGAGTTCTGCGGCGCGCCAAGGCCGTCGTCTCCATCTCCGACTACGACGCGCGGGCATTGGGCGATCTGGTGCGCGGCGAGCACGTCAGCATTCCGAATCCGACGGCCCCGGAATTCTTCGCGCTGTCCCCCTCGGGCCCGACCGAACAGCGCATCCTGTTCGCAGGCGTGCTGTCACCACGCAAGAATCCGGAGGGCCTGCTGGCCGCGTTCGCCCTTGTGCTGCGCGAGGTTCCGAAGGCCAAGCTGGTCCTGGTCGGCCCGCAACCCGACCCCGAGTACGCCGCCGCGATTCGCGCGCAGGCCACCGAACTCGGACTCGACGACGCCATCGAATACGCGGGCATGGTCGACAACGACCGACTGCGCGCAGAGATCGCGCTGGCCCGCGCCGTGGTGCTGTTCTCCCACGAGGAGACCTCGCCGACCATCCTCGCCCAGGCCATGGCCGCCGGAAAGCCGGTGGTGGCCGCGCGGGTGGGCGGCATTCCGGAAATGGTGACCGACGGCGTCAACGGCTATCTGGTCGAGCCCGGCGATACGGCGGAATTCGCCGACCGCATGGTGAGCCTGCTCCAGAACCAGGACCGGGCCCTGGAATTCGGCGCGCAGGGCCACCTGATGGCCCTCGAGCGCTTCGAGCCCGATGCGGTCGCGCGCCGCACGGTCGAAACATATCTACGGGTCGCCGGGATGTAGAGGGCAGCCCAGAACTCAGCACGGGGGAGGCACCATGCCCGAAAATAATCACGAAATCGATTGGGCCGCAACATCCGTCCTGGTGACCGGAGGCGCGGGATTCATCGGCTCACACCTGGTCGAACTGCTCGTCGCGGCGGGTGCGCGGGTGACGGTGCTCGACACCTTCGCCTCCGGCAGCCGCGAGAACCTGGCCGCGGTCGCGGACGCGATCACGCTGCGCGAGACCGATATTCGCGAGCTGGACTGGGTCGAGTACCTGACCGAGCACCCGGCCGACGTCATCTTCCATCTCGCCGCCAATGCCTACGTGCCGCCCTCGGTGGCGGATCCGGCCTTCGACTGCGAGCTCAACTTCACCACCACCTTCCGCCTGCTGGACGCGCTGCGCGTGCTGAGCTGGCCCGGGCGCATGGTGTTCGCCTCCAGCGCGGCGGTGTACGGCAACTCGGTGCGCATTCCCATCAGCGAGAGCGATCCGACGGTCCCGATCTCGCCCTACGGGGTCGGAAAGCTCGCCGCCGAACGCTATCTCGCGGTGTTCGCCAATCTGTACGGGCTGCGCCTGGCCGCGGTCCGCTTCTTCTCCGCGTTCGGCCCGCGCCAGCGCAAACAGGTGGTGTTCGACCTGCTCGCCAAGATCGACCGCGATCACGAGCACCTGTTCATCCACGGCGACGGCACCCAGGTGCGCGACTTCCTCTTCGTCGAGGACGCCGCCCACTCGGCCATGATCGTGGCCGCCAATTCGCCACTGCGCGGTGAGGCCTACAACGTGGGCGCGGGCCGCGAATACACCATCGACCAGCTGGCCAAGTCGCTGTGCGAGATCACCGGCACCAGCCCGGCCTTCGAGTACAGCGGGTCCAATCGCCCCGGCGATCCGGAGAAGCTGGTGGTCGACATCTCCCGCCTGCGCGCCATCGGCTACGAGCCGCGCGTCGATTTCGATCAGGGCTTGACCCGGACTGTAGCCTGGTACGAGTCTTTGACCGGAGCAACCTGGCGGTGAGCGCTCGATGGGCGAAAGCCGCTCCTCCCCAACGCTATCCATTCGCGTGCTGAGCGCACGCCCAGGTAGGAGTTCTCGGTTGAGCTTGGCAACCGCCGTCGGCGCCGCCCTCATGTCCCTCATCACCGCCTGCGCCCCGGCACACACCGCACTGGGGTCCGAACCGTTCGTCGGCGACTTCGAGACCGGCAATTTCGACCAGTGGGCGCAATGCCAGAACGTGGTGCTACCGAGCGTGCCGTGCGTGAAGTTCCATATCGCCAACGACCGCATGCAGGTGGAGTCGACGGTGGTGCGGCAGGGCCGCTTCGCCGCCCGGTTCGAACTGCATCAGAACGATGTGCCGTTCGGGCTGTGCTGTGGGGCGCGCGCGGAGGTGAGCGGGGAGGAATTGACCCGGGCCGACGAAGGCGACGAGCGCTGGTATCAGTGGAGCACCCGCTTCCAGGCGGGTTTCCCGGCGTCGCAGGGGTGGACGGTGTTGTCGCAGTGGCATGCCGATCAGGACGGGCCGCCGCCGCTGGCCATCGCCTCGGGGCCGACCAATGTCGCGGTGGACCGTTGGGGCGTGGTGGTTTCCACCTGGAATGCCCCCGGCAATCCGGGCAAGACGTACACGCCGTGGAGCGCGCCGATCGTCCCGGACGTGTGGACCGACATCAAGCTGCACATCAAGTGGTCGGCGCACGACAACATCGGATTCATCGAACTGTGGATCGGCGGCGTGCCGCAGGTGTTCGACGCCGCGCCGTGCCCGGGCCAAACCCGTTGCATGGTGCGGACTCTCATGCCGGGCGGCGGTGGCATCTACTTCAAGCAGGGCTACTACCGCGATCCGACGATCGCACCGACGGGCGTGGTGTATCACGACGGATTCTCGATGGCGCCGACCGAGGCCGGGCTCGCGCCACTGTCCTAGCTCAGGTGGCGTCGTATAGCTCAGACGGCGTTGTGGCGCTTGGCTCCGATCATCTTGGCGATCAAGGACAGATCCAGAATCGTGGACCAGTTCTCCACATAGGACAGATCCAGCCGCATGACATCCTCGGGCGTCATGCGCGCCCCGCCGCCCGCATGCCACAGCCCGGTCATCCCGGGCCGGACCAGCAGCGTCCGGCGCATGATCCCGTCGTAGGCATCCACCACGCGCCGCACCTGGGGACGCGGCCCCACAATGCTCATCTCGCCACGCAGCACATTGAAGAACTCCGGCAGCTCGTCGAGATTGTATTTCCGGATCAACCTACCGACCGCGGTCAGGCGCGGGTCATCCCCGGACCGCCTGTCCACCACCGGATCCCGGCCCTCGAGCAGCGCGTCGAGGTGCGGTCCGGGCTCGGCGTACATGCTGCGGAACTTGATCAGCCGGAAGGGCCGCCCGTCGCGCCCGATGCGCTCGGACAGCTGGAACACCGGGCCGCGGCTCTCCAGCTTGACCGCCAGGGCGATGGCGCACAGCGCGGGCGCGATGAGGAACAGCGCCGCGACGGCGAAGCAGAAGTCGAACAGCCCCTTGCGAATCGACTTGGCGCGATCGTATTGCGGCTTCTCCACGTGCAGCATCGGCAGATCGGCCACGACCCGGTGGGTGAGCCGGGTCCCCGCGATGTCGACCAGGCCGGGTAGCACGATCAGTTCCGCGCCCAATTCGTCCAGTTCCCAGGCCATTCGGCGGAAGTCGGCCGGGCCGAGACTCTCGGTGGCGGTCACCGCGACGGTGTCCGCGCCGGTGCGACGGACCGCGTCGATGACGACGTAATCGCTTGCCACCACCGGGATCTCGCGACCGCCGACCGACAGCACCCGATCGCCGAGCGCGCCCTCGTCCCGGGTGCAGACGCCGATCACCTGAAAGCCGGAGCGCGGATCGCGGGTGAACGCGTCCACCATGGTCCGCGCGGCCTCGGGGGTGCCGACCACCAGCATGGCCGTCCGGTACTCCCCCCGCGCCCGCTGGCCCGCGACATAGCGCCGCCACAGTCGCCGCTCGAGCACCAACCCGAGCATGCCCAGCGGCAGGGCGATGGCCAGGTAGCCGCGCGCCAGATCGATACCGAGAAGTAGCGAGACGATAGCGATACCGCCGAACAGCTTCAGGGTGGCCGCCACGACCCGCCGGTATTCCTCTGTGCCGCTGCCGATTACGCGGGGTGAACGGGTGCCGCTGAGGGTCAGCACCACCAACCAGGTCAGCACCAGCACCACCCAGACCACCGGGTATCGGATGTCCAGGGGAATTCGGGCGGTGAGCCGCGCACCGGAATCGCCGCCGAAACGAATCAATTGCGCGATGCCGACGGCGAACACCAGAACGAGAAAATCGCTGAAAAATAGCCGCCGCGCGTAGTCGGCCTGCCACCGCTCACGATCGGAGCGCGGTTCGGGCCGTGGCGGGCGATACGCGCGCAGCGCGCGACCGGCGGAAATCTCGAAACTCATGAAACGAACGCACCTCCCCCACGGGAGAACTCGGTTCCGATCCCCACTGATCAGTACGCAGAACGGGCTGACGCCGGTTTCCCAAGGGCTTTCAGGACCATGACAACCGATGCGGCCACCGAATGTTTCGGCCACCAGATGCCGAATGTTACACATCGAAGCCGCCGCGAAGGCCCAATCCCGCACGGCCCCAGACTTTTCCCAAAATTAACGGACGAACCGGGCCCCGTACCCGAATCTCCTCCCCCAATTACCCCCTAATCGCAACTTCGCAGGTTGTGCCGCCCCTGGTAGAAGGAGTGTGCTGTTCTAAACCCTTGCGTTGCAAGACTCTCGGGTTTGCCAAACGTACACCGGATTCTGCGGGTCGCAGAAATTCGCCTGTTTTGGCACTGTTCGTCACCCTCGCGACACCCCGAGCACGATCAGAACTGTTGTAACGTAATCCCGAACCGAGCCGACCTGTGGTCGTGGGGCGCTGCGCGGGCAGCGTCGGTCTCGGCGAAAGGTGGGGAACTCCGTGCATTGCCGTCTGTGTGGCTCCGAAACGCTCATCAGCGTCCTCGATCTCGGAGCCACCCCGCCCTGCGAGAAATTTCTCACGGCCGACGAACTGGATCTGCCGGAACCGACATATCCGCTGCACCTGAGGCTGTGCCAGAACTGCCTGCTGCTCCAGATTCCGGCGCTCATCACGCCGGAGGAGACTTTCACCGAGTATGCCTACTTTTCGTCGTTTTCCGACAGCTGGGTCCGACACGCGAAACTCTTTGTGGATCAGGCAATCTCGCAGCTACATCTGAACGATAGCAGTTTCATTGTCGAGGTGGCGAGCAACGACGGCTACCTGCTCCAGCACGCGGTGGCCGCGGGCATCCCGTGCCTGGGCATCGAGCCGTCGGTGAATGTCGGTGCGGCAGCACGGGACAAGGGCGTGCCCACCGAGACCGCCTTCCTCGACGAGGAACTCGCCGCCCGGGTGCGCGCCGAGCACGGGCCCGCGAATCTGGTGGTGGCCAACAATGTCTACGCCCACATCCCCGATCTGCTGGGCTTCACCCGCTCGCTGCGCGGACTGCTGGCCGACGACGGCTGGCTCTCGATCGAGGTGCACCACGCGCTGAACCTGGTGGCGCTGGCCCAATTCGACACCATCTATCACGAGCACTTCCAGTACTACACCCTGCTGTCGGCGCAGCGGGCCCTGGCCACCGCCGGGCTCGAGGTCGTGGACTGCGAACTGATCGGCACGCACGGCGGTTCGCTGCGCGTATGGGCGCGACCGCAGGGTGCGGGCGCGCCGACCGAGCGGGTCGCCGAGGTCTTGAAACTGGAGGCCGACGCGGGTCTGCACGAGGTCGCCGGCTACCTCGAACTGCGCCCCGACACCGAGCGGGTGCGCCAGGACCTGCTGCGGTTCCTGTTGGAGGCCAAGGCATCCGGCAAGCGCGTGGTCGGGTACGGCGCGCCGGGCAAGGGCAATACCCTGCTCAACTACTGCGGCATCCGCACCGATCTGCTCGAGTACACCGTGGACCGAAACCCCTACAAGCACGGGCGATTCACACCGGGCACCCGGATCCCGATACACGAACCGGAGCGGATCGACGCCGACCGCCCGGACGTGGTGCTGGTCCTGCCGTGGAACCTGGAACGGGAGATCACCGCCCAGCTGCGCCACGTCACCGAATGGGGCGGCGAACTCGTCTACCCCCTCCCCCATCTTCATCATGCGACGTTCGACGATGCCGCCGCATCCGTTCAGGTTGAGAGGTAAGCGAAGTGAAGGTCGTTCTGTTCTGCGGCGGCTACGGCATGCGCATGCGCAACGGCAGCGAGGACGTCATCCCCAAGCCCATGCAGATGGTGGGCCCGCGCCCGCTGATCTGGCATGTCATGCGCTACTACGCGCATTTCGGGCACAAGGACTTCGTGCTGTGCCTGGGCTACGGGGCCGCCCACATCAAGAACTTCTTCCTGACCTATCAGGAGTCGGTGTCCAACGACTTCGTGATCCGGGGCGGCAAGGTCGAGATGCTGCAGTCCGATATCAGCGACTGGACCATCACCTTCGTCGACACGGGTTTCGAATCGCCCATCGGTGAGCGGCTGCGCCGGGTGCGCGACCACCTCGACGGTGAACCGTACTTCCTGGCCAACTACGCCGACGTGCTCACCGATGCCCCGCTCGACGAAATGATCGAGCAGTTCCAGGCTTCCGGGGCCGCGGCATCGATGATGATCGTGCCGCCGCAGTCCTCGTTCCACTGCGTGGACGTGAACTCGGTGGGCGAGGTCAAGAACATCACGCCGGTCTCGAAGCTGCCGATCTGGGAGAACGGCGGCTATTTCGTGCTCACCCCGGAGGTCTTCGACCATCTGCCGCCCGGCGGGGATCTGGTGGAGGACGCCTGTGGCGCGCTGGCCGCGCAGGGGCGGTTGTTCGGGTATCAGCATCACGGTTTCTGGAAGCCCGCCGACACCTTCAAGGAGCGCGCGGAACTGGATGCCGGGTATCAGCAGGGCGATCGGCCGTGGATGGTGTGGGAGCGGGACACCGCGGGTGAACGCACCGCATGATCCGACTCGACACCGGCGCGATCACCGAGATCGCGCTTCTGGCAGCCCATTGCGATGATCTCGCCATCGGTCTGGGCGGGACGCTGCTGACGCTCGCCGATTCCGTTCCGGGGCTTCGGGTCCGGGCGCTGATCCTGACCGGCGCGGGCACCGAGCGGGAGGGCGAGGAGCGGGCCGCGCTCGAATCCTTCTGTCCGGGAGCGGATCTGGATGTGCGCGTCCTGGACCTGCCCGACGGCCGCACGCCCGTGCACTGGGAGCGCGCCAAGGAAGCGGTGGGCGAGCTGCGTCGCGGTGGCGACCCCCAGGTGGTGTTCGCGCCGCAGCGCGACGACGCCCATCAGGATCACCGGCTGCTGGCCGAGTTGGCCCCCACCGAGTTTCGCGACCACCTGATCCTCGGCTACGAGATCCTCAAGTGGGAGAACGATACTCCGCGGCCGTCGCTGTTCCATCCGCTGTCGGAGGTCGTCGCGCGGCGCAAGGCCGAGCTGTTGATGAAACACTATCCGTCGCAACGGGATCACGACTGGTTCGACGAGGAGTCGTTCCTGGGGCTGTGTCGATTGCGCGGGGTGCAGTGCCGCGCCCGCTACGCCGAGGCGTTCCTGGTCGAGAAGGCCACCATCACTTTCGGAGGTGCATAGTCATGCGCGTGCTCGTCACCGGGCATCAGGGGTATCTGGGCACCGTCATGGTGCCGCTGCTACAGCGGGCCGGTCACGACGTGACCGGCCTGGACACCGGGTATTTCGCCGAATGCGTGCTGGGTGCGGCCCCGCCCGCGCCGCCGAGCATCGACGTGGACCTGCGCGACGTGACCGTCGAGCAGCTGGCCGGATTCGACGCGGTCGTGCATCTGGCGGCGCTGTCGAACGATCCGCTGGGCGCGCTCGCCCCGCAGATCACCTATGACATCAATCATCACGCCTCGGTGCGGCTCGCGCGGCTGGCCAAGGAGGCCGGGGTGCGCCGATTCCTCTACGCCTCCACGTGTTCGGTGTACGGGGCGGCCGGGGATGGTCTGGTGACCGAGGACGCTCCGCTGCGTCCGCTCACCCCCTACGCCGAGTCCAAGGTTCGGGTGGAGGACGATGTGGCCGCCATCGCCGACTCCGGCTTCTCCCCCGTTTTCCTGCGCAATGCCACCGCGTTCGGGTTCTCCCCGCGGCTGCGCGCCGATATCGTGCTCAACAATCTGGTCGGGTACGCGGTGCTCACCGGCGAGGTGAAGGTGCTCTCCGACGGCACGCCGTGGCGGCCGCTGGTGCACGCCCAGGACATCGCGCAGGCGTTCGCCACCTGTCTGGAAGCGCCCATCGAGGCCATTCACTGCCGCGCCTACAACGTCGGCACCGAGGCCAACAATCTCACCGTGGCGCAGATCGCGCAGGCGGTGGTCGACGTGGTCCCGGAATCCACGTTGGCCATCACCGGCGAGAGCGGCGCGGACCCGCGCTCCTACCGGGTCGACTTCGGTTATGCCCGAAAGGAATTGGGTTTCGAGGCGCGGTGGAGCATTCCCGACGGCGCGGCGGAGCTGTATCGCGAGTACACCGCGCGCGGGCTCACCTCCGAGGCGTTCTTCCAGCGGTTCACGCGGCTGGCGCATTTGACGTCGCTGAAGCAGGCCGGGGTGCTCGATGACGAGCTGCGTCGGGTCAGGAGCGGGGTGTGAGGTGAAGGGCGGCGAGCAGCTCACGCCACGAGCCCGCGCCCGCATCGCGCTGCGACACCACGGTGACCGGCCGCGGCCAGGCGATGGCCAGCTCCGGGTCGTCGAACGCGACGCCCAGGTCCTCGGCCGGATCGTGCGGGCGGTCGATGCGGTAGCAGACGTCGGCGATCTCGGTCAGCGCCTGGAAGCCGTGCAGGAAGCCCGGCGGGACGTAGAGGTGGCGGAAGTCGGTGTCGTCCAGCAGGAATGCCTGCTGGCGGCCGAAGGTCGGCGAGTCCGGGCGGATGTCGACCAGGACGTCGTGGACCGCGCCGTGCGCGCAGCGCACCAGTTTGGCCTCCCCGCGCCCGGACCGGCCGTGCATGCCGCGCACCACGCCCTGGATCGAGCGCGACTGGGAGTCCTGCACGAAGGTCGCGGACAGGCCGGGCGTGCCGAGATGGGCGTCGAACTCCTCGGCGTCGAAGGTCCGGGTGAACAGGCCGCGGTCGTCGCGGTGAGGCTGCGGGGTCAGGAGCAGGACGTCGGCGAGGGCGGTCTCTTCGATGCGCACCGGGTCATCGTGCCATGAGCGGCGAACCGTTGTACCGGTGTCGCGGCTGCGGGCTGGGACCGCTGGTGCGGGTGCTGGATCTCGGGAAAATGCCTGCGGCGGACGACTTTCCGAGTCTGGAGTCGGCGCGCGAACGGGACGAGGCCACGCACGGGCTGGCCATGGACCTGTGTGCCATGTGCGGGCTGGCGCAGTTGGCCGAGGACGATACGGTGACCGCGGAGCCGCGCGGTGTGGAACCGCAGGCGCTGCGTGATCAGGCCGCCGACGCGGTGGCGCGGGTCGCGGCGGGCGGATGGCTGCCGGGCGGCGGCACGGTGCGCGAGTTCGGGAGTCCACACGGCGGCAGTTGGCTGCCGCTACTGACCGAGCGCGGCTACACGGTCACCGAGCGGCCCGCGGATGTGGTGATCGACTGCTTCGGCATCATGCACGAGCCGCATCAGCGGGTGGCCTTCGCGCAGCGGGCCGCGGCCGTCGCGCCGGGCGGGGTGTTGCTGCTGCAGTTCCATTCGCTGCATGCGATCGTGCGGCAGGGGCAGTGGAACGCGCTGCGGCACGGGCATTTCGCGTACTACTCTATGGCGGCATTGCAGGCGCTGCTGCGGTCGGCGGGGCTGGTCGCGGTCACCGCGTGGGAGTTCTCGCTGTATGGCGGAACGGTATTGGTGGCGGCGGTGCACGCGCCCGCCGAGGCCGATCCGTCGATCGCCCGCATTCGCGCGGCGGAGTCCGCCGTCGCGGATCCGGCCGTGGTGCGCGGACTGCAGCAGGCCGCCGACGCGCAGGCCGGGGCGCTGCGGCGCTGGCTGGAGGCCGAAAGCGCCTCCGGCCGGACGGTTTACGCCTACGGCGCGGCCTCGCGCGCGGTGGCGCTGTTGCATCTCGCGGGTGCGCATCGCGGCCTGCTGGCGGGGGTCGCCGACGCGTCCCCGGGCAAGCAGGGCCGCCGCATGCCCGGCACCGACATCCCGATTCTGTCTCCGGCCGAACTCGTTGCCGCGCAGCCCGATCGGGTTTTCCTGACCCTTCCCGATCTGTTGCCGGAGGTCTCGTCCCGGTGGCCCGAGCTGGATGGGAGGTGGATTGTCGAAGTGCCCGAACCACTATGAACGCCAGCAACCTTCGCCCGGCCGCGACATGGGTCCGCCGAGCGCGCAACTCGTCGGACTGTGATACCGATCATGCGATTGCGGCCACACGCAGGGGAATTGAGTGGGATAGTCTCAGCGTGGGGTCGATCACGACCGAGGGGGACGGGGGGAAGTACACCCGTGTCCCGAGCACACAGGGGAATCATCAAGCACGCGTAGACATTACGCAGCTACATCTGATGAGGGAATGGGATTTATCATGCGCAACACCAAGACTGCGCTTTCGCGCACCGCCGTCGTGGCGGCCGCGGGCACCATCGGCCTCGTGCTGAGCGGCGGCACCGGTGCCGCCGCCGTGGATGCCACCAATCAGATCGTCGACCAGAAGGGTCGCACCGTTCAGGCCATCTCGGCCGACACCCGCATCGACTGGGTGCCGCCGCTGGACGGGAACCCGCTCACCCGCGAGTGGTTCCACAGCGGCAAGGCCTGCTTCAAGGTGGATCTGCCCGAGGGTGATTCGTGGAACGGCCACATCACCATCGGCTACCAGGTCGGCTACCCGGCCACCCTGTCGGGCAAGATCTCCTTCCAGTACCAGACCCCGGGCCTGGAGCTGGAGATCGGCAACGACGCCAAGGCCGATGTCTTCAATCTGATTCCGACCCTGGGCATTCAGCTCGACGTCGGCTTCGGTCCCGGCATCCAGTCCGTCGACGCCGCCGGTGGCGACATCTCCGGTACCGACGGCTGCATCACCATGTCCGGCTTCCACGGCACCGTCACCGGCGTCCTCGGCACCACCACCATCCGCCCCTTCGTGCGGCTGGTGAGCGGCAGCGGCGACACCGTCGTCGCGTACGGACCGCTGTCGAGCATCTGATCGATCGGGTCCGGGCGGACACCGCGCCTCGGCGGCCGCCCGGATCCGTTCAGTTGATGGACTGCCGCCGATCAGCGGGATATTTCAGGGCGACGGCGGGCAGCGGCCGTGCCTCGAACGCGGTCGGCGGCGGCGCGGGCCAGTCGCCAATCACCGCCGAAAACTGCTGCGCGACCCACATATTGGGGGTATTCCGCGCCCAAACGGTGGTGGAAGCGCAGCATTTCGGTGAGCGCGGCGGTCGATGGGGTGGTATCGGAATCGCGTTGGGCGGTGAGGGTTTCGGGCATGCCATAGAAGTGGCCGAAGACGCAGACGCGGGCGAAGAGGTCCAGGTCGAGGGGTGAGCCGGGGTTGCCGCGGAAGCCGCCTACGCGGTCGAAGTCCTGGCGGCGGAAGACGGCGGCGGAGGTGGGGCCGAAATCGGCGGGGCCGCGGTGGATGAGGGCGCGCATGAGGGTGCGGGCGTCGCGGCGGCCGAGGAGGTTCGTCAGGCCGAGGTCGGTGGCCTGGACCGCGCCGTGGTCGTCGATGATCTGAAACTTGGCCGAGCACAAGGCGATTCCATTGTCGCCCATGACTTCCAGCTGTCGGTTCAGCGCGCCCGGGAGCAGAATGTCGCCGGGGCGGACCACCTTCACGAAGCGGCCGCGGCTCAGCGAGATGGCCTTGTTCCAGTTCTCGCCGAGCGGTAGGGACTCGACATTGCGGTGCACGCGCACACGTTTGTCGTCGAAGGATTTCGCGATCACGCCGGTGTCGTCGGTGCTGGCATTGTCCAGCACGATGATCTCCGCGTCGGTGTCCTGGTCCAGGATCGAACGCAGGGTCGGCTCCAGGGCCCGCCCGGCGTCTCGGGCGGGCACGCACACCGAAAGGGTCTTCATTCAATCCCCCTGACGTGGTTCGGCAACTGTCACCGGACCGGCCTCACCTCCCGCCACCAGCCCGGCTACCCGATCCAGACCGGCGCGACCGGCGTCGATCTGCTCAACCGCCCTCTGCTGCAGCGTATCCCGCACCTCGGGCGCGGACTCCCACAACTGTCGAACCGCACGTGTCAATTCGGCATCGAGGTTGTCCACGTCCAGGTGCACGATCCGCAGTCCGGCGTCGGCGGTCGCGGAGTCGAATGCGTCGGCCAATCCATGGAATTTGTCGTCGTAGTACCGCGACGCCGTTACAGCCACGGCCGGAATGCCCTGGGAGAGGGCGAAAAGCGCGAGGTGGTAGGCGCTGGTGACCACGACCCGGCAGCGCGCGACCTGGCGCACGAGATCCTGGGCGGTGCCCGTGCGGGCGAGGGCGGGGCGGGTTCGGGTCGCGTCCGCCAGCAGCGGCAGGGTGTGGCGGCGGTCCTCGTCCTCGTGCTCGGACACGATGAGTGGGGCCAGGGCGACGTCCAGGTCGCCGGCCTCGCGGCGCAGCACGGTGGTGAGGGTGTCGCGGGCCGCGTCGCTTACCTTGGACTTCTTCGAAATACGCAGGCAGACACCGAGATCCGCGCCGATCGCGGATCGGCGTACACGGTAGGCGAATTCGACCGCGTCGTCGCCGGTGACCAGGATGCGGTCCGCGGGGACACCGAGTTCGGCCAGCAGCGCGGGACCGTAGCGGCCCTCACGGACGGCGATGAGGTCCACGTCCGGCAGCACCTCGGCGGCACGGCGGCGCAGCTCCGGGTCGTGTATCGGGCCCAAGCCCTGCCCGGTCATGACATTCGGAATGCCGTGGTGCTGGGCGGCTTCCAGCAGATTGAGGGTGCGGTGCGCTTGGCGTGGATCGACATCGGTGAGATAGCTGCCGCCCAGGGCGACGACCAGGTCCGACGCCGCGAGGGCGGCGGGGACGGGCGGCAGATCGAGGCCGGTCGGTGCGGGCCGAAGGTCGCGCAGGGTCAGCCGGTGCACCTCCCGGCGGGCGCGGTCGGTGGCGTCGCGCAGATGGCGTTTCGGCATGTCGGTCATGGCTCGCCATTGCAGTGCGGCCGGACCGATGAGATGGACACCCGCCTGCTCGTCCATCATTCCCGCGAGACCGCTTCTGCCCCAATGCCCGCCGGTGCGCGACACCACGGGTTCCACCTGGGGCAGCAGCCCGCGCAATACCCGGGGCTCATCGGTGAGCATCCCGATGCGGGCGCGCGGCCAGCGTTCCCGCAATCGCTCGACGGTGATCGCCATCATGGCGATATCCCCGCGATTGTGTAATCGATACTCGCCGTTCTCGACGAGTATTTTGAATGTCCCGGCACTTACCCCCGCGCCAGAATTCCCCACGCTCGATTCCTTCCGACGCCCGGCTCCGAGCAGTCCGCAGGGCAATCTATCGCACGTCCAGTTCTTGCGCTAGCCGGGTAATTCGAGCGTCGGCGTATGAAATCCGTTTGTGCTCCAGATCATCCGAGGTGGTCGGTTCGGTCAGCCGGAGAGGCCCGGAATGGTCAGCTTGCTGCACAGCCAGCGGCCATCGGTGTAATCCATGGCCATCGGGAAGGTCTGGGTGCGCTGGTTGGTGTCCTTGCCGTCCTTGGTGTCGACCAGATCGAAGCTCGCGGTGAATTCGTAATGCGTGCCGCTGCCCGAGGTAACGGTGCATTTGCCGCCGGTGGAGCGGGTGTGGTCGCCGGACTCCAGCGCCACCCGAAGGATCGGCATCAAGGTCGACAGCGTGCCCTTCCAGGTCCCGGTGGCCCCGTCCTCGACCTTGGTCTGCCAGGCGTCGCCATCGCTGTAGTCGTAGGTCTCCACCAGTTGGCCGTAATCGCAGGCGGCCTTCGTAGCGGCGGCCTGGGAGGCGTCGGCGGGGACGGGCGTCTGGCCGCTGGAATCGGTGACGGAGCTGGAACCGGTGACCGAGCTGGAATCGCCGAAATGCAGTGCGCCGGTGCCGAATGCGGTGCTGACGCCACCGGCCACGACGAGGACCGCGGCGAAGGCGGCGATCAAGGGTTTGCGGGTGCGGCGGGGCGGGGGCGGCGGGGCGTCGACGGGGCGCGGCCCACTGCCAAGCGGGCCGTACGCCGGTGGGGCGACGAGCTCATGCGGTTGCGAGGTGAACTGGTGTGGCTGGGAATCGAATGGGGAGGCGGAAAATCCGGCCGCGTTGACCTGCGTCGGGGCCGTCCATGACGGCGGGCGCTGGGTGGTCATGCTGGGTTTGGTCGTCGCGCCGGTGAATTTGCTCGGATCCAAGCCCATTCGCGCCTGCGGTTGCGCGGCTTCCTCGTGCCGGATCCACGGCCCTGCGGTGGCGGGCGTCGCCGTGAGGGCCTGCTGGGCCGCGGCGGCCAGTTCACCGCAGCTGCCGAAGCGCTGGTCCCGGTTCTTGGCCAAGGCCCGGGCGATGACCTGGTCGAAGGCCTGGGGCACAGCGGGATTCACCTGGCTCGGGCGTGGGATCTCCGCGCTCAGGTGTGCGGCCACCAGTTGGGCCGTGGTCTCGCCCGGGTACGGCAACTGGCCCGTGAGCATGTGAAAGAGCGTGCAGCCCAAGGCGTACACGTCGGCGCGGTGGTCGGTGTCGGTGCGTAGCTCGAACTGCTCCGGCGCGGCGTATTGGAAGCTCGCGTACATCTCCCCGGTCCGGGTGAGCGCGCTGGTGTGGTCCACGGCCTTCGCAATCCCGAAGTCCGCCAGATACACCCGCTGATCCGGCCCCCACGCCAGCAGGATGTTCGCCGGTTTCACGTCGCGGTGCAGCACGCCCGCCCGATGCGCGTGGTCCAACGCCCGCGCGGTCTCCCCGATGATCCGCACCGCGTAGTCGGGCCGCAGCGGGCCGTCGCGCAGCACTGCCGACACGTCGGTTCCCTCGATGTACTGCATGGCCATCCACAGCCGATGCTCGTCATTGCCCCGCGCGTACACCGCGACGATATTCGGATGCGAAAGCCGCGCAGCCGTATCCGCCTCCCGCAGAAACCGCGCCCGGACCTCCGGGTCATCGGCCTTCGCCGCCGCCAACAGCTTCAACGCCACCGGCCGCGGCAGGTCCCGATCCTGGGCGAGATACACCTCCCCCATCCCGCCCACGCCGAGCAGCCGCTCCACGGTATAGCCCGCGAATACCTGCCCCTGCGCGAGTGTCCGCCCCACAGCCTGCTACCTCCGACCCACGTCGTGCTCGCCGCTCACCGTAACGCAGATCCCAAATCCGAGCGCCCCCGTTAACCGCGCCCCTCGACGGCAAACCGCAAATCGGTAATCTGCCCCACCCCATCCCCACCGATCTTCCGCAACGGCGCCGGTCCGCCACTCCCGAACAACCGCACCCCGGCCCCGAGCAACACCGGCACCACATGCAACACAACCTCATCCACCAGGCCCGCCTCGAGGCATTGCTGCGACAAGCTCGCCCCGAGCACCGCCACATCGCCCTCCCCGGCCGCGGCCTTCGCCCTTGCGACCGCGTCCTCGATTCCGTCGGACAAGAACGTCACATTCGGATCATCCGGCACGTCATTCGCCCGATGAGTCAGCACGAACACCGGCCCCGCCCACATTCCCCCGTACAACTTCCGTTCCCCATCGTCGGGCCGATTCCCAAGGTCGTACCCCCTTCGCCCTGACAACACAGCCCCGAGCCGCTGCATGGTCTCCATCCCGAGACTCCCCGCCGCTCCATAACCGAACATCCACTCTGTGGAGTCATCCTCCGGCGCGATGAATCCATCCAACGACATGGTCGTATGCAACAAAACTTTCGTCATGAAAACCCAGACGGCCGCATCTCCCGAAACTCATCGCAGGGCGACCAGTTTTTCTGAAATGCCTTATGTAACAATGGAATTCGTCTATCGCTGAGATCATGAAAGCGGTAGAATTAGCACATGGATTCGAACGGGGTGACATTCGAGAACTGCGGGATCACCGAACTGGGGGCCGCGGTCGAAGCCGTGTCGAATTCGGTCCGGCACGGTCGCCTCGAGTTCTCCAATACCGAGGTCGTGGCCTTGATGCAGCAGCTGGAAACCTCCATCCGTCGACTGTCGGCGCTGGATTCGAAGCTGATCATCGAAGCCCACGAACGCGCCCTGCCCGAGGAAAGTGGCGCGGGCAAGCTGATTCCGTTCCTGCGCCGCACCCTCGGTTTGTCGGCCCACGACGCGTCGGTGCGAGTGAAGATCACCCACGAATGCGGTGAGTTCCGGCAGCCGACCGGGCACCTGAGTCCGGCGAACCTGCCC